>CACYTF010000013.1 GCA_902777335.1 uncultured Eubacteriales bacterium
TAGTATACCTGCCACCCTCAACAACAGTATACACTACTTCGATGGCACCGCGCTCGGTTTCATCCCTCGTTGGTGCCGGAAAGGAATGGTCATAATATGCCCTTTGAAATCGTTCGAAATGATATAACAAAAATGCGTGTCGACGCGATCGTCAACGCCGCCAATCGGTCGCTGCTGGGCGGCGGGGGCGTCGACGGCGCAATTCACCGTGCCGCCGGGCCGGAGCTGTTGGCAGAGTGCCGTACCCTGGGAGGCTGCGAAACCGGCGAAGCAAAGATCACAAAGGGCTATCGGCTTCCGGCCAAATACGTCATCCACACGGTGGGCCCGATTTGGCACGGCGGAGCGCATGGGGAACGGGAGCTGTTGACCGCGTGCTATTCCAATGCCCTGAACCTGGCGCTGGAGCACGGCTGTGAGACAGTGGCCTTCCCGCTGATCTCAGCCGGCGCCTATGGCTATCCGAAGGATCAGGCCATGTCCGTCGCCGTGGACACCATCAGCAAGTTCCTGTTTGAACACGATATGATGGTTTACCTGGTGGTCTTCGGGCACACGGAATTTCTGACGGGCAAGAAGCTGTTCCGCGACGTACAGGAATACATCGACGATGTCTATGCGGCCGCCCGTGTCAAAAAGAGCGTTGAACACTCCCGTCAGATGCTGTGGCGCGAGGATGAGGATGCCGCCCTTCAGCTGGATCGGGAGCTTGGCTCGATGTTCAGCGGCGGGGCATTGGCCGACAGCGCGCCGTCCGCACCGTCCAGGGCCATGCCGGATTGGGACAGCATGCTCAGACAGACGGATGAGGGCTTCTCCGAGGCGCTGCTGCGGCTGATCGACGAAAAGGGCATGACGGACACTCAGTGCTATAAGCGGGCCAATGTTGACCGCAAGCTGTTCAGCAAGATACGCTCCAACCCCGCCTACAAGCCCAGCAAGCCCACCGTGTTCGCCTTTGCCGTAGCCCTGCAGCTATCCCTCCCGGAGACGAAGCGCCTCCTGAAGAAGGCCGGATTCGCGCTGTCGCACAGCAGCAAGTTCGATATTATACTGGAATACTTCATCAAGAGCCGCTGCTACGATATCTTTGAAATCAACGAGGTGTTGTTCCAATTTGACATGCCTCTGCTGGGCTCCGGCACAAACGCGTAATGTCGCATGGCAGGCGACCAAATCCCTCCCGTCTTGGTGTATCATGGAGCCATCAACAGACGGGAGGGATTCAAATGAAAAAGAACCTGACGGAAATGGTGTTCATACTGGACAAGAGCGGCTCCATGGCCGGACTGGAAGCGGACACCATCGGCGGCTTCAACAGCATGATCGAACGGCAGAAGGACGCGGAGGGAGAGGCCCTGGTCTCCACGGTGCTGTTCTCGGTGGAGAGCACGGTGATCCACGACAGGGTCGATCTCAGGAAGATCGAGCCGCTGACAAAGCGCCAGTACTTCGTGGGCGGCGGCACGGCGCTGATCGACGCCATCGGAGGAGCCATCCATCACATTGCCAACGTCCACAAGTACGCCCGCGAGGAGGATCGCCCGGAGCGCACCATCTTCGTGATCACCACGGATGGCATGGAGAATTCCAGCCATCGCTACAGCATCGATCAGGTGATGGCGATGGTGAAGCGGCAAAAGGAGAAGTACGGCTGGGAGTTCCTGTTCCTCGCCGCGAACATCGACGCCGTGGAGACCGCCGCGCACTTCGGCATCGGCGCGGACAGGGCCGTCACCTACAAGAACGATTCCCGCGGTCAGCAGCTGAACTATGACGTCGTGGGGAAGGCCGTGCTTCACATGAGGGCGTGCGCGGAACCGATGGGCGCATCCTGGAAGGATGAGATCGAGGAGGATGTGAGAACGCGGGGAAGATGATCCGAATAAACACACGGAAACATGGGGCTGTCTCAGAACGAGGCAGCCTCAACGGCTATAGACAGGGCGATTGCCGCGGGAACGCTTGACATCAACGGCGGTATGGTTTAGACTATGTATAAGCGATGGAGGCGTTCGCTCTGCGGGTACAACCGAAGCCGTGGGGCAACGCCGGGGCATCTGTTTCTCTTTGCAGTTTTGAGCAAAGTGTGGTACAGAAAGGGGTTCGCTATGCGTCATACCGGAAGAATACTGGTGCTGTTCCTTGCGATGGTCTGCGCGTTTTCAGCCTTGCTGCCTGCCTGCGCGCAGGAGGCGGAACCGGATGCGCTTTGGAAGGCCGCGGAGGAAGCGTACATCTACAGCTACCCGCTGGTCCTGATGTCCTATACCGCACAGACTTTGCCGAAGAACCAGCTTGTCCACGCCCGAAAGCTGGCGACGCCGGAGAACAAATCCGTCGTCACCATGAACGTGGACACGCTGTATTCACAGATCATGATGGACCTGCAGGATGAGCCGATGGTCCTCGTCTTTCCGGAAAGCGACCGCTATATGCAGATGCAGGTGATGGATGCCTGGTCGAACACGGTGGCGGTGATCGGCGAGGCGGGCGTCTACGCTTTCGTCAGAGCCGGGAGCGATGCCGACCTGCCGGAAGGCATGACCAGGATCGAGATACCGACCCGGCTGTCCTGGTGCATCGGCCGGACGCTGCTGAAGGGGAGCGACGATCTTCCAAACGTGATCGCGCTTCAGGACGCCATGGATTTCCGCACGCTGCGCTCCTATCTTTCCGGCGGGGAGGATTCGCAGGACGTCAGCGCACAGGAGGGAATCCGGAAGGACGTGGTGCCCGTGAAGGCGGTAGCCGCGCTGACCGGGCAGGAATTCTTTGATTGCGCCAACCGCCTGATGGCGGACAATCCGCCCGCGGCGGCGGACGGGGAAATCGTGGAGCGGATTTCCAAGCTGGGCGTCGGCCCCGGGATGCAATTCGACGCTTCGATGCTGAATGACGACGCGGAAGGCTCCGGCTGGAAGAACATGCTGAAAAGCTTCTACGCGGACATTCAGAGCAACGCGAGGAACTACGCAAGGGCGCTGGGAAAGTGGTCTTACTTTGGAGAACCGATCGGGGATTACGGCACGGAATACGTCTATCGGGCGGCGATCGCGGTCAGCGGGTTCGGCGCGAATCCCGTGGAGGTGGCCCTGTATTCCAAGTGTGGCGCGGATGAGGAAGGCAATGCCTTCAGCGGAACGGAAGACTATGTCCTCCACTTCGATTCCCTCCCGCCGGTGCTGGAGAAGGGCTTCTGGTCGATCACGGCCTATAAAAACGAGGATTTCCTGATTGACAACCCGATGAACCGCTACAATGTCAATTCCTTTTCGGACTACACGCTCAATGAAGACGGCTCGCTGGACATACTGCTGACGGCGAAGGATCTGGCGGATTCGGGCCTGTACGTGCTGCCGACAGACCCCGAAGGCTTCCATCTGTTCATGCGCATCTACATGCCGGACATGGAAGCGCTTGAAGGCTGGACGGCGCCGGTGATCACCAGGCGCCAGGGGCGTGGTGACGTTCGGACGAATTTGGAAAACGCCGGTTTCCTGGTGCAGGACGGCATGCTGTATGAATTTGAGACGCTGCGACTGGCGTCCGAGGGGAAGGTGCTGACGGTATTCGGCAACAACGCCGGGTCGGCCTATGTCATCCTCAATCTGCCGCCGGCCCCGGAACAGGACGCGGCCCCCGGCAACCCGGAGCGCAACTGGGACGGTGAAATGCCCACCGCCTACGATGATCCTCAGGTGGAAAACTATCCGGAGAATCCCTATTTCGCCCCGGCCGGCATGCACTTCAAGCTCCGCCAGGATGAAGCGGTGGTGGTGATCACCAGGCTGCCGGACCCCTGCAAATACTGGTCCTTCATCGTCTATGACATGTTCTCAGCCGTCATGGAGGGAAAGGACTACTCCACCACCAAGGGCTTTTTTAGGGTGGGCAACGAACGGTCCGGAGATTATCACACGATCTTTGCTTCGGTGGGTTCTCCCGTCAACATGCTGAACGCGAAGCATGACGGGGACAGCGCCTTCGGCACGGAGGCGGTGCTCGTGATCTGCGCCAACAGCACCGTGCGCGATTCCGTGCTGGCCCAGCTGGCGGAAGCCGGATATCCGGAAAGCATGGTGAACGTCATGGAGATCCCCTCCGGCGTCTATCGCGTCGGGCTTGAAAAGGGCCGGGATACCTTCAGCCTGTTTGGCCGCATTTCCCAGCCGGAAGACCGGGAAGCCTATGAGCAGTACATGAAGGGCCTGGCCGAGAGCGCGACCGTCCTGCGGGTGACCCCGAAGGAAGAGGTGGCGGCGGCCCCGTTCCCGGTAGCGCCGCTGCAGGCCCGGGGCTCGGGCGTCCATGAGACCGAGAAGCTGACCAATGTGGCGGAGAATCTCGATACGATCCGAAAGAACATACTCGATCAGTACGCGGATGAGTATGACTATGAGGAGTTCTTCACCACCATTCCCTTCTACGACGGGATCACTTCCTACCTGAACGATATGAACGCCCAGGGGGATGTTCACGACGCGGCCTATCTGATCACGGGCGACTTTGAGCTGAAGAGCGATGAAGACTTTGTGGTGGTCTACGGCGTGAATCATGCCTATACGGGCAAGGCGCACTACTTCAACGCCGTGATGCATGAACGCCCCATGGTCAACGGGGTCTGCAGCATCTATGATTCATTGCTGCCGGGCTCTGCCAAAGCCTACATGGGAGCCCATCCGGACGAGGCCGACGGCTACTATGTCTACAAGATGGCCCGCACCCAGATGGATGAGCATACCGCCATCATTCCCTACGCCACGGGCAACCAGGACGGCCGCTATTACGGCGTAGACAACGGAAGCCCCGTGTTCGTGATCTTCCGCATCTACCTGGATGAAACCGGCGTCGGCGCGGACTATTACGAGCTGGTCTATGACCGGGTCATCGTTTTCCACAAGAAGGCCTGATGAGACGGAAAAACGGGTGTAGATGATACAATGGCCGTAGCGGAGGAATAGTAACGGCCTGGTAAACGCCTTCATACGGGCCGATGTGGGTTATCAGAGGATGAATGAAGGCTGTGGAGGGATAGCAATGCCGACGATCTGTATGTTTTACGGAATTCTGATCAAGATGAATTGGAAGGACATTGGGTAGCACAATCAACCGCATTTTCATGCGTTCTATGGAGACTATGAAGCGTCCTTCTCCCTGGATGGTGATATTCTCGCCGGAGAATTCCCGAAGCGTCAAGGCGTGCTGATAAAAGCGTGGGCGTTGCTCCATGAAGATGATCTTAAGGCAAACTGGACACTGGCCGTCAACGGTGAAGAAACATTCCGCATCGACCCGCTGAAGTGAGGGAGGCGACAGCATGACAGAAATCATCCGAGGCGCCGAAGCGCTGGGGCCGCGCGTGCGCGCCGTGAGCGCTTTGTCCGGTCATCGGCTTGACTTGGTCTTTACCAACGGAGAGCACCGCGTCTATGACGCTTCTGCGCTGCTGGAATGGCCGGCCTATCGGGCATTGAAGGACGATGCAATCTTTTCAGAGGCCCGGGCTGAATATGGTTCGGTGAGTTGGCCGGGAGATATCGACTGTTGTCCTGATCGCCTGTATCGCGACAGCGTTCCCGCAGGCAATCTCAATTAGGGTCATTTGTCTATACCATCCCAGACCAAAGTGAAAGCGCTTCAACATTGGAAGCGCTTTCTCAGTGATATTCGCCTTCGGCGAGTGATATTGCTTCGCAGTGATATTCGTCCTTCGGACGAGTGATATTGCGCCGCGCGCAGTTTCGAAAGTGTGGTTCACTTTCGAGCGCACACCGTGTAGGTCCAGCCGCTCCATTGATGCGCGGCGGTGACATCCCTGAAACCCGCGCGGCGCAATATATCCATCTCATGTTCCACCAGCAGCGGCGTGTCGTAGTGGTAGATGGTTTCATCTCCCGGCGCCTGTTCCGCCTTCATGGCCTCAAACTCCTGAAAATACTGCCGCTCCAGTTCTTCCGACTCGGCGAAGTAGTCGGTCAGCACGAACACGCCGCCCTCTTTGAGCGCCGCGCACAGCCTGCCGTAGAGCGCGGCCTTCATATCGGCGGGGAAGTGGTGCAGCGATTCCACCGACACCGCGCCGTCATACCGGTTTTCCCCGAGGGACACGTCAAAATAGGACCCCTGTATCAGTGTCAGCGCCTTGTCCGGGAACTTCGCCTTCAGCGCGTCCAGCATCACGTCGGACAGGTCGATGCCGGTGACGCTGGCGCCGGGATTGCGCGCGAAGTATTCCTCCAGCTCAAGCCCGGTCCCGCAGCCCAGGTCCAGTATGTGGGCCTTCGGATCATCCGGCAGCAGCGACGCGGTATAGGCGTAAAACTCCGTGGCCCCGATGATATCCCGCTTCATGTGCGCGTCGTAGCCGTCGATCCGCGCGGCAAAGTAATCCGTCATCTTCTCAAGCTTCATGGGGTTGACCTTCCTTTCTTTGGGATGAATGTACTGTCTAATATAATAGCGGAAATAGAGGGGCTGGTCAATGGGGGAGTGAATGATTCGAGCGGGGTTTACACAATATGTTAATTTAGGATTGAATGGCGCTGCGATTTTTGCTATAATGTTACAGAAGCACACGGACATAGGGTTTGAATATTTACAGTTTACCAAAAGAATACGAAAGCAGGTTTGACGATGAGCCCGATCAAGCCCAAGTGGCAGATGTCCGAAGAGGACATCAAGTTTCACTATATTACCCCTGCCATCGAATCCAAATGGGACAAGGATCGCATCACCCTGGAGACACAGATCACCGACGGGCGAATCAACCTGCGCGGCAATCTGGTGGCGCGCGAAAAGCCCAAGCGCGCGGACTATATTCTGTACATCAACGCCAACAACCCCATTGCCATCGTCGAAGCCAAGGACAACAGTCACAGCATTTCCCACGGCTTGCAGCAGGCTATGACCTACGCGCGGATGTTGGACGTGCCCTTTGCCTACAGCTCCAACGGCGACGGCTTTTGTGAGCACGATTTCCTGACCGGCCAGGAACGCCAGCTTTCCCTGGATGAGTTCCCGTCACCGGATGAATTGATCGCCCGGTTCAAGCGCGGGGCGAACGCGGGCAGCGGCCTGAACGACGCCGAGCTCGCCATGATTCGTCAGCCCTATTACAGCGGCATGAACGTCTATCCGCCGCGCTACTATCAGCGCATCGCCATCAACCGCACGCTGGACGCCATCGCAAGGGGGCAGAACCGGATACTGCTGGTGATGGCGACCG
Source organism: uncultured Eubacteriales bacterium (assembly GCA_902777335.1). GTDB lineage: Bacteria > Bacillota > Clostridia > Christensenellales > Aristaeellaceae > UBA2862. The sequence goes on from CACYTF010000013.1 coordinate 7,229, forward strand.
GTACGGGCAAGACCTACACGGCCTTTCAGATCGTCTACCGCCTGCTCAAAAGCGGCGTAAAGCACAAGATACTATACCTGGCGGACCGGAACATACTCGTCGATCAGTCCATCCAGCAGGATTTCGCACCGCTGGAAAAGGTGATCCACAAGATCAATGTCGCCAAGGACGACCGCACTACCATCACCTCACACGAGGTCTATTTCTCTCTGTATCAGCAGCTGGTGGGCGACGACGATCAGGAGCACTTCAGCGCGCTGTTCTCCCCGGATTTCTTCGATCTGGTGATCGTGGACGAGTGCCACCGCGGTTCCGCCAAGGAGGAGAGCCGCTGGCGTCGCATCCTCGATTACTTTTCCAAAGCCACGCAGATCGGCATGACCGCCACGCCGAAGGAGACGAAGTACATCTCCAACATCAATTACTTTGGCGAACCGGTCTACACCTACAGCCTGAAACGGGGCATCGAGGACGGCTTTCTTGCGCCGTTCAAGGTCATCGGCATCACCACCGACATTGGCGATGGCTGGCGGCCCCGGCGCGGGCAGGTGGATATCAACGGCGTGGAGATTCCCGACCGCGTGTACACCAACAGCGATTTTGACTACAACATCATAATCGAGGATCGCATCAATCAGGTCGCCTCGGAAATCACGGCCTACCTGAAGAGCACCGACCGCATGCAAAAGACGATTGTATTTTGCGCCAACGAGGACCACGCCGAGCGCATGCGAAGCGCGCTGGTGAACCTGAACGCCGACATGTGCCAAAAGAATCCGGATTACGTCGTGCGCATCACCGGCAGCGACGAATACGGCAAGAGCAAGCTGAAATACTTTATTTCCACATCTATGGAGGGCCCGATCATCGCCACGACCTCCCAGCTGCTGTCCACCGGCGCGGATTGCAAGATGACCAAGCTGATCGTGCTGGACAAGATGATCGGATCGATGACGGAGTTCAAGCAGATCATCGGGCGCGGCACCCGCCTGCGGGAGAAGGAGGGCAAGACCCACTTCGTGGTGATGGACTTCCGCCGGGTGAGCCGCCTGTTTGCGGACCCGGACTGGGACGGCCCCATCGAGATCGTGGATGGCTTCGACCCTGAACGCCCGCCGAAGGAGCCGAAGCCGCCGAAGGAACCCGGCGACGAACCGCTGACGCCGCCCGCGGGCAAGCCCATCGTGGACGCCAACGGCTGCCCGGTGCGCATCATCAACAAGGTGGTGTCTGTCTACGACACGGACGGCAAGCTGCTGCGGCAGGAAAGCATCATCGACTACACCAAGGAAAACGTCGTCGGGCAATACGCCTCGCTGGATGGCTTCATCCGCCAGTGGTCTTCGGAAGCGAAGAAGGAGACCATCAAGGCGCTGCTGCGGGAGCGCGGCATCGACTTGGACGCCATGAAGGCCGAGCAGGGGATGGGGGACGTGGACGACTTTGACTTCATCTGTCACGTCGCCTTTGACGCCAAACCCCTGACCCGCCGGGAGCGCGCCAATAACGTCAAGAAGCGCGACTTCCTGAGCCGGTACAGCGGCCCGGCCCGCGAGGTGCTGGAGGCGCTGCTGGACCGATACATGGATACCGGCGTCTACGAGATCGAAAAGACGGAGATATTGAAGCTCGACCCCTTCAAGCGCATGGGCAAGCCTGCCCGCCTGGCCGCGCTGTTCGGCGGGAAGGAAGGGTATTTGAAAGCCGTGCGGGAACTGGAAGAAGAAATCTACAGAATAGGATGATACGATGAGCACCCTTTCCACATTCATCAAGCGCCTGCGCGACATCATGCGCAACGACGCCGGCGTCAACGGCGACGCCCAGCGCATCGAGCAGATCGCCTGGCTGCTGTTTTTGAAGGTCTACGATTCCCGGGAAGAGGAATGGATTTTCGACGACGACGATTATCAGTCCATACTGCCCGAGGACTGCCGCTGGTACAACTGGGCGCACGACGACGGCTCCGGTCGCGTGCCCACCGGCGATACGCTGCTCAATTTCGTCAACAACCGCCTGTTCCCGACGTTGAAGGCGCTTCCGGTGTCGGCGGACATGCCCGTGAAGAAGTCCGTCGTTCAATCCGTGTTTCAGGACGCCAACAACTACATGAAGGACGGCGTGCTGCTGCGACAGGTGATCAATGTCATCGACGAGTTGGACCTGAGCGATTACGAAGAGGTTCACGCCTTTGGCGAAATTTACGAGACCCTGCTGCACGAACTGCAATCCGCCGGTTCCTCCGGCGAATTCTACACGCCCCGCGCGGTCACGCAGTTCATGGCGCACATGATCGCGCCCAAGATCGGCGAGAGGATGGCGGACCTGGCCTGCGGCACGGGCGGCTTCATTACCAGTTTTCTGAACGAGCTGGAACCGCAGATCAGGACCACCGAGGATCAGGAGAAATACGCCAATTCCATCTACGGCATCGAGAAGAAGCAGTTTCCCTATATCCTCTGCGTCACCAATCTGCTGTTACACGGCATCGACGAGCCCAACGTGTTTCACGGCAACGCCCTCACCATCCACGACCTGCTGGACTACACCGAGGACGAGGGCTTCGACGTGCTGCTGATGAACCCGCCCTACGGCGGCAACGAGAAAAACGAGGTGAAGAACTACTTCCCGGCGGACCTGGCCAGCAGCGAGACGGCGGACCTGTTCCTGGACGTGATGATGTACCGCCTGAAGCCCGGCGGGCGCGCGGGCGTGGTGGTGCCGGACGGCTTCCTGTTCGGCACGGACAACGCCAAGATCAACATCAAAAAGAAGCTGCTCAACGACTTCAACCTGCACACCGTCGTGCGCATGCCGGGCAGCGTGTTCTCGCCCTATACCTCCATCACCACAAATATCCTGTTCTTTGACCGCACCGGCCCCACAAAGGAGACCTGGTTCTACCGGCTGGACATGCCCGAGGGAGTCAAGCACTTCTCCAAGACCAAGCCCATGCGCCGGGAGCACTTCGCCCCGGCGGAGGCGTGGTGGAACGACCGGCAGGAAATCAACGTGGACGGCTTCGACAAGGCGAAGAAGTACACGGCGGCGCAGCTTGCGGACGAGTTGGGCTATAACTTCGACCAGTGCGGCTTTCCCCACGAGGAAGAGGAAATCCTCGACCCGATGGACCTGATCCTGCGCTATCAGGAGGAGCGCGCGTCCCTGAACGCCGAGATCGACCGCGTGCTCGACGAAATCACCGCCATCCTGGGAGGGAAACAGCCATGACCCCGCAGGAACTGAAAAACAGCATCCTCCAGCTTGCCATACAGGGCAGGCTCGTCGAGCAGCGCCCGGAGGAGGGCACGGCGGAGGAATTGTATCGCCAGATTCAGCGGGAAAAGGCCGCCCTCGTCAAGGCTGGGAAGAGCAAGAAGGAAAAGCCCTTGCCGGAGATCACCGAGGAGGAAGTGCCGTTTGAGATTCCGGAGGTGTGGAAGTGGGTTAGAATAGGTGAATTTGCATCTGTATTAGGGGGTAAAAGGATACCTGTTGGAAGAAAGCTATCAACGAACAATACAGGGCATATCTATATCCGTGTTTCCGATATGAAAGATGGCAGTGTCACTAAAGATGGCTTGTTATATGTTCCTGATGATGTGTTTCCTTCTATATCAAAATATGTTATCAACAAAGAAGATGTATACATTACTGTAGCTGGAACTATTGGGCGAGTTGGTAAGATTCCGCCTGATCTTGATGGAGCAAATCTTACTGAAAATGCAGATAGACTTGTGTTTTCGACAATAGACCAAGACTGGCTGATTTGGTGTTTGCAATCATCTTTGATACAAGGCCAGATTGCAGATGCTACTACAAAAGTCGGACAACCGAAGCTTGCAATTAAACGAATCCAAGAGATGATTATCGCACTTCCTCCCCTTGCCGAGCAGAAGCGCATAGTGGCGAAGATCGAGGAACTGCTTCCATATATCGACCGGTATGAAGCAGCGTTGAGCCGCCTGGAGGACTTCAATAAGCGCTTCCCGACGGACATGCAAAAATCCATCCTCCAGCTTGCCATCCAGGGCAAGCTCGTCGAGCAGCGCCCCGAAGAGGGCACCGGCGAGGCCCTCTACCAGCAAATCCAGGCCGAAAAGCAATCCCTCATCCGCTCCGGCAAACTCAAAAAAGAAAAACCCCTCCCCGAAATCACCCCCGACGAAATCCCCTTCGACATCCCGGAGAGTTGGAAGTGGGTGAGACTGGGAAGTTTGCTATACAAGCTGGTTGATGGAACGCACAGAACCCCAAAGTATACTACATCAGGTGTTCCATTTGTTTCTGTACGAAATATGAGCACAGGCAAACTGGATATGTCGGATACAAAGTATATCTCTATTGAAGAGCATCAAGAACTGTGGAAACGATGCAATCCTGAAAGAGATGATATTCTGCTTTCCAAGGTAGGCACAACCGGCGTCCCGGCGATTGTTGACATTGATGAAGAGTTCAGCCTGTTTGTTAGTGTCGCGTTGTTGAAGTTTAATACTTCATTGATAGATAAACAGTATTTGGTATATGCAATACTAACGCCTGATTTCCAAAAGCAATGCAAGGAACATACACGCGGAGTTGGTAATAAAAACTGGGTGATTGCAGATATAGCAAATACCATTTTCCCCCTCCCACCCCTCGCCGAACAAAAGCGCATCGTCGCCAAACTGGAAGAACTCCTACCCCTGTGCGAAAGATTGAAATAAGTACATTGGAGGATATATGGAAAAGAAGTACCAGGTTTTCATCAGTTCCACATATACCGACCTAATTGAAGAAAGAAAAAAAGTCCTGGATATCCTGCTCATGGCGGACTGTATTCCCGCAGGCATGGAGGCGTTTGTTGCCACAGATGCAGAACAGTTTGAGGTTATAAAAAAAGTAATCGATCTATGTGATTATTATGTACTAATCATTGGTCGGCGCTACGGCTCCATTAATGCTGACACTGGAATCAGTTACACAGAGATGGAATATGACTATGCTATAAGCAAGGGTATACCTGTACTTGTTTTTGCTCTGGACTGTTCTATAGATGTATCGCCTGATAAGGTAGATACGGATGTTCATAAACTGGCAAAACTAGATGATTTCCGAAACAAAGCAATGAATAACCGCTTGGCGAGTGTCTGGAAATCAGTTGAAGATTTGACCGGAAAGCTGGCTATTTCTATCATGAAGGCAAAGACAGAAATAAGACGGCCAGGCTGGCAACGAGGCACGGATTATGATGAGGGTACGCTACGCAGGCAGATAATGGATCTTCAGGAGACAAACCAACAACTAAAGAATGAATTAGAGAGTAACAAACAACTTATAGAGGTGTTAACTGATCATGGAGAATTAGCCTTTGATGACTGTGTAGTAACTGTTCCATATAGGTACACGAAATATGACAGCCGTGGAAGCTCTACGTATATACATAATTCAATACAATCTGATTTGAAATCGATTTTTACTATAGTAGCCACAGAGATGATGGACGTTTCGGTCATAGAATCTGTAATTACGAAAGCATTGGAGCAACATTTACCCATACCTCATAGATATCCAACGATTGATGATGGGCAGTTTATTAAGCGAACACTAAATCAATTCAGAGCCGCCGGATTATTATTCTCCAGCTGGAGCAAAGAATCGAAAAAGCTATACTGGGGGCTAACAGCAAAGGGAAGATTGGTTCGAGATGATATTATTCTGATCAGAAAACAAGAAACAGAGGACGGTAACGCAGAGAAGAATGAATAAGATGGTTGCTAATATTGTATGCAATAGCCAGTATTATTTCTTGCAAATTCACCAGGCAATAGTATAATTTGACATGCAACTATCCTGCAACCGAATCTGTCACCCCCTGTCCATCTGAGACAAAAAAGCGAGGGAAAAGCCCAGCCAGTGATTGTCAGAAAGAGACAAAAACGAACATTTGTTCGGATTTCGGGACCAAAAGGTCGCAGGTTCAAATCCTGTCACCTCAACCATTCAAAAGCGTCTTTGGTTTAAAGCCCAAAGGCGCTTTTTCTATGACCTCCTTTCCTGGTGGAACAGGTGATATGACAGGTGACACGGTCAGCAGCGAATTCTCCATTGTCCCCGAGCGCGCCCTGTGGTATAATAGTCTCAGCTTACAAATTCTGGCAGCGGAAACGGAGAGACGCACATGAGCAGAAAGTACCTGATCGGCGACGTTTTGGCCGCCATGGAACGCCGGGAGATCGAAGTATACTACCAGCCGAAATACGACGCCACGACGAACCGGCTGAAATCGGCGGAGGCCCTCGCCCGGTGGGTGAAACAGGATGGGAGCGTCGTATTGCCCGAGCAGTTCCTGACCTCCATGGAACAGTCGGACGCCATCACCGTGCTGGATTGGTACATCGTGGAGAAGGTCTGCGCCTTTCTCGAACGGCTGAAGGCGGAGGGCATCCGGCCCCGGCCCGTTTCCGTCAACTTTTCGAGGTGGCATCTGCACGAGGAGGACATGGTTCAGCGCCTGGCCGGCATCCTGGATGCCCACCACCTGGAGCACAGCCTCATTGTGGTGGAGATCACCGAATCGGCCATGATCAACGAAGAGGACCGGATGCGCGAGATGGTGGCGGAGCTGCACGGGCACGGCTTTGAGTTCTCCATCGACGATTTCGGCAGCGGCCTGTCCTCGCTGAGCATGGTGGCCGACACGCTTCCGGATGAGATCAAGATCGACCGCTCGCTGCTCAGGAAAAACTGCGAGGACGAGCGGGAGCGCATCATACTGGAGAGCATCTTCCTGTTCGCCAACCGCCTGAACATGCGCACGGTGGCCGAGGGCGTGGAAACCAAGGAGCAGCTGGGCTTCCTGCGCACCTGCAACTGCAACCTCATACAGGGCTTCTATTTCGACAGGCCCATGCCGGAAGAGATGTACCGGGAGCGGCTGATCAATAGGGATAAGAACGTGGTGGAGGAGGACATCCTCCAGATACAATCCGAGACCGCCGCGGTGCAGCTGCTGCTCCAGGCGGTATGCATGCGGTATCCGCTCATCATCTACGGCAACCTGACGCGCAACAGCTTTTACATGATGACCTATGACCATTTCACGTCGAAGGGCTGCCCTTCCACCGGCACCGTGGACGATTTGATCGCGCACGGCACCCTGTCCATGCACCCGGAGGATCGGGAGCGCTGGAACAGTACCTTCAGGCGGGACAACCAGTTGAAGCTGTACCAGGAGGGTGCGCGGGAGATCCACCTGATCACGCGGCAGATCGGCGACGACGGCGTCTATCGCAAGGTGGAGACCAGCAACTATTTCGTCAAGAGCCCCGCCTCCGAGGATGTGCTGGTCATCAGCCTGTGCAACAATATCGGGGAATGACGCCCGGACGCGGAGAAGCTTTATCGCCCGTTCATCGGGCAGGGCATCACGGCGCAGATCACGGGCAGCTGCAGTTGACGATCCTCATGTACCGAAAGGTCATGCCGAAGCGTGAAGCTGAAAACACAGGCGCACGGAGAAAGCGCGCCAAACGCACGGAAGACAGGACTTGATGAGCTTGAAAAAACGGAAGATCGCGCTGGCGACCGCGTGTGTGTTCATACTGCTCGCCGTGATCTATGCCATAACGGCCAACAACGCCTACCGGCGGGATTACGAACAGGCGATCACCAAGGCGGAGCTCACCGCCAGGGTGTACACGGGGGAGTTTGAAAGGGATTTCTACCAGGGCATATCCCTGACGAAGGCCCTGGAGGACGTGATCATCGGCGGCAGGGGCGAGGTCCATAATTTTTCGGTCATCGCCGAAAACCTGATGGAGCCCTACATCAGCAGCATACAGATCGCGCCGGGCGGCGTGGTGACGGACATCTACCCGATGAAGGGCAATGAGGCCGGCCTGATCGATCTGATGAACGACCCCGTGCGCGGGCCGGTGGCCGCCTATGGCATCGAGCATGACGTCATCACGATGCAGGGCCCCTTTGAGCTGAAGCAGGGGGGCTCGGGCATCGCCGTGCGCGACCCGGTGTTTCTGACGGATGAAGATGGAAACCGGTCCTTCTGGGGCTTTGCCATCGCGATCATCAAGGCCCCGGAGATCTTCCAGTTTGATTTTGAATCGCTGGAATCCTTTGGTTACGACTACCGACTGTCCACCACAATATCCCCGATCAGCGACGAATACAAGGTGGTCACCGCCTCGGCGGACACGCTGATCCAGCCGGTGGAGGCGACCTTTCAGGCGGGTGAATGCACCTGGAAGCTGGAAGTGGCGCGAAAAGGGGGCTGGAGCATCAGCCGCGAGAGCATGATCACCAGCATCGTCGGCGGCATGTTCGTGCTGCTCCTGACGGTCACGTTCGCCGTGCTGCTGGTGGTCAGTTCGCAGCGCAGGCAGCTGCGCGTGATGGCGCAGACGGACCCGCTGACGGGGCTCATGAACAGAAAGGGCCGGGTCGAGCGCATAGACAGATTGTTGAAGACGAATCCGAAGAGCGCCGTCACGGAGGTGTTTTTGGACATCGACGACTTCAAGATCATCAACGATCTGTACGGACACGACATCGGGGACGAGGCGCTGAAGAACCTGGCGAACAATCTGCTGAAGGCTTTCGAGGGCGAGGCCGTGGTCTCCCGCACCGGCGGGGACGAATTCGGCGTGTTTATCCCCGGCAGGACGGCGGAGGAGGCGGAGCCGCTGATCCATGCGGCCTCCGCGATGGATCAGACCTTCACGACCAACCAGGGAAAGACCTATACCTACACCATTTCGATGGGGTATTCCGACTACCCGGCCCAGGCCAAATCGAGAGAGGAGCTGGCCCGGAACGTCGATTGCGCCCTGTACAACGTGAAGCTGAGCGGCAAGCACGGGTGCCAGCGCTTCGTGCCCGGCATGATCAAAAAGTCAAGGGAGCAGCTGGGCTTTTCGCAGAGCGAGCTTTTGAAGAGCCTGCCCGGCTCCGGCTTCATCTGCCACGCCGAGGACCACAGGATACTGTACGCCAACGACGACTTTGTGCGCCTGTTCGACTGCGTCAACCTTGAGGATTTCAACAAATCCACGCTGGGCCTGGTCCGGAACCTGATCCACCCCGACGACTATGAACGGGTGATGGCGGAGCAGCGCCAGCGGTTTGCAGGAAAAGAAGACGGAGACCAGATCCGCCTGCGCTTCAGGATCGTCACAAAGACCGGCAGCGTCCGGAACATGATCGCGCAGGCGAGGCTGCGCCATCACGATACGTTCGGCGACCTATACTTTGTGACGTGTCTGGACCTGGACGAGGAGTGACCGACGGGGCCCTCAGGCGGCGGGGGATACGGAATCGCTGTTCACCGGGAAGGTGAAGTAGGTGTCCGGGAAGGGCTCGTCCTTCAGCGTGAAGTGCCACCATTCCGTGCTCAGCGGCTTGAAGCCGTGCGCCAGCATGGCCTCGCGCAGTAGCATGCGGTTTTCGTACTGCGCGTCGGTGATGTTCTTGTAGTCCGGGTGGGAGCGCTCGCCGAAGTAGTCGAACGTGCCGCCCATGTCCACCTCCTGCTCGGATGTCATGTCGAACAGCGTCAGGTCGACGGTGCTCCCGCGGCTGTGGCCGGAGTGCTCGGCGATGTAGCCCTGGGGGAACAGGACGTCCTTCTCCAGCTCCGGATAGAAGTAGGCCTTCATCCGCGTGTCGTCCATATCCAGCGCCCAGTTCATGAAATGGTTCACGGCCATCTGCGGGCGATAGGCGTCGAAGATCTTGAGCCGATAGCCCCGGGCGACCAGATCGTCGCTCACCGCCCGAAGCGCTTCGGCGGCTTCCTTCGTCAGAAGCGCCAGCGGCTCCTCGTAGCCGTCGATGCGGTCGCCGACGAAGTTGTAGGTCGAGTAGTAGCGGATCTCCAGTATGGCGTCGGGCACCGCTTCGCTGAGCAGCACAAAATCGGAGGCGTCGTCCGAGAGGACCACGTCGTCCGCAAGGGCCGCGGGCACGGCGGCGAGGAAAAGGGCGGTCAGAAGGGCAACAAGGAATCGTTTCATGGCAAGGCACCTCCATAGCAGTGTATTTGTGTTTTTCGCGAACAAGCGCGGCTTACGGTTTCGCCGGGAGCAGCCCGGACAGGGTCTTCTTCAGCAGGTCCATGTCCACCGGCTTTGAAAGGTGGGCGTTCATGCCCGCCTGCAGGCACTGGTTCACGTCCTCCTCAAAGGCGTTGGCCGTCAGGGCGATGATCGGAACGGTCGCCGCGTCCGGCCGGTCCATCTCCCGGATGCTCCGGGAGGCGGCCAGGCCGTCCATCACGGGCATCCGCATATCCATCAGTATCGCGTCGTAGTATCCGGCGGCGCTCTGTTCGAACATCTCCGTCGCGCGCTTTCCGTCCTCCGCCCATTCGGAGGCGACGCCCTCCATTTCCAGCAGATCCATCAGAATCTCCGCGTTCATCGCCTGATCCTCCGCCACGAGCACGCGCCGGCCTTCCAGCGCCACACTCTGCGCCGCGGCCTCCGCCGAGCCGGCGGGTGCCTCCGGAAGGTCCGACGGACGGACCCTGCCCAGGGTCACGGTGACCGTGAAGGTGGAACCGCGCCCCTTCTCGCTCTCAACGTGGATCTCGCCGCCCATCATGTCGACGATGCTCTTGGTGATCGCCATGCCCAGGCCGCTGCCGCCGTAGCGGTTGGTGGTGCGGGTGTCCTCCTGGGAGAACGCCTCGAAGATGCTCTCGTCGCGCAGCACGATGCTGTTCAGCCCGATGATGGCGTTCATCGGCGTGCGTATCTCATGGCTCATCTGGGACAGGAACTGAGACTTGGCCCGGTTGGCGCTCTGGGCTTCGTCGGCGGACGCGACGAGCTGCCGGTTGGTCTGCGCCTGCCAGCGGATCAGGCGGTTGATCAGGGAGACGATGAACCCCAGGCACGCGCCGAACAGCGCCAGGAACACGAGCGTGACGATGACGACGCTTCCGTAGATGTCCCACCAGCGGTTGGCCACCACCACGGTAAAGCCGGAGCCGGTCTTTCGGCTGAGGCAGGCGATGAGCTGCGGGGCGTAATCGCGCAGCACCGTCACGCCATCCCGGCTGCAGGCGTCGGCGTATTCCGTGTCCTCGACGCTCGTCTGCCTGTCCTCGCCCATCTGATAGGCGCCGCTCGGGTGGTTGATGATGACGCCGTCCGAGTCCACCAGGAAGGCGTAGCCGTGGCTCGTGTAGCTCTCGCCCAGCACCTGGATCAGCTTGTCGAGGAAAAAGTCGATGCCGAAGATGCAGAGAAACGCCCCGTCCCTTCCGTAGACCATGCGGGAGAGCGTGATGCAGTAGGTGCCGGACTGGGCGTCCAGGTACGGGGCGGAGATGCTGAAGCCGTCGGCGGAACGCTCCGTCGCGCGGTACCAGAGCCGGGTTTCCGGCCGGTAATCCTCGCCCGGCTCCCAGCCGTTGCTCATGATGACCGGGTGCTCGTTGTACGGGTTGGCCAGATAGCAGAGGGAGATGTTCGAATAGTTGCCGGAGACCTCCGCCAGCCAGTGGACGGCGCTCTCATAGTCGTCCAGAAGCGCCGGCTGGGAGGAGATCACATCCGTGAACATGTTGAGGACGCTCTTCTGCTCGGTGACCCATTCGTTCAGCTGGTTTTCATAGGCGTCGGCCTCCCGGTTCATGCGGGAGGTTCCCCAGTTGGTCGAAATGCGGATGCAGAAGGCCAGCACGATCACCAGGGACATGTCCGTATAGCCCGCGATCAGGCCGCCGGAGGTGACGATCATGGCGGTCTGGCCGCGCCCCTGCGTCATGCGGAGTATGGATTGCTGCGCCTCGGAGAAGTTCAGGTCCATGCCCACGACGGTTTCGCCGTCGGAGAGCAGCGTCGATACCGTAAAGCACATGCCGCCGCCGTTCGCGTCCAGGTACGGCTCGCTGATGAAGACCTCTCCCGGACAGTCCTGGGCGCCGATGTACCAGACCCGCTCCGCCGCGTGGAAGCCCTCCGGCGCGTTGAAGTCCGGCACGATGTGCCAGTCGGCCCCGGCGATGTACACGTTCATGAAGCTGGTGCCGGATTGATATTGTCCCGCTGCCGGTAGAAATACTCCGTGAGCTTCTCCTGAGGCGCGCCGGATTCCATCAACTGCTCCGCGCCGATCGCCACGCGCAGCACATTCGTCTGCGCCTCGGTGATCGTATCCTGCAAGTCGCTGCGAATCACGTCCAGCTGGGTATTGCCCAAAGCGTCGCTCTGCGCGCGGTAAAGATTCAGGACCAACGTCGCGTTGATCGCGATGACCGCGAGTATCGCCAGCGCGAAGGCGATCAATATTCTGCTCTGCTTGCGGTACAAGTGATCTGATCCTCTCTCGACGTACTTCGTATCTGTATCGAGATTCATTATGCCGCAAAAGACCCATGATTGTCAATTTAAATTTCTCAGTTGCTACGAATAACATCCTGTGTTATAATTGGGTCAAGAACCGAGCGGAGATGGTGCGATATGTTTGATTCCGGCCTCCTGGAGGTGCTGATTGCCTCGGACGATCACCGCCTGCTCTCGGCCAACGCCGAAGCCTGGTGGCTCGCGCAAAACGACGTGTTTGTCCCGGTGGAATCCTTTTTGACGGAGGAGAGCCGCGGGGAATTCCTGCGCTGCCTGGAGACGGGCAATCACGCGTGGTTTCTGACCCGTTTTCAGAAGATGCCCGAGGAGCCGTATCTGACGCGCATCATGCCCCAGGAAGCCGGGCAGGCGGACGGCGCGATGATCCGCGTGGTGCTCTGCCGGCTGGATCAGCTGATGGACAGCTTCCGGCGGCAGGACCGCGCGCTGAGCACCTACGACACCATGCTCTCCCTGCACGAGGATCTGTTCTTTGAGTACACCCGCTCCGAGGATACCGTCACCCTGTACAACACCGAACAGAGCGCCTATGCCGGCGGCGCCATGAAGCTGAGCGATTTCCGCGACGCGCTGGCCGCCCGCTGCGACGCGGAGCACCTGCCCGCCCTGGATGAACTGATCGCGAACCTGCGCGGCGGCACGCCCCGCTTCCGCATCGACATCGCGCAAAACCTGTTCAATGACGACCAGGGGATACAGGCCGTGCAGTGCCGGTACGTCACCACCCATCGCAACAGCGACCAGACCGGCCTGATCGGGCTGATCCACCCCATGCGCACCCGGGGGGCGCAGGAGCGCGAGATCGCCTACGACGCCCTGACCGGCGTCATCAGCAAGGAGCACATCACCCGCATGGCCCAGGACAGGATCGACCGGCAGCACGCCGAGCGCACGGCCGTGGCCGTTCTGGACGTGGATTACTTCAAGCACGTGAACGACAACTTCGGCCATCAGTACGGAGACGAGCTGCTTCGCAGGGTCGCCGGCGTCATCGAGACGGAGATCAAGGACGGGGGCGCCGTCGGCCGGATCGGCGGAGACGAGTTCATGATACTGTTCTACCATGTGGAGAACGAGACCGCGCTGCGCGCCTACCTCCGCAGCATCAAGGGCGTCATCGGCGCCGCCCTGCCCGGCACCACCGTCTCCATCGGCGCCGCGGTCTATCCGGACGCCGCCGGGTGCTACAGCGACCTGTTCCTCGTGGCGGACTACTGCCTGTATCTGGCCAAGGAGAAGGGCCGCAACCGCTACATCATCCACACCCCCGGAAAGCACCCGCTGCTGGCGCAGATCAAGGCGGAGCAGTCCGGCGGCGAGCGGAACCTGGTGCGCGGGCGGGACGATTTGCCCCTGGGAGACGCGCTGATCCAGATGCAGTACATGGTGCGCTACGGGAAGCGCCCGCCGCTGGACACGCTGGTCAACGAGTTTGCGGTGCGCGCCGTCGTGCCGCTGCTCTCCCTCTGGCGCTGCCGGGATAAGCGCCTCGTGACGGCCGGCGGCAAGGAGAAGCGGGACGTGGACGCCCTGCAGGCGTTCCTTGCGGACCATGCGCCGGAGGAATTGGAGATCCCCCGCTACATGAAGGACGGCATGACCATCGTGCACACGGTGGATAAGAAGGAAGAGGGCTACCCCGAGCTTCGGGACGCGCTGCTGATTCATCACATCATGTCCTACATCTACATCCCCTTCCGGGACAGCTCCGCGGAGCGCTACGCGCTGATCCTGGCCACCGTCAACCGAAAGGTCTTCTGGAACGAGGAGCACCTGAAGTACTACCGCATATTCGCGGACATGCTCTCAGGCATGCCCGGGCTGGCCCCGTAAATCCCGGAAACGCGAATCCCTCCGGCAGATTGGACCGGAGGGATTCGCGTTTCTGTGATGAAATGTCCTTACTCCTTCGTGACCTCGATGATCACCCATTCGCCCGAGCCGTCGCATACGGCCTCGTAGGCGGCGTCGTAGCCGTATCCCTCCGGCACGCTCTGGATGTGCAGGCTGTATCGCGCCGGCTTGCCGGTGAAGCTGATGACGCCGTCCGCGTCCGAGGTGTACAGCCGGCAGGCAGTGTCGCAGAACTGCACCACCGCGCCCGGCACCGGCTCGCCGTCCTTATCGCATACGTACACGTTGAAGACCCCGGGGGCCGTACCGTCGTAGCGCTCGCTCAGATAGTAGTCGATGAGCCCCCGGAACTGCGCCTCGGTGGCGAACGCGCCCAGCTGGAAGTACCCGATGATCCCGCGCTTGTCGACGATCAGCGTGGTGGGATACCCTTCCAGCTGAACGTAATCCGCGATGTCCGTGCCCAGCCCCATCGGGAAGGACAGGCCGAGCTCCGCCTTGTAGTCGGCGATCATCTCGAGGGTGTCGTCGGGGTTGCCGCTCACCGCGACGATCTCCATGCGGTCGGCATGATCCTGATAGACGCGCTCCATCTCCGGAAATTCCGCCCTGCAGGGCGGGCACCAGGAGGCGAATATGTTCAGGACCACCACGTCCTTTGCCTGGAGAAGCTCGGAGACGGACACGGTGCCGCCGTCGGTGGTGCCAAACGAGAACTCAGGCAGGGCCTGGCCCACGAGGGGGTTGACCTCGGCGACGGCCCCTGCGGCCATCAGGGCAAAACAGAGCAGAACGATAAGCAGCTTTTTCACGGTGCACCTCATATTATTTTTACACGTATTATACCCGGTATCGCATCGGTATGTCAATGGCAGCGGGCCAGTTTCCCGGCTGTCCCGGGATTCATTCTGCCTCGTGTTCCTTCCGGTACTGGCCCAGCAGGCCGTCGTACCGCCTGCCCGCGACGCGGAAGTAGAGCTCGAACCCCAGCGTCATCGCCGCGAACACGGCCAGCGCGATTCCCAGGAACAGCAGCCACGCGCCGGGTCTGGAGGCGGGGAACCAGCCGAACGCCACGGCGATGACCGTCAAAAGCGGCACGTACATCACGCCGAACAGCAGCAGCCTGCGGGTGTAGCGCATGTTCCGGATGATGTTGTCGGTGAAGCACAGGTACTGTACGAACGTGCCCGTCATCGACAGCAGCAGCATCGCGAATATCGCCGTCGCCTCGATCTGCTTTTCGCCCATCAGCAGGGCGATCACCACATAGATCAGTATGGCCCCGGTAAAGGCCAGGCAGACCCCGGTCTTCCACTCCAATACGCACTTCATGAACTTCTTCATCTTCACGACCTCCTTGTCGGCGTCAGTTTTTGACGGATCAGCGGGGCGTACTGTCGGGACACGCATTGGCGTTCGCCGTTCTCCAGCGTCAGCGTCAGCCGCCCGCCGAAATCCGGGTGGATGGACTGTATCGCCCTGAAATTGACGACCGTTGCCTTGGATATGCGCAAAAAATCCGCGCCGCCCAGCTTTTCCTCGATCTCGTACAGCCGCAGCGGGCACTCGTAGACGGCGCCCCGCGTGTAGCAGAACGTGCGCTTGTCCACGCTCTCAAAGTAGAGGATGGACTTGGCGTCCAGCAGGTGCCAATCGCCGTCCAGTATGCCGGTCACCTTTTGCTCCTGGACCCGCAGCATGGCCACGATGCGCAGTATGTCCTCGTCGATGGCCGGGCATCGAATCGTGATCTCCGGCGACTTCAGGGCGGGATCCTGCTCGATCTCAACTCTCATTCGCGTTCCTCCTCTCGTGCACGGGATCATTATAGAAAAAAACGCCGGGCAAATCAATGGGATTTGCACCAAGCGGTCGATAATGACGACCAAGCTGCGCTTTTGGGCGCGGGCGGCCTGTCCGGCCATGTTTTCAGCCTTTCTCCGTTGCCCTCGGCGAAGGCATGTGCTATAATGAGAAGGAATCCATATTCTGGTTTTGCGAAGCGGGTATTGATGATGAGCAACTACGATGTCTCCATAGTCGCCTGCGACAGCTACGACGACGCGCAGGTCGAGGCGGCGCTGCGCGCGGCGCTGGCGCCCATCGACGCCCTGGCCTTCGTGCGGCCGGGCATGACGGTCGGCCTGAAGGTCAACCTGGTCACCGCCATGAAGCCGGACGCCGCGGCCACCGTCCACCCCGCGGTGGTCTGCGCGCTGGTGCGGCTTTTGAAGGAGAGGGGCGCGCGGGCCGTCATCGGCGACAGCCCCGGCGGCCTCTACGCCGCGCCCTACCTGAAGGTGGTGTACGACGTGTGCGGCATGCGGCAGGCGGAGGCCTTCGGCGCGAAGCTGAACGACGACTTCTCCCAGGTCGAGGTCAGCTGCCCCCAGGCCGTGCAGGCCAGGCAGTTCTCCTATACCGCGTGGCTTCAAAAGGTGGACGCCATCATCGACCTGTGTAAGCTGAAGACCCACGGCATGATGGGCCTGTCCTGCGCGGTCAAGAACTTCTTCGGCACCATTCCCGGCACCAAGAAGCCGGAGTACCACTACCGCTATCCCAGGGCCGAGGATTTCGCCGACATGCTGGTGGACCTCTACGAGTATTCCAAGCCCCGGCTGTGTATCTGCGACGCGGTGATCGGCATGGAGGGGAACGGCCCCACCCAGGGCACGCCGCGTGAGATCGGCTGCCTGATGGCGGGCACCGACGGCCACAGGCTCGACGCCGTGGCCGCGGGCCTGATCGGGCTTGCGCCGCGGGACGTCCCGACGCTGCAGGCGGCGGTGCGCCGGGGGCTGTTGCCCCAGGACGCGGCGCGGATCGCGGTATACGGCGACCCGGCCCGCTTTGCAATACCGGATTTCAAAACCGTACAGGCCCAGTCCAGCGTGTTCTTCAAGATCCTCGGCGACGGGGTGATCGGCAAGATCGCGGACTTTGTCGCCGCCCGCATACTGATGCCCTTTCCGAAGCTCGCCTCCGACTGCGTGGGCTGCGGCAAGTGCGCGAAGGTCTGCCCGGCGAAGGCGATCACCATGAAGAGCGGCAAACCGAAGATCGACCGGCGGGTCTGCATCCACTGCTTCTGCTGCCAGGAGTTCTGCCCGAAGGGCGCGATGCAGGTGGGCCGCCACGCGCTGATGAAGCTGCTCGGAAGATAGCGCGCGAGGGGGGATGACCGATGCTTCCGTTTGCGAGCGCCCTGGCGGTCTGCGCCGCGTTTGCCGCCATGGTCTTTTTCTATTTGACCTATCAGCGCCTGAAGCTTAGAGGGAAGCGGGACATGGGGCTTCAGATCGCCGCCAAGTGCGCGGCGACGGCCATGGCGGCGCTGGTGGCGCTGATGGGCTGCCTGAGGAACGGCACGCCTTCGCGCTGGGTGCTGCTGGCGGGGCTCATCGCCTGCGCCGTGGCCGACGGCGTGCTGTGCGTCCGCTTCGTGCCGGGCGGCGCGCTGTTTGGATTGGGACACGTGCTGTACATACTGGCCTTTTGCCTGAGGCGCGGGCCGGACTTGCGCAGCGCGGCGGTGTTCCTGGCCCTCGCCGCGGCCGTCGCCGCCGGGTACGTGCGCCTGCGCGCCGGGGCCGGCAGGCTTGCGCCGCTGGTCTGCGGCTACGCCCTGCTGCTCAGTGCGATGGTGGCCGTGGCCGCCATACAGGGCCCGCTGCTCTTTGCGGGCGCGGTGCTGTTCGCCGCCTCGGACGGGCTGCTGGCGCTGCTGTTTATCCATAAGGGCAACAGGCCGCTGGACTACGTCAGCCTGGGCCTGTACTACTGCGGCCAGTTCCTGCTGGGCCTGGCGGCGCTGCTGTGAGCGATGGGATTCGTCTATGGGAAGAGCAGATGGCGCTGCCGGAGGACCGACCCGACGAGACGGGAGGAATGGGTGACATGAGCGATGCTTCAAAGAAGGTGCTCCTGCTCAGCTGCAGCACCGGCGAGGGCCACAACCACTGCGCGCTGGCGGTGCGCCAGCAGCTGGAGAAGAAGGGCGTGGAGACGGACTTTTTCGACATGCTGAACCTGTTCGGCGAGTCGGGCCCGATCCACGTGGACAAGCTGCTGAACGTGATCTCCACGAAGGCGCCCAGCCTGTTCGGCCTGATGTACCGGGCGGGGGAGAAGGTCAGCGCGCTGCGCGTCACCTCGCCGATCTACCTGATCAACAGCAACTACGGGCGCAAGCTGTTCGACCTGATCAACGAGAACGGCTACGACGCGGTGGTCTGCTCCCACCTGTTCCCGATGGAGACGCTGACCTACATCCGCAGGCACTACGCGCTGAAGGCCCGCTGCTACGGCATACTGTCGGACTACACCTGCATCCCCTTCCTGGCGGAGACGGACATGGACGCCTACTTCCTGCCCCACGAAAACGTGCGGGCGGAGTGCGAGAAGGCGGGCATACCCGCGGACCGCCTGGTCGTGACCGGCATGCCCGTGGCGGCGGCGTTTCGCACCGATGTGACGAAGGCCGAAGCCCGCGCCGCGCTGGACATACCGGCAGGGGCCAGGATGTATTTGGTCATGACCGGCGGCATCGGCTGTGGCGACGCCATCGGCCTGTGCGAAAAGCTGCTGGAGGTGCCGGACGAGGACATGCTGCTCTGCGTGCTGGCCGGCCGGAACCAGGAACTCCTGGACGGGCTGGGCGCGCGGTTCGGGCAGGGCGGCCCCATCCGGGCGGTTCCGTTCACCGACAAGGTGAGCCTTTACATGCGCGCCGCGGACGTGCTGCTGTCCAAGGCCGGCGGCATATCCAGCGCCGAGGCCGCGGTGGTGAACGTGCCGCTGGTGCACACGATGATGATCCCCGGCGTCGAGACCCTCAACGCCGGCTTCTTCGCGAAGCTGGGCATGTCCATGATGGCCGGCAGCTTCGACGAGGCCGCCCGGTTCGCGGACCGCATCGTCTACGACGGCAAGACCGCCGCGAAGCTCATCAGCGCCCAGCGCGCCCACATGCTGCCCGAGGGCTCGGAGCGTATCGCGGAGCTGGTCATGGGGACGCGGGGCTTGGGGGGCTAAAACGCCCTTGCCAGCACGCCCGCCGCGTTGCCGGGCTTGCCGCCGGCGAGCAGCAGGGCCTTCATGCGGCGGCGCAGGGTGGTGTCCTCGGGCAGGTCCTCCAGCCGCGCGGCGGCCTTCTGGCCCTCGGCAACGCCGAAGACCCACTGCAGGGCGTCGGCGGCGTCCGGGTCCGTCTCCGTCAGGTCGAAGGCGGCCTGGAAGCGCAGTATGCGGGCGCCGGGCGGCAGCAGGTCCTTCAGCTTCGGGGAGAGCAGCCAGGAATCGCAGCGCATCGGCGCGCCGGCCCAGTCGGGAAAGCGCGCCCGCATAAAGTCGCGGGCCCTTGAGACGGAGGCGTTCAGCCCGTCCGGCGCAAGGCTCGCGTCCGAGGGGATGTGCAAATCGATCGCGGGCGCGCCGTCCCTTGCATGGACCAGCTCGTACTCCAGCTCGCCCAGCCGGAACAGCTTCGCGTCCCGCTGGCGGGTGGTCCAGCCACCCCGGTCGAAGCCGTAATAGCCGTAGGAGGCAAAGTGCTCGCGCACGAAGCGGGCGTAGGCCTTCATGGTCTCGATCCAGACACATTCCTCGATGCCCCGCCACGGGCCGTTCTCCCGGTTCTCCACGGCCTCAAGCAGCTGCCGGGCGAGCGCGTCCGCGCCGCGCAGGTCCCCGGGCAGCGGCGCGGCTTCGCCGTCCATGTCGCCCAGGGCCCAGTCGCGGGCCACGGCGGCGAAGGGCGCGGGCATGTCGATCTTCTCAAGCAGCCGCTCCATGGCCTCCACCGTGAGCAGGCGGCGCACCCACGCGGCATAGGGCCGCGCGGCGGGGGCGTCCTTGATCGCCTCGTCCTGTCTGAGGTCGGCCGCGGCGGCCTCGGGGGCCATGCGCCAGAATCTCTCCGGCGCGCCGGTGAGCCCCAGCGCGTCGATCTGCGCCTGCTTTTCCCGCAGCCGGGCGGCAAAGCCCTCCCAGGTATCGGATTCCGGCCCGTTGAGCCGCAGGCCCACCGCCGTCATGCGCGGGAAGAGCATGTGGGCCGCCCGGGCGGTGTTCGTGATGCGCTCAGTCCACAGCGGGCACTCCGCGCCCAAGAGCCCGGCTTCAAGCCCCCGGGCGTAGGGCGGCGTCAGCGGGTGCTTCCAGATGTGATACACGTCCGTCTCGCCATAGGCGTAGTCGTAATAGTAGTTGTCGGTATCGGAGACGATCACCCGGCCGCCGGCCTGCAGGAAAGCGCGGGTCAGCTCGGCGCCGCCGTGCCACTGCTGCACGATGAAGTGCTTCGGCAGCAGACCGCCGGCCAGCACGTCGTTCCAGACGATGGTCTCCCGGCCCTTTCCGGCGAGGTATTCGCCGATCTTCAGCACCAGCCAGCGCTGCAGCGCGTCCTCGCTCTCGATGCCCTCCTTGCGCATGCGCGCCTGGCAGTCCGGGCAGCGCCGCCAGTGCAGCTTCGGGGCCTCGTCGCCGCCGATGTGCACCATCGGAAACGGGAACAGCGCCACGATCTCGTCCAGCACGTCCTCGAGAAAGCGTATGGCGTCGTCCCGCCCCGCGCAGGCCAGGTCTGGGAATATGCCGCCGGCGTTGCGCACGGCGTGGGCGTAGCGGGCCTCGACGTCCCGGGGCGACCAGTCGGGCCAGACGGTCCGGCGGCAGCCCAGGCGCGGATAGGCGGCCAGCATGGCGCAGGCGTGGCCGGGGATCTCGATTTCGGGGATGATCTCGACGCCCCGCGCCTTGGCGTAGGCCACCAGCCCCCGGACCTCGTCCTGGGTGTAGAAGCCGCAGTTGTTCTCCGTTTCGGACACGTTCCCAAAATAGGACAGCCCGCGGCTTGCGCCGATTTCGGTCAGCCGCGGGTATTTTTTGATCTCGACGCGCCAGCCCTGGTCGTCCGTCAGGTGCCAGTGCATGCGGTTCATGCCGCAGATTTCGGCGGCGTCCAGCAGTTTTTTGATGTCCGCCACCGGCATGTAGTGCCGGCAGACGTCCAGCATGAAGCCCCTGTGGGGGAAAACGCGCTCGTTCATGTTCGATGGCTCCCTTCATGGCGGCATTGCGCTTCCGCGGCTCAGGCCCGCAGCGCGATATCGACGCACTGGCGGATATCGGAGATCTCGTACTCGGCGTGAACGCCCTCGGGCAATGTTTTGCCGTGGGGATTGTACCAGCAGGCGTCGATGCCGGCGTTGTTCGCGCCGCGGATGTCGCTGCCGATGCCGTCGCCGATCATCAGCGCGTCCCGCGGCGCGACGCCCAGCGGCTCCAGCGCGCGCAGGAAGAGCTCCGGCCGGGGTTTCGATATGCCCAGCTCCTCGGAGATCGCGATGCCCGACACCAGATCGGTGAGCGGAGAACGGGCGAAGCGGTTTCTCTGGATCGAGGTCATGCCGTTGGTGACGATCACCACCGGCAGCGCTTCGGCGATCTGCCGCACCACGTCCAGGGCGTGGGGCAGCAGTATGCTCTGCTGGCCCAACAGATACGCGAAGCGTTCCGACGCTTCCCGCGCGTCTCCCGGCACCGGGTAGTGCTCGAAGAAGCGCAGAAAACGCGTCAGGCGCACCTGGCTCTGGGTCAGAAGGCCCTGTTCCAGCTCCGCCCAGCACTGCAAATTGATCGCCTCGTACTGCTCGTAGCGGTCCGGGTCACGGTAGCCCAGCTCGTCCATCAGCTGGTTTACCGCGTTCCGGTTGCACGCCTGGAAGTCCATCAGCGTGTCGTCGTTGTCAAACAATATGGCCCTGTAGCGCATGGCGCGTCGCTTCCAATCCTCTGTAATAAATCCATTATAGCATGCCCGGACCTGTGCCGCAAGGCGTCAGGCGGCCGTTTTTCGTTGCCGCGCTCAATGCCGTGTGATATAATGGGATTATTGGAACAGGAGGGATACCATGGCTGAATTCACACTGACCGCCCGGGCGAAGGGCGGGCCCGAAGCGTATATTTCCCTGGACAGGTGCGGCCTGCGCGTCTCGGTTGAGCCGCGGGAGGGTGCGGGGGAGGTATTGATCCACATCATCGCGGACGCGGCGTTCGAGGGCGTGATCCGCATCGCCATGCCCGTTCGGATGGAACGCCCGCGCTTCTTCCTGCCGGGATACATCTACGGAACAAACCGCGGCGAGGCCCCGCTGGTGGCGGACAGCAACTGTCCGCGCCTGCGCGAGGGGGATGATTTTCCCGCGTCGCCCTGGTGGATGACGCGCAGCGACCGGCTTTCCCACCCCTGCGCTCTGGCCTGGGGCGACGGGCGACTGGCGGGCGTCTCGGCGTCGCCGTACTACCTGCGCGTTGGCGGTAAGCAGGTCGCCTGGACGCCCGGCTCGGCGGGCGTGTTCAGCCAGTACGCGGGCTTTGGCTGTTCGCTTCGACCGGGCGAGGTGTGGTACACGCTGGGCTACGAAAACGCGCCCTGGTTCTTCCTGGATTCGCACCACGCGCAGCCCCGCGCGCCGCTGGGCGACAACTGCTTTTCCCTGGCGAAGGGCGAGGGCGTTGCCGTGCGCCTGCGCGTGTTCGACCAGGCCGCCGGTGACGAGCGCGGCGTACACGACGCGCTGAAGTGGGTCTACGGGCAATATCATCAGCCGCCCCGCCGCGGGTGCGCCCCCCGGGAGGCCGTGGGGATCATGGCCGCCGCGATCGCCCGGGACGCCTGGCTGCCGGAGGCGCACAGCTATGCCTGCTTCGTGTTCGACCGGGGCGACCGCTTTGAACACAGGCTGCTGCCGTCGATCACCTGGACCAACGGCCTCAGCGCCGCCGTGCCGGTGCTGATGTCCGCCCACCGCCTGGGGGACGCGGCCATGCGCGCCCAGGCGCTGGACTGCATCGGGCACATCGTCGACAACGCCATGAACCCATCCAGCGGCCTGCCCTTCCTGGTGGAGCAGGACGGCGCGTGGAGCAACCGCGGCTGGTGGTACGACCGCCAGCACACGCCCGGACACGCCGGGTACCTGGTGGGCCAGAGCGTCTATTACATCCTGAAAGCCTACGCCTGGGAGGCGCGGGAGGCGGACGCGCGACACGGGGACTGGCTGGCGTTCGCCGGGCGCGCCGTGGAGCGGATCGAGGAGAGCCGCAACGCCGACGGCGAGTACCCCTATGTCTTTTCGGAGCGCACCGGGGCCGGGCTGGAGTACGATTCGTTCGGCGGAGCCTGGTGCCTGGCGGCGACGGCGCTGTACAGCCTGATCACACAGGAGCGCCGGTATCTGCCGGAGCTTCTGCGCAGCGAGCGGTGGTATCACGACGCCTACATCCGCCGCGTGGAGTGCTATGCCGGTCCGCTGGACATCGACAAGAACGTCGATTCGGAGGGCGTACTCGCCTACATCCGCGCGGCGCGGCTGCTGTACGAAATGACCGGCGACGCGGCGCTGCTCGACCATATGCGCGACGCGCTGTACTATGAATTCACGTTCAAGTTCTGCTACAATTCGCCGGTCCGGGTGCCGCCGCTGAGCACGGTGGGCTGGTCCAGCTGCGGCGGCAGCGTCACCTCCGTCACCAATCCCCACATCCACCCGATGTCCTCGTCGGTGCTGGGGGAGATGGCCTGGTACCTGGACCGGCGGGAGGACGCCTACGTCCGGGGCCGCCTGCGGGACGCGCTGCTGTGGAGCTGCCAGTGCCACAACACCTTCGACGGCGAGTTCGGCTACGGCAAGGCGGGCTGGATGTCCGAGCGCTTCTGCCACAGCGAGGGCCTGCTGACCGAGCGGTGGCCCGACGGAAAACCGGCCAGCACCTGGTTCGCGCTGATGCCTTGGGCCAGCGGCTCCCTGCTGGAGGGGCTCACGGACGTCTGGGACAGGGCCGGGGAACTGACCGGAGCATAAAACAACCCAGCACCGGGACGGTCGGCGGCCATGCCGATGCGCCCCGGCGCCGGGTGTATTCGGAAGGTTGAAGCTCAGCCGGTCACAGCACCCCGACCGGGAGCACGCGCACCGCGCCGGGCGCGACGCGCACCGGGAACAGCTTCTCAAACCACCGGGGCAGCGCCTGGTTCAGCAGCGCCTCGGCGCGGGGATGGCCGGCGACCCAGCCGGGCACGCACAGCACCGCCATGCCCCTTTCCCGGCAGTATTCCCGCTCCAGCGGCAGGCGGCGCGGCAGCGCGTCGGCCTCGCAGGCGGGCTCCGGCAGCAGCAGGCAGGCCTCGAAGGGGACGGGCTCTCCGGACTCGTATTCCGGCAGCAGCGCGATCAGCGTGATCTCGCGCTGAAGCAGCGGCTCGTATCGTGTGACGCGCCATGCGCTCATCTCAGAAGCCCCTCCTTTCGCAGCAGGCCCAGGGCCCGCTCCAGCGCCGTCCAGGCGCTCTCGTAGCCGTGGACGCCCGCCGTCTCGAAGTAGTCGTGGGCGATGCCCAGCCCGTTCAGGAAGTCGTGGTACTGCCGGGAGTATTCCACCGCGTAGTCGTCCCGCCCGCAGGACAGGAACAGCCTGGGCAGCCGTGCGCCGCGCTTGGCCGCCTGCTCCGCCAGCCACAGCACGTCGTTCTCGCTGCCGTAAATCTCGTCGATGGGGCCCAGCGCGTCCTCGACGCCGCCCAGGTCCGGCCCGTTCTCCATGCGCTGCCACAGCTTGTACAGCGCCACCGTGTCCCGCGCGCCGGACAGGCCCATGCAGGCCGCGTAGCGCTCCGGACAGCGGAAGGCCGCCTTCAGCGCGCCCTGGCCGCCCATCGAAAACCCGGCGATGAACGTGTCCTCCCGCCGGGTGGACACCGGCAGCCGGTGGGCCAGGAATTCGGGCAGCTCACAGGTCATGTAGGTGAAGAACTTCTGGCCGTGGCGCATGTCGGCGTAGCTGCTGCTGCGGGCGTCCAGCGATACCGCCAGCACGCCGTACTTATGGCACAGCGCCTCCACGTCGCTCTCCCGGAACCAGAGCGTGGAATCGTCGGTGCCCCCGTGCAGCAGGTAGAGCACCGGCATGGGCGTGACCGCCGCCTCGTCATAGGCGACGGTCAGCGTGGTGTGCTGCATCAGCAGCTTTGAAAAGTAACAGACGCGCATAAAGGCCACGGCGTCATCCCTCCTCGGCGTCGGTGACGGGCAGTTCGATCCAGGACCCCTCCGCGCCGCCGGTCAGTATCCGGTGGCAGGCCGCGCGCATGCGCGTGCCATGGGCGGTGGATTCCCCGGTGTTCAGGTTCCGGTCGCAGTACGGGTACAGCTGGCCCATGACCTGCAGGCCGACGCGGTGGCCCGGCAGGAAGGTGTTGGCGGCGTTGCCCACGTCCCAGCGGTATTCGATGAACGCGCCGGGCTCGATCAGGCGGGGCTCGAAGCGCCGGTTCTGGTGCCTGGCGCGGATCAGCCCGGAGAGCAGCTCCGTCTGGCGGCCGTCCGGCGCGATGTCCAGCAGCCGGCAGGCGTAGTCGGTGTCCGGCGCGTCCACCGCGGCGTACAGCCGCGCCGCCATCGTGCCGGCGAAGGTCAAAGGCCGGGTCAGCGGCTCGGTGCAAAAGAGCGCGCCGTCCGCCCGGGCGGTCACCGCGCTCCAGTCGGCGGTCAGCCGGCGGCCCTTTGCGTCCACGGTGTCGGAGGGCATCGGACGGGCGGGATCGACGGTGTAGCGCACCTCGGCGCGCTGTTGGGCCGGGGCCTCGTCCAGCGTGCCGTTTGCGCCCAGGTAGAACCGCTTCATCCGCGCCTGGGGCGGCGGCCAGTCCCGGGCCGTCTGCCAGCGGTTGCTGCCGCGCACGAAGTAGCGCACCCGGGGTTCTTCGGGCACTTCCAGGCCCTTCAGCCAGCGGTCGAACCAGCGGTGCATGGCCTCGAACACGCCCGCCGCGACGCCGGAGGCCGCGTCGGTGAAGTCCTCGCCCTCGATGATCGAGGGCAGTTCGCCGCCGTGGGGCCATATGCCCACCAGCAGGCGCGCGTTGTCGCGGGTCAGCGCATCCGCGCTCTTGCGGGCCGCGAGGAAGCCCTCGATGGTCCACTCCCGGGCGGCGTCCAGCCAGCCGGTGCCGTACAGCGCCGGCACGTGCACGCGGTCGTAGTCCACGGGCATGCGCATACGCCGCCAGTATTCGGGGTCCTCCGCGCCGGCCATCACGTTTAGATAGTCGCGGAAGATGGGCACCTCATCGAACCGCGCCGCGGCGCAACCGTCCAGCGGCAGCTCCATCAGCATGTCGGCCAGGTGGGGGAGGTTTTCCTTCAACTGCGATACGACCCGCTCCCGGGCGGCGGGGTCGGGGATGTAGTTCTCCGGGTGGGCCAGCGCCTGGGCGTAGGCCCAGTACAGGTGCTGCATGTGGCGCACGTGGCCGCTGCGGATGCCGAAGGGGTGCAGCGACGGGGACATGAACGGGCAGATGGCCTTCAGGTGCGGCGGCGCGCACGAGGCCGCGGCGGTCTGCACGAAGCCCGGATAGGACAGGCCGAACATGCCCACCGCCCCGTCGCAGAAGGGCTGGGCCGCCAGCCACTCCACGGCGTCGTAGCCGTCCTCCATCTCGTTCTGGCCGTTGAGCCCCAGCGCGCCTTCGCTGTCGCCGGTGCCCCGCAGGTCCTGCGCCGCCACGGCGTAGCCCGCCGCCACCAGCTCCGGGAAGCGCCCGTACAGCGGGTCGCCCTCAATGCCGCCCCGCCCGTAGGGCGTGCGCATCAGCACCAGCGGCCACGCGCCGTCCTCATCGGGCAGGTAGAGATCGGTGGCCAGCCTGCAGCCGTCCCGCATGGGGCAAAACACGTTTCTGCGAACGATCATGCTCTCCTTCCTTTCCGAACGCGCCTTTCATACCAGGCGAATATCGCGGCGCCCAGGGCCAGCGGCAGCGTGAACAGGGCGAACGCCAGGCCGTAGTTGCCGGTCAAATCCACGATGCGCCCGCCGATGGCGGGGGAGGTGCCCTGGCCGATGTCCGAGCCGATGTAGTAGGTGCTGGACGCGCTGCCGCGCCGCGCGGCGGGCACCGCCTTCACGCAGGCCGCCTGTATGGCCGGGCGGGCCAGGCCGACGCCCAGCGTCTTGACCACGGAGGCGGCCGCGAACATCCAGGGCGCGCTCGCCCGCCAGAGGATCAGAAAGCCCGCGATCATCAGCGCCAGGCCCGGGTACAGCGAGAAGGCTACGCCCCGGCGGTCGGCAAGCCTTCCGAACAGCAGGCGCGTCACGCACAGCACCACCGCCGAGATCGTAAAGTACCAGCCGATGTTGGCGATGCCCTGCTGCGCGCCGTAGAGGGTGAGCAGGCTGTTCTCCAGCCCGTTGGCCATCGCGATGGCCACGTCCACCAGCGCGTAGGCCAGGCACTCCACCGCGATGATGTCGGTCAGCCGCAAGTGCCACCGCCCCGCGGCGGGCGTCTGCTGGCGCTGGAACGGGCGCAGCGTCATCGCCAGCGCCGCGGCGACGAGGGCCAGCGCGCCGGAGACGGTGAAGTTCACCCGATAGCCGCCCAGGTTGATCAGCCACAGCCCCACCGACGGCCCCGCGGCCACGCCCAGCGACTGAACCACGCCGTAGTAGCTGATGCCCTCCGTCACCCGGTTCTCGGGCACCAGCTCCGGGATCACGGCCATGTTGACGGTGCTGGAGAAGGCGAAGAACATGCCGTGCAGCAGCCGCACCGCCAGCAGCACGCCGTAGGATTCGGAGATCCCGTAGAGTATCGTGCAGCCGGCCATGCCCGCCGTGGCGGCGATCAGAAGGAGCTTTCGGTCGCAGCGGTCGTTGATGACGCCGGTGAAGGGCCGGGCCACCATCGACGCGATCGAGAACGCGCCGGTGATCGCGCCGGACAGGGCGATGGCCAGGCCGATGCTGCCCAAATAGCGGGCCATGATCGTGGAGACCATCGAATAGCTGACGGAGACCAGGAAATTGACGAAGGTCAGCAGCACGTACTGCCCGTTGAGCAGCCGGCCGGGGTTTTTGTGTTCACTGGACATGGCTCATCCCTTGATCGAACCGATCATGACTCCTTTCACAAAATAGCGCTGCACGAACGGGTAGACGCACAGTATCGGCAGCGTGGCCACGATGGTGATGGCGTACTTGACCAGCGTCTGCAGCGATTCCGCCGACGCCTTGACGCCGGCCTCCAGGCTCTTCTGGGAGTTGTTGATCAGCACCTCCCGCAAAAACAGCTGTATGGGCCACTTGCCCCGGTCCATCAGGTAGATGGCCGAGGTGAACCAGGAATTCCAGATGCCCACCGCCACGAACAGCGTGATGACGGCCACGCTGGCCTTGCTCAGCGGCAGCACGATGCGCACGAGGATCTGCAGATCGTTCGCGCCGTCCAGCAGCGCCGATTCCTCCAGCGCCACCGGGATGCTCAGAAACGACGTGCGCAGTATCACCATATTGAAGGCGTTGAAGGCCGTGCACAGCAGTATCGCCAGCCGCGTGTCGATGAGCCCCAGCTTCACGAACACCAGATAGGTGGGGATCAGGCCGCCGCTGAAGATCATCGTGAACGCCATGAACAGCATGAAGCCGTTGGCGGGCAAAAAGCGCTTGCGGGACAGCACGTAGGCGCAGGGGATGGTCAGCAGCAGGTTCAGGGCCACGCCGAACACCACGTAGAACAGCGTGTTGGTGTAGCCGATCAGTATGTTGCGGTAGCCGAACACCGCCTTGTAGCCGTCGAACGAGTACGGCGCGATGGGGAGCAGGTGGAAGCCGCCGGACCGGGCCAGCGCGCTGGGGTCTGAGATGGAGCAGCAGAACACGTGCCACATCGGCGCCAGGCAGCAGAAGCCGATCAGGCCCAGCACCACGGCGTTCACCGCCAGGAAGATGTACCTGGGCGCGCCTTCGTTGATCTTCGTACCGGATTTCATGTTGCCGCCTCCTCAGAACATGCTGCTGTCGGTGTAGGTCTTGCTGAGCTTGTTGGCGGTCAGCACCAGGATCAGGCTGACCACCGAGTTGAACAGGCCCACCGCGGTGCTGTAGCCGATCTTCTGCTTGACGATGCCCACGCGGTACACATAGGTGCTGATGACGTCCGCCGTCTCATAGGTGGAGGGGGTGTAGAGCAGCAGCACCTTTTCAAAGTTCACGTTCATGATGGCGCCGCAGCGCAGGATCAGCATGATGATGATCGTGGAGGAGATGCCCGGCAGCGTCACGTGCCACATCTGCTTCATGCGCGTGGCGCCGTCGATCTTCGCCGCCTCGTACAGCTCCTGGTTGATGCCGGAGAGGGCGGCCAGGAAGATGATGCTGTTGAAGCCGATGGTCTGCCAGACCTGGGAGACGGTGAATATCGACCGAAAGTACTGCGGCAGCGATATGTAGCTCCTGGGCGTGCCGCCCAGGGCTTCCACGATCTTGGCCACCACGCCGCCGGAGTTGGTGAACTCCTTGATCAGGCCCGCCGCCACCACCATCGATATGAAGTGGGGGATGTAGCTGACGGTCTGTATGGCCTTCTTGTAGCGCAGGTGCTGGACCTCGTTGAGCATCAGCGCCAGCACGATGGGCGCGGGAAAGCAGATCAAAAGGTCCAGCAGGCTCAGTATCAGCGTGTTGGACAGCGTCCGGCCGAAGTACATGCCGCCGAAGAATTCCCTGAAGTTCTTGAGCCCCACGAACTTGCTGCCGAATATGCCCTTGACCAGCGAGTAGTCCTGAAAGGCCATCGTCAGCCCCGCCATGGGCAGATAGTTGAATACCAGCACATAGACCACCGACGGCAGCAGCATCCAGTACAGCAGCTTGTTCTGCCGGTAGTTCAGGCACAGCCTCCTGAGCTTTTGCGCCATGGGTGTTTCGCCTCCCCGCCACGGCGTCCGGGCATGCCGCCCCGGACCCCGCCTGTCTGTAGCCCACTATAGCAAACAAAAAAGAAGCCTGTAAACGGCTTCTTTTTATGAAATATATGTTCCCTTTTTAACAATGGAGCCCGTTTGATCCAAATGCGGGTCCCGTTCTTTTACGCGCCATGGGCGTTTTTTCCGGCGTCCCGGAATTGCCCCGGCGTGACGCCCTCGTAGCGCTTGAAGATGCGGATCAGCGTCTGGCTGCTGCTGTAGCCTACCCGCTGGGCCACGTCGGAAAGCGTGGCGTCCTCGTCGTGCAGCAGTATCTCCTTGGCCTTGTCGATGCGGTACTGGTTGATGTAGTTCAATACGCCGATGCCCTTGCTGTTCTTGAACTCCCGCGACAGGTACGGCAGCGACAGCCCGAACCGGTCCGCCAGCATCTGAACGCTCAGGTTCTGGTCGTAGTAGTTGGCGCCGATGTAGTGGGTGACCGCCTCTAACTTGGTGCTGAGCTGGTCCTGGGTCTGGTCGTGCTGGTCTTGCAGCTGCCGGAGGATCTGGAACACCACGTCCTCCAGCTCCTGCATCGTGCGGGCGTTCAGCAGCCGCTCCAGCAGCCCGCCCTTGCCCTTCAGCGTGTCGCCGGCCTGGGGCTCGGCCTCGTGGAGCACGTTGAGCATCATGTTGATCACGCCGTACATGCGCGTCTGCATCACCCGCAGCGAAACGCCCTCCTGACCGGTATAATAGGAAATGATCTCGTGCAGCAGCTGCTCGCCGGCGCCGTAGCTGCCGTCCAGCATCAGCGCCACGAAGCGGCGCTCGGCGTCCACGATGTCGTAGTCGCGCCAGGAGATGTCGCTGGACACCATCGTCTCGTCAAACAGCACCACCTGCCGGCCCGTCCTGGACACGAAGTTCGCGTATTCCCGCGCCATGGCGGCCTGCCGGCAGGACTGGCTGACGCCCTCCAGGCCCTCGCAGGCGTTGCCCAGATAGGCCGACAGCGCAGGGAAGGCCGTGTCCCGAGAGATCACGTCCTTGACCACATCCTGGGCGTAGAGCTGGGCGTCGTACCGGCTCATGCCCTCGGCAAAGCCCAGCACCGCGGCATAGCCGCTGTCGTAGGGGCGAACGACGCAGCGGCAGACGTTCCCGCTCCGGGACACGAGCTGCGCCTCCAGCTGGGCGGCAAAGGCCTCGTCGTCCGGCGCGGCCCCGCCCTCGCGCTCCGGCTCCAGCAGCGCGGCGATGAACAGGCCGCCGCCGATGGTGCCCCGCAGCTGCTTTAGCTGCTCCGGCTCCAGCCGGTACAGCTTGCCGCTGAGCAGGGCCTCGAAGATCTGCCGGTTTTCGATCACCGACAGGCGCGCCAGCTCCTCCCGAAGCTCGCCGAAGCGCCGGGAGATCGCCGAGAACGCGCCGCCGCCCTCCTCGTTGGCCTCGAGGGTGCGGGTCAGCTCCCGGACGGGCTTGTAGTTGTGATGGGCCAGCAAAAACGCCAGCGCGCCGCCCAGGGCCAGCGTGCACAGCGTGAAATACAGAAACAGCAGCTGGCTGCTCTTGGCGTCCGCCAGCAGCCGGGACTGGGGGATCACCAGCGCGTAGCCCACGCCCTCCATCACGGCGCTGGGCTGGGCGACCACCACGCTGTCGCCGTCCGGCGCGAGATATGCCTCGGAGGACAGCCAGTCCCCGGCGCCGTCGCCGTGGGCCAGGGCCGACTCCGGCAGCAGCATCAGCGCCCGGCCCTGCCAGTTTTTGCCGGTGAGGTCGAAAAACGCCCGGGTCTTGGCGGTGTCCAGCACCAGGATCACCGTCAGCGGGGGCCGGCTGAACTTGATGCCCGACGAGACGCTCTTGACGAGCAGCAGCCGCCCGTTCCCGGTCACGCAGAAGTCCCCGGTGTGGCGCGCGCCCATCAGCGCCTCGAAGGCATCCTCCTCCAGGCCGAACTGCTGGGTGACGATGCGGCTGTACTGGTTGTCGCGGGTGTAGATGTGGTGGGCGTCGAGTATGCAGCCCAGGTTGTCGCAGTAGACGTAGCAGCCGCTGACCATGTCGCCGTAGGCGGAGAAGTTGGAGAGGAATTCGGCCCGGCGGTGGATCTCATAGTACTTCGCGGCGTCGAAAGGCAGCTGTATGAAGCGCAGCTTGATGATGTCGGAGGCCCCGCACACGGTGTTGGCCATGTTGAAAAGGGCGGAGAGCCGCTCGTCGGTGACCCGGGCCAGCAGGTCCACCGAGTGGCTCCCGTCCTCGTAGGCGCGGGCGCGCAGGTTCTTTGAGGTATGCGCCTGCAGGACCCCGCTGAAGGCCAGCGGGATCAGCAACACGATCAGGTAGCAGATGATCCAGAGCCGGAAGGTCCGGGATCTTAAGAGGCTGTGTTTCATAGCGCCGTTCCCATCGCCGGGGATGTGCCCCGGCGCGATTGTATTCCCGTATATCATACCCCGCCGGGCGGGCGTTGTCAACCGACGGCGCGCGGCGGGACTCCTGTTTTTTACCGATGGGTGTCCAAATTTAACATCCGCCGCCATAGGCCGAAAAAATGGATAGTGCCGCTGGAAAACCTGCGGCTTGACACCTTGTTTAACCGTTGCTATACTGCGCTTAACGGGGATTTGACGCGCCCGCCGGGCAGGGCGTTCAATCCCGGGTGAGCCAATACCACTTCAGAAGGGAGCGATCAAAGAGGATGAATACGCTGATGCAGATCAACTTCCGCTCGGAAGTTCTGCTGCTTCACGACGCCATGAACGTCATACTGCCGGACGACCGCACCGAGGGCGATTTTCCGGTGCTGTGGCTGCTGCACGGCGGCGGCGGCAATGAAAACGACTGGCTGCACATGACGCGCATCCGCAGCTATGCCGACAAACACCAGATCGCCGTGGTGATGCCCCACGCCGGCTACAGCCGCTACTGCAACATGTACTGGGGCGCCGATTACTTCGACTTTCTGACCAAGGAGCTGCCGGAGATCGTGCACCACATGTTTCCGAGGCTCTCCAGAGAGCGGGAGGACCAGTACATCGCCGGCTTCTCGCTGGGTGGCAGCGGCGCGATCTCGCTGGGCATGCGCTGCCCGGAGCAGTACGGCACCATCGGCGTGATCTCCGCCAGCTCCATCATACCGCTGGAGCACCTGCGGCCCAAGTCCGCGGGCGGCCCCTCCGCGCCGGGCGGCCCGGGGCACATGAGCGTGAACATGGTGAACTTCGGCGTGGAGGACACCGGCGATCTGGCCGGCAACCCGGAGCACGACGTGCTGCTGAACGCCCGCAACATCATCGCCGAGGGCAAGCCCGTGCCCCGCGTGTTCCACGCCGTGGGCACCGAGGACCACGCCTATCCGGTGGGCCTGGGCCTGAAGGCCTTCTTCGAGAGCTTCGAGGGCAACCCCTTCCGGTACGAGTTCCACACGGAGCCCGGCGGGCACAGCGACGCGTTCAGGGACAAGTGGATCCGCGAATTCCTGGATACGGTTTTGAAGGATCGGAGGCGATAAGATGTCACTCATCAGAATGGATCTGTATTCCGAATGTCTGACCCGTATGGTCCCGGTCAACGTGATACTGCCGGAGCGCTCCGAGAAGCGCCGGCTGGACAACGGCAAGTTCCCGGTGCTGTGGCTGCTGCACGGCGCCACCGACGACTGCTCCATGTGGCAGCGCTTCACCGCCGTGGAGCGCTACGCCCAGCACCGCGGCCTGGCCGTGGTCATGCCCTCGGTGGAGACCAGCTTCTACGCCAACACCGACGGCGGGCGCTATTTTGACTACGTCACCGAGGAGCTGCCCCGGATGATCTACAGCCAGATGCCCGTCTCCCCGCTGCGGGAGGACAACTTCGTCGGCGGCATGAGCATGGGCGGCCACGGCACGATGAAGCTGGGCTTCACCAAGCCCGAGAAGTACGCGGCGATGGGCATATTCTCCAGCGCCAACTTCATCGACATGATCGGCCCGATGATCCCCGGCGGCCAGCGCCACCCGCTGAACTTCATCCGCTGGCAGGTGTTCGGCGTGGACGACGGCGATCTGAGCAAGTGCCACGACACCGACAACGACAACCGCTACCTGGCCCGCCTGGCCTCCGAGAGCGGCAAGCCGCTGCCGAAGATATTCGCCTGCTGCGGCCGCCAGGACGGCTGCTACAACGCCGAGCGCGAGGACCTGCGCTACTTCACGACGCTGCCGAACCCCTATGACGTGGTGTTCTTCAACAGCGACGGCATACACTTCTTCGACTTCTGGGACCGGTGGCTCGAGGTGTTCATACAGTGGCTGCCCATCCGCCCGAGGGAGAACGAGGTGTTCGGATGAGCGCCGGCATGCTCTGCCTGTACAACCTCGAAACGCCGATGCGCGACGGCGTCATACTGCGCGGCGACCTGTACCGCCCCGCGGAGGACGGGCGCTGGCCGGCGCTGCTGATGCGCACGGTGTTCCGCAAGCGGGACATGGGCCGAAGCTTTCAGCAGTACGACCCTTCCTACTACGTGCGCCGCGGCTACGCCGTGTTTATACAGGACGTGCGCGGCCTGGGCGAGTCCGACGGCGAATTTGACCGCTTCACCGCCGACGGCCCGGACGGCTACGACACGGTGGAGTGGCTGGCCGCGCAGCCCTGGTGCACCGGAAATGTGGGCATGGTGGGCAGCTACTTCGCCGGGTATCTGCAGCTGATGGCCGCGCTGGAAGCGCCGCCGCACCTGCGGGCGATCTGCCCGATGCAGACCAGCGTCTCCATCAACCGCGACTGCGACAACCGGGGCTTCCTGTTCGCCTCCCATGTGGGCTGGTGCATGAGCCGCCTGGTGAACCGCCTGCGAGACGGCCGCTACGACGAGAAAACCACCCGTGAGATGCTGCCAAAGCTGCTGGATTGGCTGAGCGACTACCCGGTCAGCCAGCTGTCCGTGATGCCGCTTGAGCGCATGCCCGCGCTCAGGGACACGCCCTTTCCGCTGCTGCGGGACTACCGGCGGCACCTGCTGGAGGGCTTTGACGACTTCGACCTTCTGCACAAGGAGGGCCGCGACGCGGACCTGACCAGGGTCAAAACCCCCGCGTTCTACGTGTGCGGGTGGTACGACTCCTCCAGGACGCCCCTGATCGACCACTGCATGACCCAGCGCCGCGCCGGCGTCGACAGCCGGGTGCTGGTGGCCCCGTGGCGGCCCGGAGAGCCCCCGGCGCGGCCGGACAGCGCCCTGGAGAACGGCGTGTACGCCGTGGACCTGCAGGCGGAGATCGCCGCCTGGTTCGACCACTGGCTGAAGGGCGGGCCTGCGCCCAAGTTCCCGCCGGTGCGATACTTTGACATCTCAGGCGGCGCGCCCTTTGAGGGTGACCGGTGGTCCGAGCGCCTCGAAACCGTGCGCCTTCACCTCCGCGAGGGCGGCGCGCTCTCAGAGGAAGAGGGCGCGCCGGGCAGCGCTACGTTCCGCCACGACCCCCGGGATCCGCTGCCCTACCGGGGCTACGGACAATCCGCGCCGCTCCAGCCCGCCGAGAACCGGGCGCTGCTGTTCACCGGCGCGCCGCTGGAAGCAAACCTCTGCCTCTGCGGGCCGGTTCGGGCGACGGTGACGCTGTCCGCCACCGCCCGGGACACGGACATCATGCTCTGCCTGATGGACGTCGCGCCGGACGGGACCTGCTTTCGCATCTGTGACGGCGCCACCCGCGCAAGCTATTATCAGGGCTGGGCGCGCGTGCCCCTGACGAGCGGCGAGGCGCGGGAGATGGAGGTGCTGCTGGGGCACGTGCGCTACACGCTGAAGCGGGGCCACCGGCTGGCCGCCGAGTTCTGCGGCAGCGCCTTTCCCAAGTACGACGTCAACCATGGCACCTGCGCCCGCCCCGCGTCGGACGGGGAAGCCGTCGCCTCGCGCACCACGCTGCACTTTGGCGGCGCGGCCCGCGCGTTCATCGACCTGCCGGTGCTCTGAACCGGCGGAACGACCTACCCCAAGTACCCAACAGCCGGGCGTCCGGCTGTCAAAAGTGCACAGCACCTGGTATTCTCTACTATGAAAGGAGTCTTTCCCATGTTGAAGCGCGTTCTCTCTCTGCTGCTCGTCGCAATGCTGCTGCTCGGCGCCGCCTTTGCCGAGGAAGTGCAGTGGCCGACCCTGGCGGATCACGCCTCCCCGGACGGCACGAAGATCCAGCACCTCACCGATGAGCCCGTGACGATTTCCATCTGGTGCGACATCTCCTCCCACGACGTCACCAACGTCGTCGGCGATATCCAGAACCTGGACATCCTCAAGACCCTCGAGGAGAAGACCGGCGTCAAGATCAACCTGATCGTTCCGCCGGTGGGCGAGGGCGACAACAACTTCTCGCTGATGCTGACCTCCGGCAAGTACGCCGACATCATCATCGGCTTTGACAACTTCTACAGCAAGGGCGGCGACGCGGCCATCGACGAGGGCATCATCATCGACCTGAAGGACATGGTCGAGCAGTACGCGCCCAACTACGAGGCGGCCCGGCACCTGAGCCAGTACCGCGAGATCAACACCGTCACCGACAGCGGCCGGATGCCCTTCTTCTGCCAGATGCCCTACATGGACAAGGAGGGCGAGACCCAGTGCGGCCTGATCATCCGCAAGGACGTGCTGGACAAGCTGGGCATGGAGATGCCCGTGACCTTCGACGACTGGCACGAGTACCTGACCCGCGCCAAGGACGAGCTGGGCATGACCCGCGGCTTCGGCCTGGCCTACACCGGCATCAGCAAGTACAACGCGCTGAACGCCGCGTTTGAGTTCGGCATGGCCGACGTGGCCCAGGGCGGCAACTTCTTCGTGAAGGACGGCCAGGTGCAGTACGGCCCGCTGACCGAGGGCTACCGCGACTACGTGAAGCTGATGGCCCAGTGGTACGCCGAGGGCCTGATCGACCCCGACTTCACCTCCACCGTGACCTTTGACGACGGCATCGCCATGATGAGCAGCAACCTGTGCTCCGCCACCAGCGAGCACGGCGGCGTGCTGGACTACATCAACGGCCTGGGCGCCGGCGTCGATCCCGACTTCAAGTTCGTGCCCGTGCCCTATCCGGTGCTCGAGCCCGGCCAGCAGCTGCACTACGGCCAGATCAAGGGCGGCGCGACCATCGCCAAGTCCGCGGTCATCACCACCGCCTGCAAGACCCCCGAGTTGGCGCTGCAGCTGCTGGACCAGCTGTACACCGACGAGGGCTTCATGCTGTGTAACTACGGCACCGAGGGCAAGAGCTACGAGCTGGTCGACGGCGAGCCGAAGTTCACCGACCTGATCATGAACAACGACCTGGGCACCTCCACCCACATGATGAGCGCCTACGCCGCCTTCATCAGCTGGCCCTTCGAGACCAATCTGGGCCGCGAGTTCGACGAATCCGTGTTCGCCAACGGCAAGGTGTGGGACACCAACAACGACTACAGCTACTCCTTCCCGGCGGGCGTCACGCTGAACGAGGAGGAGAAGGAGGTCTACGGCGACTACTACGGCGACATCGAGACCTACGTCAACGAGATGACCGTCAAGTTCATCATGGGCCTCGAGGAGCTGGACAACCTGGACGGCTTCGTCGAGACCCTGCACTCCCTGGGCGTGGACGAGGTCATCAACGCCTACCAGACCGCCTACGACCGCTACATGAGCCGCTGAGCGGGCTGTCTCAAAACGAATAAGCAATCAAGCGTGTACATGTTGTAGGGGCGGCCATTGGCCGCCCCCACACATGCTTCATGCATCCAACATGCGTTTTGAGACAGCCCCGAGCGTTCACTCCCCGTCACCGGGGCGAGCCAAGGCTGCCGCGTGAGTGCGCTGACCTCGAACACTACATCATCCTCCTTGCCGCGTGGGTGTGTTGACCTCGAGCTCCGTGCTATCCCCCCCCTTGCCTCGCCCCCGTGAGGGGGAGAGGTGCCCGCAGGGCGGAGAGGGGGCTCTCCTGCCTGCCGCGCAAGACAAGCCAGAAGAGGCCCCTCTCAGGCGCTGCGCGCCAGCTCTCCCCGTCACCGGGGCGAGCCAAGGCTGCCGCGTGGGTGTGCTAACCTCGAACACTACACCATCCTCCTTGCCTCGCCCCCGTGAGAGGGGACGCAGTGTCAAACAGCGTTGTCAAAAGGGCTGTCTCAAAACGAACAAGCGTTCAAGCGCGTCCATGTTGTAGGGGCGGCGATGCGCCGCCCGCCGGGAAGTACGATGGTTTTGTACTCTGGCGGGCGACCAATGGCCGCCCCTGCACATGCTTCATGCATCAATGCCCATTCTGTGAGGGCCTGCGGCATATTTTAGCCGTGTGATTGTGAAAAGCGGTGAAATGCCATAGACAACCGGCGTATCGGTGTGGTAAAATAATCTGCAAATGCAGGTACGCAGCGCTTGACAAGCGACACTGGAAACGGCGGAGAGGGGCATGGTATGAGCGGGCGCTTTGAAGGGAAGGTCGCCGTGATCACGGGCGGCGCGCAGGGCATCGGCAGGGCCATTGCACAGGCGTTTCGCGCCGAGGGCGCCGTCGTTCACGTCATCGACGCGCGGCCGGGCGACTGGTTCGTGGGGGACATCGCCGATCCCGGGGCGCTGGAGCGCTTCGCGGCACAGGTCGTCGCCCAAAGCGGCAGGGTGGATTATCTCCTCAACAACGCGCCCCCGCCGATGAAGGGGATCGACGACTGCACCTTTGAGGATTTCTCCCGCGCGATGGCCATCGGCGTGACGGCCCCGTTCTACCTGACGAAGCTGCTGGCACCGCACTTTGCCCCGGGCGCGGCCGTGATCAATTTGTCCTCGTCACGGGACCGCATGAGCCAGCCGCAGACCGAGAGCTATACCGCGGCCAAGGGCGGCATCGCCGCGCTGACCCACGCCCTGGCGATCAGCCTGGCGGGCCGGGCGCGGGTGAACAGCATATCGCCGGGGTGGATCGATACCACCGATTCGCATATCGACGGCGCGGACGCGGCCCAGCAGCCGGTGGGGCGCGTGGGCAGGCCGGAGGACATCGCGGCGCTGGCGCTGTTTCTGTGCTCCGATCAGGCGGGCTTCATCACCGGCGAAAACATCTGCGCGGACGGCGGCATGACGAGGCTGATGATCTACCACGGCGAGCACGGATGGCGATACGGCAACGGGTGATGAAAAACCCGGCGTTGCTATAGAAAAATACGGGAACAGGAGAACCTTCAATGCTTTCGATGATATTGAAGATGTCGGCGGTCACGATGCTGTACGTGCTGCTGACGGCGCTGATCTGGAAGCGCACCCAGGGCCGGACGATGACGTGGCCCCGCAGGCTGGTCATCGGCGTGATCTACGGAATTTGCGCGGTGCTGTCCACCCACTTTGGCGTGGACTACAGCCACATGATGCTGAACGTGCGCGACATGGGGCCGCTGTCGGCGGGCCTGTTCTTCGGCCCGGTTCCCGGCATCCTCGCCGGGCTGATCGGCGGCGTCGAGCGCTACATCGCGGGCACGTACTGGGGCGTGGGCAGCTACACCCGGATCGCGTGCAGCGTGTCCACGTGCCTGGCTGGCTTCGTGGCCGCGGGCATGCACATCTTCATATTCAAGCGCAAGAAGCCCTCCGCGATATACGCCTTCTTCATGGGGGCGGTGACGGAGGTCTTCCACATGTACGTGGTGTTCATCACCCACCGGGGCGACATGAGCATGGCCTTTTACGTGGTCCGGACCTGCGCTCCGCCGATGATCGCGTTCACCGGCCTGGGCATGGCGGCGTCCTCCACCGCGCTGCGGATCTACGCGGGGGAGTGGAAGAACCCGTTCCGCAGGCTGAGCGAGGAGGAGATACCGGTCTCCCAGCGGTTCCAGTTCTGGCTGTTCACGGTGACGCTGGTGATCCTCTCGCTGAACCTGCTGTTCTCCTTTTCGATGCAGACCCAGACCGCCATACAGAATGCCCGGGAGACGCTGACGGCGGTTTCCGGCGACATACGGCAGACCTACGAAAAGCTGCGGCAGACCGAGGACAACACCGACGCGCTGGCCGGGGAGACGGCGCTCATGGAGGCCGAGGCCATCGCCGCTGCGGTCGACCGCGCGGGCGGCCTGGACAGCGCCGACGCCGCGTTCCTGGAGCGCATGCGCGGCGTGTTCAAGCCGGTGGCCGTGACCGCCGTGGACGGGGAAGGCCGGGCCGTCGCCGCGGCGGGGGAGTCGCCGGTGTACGCGGCGCTGCTTGCCGACGTGCTGGAAGGCGCCGAGGCGTCGCGGGCGGTGAGTCCCTCCGACACCCGGGTGGCCGCGGGCGCCCGCTGCGCGGGCGGCATGATCCAGGTGGTCATCGATCGGAAGCAGCTGGCCGCGGCGCTGAACCTGTCCGGGCTCAACGAGGCGCTGTCTTACTTTCACGTGGGCAGCGAGGGCACGTCTGACATCTACCGCAGCAGCGGCATCATCGTGGCGGGCGATCACCGGGGCACGGCCATGTCCGCGGCCGACTTGAGTCTGTTAAAAGAAAAGCCGACCGAAGTCTGCTTCCGAGCGAACGTGTTCGGAGCCGCATCGCTGTGCCGCCTTGAACAGCTGGACGACAGCCTGACGCTGCTGGCCCGGCTGCCGATGGCGGAGGTCTACGCCGACCGCGACGCCCAGACCTACGAGACGGCCTTTGCCGACATCATACTGTTCGCGGTGATCTACGCGCTCATATCGATGCTGGTGCAGGCCATCGTGGTCAACAACCTGCAGCTGGTGAACGCCTCGCTGGACCGCATCACCCAGGGCAACCTGGACGAGGTGGTCTCCGTGCGCAATTCCTCGGAATTCGCCTCGCTGTCCAACGACATCAACCAGACGGTCAGCGTGCTGAAGGGCTACATCGCGGCGGCGGAGAAGCGCATCGAGCAGGAGCTGGAGTTCGCCCGCACCATCCAGGATTCCGCGCTGCCGAAGAACTTCGACTTCCCGCGCAGGGACTTTGAGATCTGCGCGATGATGGACCCGGCCAAGGAAGTGGGCGGCGACTTCTACGACTTCTTCTTCGTGGACCGGAACAAGCTGGCGCTGGTGATCGCGGACGTGTCCGGCAAGGGCATCCCCGCGGCGCTGTTCATGATGCGCGCCAAGACGGCCATACGCGGCCTGGCCGAGTCCGGCCAGACGCCGGCGGAAATACTGTTCCGCGCCAACAACACGCTGTGCGAGGGCAACGACGCCGAGATGTTCGTGACCGTGTGGCTGGGCGTGATCGACCTGCTCACCGGGCATATGCAGTGCGCCAACGCGGGCCACGAATACCCGGCGCTGATGCGCGCGGGCGGCGAATTTGAACTCTACAGGGACAGGCACGGCCTGGCGCTGGCGGCCATGGAGAACACGCGCTACAGGGAATATGAAATGCAGCTGGACCCGGGCGACAGGCTGTTTGTGTACACGGACGGCATACCGGAGGCCATCGACCCGCAGGTCGAGCAGTACGGGCCGGACCGGCTGGTGGGCGCGCTGAACCGGCACAAGGAGGCGCCGATGAAGGCCCTGCTGCCCGAGGTGCGCCGGGACATCGCCGATTTCGCCAGAGGCGCGGACCAGTTCGACGACATCACGATGCTGGGCCTGACCTACTTCGGGCCCGAGGGCGAGGACGCCTGACGTTATTCCTGGACGCGCCGGGATACCTGGCCGCAGTCGTTGAACCGTGCCAGCCGGGTTATGGCGCGGTCGACAGCCGCGGCCAGCTTTTTGGTCTGCCGGACGCCGCTTTCGTACCAGATGTTTTTGACGGCGAGCGTTTGCGACCTGCGGTCCGCGGCGGCCTCGATCCTCCCGATCAACCGGTCGCCGTACAGCATCGGCAGCACGTAGTACCCGTACTTGCGCTGCGCCGCGGGCGTGTAGATTTCCCACTTGTACGCGTAATCCCACAGCGCCTCGATCAGCTTCCGGTCCCACAGCATCGGGTCCAGGGGGGCCAGGAACTCCAGCCGGGGCCTGTCGTCGACGGTACCGTTCAAAACGGCCTCCATACGGGGCATGTCCTCCGCGAGAAGGTACAGCGGCCGGCGGACGCCCTCCACCGTCGCGCGCAGCAGCGCCCCCTCCGCCTCCAGGGCCTCGAAGGCGGCGTTTCGCTGGTCGGTGGTCATGCCGATGCCGAGCCAGGCGTCGGAGCGCCGGTTCCACAGCAGGCCGATGGCGCCCACGCGCCGCAATACGCGCCAGCGAAGCAGCGACGCGGCGTCGGGGCACGGGTTCGGCGCGCTCAAAAGCGCCGGGTCGAAGTAGCGCTCCGCCAGGTCGTAGAACTTGCGGGAGCCGCTCTTGTGGTGGATCAGCAGCACGCCGTCGGTGTACAGCTGCTCCAGCACCGAGCGCGCGGCGTTGGACTGATCGTGCCAGTGGCCGCTCCAGTGCATCGAGGAGTGCCAGAAGATCTTCCCCTCGATGGGCAGCGTGTCGCTGCTGACCGGCCCGTGTTCGCGGATGTAGGCGACGGCCTGTTCCTCCAGTGCCGGGATGCCGGGGAACAGCGCGCCGTGCGCCCGGCTCGTCTCGCGGTAGCCGGAGAAGTAGGGCCAGTCCTCCCGGGGCCAGATGGACAGCTCCTTGTCGCTGTAGTCCACCAGCAGCCGGTCCCGGTACAGCAGGTCGGCCAGCATCTGCTTTGTGAAGCCCTTTACGCGGGACTGCAGCGTCAGCTCCGCGTTTTTGCCGCACACGTCCACCGGGTCGTACTGTATGCAGCCGGCCTGGCGGACGTACTGATACGCGCCCGCCTTGCCGGCAAAGCGATGCGCCCCCAGCAGCCCCTGCCTTATGAGGATGTATCGCCGCGCCTGTTCTCTTGTGATGGTCAGCATGCCGTATATCTCCCGGATCGCCGCAATGATTTGTCTGGATTATACCATGCCGGGAGGACCATGGCAACTGCCTGAATCGCTTTACCAGCAGCGGCAGGCGTAGCCGGAGGGCAGTATCATCAGCGGCGCGATCACCCGGGCGGGCAGCTGGGTCATGGCGGTGACTTCGCCGTGGGCCGCGGTGTTCACGCGGCCGAAGCGGGCGGCCAGCGCGCGCAGGGCATTGATTAGCTTTCCCTCGCGCCCGCGGCGGATGGCCGTATAGGCCTCGGCGCGCCTGGCGCGCTCGCGGGCCTGCAGCAGAAGGGCCGCCTCCAGCAGGTTCCAACCGCGCGCCTCCAGGGCCTCCCTGGCCTGCTCCGCGGTCACGCTGATGGTCTCGGAGAGCATCGCTGTCATCTTTTCCTGCGTCATGGCTCACAGCCCCCGTTCGATTTGATGGGCCCATTATAGCGCCCGAAAATGAAATGGCAAGAAAAACAGATTAGAGATTCATTAGAAATCGTGATCACTTTTTACAGTGGACACAGTATCGATAACATGGTATAATTTATCTATGAGCGCCCGTCCGGGCGCGCGACGGGCGGCTTGCAGCCGGGCGCGGGAGGCGAAGCCATGGAGAATGACAGGAACGCGGGGCGGATACCCACCGGGCTGCCGGGCGGCTTTTTCATCTATGAGGCGTCGGGCGACGAGCGGATACTGTTTGCCGAGGACAATGTGGTGAAGCTGTTCGGCTGCGACACCTTTGAGGAATTCATGGGCTATGTGGGCGGCTCCTTCCGGGGCATGGTGCACCCGGACGACCTGGAGAAGACCCAGAGCCAGATCCGCCTGCAGACCTCGCTGGGCGCGATGCGCCACGACTACGTGCGCTACCGCATCGTCACCAAGCAGGGGGACATCCGCTACATCGAGGACTTCGGCCACCTGCTGCACGGCGAGGACGGGCAGCGCTGCTTCTATGTGTTCATCGTGGACGTGGACCAGAACGAATACTACAACCGCAGCCGGAACTCCCTGGCCGAGGCGCAGATCCTGTCCGTCAACCACGACATCGACCCGCTGACGGGCCTGTACAACATGCCCTTTTTCTATCAGAAGGTGCAGATGACGCTGTCCTCGCCCCAGGGCCGGCGCGAGGACTGCTCCATCATCCACTTCGACATACCGAACTTCAAGCTGTACAACGAGCGCCTGGGCTTCAGGCCCGGCGACCAGCTGCTGTGCGATCTGGCCCAGGCCATACGCGAGGCGTTCCCCGACGGCGTGCTCTCCCGGTTCTCCGACGATCACTTCGTGGTGTTCGCCATGGGGTCCAGGGAATCGATCATCGAAAAGGTCGAAGCGGTCTGCGCGGCCATGCTGCGCTCCGACGATGTGGACAAGCGGGCCCGGGTGAAGGCGGGCATCTACTGCATCAGCGACCACCGGGCCGAGGTGGGCCTGGCCTGCGACCACGCGCGCATGGCCTGCAACAGCGTGAAGCGGCGGCACGACGTGAGCTACGCCATCTACGACGACATGATGCGCGAGCAGATGCGCCGGCAGCAGTACGTGGTCGATCACATCGAAGAGGCCCTGGAGAACGGCCTCATACAGGTGTTCTACCAGCCCGTCGTCCGGGT
Organism: uncultured Eubacteriales bacterium; assembly: GCA_902777335.1. Lineage (GTDB taxonomy): Bacteria > Bacillota > Clostridia > Christensenellales > Aristaeellaceae > UBA2862. Next base: position 51,688 of record CACYTF010000013.1, read on the forward strand.
GAAGACCGACGAGATCTGCAGCTACGAGGCGCTGGTGCGCTGGATCGACCCGGAGATCGGCGTGCTGTCTCCGGCCGACTTCATCGGCACGCTGGAGCAGTACCACCTGATCCACCTGGTGGACGCGTACGTGGTCCGGCAGGTGTGCGCCCAGTACCGCGCGCTGGCCGACGCGGGGGAGCCGGTGGTGCCGGTGTCCATCAACATATCGCGGCTGGACTTTGAGCTCTGCGACATCGTCAGCCAGATCGAAAAGACGCGCGAGCGCTACGACATGCCGCGCGACATGCTGGACATCGAGATCACCGAGAGCGCGCTGAACGATAACGTGGGCCACATCCGCGCCGAGTGCGACCGGCTGAAGGAGATGGGCTATCACATCTGGCTGGACGACTTCGGCAGCGGGTATTCCTCGCTGAACGTGCTGGCGAACTACAGCTTCGAGGTGCTGAAGCTGGATCTGGACTTTTTGCGCAGCCGGGAGAAGAACCCGAAGAGCGGCACGCTGATGGCCTACATCATCAAGGGCGCGCGGGGCATGAAGCTGCTGCCGCTGACCGAGGGCGTGGAGACGCCGGAGCAGTACCGGTTCCTGAAGGCCTCCGGCTGTGAATTCGCCCAGGGCTATTACTTCGGAAAGCCCATGCCGATGGAGGAAAGCCGCGCCTACACGCGCTCAAAGGGCCTGAAATGGGAAAAACAGTGAACCGCGGCGCGCTTCATCGCGTCCAAGCCTGTGAGGGCGGGCCCGCAGGCGCAAAGACGAAACCCGCCCAGGCAACGACGCGATGAACGGGGAGGTATGGACCATGAACAGGACGTTGCGCACACTGCTGGCGCTGATCTGTCTGCTCGCGGCGCTATGCGGCGCGGCGCGGGCGGAGGAGGCGGAAGGCATTCCCTGGGAGGTATCGGTGGAGCTGAACGACGGCGCGGGCAATCCCACCGCCACGCTGTCCACCCGCGCCATACTCAACGGCGAGGCGGGGCAGGTGGGCGTGGCCTACACGCTTCTCAACCACGGCCGGCGCGCGCTGACCCAGCTGAACTTCTACGTGACCTATCTGGATTCCGAGGGCAACGCGCTGCGCGGCGATCGGGTCTACGTGTTGGTGGGCTTGATGGACGCGCCGGTGCAGCCCGGCGAGACCAGGGCGTTTGAGAAGCGGCACTGGTTTGACGGCGCGGAGGCCACCGCCTCGGTGGCGCTGCAGCCGATCAACGTGAAGGACGAGGTCGAGCTGCCGCCGTGGACCGAGCCCCGGCCCGGCAACGCGCTATTGGAGTTCTGCAACTACGCGCCCTTCAGCGCCAACTTTGAGAACCTGGACGCGAACCCGCCGGTGCAGATGATCTGCCACAAGGACGAGGCCTTCGACCAGATCGTCACCGATGTGGATCAGATCCTGGCGCAGATCGAGTCGCTCAGGAACATGCGCATCGGCGAGGAGAGCGACGTGCGCGTCACGGATTCGGGCATCTCCTACTGGTTCACGATGGCCGACGGCACGGAATGGGGCGTCAGCTTCGAGGCGCCCGGCCTGTTCTGCTGGCACAACAAGGTCTATGAGGTTCTGCGTGACTGACGCCGCGCAGAAGCAGAAAAACGCGATAAGGGGAGATGATCGTAATGAAGAGGATTTTTGCGCTCGTACTGATCGGCATGATGATGCTTGCCGCGCTGGCCGCCGCCGAACCGGCGCAGGCCCCGACCTTTGAGGACTTCGCCGGCCTGGAGTGGATGTTCACCAGCGGCGCGGGCGCCTGGTATACCACGCTTGAGATCGGGGCGGACGGCACGTTCACCGGGAGCTTCCATGACAGCGAGATGGGCGACGCCGGCGACGACTTCCCCTACGGCTCGGTCTACGGCTGCCTGTTCCACGGCCGGATGACCATGGGCGAGCAGGTGAACGCCTACACCTGGAGCGTGCACGTGGACGAGCTGGAGCTGGACGAGGACCAGGTGCCGGAGGCCATCGAGGAAGGCATCCGCTACGTAACCTCGGAGCCCTACGGCATAAAGGCCGGCATCGACATGCAGCTGTACCTCCCCGGCACCCCGGTGAGCGAACTGCCGGAGGACTTCCTGTTCTGGGCGCACCTGATCGGCGAGGAAGCGGAGGCGCTGCCGTACTACGGCCTGTATGACGTGGAGGGCGACGCGGGATTCGTTGGGGTCATGGCGCAGGAAGACAACCAGGTTGGGTAATAATTGGGGGTCATACATTGAAGACGCGCGTCGGGAACTTTTTTCTGTACGGTGGGGTCAATCGCTCGGATTTTGACTCCATCCGTCCCATGCTGTGGCAGAGAAACCTGAGAAGCCTGCGCATCACCGCCTCGCTGGCCGCGATCATCGGGGCCATATTCCTGGCGTTCAACCTGTTCACGCGTTCGGGCAATCCCATTCCGTACGCCGTGCTGCTGGGCGGCAGCGCGCTGATGCTGTGCCTGCCGCGCCTGCTGCGCGAGGAGGGCAGGCGGGCGGAGCTCTGGAGCATGGTCATGTGCTACGGCCAGATGACGCTGATCTGCGCCTACGCCGTGTTTCTCAGCACGCAGCCGGCCAACGCCGACATCCCGGCCACCAGCGCCATCGTGTTCATAGCGCTGCTTCCGATGAGCATCGACGACCGACCGGTGCGCATGTACGCGGTCATGCTGTGCGAGTCGGTGCTCTGCCTGGTCTTCTCCCGCATACTGAAGTCGCCCCACGCCTTTTCGCTGGACGTCATGAACGTGGCCACCTTCTGCATCGTGGGCATGGTCTTCTACGCGGTGATCTGCGCGCGGAACATCCGGGAGCTCTACCAGAGCCAAAGGATCACCCAGATGTCCTTCCAGACGATACAGACCCTGGCCAACGCCATCGACGCGAAGGACCCCTACACCAAGGGCCACTCCACCCGCGTCAGCCAGTACTCGGTGATGATCGCCGAGGCCCTGGGCTGGCCGAAGGCGCGGATCGAAGACCTGCGCTACGCGGCGCTGCTGCACGACATCGGCAAGATCGGCGTGCCCGATTCGATACTGAACAAGCCGGCCAGGCTGTCCGAGGTCGAATTCAACATCATCAAATCCCACACGACCATGGGCGGGGACATACTGCGCAACCGCACCGTCGTCGACATTGCCGAGGATGTTGCCCTCAGCCATCACGAGCGGTACGACGGCAAGGGGTATCCCCGCGGGCTCTGCGGGAAGGAGATTTCGGAGGAGGCCCGCATCGTCGGCATCGCCGACGCCTTCGACGCGATGAACTCCAACCGCGTCTACAGAAAGGCCTGCGACCGCGACTACATACTCCGCCAGCTGAGAGAGGGCCGGGGCAAGCAATTCGACCCCGCATATGTGGACGTGCTGATCGACCTGTGGGATCGGGGTCTGCTGGACGAGAGCCTGAAGAGCATCTACCGCTCCGAGGAGCGGCGCGGCGATCTCGCGACCTCGCTGCACAAGGCGGTGGAGAACTTCATCACCGAGAACGCCGAGGCCGACGTGCTGGTGTCGGACATCCGGCACACCGGCAGCTATGAGGGCGCGCTGAACGTGGAATACAGCCACTTTGCCAAGCTGTATGAGTTCATCGGGAACCTGGAGAAGCGGTTTGACACCCCGTTCAAACTGGTTCTGATCACGCTGGAGGAGAATTCGGGAGAAGTATCCCGCGCGATCAGCCTGGAGAGCGCCATGTTCTACATGGACCGCGCCATTCGCATCAGCATACGCGATGTGGACATCGTCACGCAGTTCAACCGGCAGCAGTTCCTGGTGATACTGGTCGGCACCGAGGAGACCGGCGTCAAGACCGCGACGGACAGAATCTTCAAGAGCTACTACCGCATGAACGGCAGCAGCGCCTATTCGCCGTCCTATACGATCGTGGAGGCGGATACGGATATGGGAACGGGCGAAGTGATAACTTGACATTCTCCTCGCGTCATGCGATAATAAGCTGTTGTCAAATGGCGACATATCGCGTCATGTGAAGGTGATAGATATGGATTCATGGATCATGCGCCCGTTCAACGCGCTGTACATTGCCGTGTTCGCGGCCAGCATCGCGGTGCTGGTTGTCGCGAGCCTGATTTTGCGAAACAAGAGCGAGGCGCTCCGGCGGCGGGTCATCATCATCGCCAGCCTGATCACGCTGGCGGGCTTTTTTGTGTACAAGGGCTTTCTGTCCGTCGACCGCGACTTCGACCGCATCACGGCCCAGATGGGCGGCTTCAACTGGTGGGGCGAGCTGCCGCTGCAGCTGTGCAACATCAACATGATACTGATCCCCATCGCCGTGCACTGGAACAAGCGCGCGCTGATGAGCTTCTGCTTCTTCGTGGGCGTGCTGGGCGCGACGATGGCCCTGGCCATGCCGGGCAACGGGTTCAGCGGGTATTCGTTGCTGCTGCCGCGGATGCTGGGCTACTACGGCACGCACTTCGCGATCGTCGTGGAGGCGCTGGCGCTGGTGACGTTCGGGCTCTACAAGCCCAAATTCCGCGACCTGCCCATGGCCACGCTGATGCTCGTGCTGATCGCGCTGGCGGCCTGCGGCATCAGCCTGCTGCTGCGGGTCACCGGCCTGCACCCGAAGGCGAACTACTTCTATTCCGTCGAGACCGAGGGCAACGCGCTGCTGGAGCTGTTCCACAAGTATCTCCCCGGGCCGTATCTGTACCTGCTGCCCAGCATCGGCATACTCTGGGTGTACATGGGCCTGGTCATGGGCGTGATCGCGCTGGTTCGCAGGTGCACCGGAAGCGGAAAGGCCTGACGCTATCCATACAAAAAACCCGAAAGCGCACGGCTTTCGGGTTTTTTGTATGGTTTATTTACATGAGCTTCCTGAACATGGCCTTGTAGTCGTCGAGGGTGGCCTCGCGGGGGTTGCCGGGGGTGCAGGCGTCGGCGGCGGCGGACTGGGCCAGGAAGTCCAGGTCCGACTCCTTCAGCTTGTCCAGCTTCGTGGGGATGCCCACGTCCACGGACAGCTGGCGGACGGCGTCGATGGCGGCCTTGCGGTAGGTGGGCTGGTCCATGCCGGTGGTGTCCACGCCCAGCGCCTCGGCGATGTTTTTGAACTTCTCGCCGGTGGCCTCCTGGTTGAACTCCATGACGATGGGCAGCATCATGGCGCAGGCCACGCCGTGGGGCGTGTCATACAGCGCGCCCAGCGTGTGGGCCATCGAATGGGCGATGCCCAGGCCGACGTTGGAGTAGGCCATGGCGGTCACGTACTGGGCCAGCGCCATGCCCTCGCGGCCCTCGGGGTCGTTCTCGACGGCCTTGCGCAGGTTCGCGCCGATCAGCTTGATGGACTCCAGATCCAGGCAGTCGGACAGCTCCCAGGCGGCCTTCGTGGTGTAGCCCTCGATGGCGTGGGTCAGCGCGTCCATGCCGGTGGAGGCGGTCAGGCCTCGGGGCATGGAGGCCATCATGTCCGGGTCGACCACGGCCACGTCGGGGATGTCGTTGGGGTCGACGCAGACGAACTTGCGGGTCTTCTGCACGTCGGTGATGACGTAGTTGATCGTGGACTCCGCGCCGGTGCCGCCGGTGGTGGGCACGGCGATGGTGAACACGGTGCGCTTCTTCGTGGGGGCCACGCCCTCCAGCGACCGGACGTCCGCAAACTCCGGGTTGTTGATGATGATGCCGATGGCCTTGCCGGTATCCATCGAGGAACCGCCGCCGATGGAGATCATGTAGTCGGCGCCGCTGTTCTTGTAGGCCTCGACGCCGCTCTGCACGTTCTCGATGGTGGGGTTGGGCTTGATGTTGGAATAGACCTCGTAGGCCATGCCGTTGGCCTCCAGCAGGTCGGTGACCTTGGCGGTGACGCCGAACTTCACCAGATCGGGGTCGGAGGCGACGAAGGCCTTTTTGAAGCCCCTGGACTTGACGATGCCGGGGATCTCCTGGATCGCGCCCTTGCCGTGGTAGGAAACTGCGTTCAGTACGAAGCGATTGACAGCCATGATAAACACCTCTCCTCTATTATTGGCGTGTTGCCTTGCCATTATTCTACAGCATGAAAGGAAAAAATGCAAGAGGCGCGGGCCGAATGCAGGGCGACATCATTTACTTGCCAAACAAAGCAACGGTAAGGAAGTCGGGATTCAGGGCGGCCTTAGACATTTTTGCTTTAGCGCTCATTCTACCCTT
>CACYTF010000014.1 GCA_902777335.1 uncultured Eubacteriales bacterium
TGGACTGTTTTCAGCGAGGCCGGGCCGGCAGGCCCCCGGAAGAGGTGCCCGAAGGGCGGAGAGGGGGAACTCCAATCCCACAAGTTTCCGTGATGAGCCAAAAATAAAGCCTGTCGCGTTGTGCGGCAGGTTTATTGCTGGATGACAGCAGAGACGGTTTTCTCATTGCCATGACGGTGTTGACGAAAAACCCGGAATATGCTATAGTGAAAAAGGGGAGGCGAAAGTGATGGCCGATGTACGATACGACCTGGAGGGCATGGGCTTTGTCTGGGATTCAGACAAAGACAGCCTCAACAGGCGGAAGCACGGTATCAGCTTTGAGGTCGCCGCACACGTTTTTCTCGATACGCTGCGCCTCGATTTCCCCGACAGACAGCACAGTACACCGGAAGAGACCCGCTACTTCACCATCGGTCTGGTTGAGAGCATTTTGACTGTGGTTTATTGTGAACGCGGCAATGAATTGGACCCGGATTTCCGCTTGATCTCAGCGCGACCTGCCTCGCCGGGAGAGGCACGCGCATACAACGACGCGGCGTATGGCCGCAAGCGCTGACAACGCCGAAACGGAGGTGTCAACCGTGGACAGAATCAAACTCTCAAAAGAGCTCACCCAGGCGCAGCTTCAGGAAATTGAATCGGCTCAAAAGCTGCCTTATGTCGAAGATGAAGATTGCCCTGAACTGGATCCCCAGACGACACCGGAATTGTGGGCGGAGATGCTGAAATCCCTCGCGGAGCGAAACCGCACCATGGCGCGAAGAATGGCCTGACAATCGATGACAGCGGGGACGGTTCTCGCTGTCATCTTTTTCATCAAAAAGATGACAATGAGAACCGTCCCCATTGTCATCTTCCCTTTTTTCTCAGACAAAGGACCGGATTGCCACGTCGCTTCGTTTCCCGCCTCTGCGGGAATGACGTGGCAATCCGGTCCTCATGAATCAAAGAAATCCGTCAGGATTTCAACCACAATTCCTCATTCCTAATTCCTCATTCCTCACTCCTACTGCCTACTGCCTCTTGCCTACTGCCTGATGCCTAATACTGTGTCCTCACCGACAGCTCCTTCCCGTCGGAGCTCATGAACACGCTGCCGTCGCGGTTGGGCGAGGTGATGTAGTACTTCCTGCCGTACTTGGTGATGTAGCGCAGCACGTCGGCGGCGGGCTGGCTGGCGTTATCGGTGGAGAACACCACGATCTGGGGGTTGCACTTCTGCAGGGCGAACATCTGCTTGCCGTTGTGGTGGGGGTTTTTCAGCACGGTGGCCCGCAGGCAGCCGGGGTTGGCCTTTTCGATCTGGGTGAGCTCCGTGCCGGTGGCGTCGCCGGTCAGCAGGAAGGTGGTCTCGCCGTAGGTGAGCTTCAGCACCAGCGAGTTGCTGTTTTCGAGGCCGTCGCCGGTGTCGCAGTTGACGATGGTGATCAGGCCCAGCACCTCGAACTCGGCGTCCCCCAGGCCGAACTTCCGGCCCGGGCGCACCGTGTAGTAGGAGGCCGCCCGCGTGGCCTTGCGCTCGGCGTCATTCTCGGCGAAGTCCCGGATCTTCCGGGCGGTGCCGGAGTGGCTGACCACCACGTAGTCGGTGGGGATGGCCGCGAGGATCGCCGGCGCGCCGCCCACGTGGTCGCGGTGGGCGTGGGTGCCGATGTAGTACTTCAGGCGCGTGATGCCCTTGCTGCGCATGTAATTGGCGGCCTTCACGCCCCAGCTGTGCACGCCGGAATCGAAGAAGGCGTACTCGTCGAGGCAGCGGACCAGTATGCCGTCGTTGCGGCCGATGTTCAAAAACCAGATCTCGAAGTCGGGCCGCACCGTCAGCTCGACGCTGGCCTTCTTCTTGTTGTAGGTCTTGACGGTGACGGTGGCCGTGCCGCCCTTCAGGGCGGTCACAAGGCCCTCGTCGGAGACGCTCACGATGCCCTCCGGCTCCGCCGACCAGGTGTAGCTTCCCGTAGTGCCCGCGGGCAGCGCCGCGGTCAGCTGCAGGGTCTCGCCCAGGTTCAGCGTGGTGCGCTCGGCCTTGACGCTCACCGTCTTCGGCGCGGGTTTGACGGTCACCTTCACCTTGGCCTTCACGCCGCCCGCCTTCACGGTGACGACGGTCGAACCCTTCCTCCTGGCGACGATCGTGCCGTGCACCGAGACGCCGGCATACCGGCTTCGGCTGGATTTGTAGGTGATCTTGCCGTACTCCGCGTCCGCCGGCTCCACCACGGGCGCCAGGCGCAGCTTCTCGCCCACGCCCAGCACCACATTCTCCGGCACGACGATCTTCTCGGGCTGCACCGGCGCCACCGTGGGCGCCACCGTCGGTGCCGCCGTGGGCGCTACCGTCGGCGCTTCCGTGGGCTCGGCCGCCAGTTCCACGACCTACTCCTCAACCGCCAGAACGCCGGCGCCGTCCTCCGCCCCGATCAGGGCCTCCTCCAGCGACAGCTCCGTCTCCTCCACGGGCATGTCTACGTTTTCCGAGAACAGTTCCTCTCCCGCCTCCGCCAGGCCCCCGCCCAGCGCCATCAGCACCGCCAAAACCAGGCATAATGCCTTGAAAAACCTCATTTCGTTTCACCACTTTCCAGCTTCAAGAACCCCGCATACTCCTCCGTCAGCCCCATATCCCACAGCAGGGAGCAGGTCAGGTACTTGTCTCTTATGTCCCGCGCGCCGATGAAGGCATCCACCACGTCCTGGGTGGGAATGCCGATGTCCGCGGGGGTCAGGGGCATGCCGGTGGCGGCCATCGTGGCGCGCAGCGCGTCGTAGTCGGGCAGCTCCTCGCGGATGATCTGGAGTGTCTCGTCCCAGTGGGCGATGATGTTGTCCAGCCGCCGCGCGTGCTTGACCGGGTCGTTCTTGTGGGTCCTTTCCTCGATGGCCAGGATCTGACCGGCGGTCTTGCCGAATATGCGGCGCACCTCGCGCTCCCACTTCTCCGGGTCAAAGGCGCGCATGTGGGCCTCGGCCTTCGCCCGGTCGGGGACGGTCCCGTCCGCCAGCAGCTTGCGGTAGATCTGCATCGTCAGCAGCGTCCCCACGCCCACCTGTATGCCGTGCAGGTCGTAGGGCACGCCCCGCTCCAGCGCCATCATCTCCCACATGTGGCTGAAGTAGTGCTCCAGCCCCGAAGCCGGGCGGGAGATCTTGGCGTAGGCCATGCCGATGCCGGCCAGCACCAGCCCCTCGGCGATGGCGGCGACGGCGTCCGGGTCCCGCTCGGGGATGCGGTGGGCCACGGCCATCAGCTTCCTGAGCGCGGCGCGCATCAGCTCGGCCACGTCTTCGCAGTAGTATTCGCCGGTCACCAGGTGGCAGATGCGCCACTCGCACACGGCGATGTACTTGGCCACCATGTCGCCAAGCCCGGCCCACAGCATGCGCATCGGCGCCTGGGCCAGTATCTCGGAATCCAGCAGTATGCCCTCCGGCCCGTGGTTGTACAGCGACACCTTCACGTGGTTCAGCTCCATGGAGCTGGAGTTGGAGGCGTAGCCGTCCATCGACGGCGCGGTGCCCACCACAGCGCAGGGCCGCCCGGTGGCGTGGGCGGCCACCTTGCACAGGTCGTTGACCACGCCGCTGCCCACGGCCAGGAACATGTCGCAGGCCGGGTCAAAGTTCATGATGATGCCGCCGGTCTCCCACTCCGCCGGGGCGATGCGGTCGCCGTCCGGCCGCTGCAGCGGCACGATGTACACCCGGTGCTCCACGCCCGCGGCGGTCAGGAGCTCGTCCACCCGCCGGCCGGCCACTTCCCAGGTGTTGTCATCGCAGACCACGAAGGGCCGCTCCCTCCCCATCGCCGCGACCATCTCCGGCACCTCGCGGAGGATCCCCCGCCCGATGTTCAGATACTTCAGCGCGCAAACGTGCTCCCGCCCGCAGCCGCATTCATACCCCTCCGGCCGCACCAGCTCCCTCAGGCTCATATTCGCAAAATCCGGCAAAGAAAACGCCTCCCTCAATGTACTGCACCTATTATAGCACATCGGGAAGGCGATTCACAACCGGTTTTGAGCATGAGAAATGAGGAATTAGGAATGAGGGCTGAGATAATGAGGAATTAGGAATGAGGAATGAGGAATTGAGGTTGAAATCCTTCGGATTTCTTTGAATGACAGGGGGCCGGGACATTGGGGACGGTCTGCGTGGAAACAAACCATTTCGCACACCTGTGCTTCCCCATCCGCAGATGGGGAAGTACCCGCGAAGCGGGGGATAGGGTACTTATGACGAACCGCAGCGCACGACGATACGTTCAGAGGACCCCCACCACCGCAAGCGGTCCCCCTCCCCACTGCGGTGGGGAGGCAAGAGACGTTGGATGACAGCAGGGACGGTTCTCACTGTCATCTTTTTTGTCGAAAAGGTGACAATGCAAACCGTCCCCACTGTCAGGTCCCCTTGAATCCAACAAATCCCGTCATAGCCGCCGACCCGCTTCGCGTGGGCGGCGGTGCGTAAAGGGATTTGCACCTGAATTCCTAATTCCTCATTCCTAATTCCTCATTTTCCCCCCGGCGGGCGCCGCATCGGCGCCCCTACGGCTATTCCACCCTCGGCAGCGTCGATCCGCCGTAGGGCATGGCCAGCACGGTGGCGTCGGGGCCGAGGCGGGCCATGGCCTTGTCGAAGGCCTCCTGGGCGCTGTGGGCGGGCTTCAGGAAGATGCGCTCAACTAAGGCGTCGTCCATGTCGCTGACCAGGTAGATCTCGGCGTTTTCCAGCACCATGGCGATGGCGGCGGCCTTGTGGCCCCCCAGCTGGAACTGGGTGCCGATGCGCTCGATCATGCTGTGGGCGGTGGGCGCGGAGAGCAGCCACTCCTCGAACACCTTGCTGCCCAGGCCCTCCTTGCAGGAGCCGATCAGTATGATGGTGCCGCCCTTCTTCACGGCGTGCTTGGCGTTGTCCAGCGCCTTCTGGGTCTGGTACAGGTTCAGGTCCTTCGGCGCGCCGCCCTGGGACACGATCACGATGTCGGCCCGGCGGTCCAGGCGCTTCAGGTACATGCCGTCCAGGAATTTGCAGCCCTCGCGGTGGGCCTTCACCAGGTCGCCGGCCACGGCGCGCACGATCTGCTTGTGCTCGTCCAGCACCACGTTCACGATGAAGTCCACGCCCACCATCGCGGTGGCCTGCTCGATGTCCTGCCGCACGGGGTTGGTGTCCAGGTTGCCGGCGCAGGCCTCGTCCCGCACCATCATGCTGTGGTTGCACTGGATCGCCGCCGGGGTGGACACGCCGGGCATGATGGCCTTCGCGCCGCCGGAATAGCCCGCGAAGTAGTGGTATTCGATGTTGCCCAGGCAGATGCGGCGGTCCGCCTCGGCCACCACGCGGGTGATGTCCACCGGGGTGCCGCAGTCGGTGACGCCCATGTGCACGCAGTCGTTGGGGTCGCCATCCACGCATTTGATCTCGCGGTACGCGCGCTCGCCGGCCAGGTGCGCCATCTCCTCGGGGGTGTGGCGGCGATGGCTGCCCAGCGCGAACACCAGGGTGATGTCCTCGGGCCTGCACCCCGCCGCGTACAGCTCGTCCAGCAGCGGCGGCATGATGCGCCAGGTCGGGCAGGGCCGGGTGATGTCGCTGGTGATCACGACGATCTTCTCGCCGGGCTTCACGATCTCCCGCAGCCGCGGCGAACCGATGGGCTCCGCCAGCGCCCGGGCGACCTCCTCCTCGTTCATCAGCCCCCGGGGCACGTCGTTGGACATCAGCACGCCCATCAGGTTCTTCTCCGGCACCTCCACGGTCTGCACGCCCGTGCCAAATCCAAATTCCAATTTCATAAATACTCCCTACTCCCTAAACGGGAAACTTCTTCGCCGCGAACCGCAGCGCCTTCACCACGGGCAGCTCCTCGCCGGTGAGGAAGCGGATCAGCGCGCCGCCGCCGGTGCAGATGTAGCCCAGCTTGTCGGTGACGCCGTACTTCTTGGCCGCGGTGACGCTGTCGCCGCCGCCGACCACGGTGTAGCCCTCGGTGTCGGCCATGGACTCGAACAGCACCTTGGTGCCGTACTCGCTGGGCTCCTGCTCGAACACGCCCACGGGGCCGTTGGCGAACACGGTCTTGGCCTTCAGGATGTACTCGCGGTACAGGTTGGCGGTGCCGGTGCCGATGTCGATGGCGTTGAAGTCGGCGGGGATGGCACCGGCCAGGGCCTCCTGGCGCACGCCGTCCACCACCTGGGCCAGGTCCACGGGCACGATGATCTTATCGGCGTACTTTTCGTAGATGCCCTTGGCCTTCTCGATGAACTCCTCGTAGCCGGACTTCACGATGAAGCCCAGCGTGCCGCTGCCGATCTCAACGCCCTGGCTGGCCAGCAGAATCTCGCCCACCAGGCCGCCGGTGAGCACGGTGTCGGCCGCGCCGGAGGACAGCACCGTCTCCATCATCATGAACGCGTCGGAGATCTTGCTGCCGCCCAGCACGAACACGCAGGGGTGCTCGGGCTTTTCCATCAGCTCCGAGACCACGCAGTACTCCCGCTCGAACAGACGGCCCATGGCGCTGGGCAGCACCTGCTCGAAGCCGCACAGCGTGGGCTGGTCGCGGTGGGCCGCGGCGAAGGCGTCGCACACGTACAGGTCGGCCAGGGGGGCCAGCTTCGTGACCACCTGGGTCTGGGCCTGCTGCTCATGGGTCAGCTGCAGCTTCATCTCAAACAGCGTCTGCTCCTCGGAGCAGAAGCGCACGTTGTCCAGAAGGATGATCTCGCCGTCCTTCATGGCCTTGATGGCTTCCCGGGCGGTGGGGCCGCACACGTCCTCGATCCACTTGACCTCGCGGCCCAGCAGCTCCGTCAGCACCTTGGCGTGGGGCCGGGTGCAGTAGAAGTTCTTGTACTCGATGTCGCTGCCCTGGTGGGCCAGCAGCACCACCTTCGCCCCGCGGTCCGAGAGCTCCTTCACCGTGGGCGCGCAGGCCGTGATCCGCTGGATGCTCTTCAGGCTGTCGGTGGCCCGGTCCACCGGCTGGTTCATGTCCACCCGGCACAGCACCGTCTTGCCCCGCACGTCGAACTCGTCCAGGGTGTAAATGCCGAATCTCATTTGAAATCCCCTCCAAAAAAGGCGGGGGAGCCCGCTCCCCCGCCACGTGTCATCTTACTTCTTGAACTTGCCGATGCCCAGGTACTTGTTGGTCTCGGCGGTGCCCTCCTCGCGGGTGAGCTGCATCTTCATGGAGGCGCGGATGGCGTCCATGGTCTCGGGGATGGTCACGCTCTCCTGCGGAATGTTGATGGCATACATGATGTCGTTGCCGGACTCCACGATGCTGTCCTCCCACAGGCCGATCTCGTACATGTCGCCGCGGCGGTTGCCCAGGTCGCGGGCGTACTTGAACAGGCTGGCGTTGCCCTTGAAGCCCTCGTCGATGGAGACCACGCGGATGCGCGGGTGCTTCTGGAACACGGCCAGGGCCTCTTCCTTGGTGATCTTGCGGCCGTCCTTCGCCGTGGCCAGCACGGTGATGATGTGGCCGTGGGTCACCGGGGTGTGCACCAGTATGCCGGTGGCGTTCACGTGGGGCATGATGGTCATCAGGTCCACGGCCTGGTGGCTGGGGGCCTTGTCGATCTGCAGCGCGTTGGTCAGCCCGCGATGGTAGTCGCCCGGGTCGGCCACGCGGCGGATGATGGTGATGGCCACCTTCTCCAGCCCGAAGGCGCGGTCCAGCGCGTCCACGGTGCGGATGAGGCCGGTGGTGTTGCAGCTGGTCAGCTTCAGGTAGTTCTGGCCGACGCCCTTTTCATAGTTGGCGTAGCCGTGGAAGAACACGTCCGCCACGGAGTTCTTCTCGCCGCCCTGGAAGATGGCCTTCACGCCGTACTTGTCGTAGTAGTTCTCCTTGTTCTTGGCGCCGACGCCGCCGGGCGCGCTGTCCAGCATGATGTCCACGCTCTTGCACAGCTCCTCGAAGGTGCCCGCCACCGGGATGTCCTTCGCCTCGAAGGCGGCCTTGTCCGCCCCGTCCACCAGGTACAGCTTGTACTCCACGCCGTTGGCGCCGATCATGTCGCGCTCGCGGAGCGCCTGAAGGGAGAGGGTCGGGGCCAGGTCGGCGATGCCCACCAGCTCCATGTCGCCCTGCAGGGCCACGCCGTCCGCCAGTCTCTGTCCAATGGTGCCGTAGCCGGCCACGCCGACACGAATCTTCTTGCCCATCGCTAAAAACCTCCTGATATATTATTTCCTTGCTATCGTCTTCTCCGCCTCGCTGACCACGTGCTCACTGGTCAGGCCGAAGCGCTCGGCCAGGTAGTCGGCGGGGCCGACCTCGCCGAAGGACTCCTCGACGGCCACGCGGCCGACGGGGGTCGGGCAGTTGGCGGCCAGGCAGTCGGCGACGGCGCTGTACAGGCCGCCCACGGCGTTGTGGTTCTCGCACACGACCACCGCGCCGGTCTTCTTCGCCCACTCGATCACCAGGGCCTCGTCCAGGGGCTTGATGGTGAACATGTCGATCACGGTGGCGCTGACGCCCTTCTCGGCCAGCGCGTCGGCGGCCTTCATGGTGCAGCCCAGCGTGTAGCCGGCGGAGATCAGGGTGATGTCCTTGCCCTCGCGCAGCACCACGCCCTTGCCGATCTCAAAGTCGGAGCCGGCCTCGTACATCAGCGTGTTGGCCTTGCGGTTCACGCGCAGGTACTTCACGCCCTTGCGCGCCACCAGCTTCGGGAACACGTTCTCCAGCTGGGCGGCGTCGGCCACGTCGATCACGGTGGCGCCGGGGATGGCGCGGTACAGGGCCACGTCCTCAAAGGGCATGTGGGTGCCGCCGTTCATGGCCGCGCACACGCCGGGGTCGGTGCCGATCATGGTGATGTTGTTCTTGGAATAGCCGCCGGACAGGAAGACCTGGTCGTAGCAGCGGCGGGAGGCGAAGGTGCCGAAGGAGTGGCAGATCGGGTTGAAGCCCGCGATCGCCAGGCCCGCGGCGATGCCGGCCATGTTGGCCTCGGCGATGCCGCAGTTGATGGCGCGGTCCGGATGGGCCTTGCCGTACTTGGCGGTGCCCAGGCAGCTCATCAGGTCGGCGTCCAGGTAGATCAGGTTCTCGTCCTCGTCCAGCATCTTCGGAAGCATCACGGAAAAGACGTCCTTGAAGGCCCGGGTATCGGGGCTGCCGTTATAGATCACTTTCATTTCAGACGCCCTCCTTTTCCAGCGCTTCCAGGTCGGCCTTGACCGCGGCGATGAAGCTGTCCCAGGTCTCGGCGGGCACGGTCATCGAGTGGTTGGAGGCGGTCTCCTCCACGGCCTTCACGCCGCTGCCCTTGATGTTGTCCATCACGATGGCGATGGGCCTGTCGCCGGGCTGCTTCGTCAGCGCCTCGTACAGCGCCTCCACGTCGTTGCCCTTCACGCGCACCGCGTCAAAGCCGAAGGCCTCTAACTTCGCCCGCAGGTCGAACTGGGGCAGGATCTCCTCGGTGGGGCCGTCCAGCTGCTTTTTGTTCTCGTCGACGATCCACACCAGGTTCGTCAGCTTCTTGCCGGCGGTGAACATGGCGGCCTCCCAGCACTGGCCCTCGTCGATCTCGCCGTCGCCGACCACGAGGAAGGTGCGGCTGGGGCGGCCCTTCAGCTTGTCGCCCAGAGCGATGCCCACGGCCTGGGACGTGCCCTGGCCCAGGGAGCCGCAGGTGCAGTCCACGCCGGGGGTCTTGTTCCGGTCGCAGTGGCTGGGCAGATTGGTGCCGGGCCGGTTCAGGGTCTTCAGCTGGTCCATCGGGAAGAAGCCCTTCAGCGCCAGCGTGGCGTATACGGCGGGGCCGGCGTGGCCCTTGGAGCACACCAGCTTGTCGCGGTCGGGCCACTGGGGGTCGTCCACGCGGTAGTTCATCACCTTGCCGTACAGCACGGCCAGCAGGTCGCACACGGACAGCGAGCCGCCGATGTGGCCGAAGCCGCGGGCCTTCAGTTCCTCCAGCAGCGCGATGCGGA
Organism: uncultured Eubacteriales bacterium; assembly: GCA_902777335.1. Taxonomy (GTDB): domain Bacteria; phylum Bacillota; class Clostridia; order Christensenellales; family Aristaeellaceae; genus UBA2862. The sequence continues at coordinate 9,970 of CACYTF010000014.1, forward strand.
TTTCAAGCGCAAAGTGCTTCAGCGCATAGCTGTCTGCCTTATTCATATGACATTCCCCCTGTTCGGTTTATTTCATGACCTTCACCGGCACGCCGCCCTTTTCGCAGCTCTCCTTGGCCGCGATGGCGATCAGCACGGGCTGCAGGCCGTCGAAGGCGCCCACGGCGGTGTCGGTGTCGTTCAGGCAGGCCTCCACGAAGCCGCACTCCTCGGCGATGAACGCGTCGTTGTAGCGCTCCAGGAAGAACCACAGGGGCTTCTCCTTGGTGACGGCGTCGGCGGTGTACAGCGTGGTGTTGTTGGGCGTCTCGTTGTCGGCGGTGATGCAGCCCTTGCTGCCGAACACCTCGATGCGCTGATCGTAGCCGTACACGGCCTGGCGGCTGTTGTCGATGACGCCCAGCGCGCCGTTGGCGAACTTCAGCGTGATGATGCAGGTGTCCACGTCGCCGGCCTGGCCGATCTCCGGGTTCACCAGGCACGCGCCGAAGGCGGAGACCTCTTCGACCTCGCTGCCGGACAGGTAGCGCACCATGTCAAAGTCGTGGATGGTCATGTCCACGAAGATGCCGCCGGACACCTTCACGTAGCTCAGCGGCGGCGCCTCGGGGTCGCGGCTGGTGACCTTCACGATCTGCACGTCGCCGATACCGCCGGCCTGCACCACGTCGCGCACGTGCTTGAAGTTGCGGTCAAAGCGGCGGTTGAAGCCCACCTGATACTTGACGCCGGCCTTCTTGACCTCCTCCAGCACGGGGCGGATCTTGTCCAGGTCGTGGTCGATGGGCTTTTCGCAGAAGATGTGCTTGCCGGCCTTCGCCGCCTCGATGGAGATCGGCGAATGGGTGTCGGTAGAGGAGCAGATGAACACCGCGTCGATGCTCTTGTCCTCCAGGATCTTGTGATAGTCGTTGTAGTAGGCCGGTACGCCCAGCTTCTCCGCCAGCTCCTTGGCGGCGGGCTCGTACACGTCGGAGATCGCGGCCAACTCGGCGCCGGGCACGCGGGTGGCCAGGTTGTTGGCGTGCAGCTTGCCGATGCGGCCCGCGCCGATCACGCCGATGCGCAGTTTCTTGCTCATTTGAAATTCCTCCCTTTTATTCACTCTTGAATATGTGTTCGTTCGCGTCCGCCTTCCAGAGCCACTCGTGCTCCGGGTCGTCGATGCGGGTCTTGCGCCAGGGGTCGCCGGGCAGGTGACGGATGCCCCACATGTAGCACATGGCGTAGCCGGGGGCCGCGCCCTGGGAGTGGAACGAGTGGTTGATCACCAGGCACCCGTTGTGCCCGGTCTGGTAGATCTGGCCGTTGGCAAAGCCCGCGCCGAAGCCGTGGGGGTAGTCGAAGCGGTAGAAGTAGACCTCCGGCTGGGGGTGGTGGTGCGGCGGATAGCTGGACCACTTGCCCGGGTAGTTGAGCACCTCGCCCAGCACCATGTTGCTGTAGGGCGCGCTCTCGTAGTCGAAGAAGGTCTGGATCTCGCGCTGCATGCAGCCCATCAGTTCACCGTTGGACCCGGCGTGCTGCACCATGATGTCCTCCGGCCCGTACAGCCGGGCGGGGAACTCGCGCTCGTTGTCGGTCAGCTGCACGTACAGCTCGGCGTGTTCCAGGGCCTTCACGGTCACCTTGGTGCCCCGGCACACGTGCAGGCACCAGGCGGCGTAGTGGAAGGTGTCGGGGCGCTCGGCCTCGGCGCAGGCGTCGCCGTAGCAGAACCGCACCTTGCCGATCAAAAGGTCCAGCGCCAGCTCCTTTTCGGGCTCGTCGAAGTCATAGGTGTCGCCCGGCTCCAGCACCAGCAGCCCCACGTCCATGTAAGTGGCGCAGTCGTTCTGCCCCATCACCAGGTAAGGGTTGTACCCCCGTACAACTTGTTTTTGAATATACATCGGTATCAACCTCCGATAGAGAATCGGGAATGTCGTTGGGAGACCATCTCCAATTCCTCATTCCTAATTCCTAATTCCTCATTCCTCAAAGCCCCGTGTGCTCCCGGATGTACTTCCTGGCCTTGATGGCGTACTCCAGCGGATTGGCCTTGGCGGGGTCCTGCTCGGCCTCCACCAGCAGCCAGCCCTCGTACTTCGCGTCGCTGAGCAGCTTCAGGATGGGGTCGTAGTCCACGCAGCCGTCGCCGGGCACGGTGAAGGCGCCGTTGCGCACGGCCTGGAGGAAGCTCCAGCCCTCGGGCTTCACGCGGGCGACCACGTCGGCGCGCATGTCCTTCAGGTGCACATGTCCCACGCGGTCCACGTACTTCTTCAGCACGGTCAGCGGGTCCTCGCCGGCGAAGGTGAAGTGGCCGGTGTCATAGCACAGGAACACCAGGTCCGGGTCGGTATTGGCCAGCATCCGGTCGGTCTCCTCGGCGGTCTGCACCACGGTGCCCATGTGGTGGTGGAAGCACAGCTTGAAGCCGCGGTCCTTCGCGATCTTGCCCAGGCGGTTCAGGCCCTTGCAGAAGCGGTCCCACTCCTCGTCGTTCATCACGTGCTTCCTGTCGGCCAGCACCGGGGTGTCCACCTGGCCCTGGATCGAATAGCTCTGCTCGGACACGTTGATGCGGTTCGCGCCCACGGCGGCCAGGAAGTCCAGCTCCTTGGCAAAGTCGGCCTCCACCTGCTCGATGGGCTGGGTCAGTATGAACGAGGAGAACCAGCGGGAGGCGATGCGCATGCCGCGCAGGTCCAGCTCCCACTTCAGTTCCTTCGGGTCGGAGGGATACTTGTTGCCGATCTCGCAGCCCGTGAACCCGGCCAGCGCCATCTCGCTGACGGTCTGGCGGAAGGTGTTCTCCGCGCCCAGCTCGGGCATGTCGTCGTTGCACCAGCCGATGGGGGCGATGCCCAGAAAGACCTTGGTGGAATCAAACATAGACATTTTGAATCGACTCCTTTACTGTGTTTTCAGGCCGGCGCGCCCCGACGGATCGCCGGAGCGCGAAGCCTGCGGATTACTTGGTGACGGCCGCCATCTTGCGCGCCTTGGCCTCGGCCTTGCCGCGGAACACGTCCAGCGTCACGGCCAGGATGATGACCGAGCCGATGACGATGTACTGGATGTCGTTGCCCGCGCCGAACAGGTTCAGGCCGTCGCGGATGGTGGCGATCAGCAGCGCGCCGATCATGCTGCCCCAGATGGTGCCCTTGCCGCCGCGGAAGGACGCGCCGCCGATGATGCACGCCGCGATGGCGTCGGTATCAAAGTTGGCGGCGGAGGCCGTGTTGGCGGAGTTCAGGCGGCCCGCCAGCACCACGCCCGCGACGCCGCACATGAAGCCGGAGATCGTGTACACGATGGTCAGCACGTCCTTACTGCGAATGCCGGACATGCGCGCCGCCTCCGGGTTGCCGCCCACGCAGTAGATCTGGCGGCCCAGCGCGGTGTGGTTCAGGAACACGTGGAAGATGAAGTAGACGATGATGACCAGTATGAAGCTCACCGGGAAGCCGAAGGAGAACAGCGTGGCCTTGCCGATCCACAGCACCGGGTCGATGCCCTTGTTGTTGAAGCCGATGGTCTGGCTGTTGGTGATCAGAAGCGCCATGCCCCACAGCACGAACTTCATGCCCAGCGTGGACACGTAGGGGTGCGGCAGGTCCAGCCGCGTGTACAGCGTGCCGTTCATGAAGCCGCAGAACGTGCACAGCGCGATGGCGGCCACGATCAGCAGCACCGGGTTGGTGATGCCGTTCTGCATCATGACGCCGATCAGGCAGGTGGACAGTATGGCGTTGTAGCCCACGGACAGGTCGATGCCGGCGGTGATCAGCGTCAGCAGCATGCCGGCGGCGATCAGGCAGTTGATGCTCGTCTGCTTCAGTATATTCATCATGTTGGCGATGCTCAGGAACTTGCCCGGCAGCGCGATGGTGAATATGATAAACAGCAACGCCAGCACCATCAGCGGACCCAGTTTCCACAACAGGTCGCTTATGCCGGCCTTCTTCTTGGTATCGTTCATGCGATCTTACCTCCCCATGCCGCTTTCATTATGTCTTCCTGGTTGAAGTGCGCGCTGTCGCGGTCGATCTCGGCCATGACCTCGCCCTCGCGCATGACCACCACCCGGTCCGCCATGCCCAACACCTCGGGCAGCTCCGAGGACACCATGATCACGCACTTGCCCTGCTTCACCAGGTCGTTCATCACGTTGTAGACCTCCACCTTCGCGCCGACGTCGATGCCGCGGGTGGGCTCGTCGAAGATGTAGATGTCGGCGTCGCAGTTGATCCACTTGCCGATGACCACCTTCTGCTGGTTGCCGCCGGACAGCTGGGAGACCACCTCTTCGGCGGTGGGCGTCTTGATGCGCAGCTCCTTGATGCGCTGCTGGCTGTTCCTCTCAATTTCGCCGTTGTCCAGCAAAAAGCCCTTCTTGAAGCGCCGCATGTTGGCCAGTATGATGTTGGTCTTCACGCTCAGCGACAGCACCAGGCCCTGGCCCTTTCTGTCCTCGGTCAAGAAGGCGATGCCGGCGCGGATGGCCTGGCCGGGGTTTTTGAAGTTCATCTTCTTGCCCTTGACGTACACCTCGCCGCCGTCCAGCGGATCCGCGCCGAACAGCGCGCGCATGGTCTCGGTGCGGCCGGCGCCCACCAGGCCCGCGAAGGCCAGTATCTCGCCGCCGTAGGCCTTGAAGCTCACGTCCTTCAGCACGCCCAGCTCCTTCAGGTGCCGGCACTCCAGCATGCACTCGCCCTTCTTGCCGAACTCCTTGGGGAACTGGTTCTCCAGCGACCGGCCCACCATGGCCTGGATCAGGCTGTCGTTGTTCCAATCCGCGATGTCGCGGGTGTCGATGTGCTCGCCGTCGCGCATGACCGTCACGCGGTCGCACAGCTCGAACAGCTCCTCTAACTTGTGGGACACGAACAGTATCGCGATGCCCTGGCTCTTCAGCTTGCGCACGGTGGTCATCAGCTGCTTGACCTCCTGCTCGCCCAGGGAAGACGTGGGCTCGTCCATGATCAGCAGCTTGGCCTTCAGCGACACGGCCTTGGCGATCTCCACCATCTGCTGCAGGCCCATGCCCAGCTTGCCGCACTCGATGTGGGTGTCCACCTCGGGGTGGCCCAGCGTGGTCAGCGCCTCGTGGGCCTCCTTGTGCATCCTCGGATAGTCCAGCAGACCGTTGGGCTTGTGCTCGTTGCGGCCCATGAACACGTTGTCCACCACGGGCAGCATCGGCACGATGTTCAGTTCCTGATAGACGCAGGCGATGCCGGCCTCGCGGGCCTGCACCGGGTTGGCAAAGGAAACCTTTTGCCCGTCCACGTAGATCTCGCCCTCCTCGGGGATGTATACGCCCGTCAGCACCTTGATCAGCGTGGACTTGCCCGCGCCGTTCTCGCCGATCAGGCCGTGGATCTCGCCGGGCTTGATCTGGATGTGCATGTCGTGCATGGCGATGACGCCCGGAAAGCGCTTGGTGACATGCTTCAGCTCCACCACATATTCCGCCACTGGTCGATCACGCTCCTTCTCTCGGTTTTTGAAAAAACCGGACGATCCAGGGCTTGACCAAGGATCGTCCGGTGGATGATTGCGGCTCAGTCAGGCTGTCTCAGCGCGGGAGCCGCCGGTCGCCGGAGCGAGGTCGATTACTGCAGGTGCTCGGCCACGTTGTCGGCGTCGATCACGACGGTGGGAACGGAGACGACCTTCTCGACGGTCTCGCCCTTCAGGGCGGCGACGGCGGTCATCACGGACAGGTAGCCCATCTCGGCGGGCTGCTGTGCGATGGTGGCCTTCAGCTCGCCGGCGGCGATGGACTCCAGCGCGGAGGTGTTGCCGTCAAAGCCGATCACGGCGATGCCTTCCTTGCCGGCTTCCTTGATGGCTTCCAGGGCGCCCAGCGCGGAGTCGTCGTTGTGGCACAGCACCAGGTTGATGTCGGGGTTGGAGATCAGCTGGGCTTCCATGACGTTCTTGGAGTCGGCGGTGTTGTTGTTGCCGCTCATCTCAGCAACGGGGGTCAGGCCGGCCTCTTCCAGGGCCTTCTCGTAGCCGGACTTGCGCAGGTTGGAGGTGTTGTCGCCCTCCTGGCCGTAGATGATCAGGGCCTTGGTGTCGGCGCCGTTCAGAGCCGCGCCGTACACGCCGCCGCCGTAGGCCGCCTCGTCGTTGGAGGTGCCCACGAAGGCGGTCTGGTTCTCAAAGGTGTTGGTGGTGTCGCAGAACACCACGATGCCCTGATAGCCGGTGCTCTCCAGCACGCCCACCACGGCGTCGTTGTCGTCGGGCGCGATGATGATGGCGTCGGGGTTGCCGGTCAGCTGGGTCTCGATCTGGTTGACCTGGCCCTGGATGTCGGACTCGGCGGGCGGGCCCTGCACGTCGATGGTCAGCCCCAACTCTTCGGCGGCCTTGTCGATGCCGCTCTTAACGGTCTGCCAGTACTCGCTGGACAGGGTCTTCAGGTTCACGACGATGGTGAAGTCCTCCGCCATCGCGGGAACGGCCATCATGGCCAGGAGCATCAGGACCAGAACCACAGACAGGATCTTCTTCATGGATACTTACCTCCTCAAATTGTTTTGCATCTCGCCGATGCGCGCTTTGGAAGCACAATCTTTCGCTCCCATCAATCTGATAATAACACATGCCCACAACCTTGTCAATACTTTATACAATATTATTTGAGTTTTTGGCAAGTGATTGGCACCTTTAACGCGCTTTTCACCACTTTCTGGGTAAGTTTTGTTAACGAGAGGGGGGAGGCAATAGAGAGTAGGCAATAGGCAGTAGGCAATAGGCAGTAGGCAATAGGCAATAGGGGATGCTGGCGGCCGGCTCGGGAGGGTACAGGGAACAGGGTACAGGGAACAGGGTACAGGGAACAGGAATAGCCCGGGAAACGCTGTGAGTCACTCGGGGACAGGTTCCTATTGACTCATTCGGTTGTGCGCAATTGGATGACAATGGGGACGGTTCTCACTGTCATCTTTTGAGTTGAAAAGATGACAACGAGAACCGTCCCCACTGTCATCTGGCATCCTTCTGCTCCTAACTCCTCACTCCCCCAGGCGGGCGCCGCATCGGCGCCCCTACTGACAACTCCGCTCTTCACTCTCCGCTCTTCACTCTCCGCTCTTCACTCTCCGCTCTTCACTCTCCGCTCTTCACTCTCCGCTCTTCACTCTCCACTCTTCACTCTCCACTCTTCACTCTCCACTCTCCACTCTTCACTCTCCACTCTTCACTCTTCACTCTCCACTCTTCACTCTCCCAAAAAACCGCCCGGTTTTTTCGCAAACCGAAAAAAGCCAAGACAAAGACTATGACAAAGACTATGACAAAAACTAAGACGAAGACAAAGACGAGGGCGAAGACGGCGGGTTTTCGCGCCCCCGGAAATTTGACGAAAATGACGAAGATTTTGTGCTATAATGGATGTATCAAGCGCAGGAGGTATCATCGCCATGGCGTTGACCTACATAAAGCTGTATCACGACTTCCTGGACGAGGCGCAGCCGCTGACCGACGCGGAGGTGGGCCGGCTGGTGCGGGCGATGCTGAGCCACGCCCGGGGCGACGTGCTGCCGGAGGCGTATCTGACGGGCAACGAGCGGTTCCTGTTCCCCCGCTGGCGCATCCAGATCGACCGGGACGCCGACGCCTACGGCCGGATATACGAAGCCAACCGCCGCAACGGCGCGCTGGGGGGGCCGTCCCCGCAAGGACGCCCCGTCGCCCGCGCTGCCCGCGCCGAAGCCCGAGGCAACGCCCGAGCCCCCGACGCTGGAGGCCGTGCGCGCCTTCTGCGCCCAAAACCACCTCTCCCCCGACCCGGACCAATTCTTTCACTACTACCAGTCCATCGGCTGGAAGGCCGGCGGTAAGCCCATCGCCGACTGGCGCGCCAAGCTGCGGGAGTGGGACGCCCGCGACCGCGCCGCCCCAAACCCCTCCGCCCCCAAGCCCTCCGCCTCGGCCAACCCCGCCCTGGACTACGCCCAGCGCGACTACCGCGACGAGGACTTCACCAACCTCTTCGTCGACCTGAACCGCTTCTCCTCGGCCTGAAGTGAGATAAGGAACCGTCCCCTATCTCACTTTTTGAGATAGGGGACGGTTCCTTATCTCACTTCTCCCCCATGCCCGCCCCGGCCGGGCGCGGCATCACCCCATCCCGGAAGGAGGGACTCACCATGCCCATCGCCTATCGAAAGCTTACCCCGGCGGACCTAAACGCCTTCATCGCGCTGCGCATCCGCCAGCTGCGCGAGGAGGGCGCGACGGAGCAAATCGACCTCGCCCCGGCCCTCATGGACTACTACACCCGCCACATGGCGGACGGCACCTTCGTGTCCTGGCTGGCGACGGACGGCGGGAAGATCGTCGGCACCAGCGGCATGTCGTTCGTGGAAAAGCCGCCCTATTTCAGCTGCCCCACCGGCCGGATCGGCCTGCTCTCCAGCATGTACACCGACCCGGCCTACCGCCGCCGGGGCATCGCCCGCGCGCTGCTTGAAAGGGTGGTGGACGCCGCGCGCGCCCACGGCTGCGGCGCGGTGCAGATCACGGCGTCGGACATGGGCATGCTGCTGTACACGGATTTCGGGTTTGTGAAAAACGGAAACTTCATGCAGTACAGACTGTAGAGAGGCGATTGCTATGACGAATCATCAGCTGCTGTCCGTGGCCATGCGCCAGTCCGCCGAGGACATGGGCTGCGCCGCCGAAGACTTTCTGAAGGACGAAAACGTGATCGCGCCGCTGCGCCTGGGCGCGAACGCCCGGAAATACCTGCGACTGCCCATCGTCTGCAACCTGATCTCCTACGGCAACAACGTGGTGGCCGCGGTGACGGACGAGGTCTCGGCCCTGGTGGCGGAATACGTCGGCCGGTACCCGTTCTACCACTGCTTCGAGACGCCGAACATGCACTTTTTGGACGACCGCCTGCGGGACATGGACGCGCGAATCTGCTTCATGGCCGAGTACTTCCTGCCAGACGTCGAACGCCTGGGCGACCTGCCCTGCGCCTATGAGACGCGGGTTTTGACCCCGCCGGACTTCGCCGAACTCTACCGGCCCGAATGGAGCAACGCCCTGTGCGCCAATCGGAAGGCGTTGGACGCACTGGGCGTGGGCGCCTACGACGGCGATACGCTGATCGGCCTGGCCGCCTGCTCCGCCGACTGCGACGCCATGTGGCAGATCGGCGTGGACGTGCTGCCCGGCTACCGGCGGCGCGGCGTGGCCTCGGCGCTGACCTGCGCGCTGGCGAAGGAGATACTGCGCCGCGGCCGGGTGCCCTTCTACTGCGCCGCCTGGTCGAACCTCCGCTCGGTGCGCAACGCCCTGCGCAGCGGCCTTGTCCCCGCCTGGGTGGAGATGACCGCCAAGCCGCGGCAGCTGGTGGAGAAATTGAACGCAAAATGAAATCCGCCGGTCGGAACGCGTTCCGACCGGCAGATATGTCCGTGTTGAAATCAGATCCTGGCCACGCCCGAATCCCTGGCGGCCTGGGCCACGGCCTTGGCCACGGCGTCCTTCACCCTGGGGTCAAACGGCGCGGGGATGATGTACTCGGGGTTCAGCTCCTCGTCGGAGACCAGCCCGGCCAGCGCCTTGGAGGCGGCCATCTTCATCTCCTCGTTGATGTCGCTGGCCCGCACGTCGAAGGTGCCGCGGAAGATGCCCGGGAAGGCCAGCACGTTGTTGATCTGGTTCGGGAAGTCGCTGCGGCCGGTGGAGATGACCGCCGCGCCGCCGGCCTTCGCCTCGTCGGGGAAGATCTCGGGCGTCGGGTTCGCGCAGGCGAACACGATGGCGTCCTTGTTCATGGTCTTGACCATCTCGGTGGTCACGGTGCCGGGGGCGGAAACGCCGATGAACACGTCGGCGCCCACCAGCATGTCGGCCAGGCTTCCGGCCTTCTTCTCGAGGTTGGTGACCTGGGCCATTTCCTTCTTGATCCAGTTCAGCCCGTCGCGGCCCTCGTAGATCGCGCCCTTGCGGTCGCACATGATCACGTGCTTGGCGCCCGCGGACATCAGCAGCTTCACGATGGCAATGGCGGCCGCGCCGGCGCCGGAAGTGACGATCTTGACCTCGTCCATCTTCTTGCCGACCACCTTCAGCGCGTTCATCAGGCCGGCCAGCGTGATGATGGCGGTGCCGTGCTGGTCGTCGTGGAAGATCGGGATGTCGGTCTTCTCCTTCAGCTTGCGCTCGATCTCAAAGCAGCGGGGCGCGGAGATGTCCTCTAAGTTGATGCCGCCGAAGGAGCCGGAAATCAGCGCCACGGCGTTGACGAACTCGTCCACGTCCTTGGTCTTCACGCACAGCGGGAAGGCGTCCACGTCGCCGAAGGACTTGAACAGCACGCACTTGCCCTCCATGACGGGCATGCCGGCCTCGGGGCCGATGTCGCCCAGGCCCAGCACCGCGGTGCCGTCGGTGATGACCGCGCACAGGTTCCAGCGGCGGGTCAGCTCATAGCTCTTGTCGATGTCCTTCTGGATCTCCAGGCAGGGCTGGGCCACGCCGGGGGTGTAGGCCAGGGACAGGTCCTCCTTGGTGGCGACGGACGCGCGGGCGATGACCTCCAGCTTGCCCTTCCATTCCTGGTGCTTCTTCAGGGATTCCTTTGCGTAATCCATGCTGATTTCCTCCCTCATGTTCAATAATCGCGGGTGACGCCTCACCCAATCTGATAACATTCTACCATACACTTGCTCAATATTCAATACGGACCTGACAATAATTTGTCCTTTTTTTAAGTTTAACGTCTTGTCTTAACATAAATCGCATGCTATAATGGGGTCAAAACCGCCCCGGGAGGGACTTTACATGCGCTCAGACCGACTGAACCAGATGGAGGCCATGATCCTCAGCAACGGCACGGTCACGCTGTACGACCTGGCAAAGCACTTCGACATATCGCTGAACACGGTCCGCCGCGACGTGGCCGCCCTGATCGAGCGCGGCCACATCCGCAAGGTGTACGGCGGCGTGTCCAGCATCGACGCGCTGGAGAACCAGGCCTTCGCCACGCTGGTGCCGCTGGCCAAGCGCGCGGAGATGCACGCCGACGGCAAGCGGGCCATCGGCGAGCTGGCCGCCTCGCTGGTGGAGGAGGACAGCGTCGTGTTCCTGGACTCCGGCTCCACGGTGCCCCACATGGTGCCGCACCTGGCCCGCAAGAACGTGCGCATCGTCACCCACAGCCTGAGCGTGCTGGTGGAGGCCGCCAAGTACCCCGGCCTGCGGGTGCTGGCCCTGGGCGGCCTGCTGAACCACGCCACCAATTCCCTGGTGGACGAGGTGAACTCCGCCCTGCACAGTGTGCGGGTGAACACGCTGTTCATGGCCGCCACCGCCCTGTCGGTGGAGTGGGGCGCCAGCAACAACACCTACGCCGAATACCACCTGAAGTCCGAGCTGGTCAGCCAGAACCACAACGTGATCGTACTGGCCGACAGCAGCAAGTTCGGCCGCAACGCCACCTACTGCTACTGCCCCTTCCGCCAGATCCGCGGCATCGTCACCGACCACACCCCCCCGGAGAACATGCTCCGCGCCATACGGGAGTACGACATCGATCTGCACTGCGTGGACGAAAGATGACAACGGGGACGGTTTTCGCTGTCATCTTTTTGATGACAACGGGGACGGTTCTCGCTGTCATCTTTTTTATCGAAAAGATGACAATGAGAACCGTCCCCACTGTCATGGAATGAGTCAACAGGAACCTGTCCCCGGGTGACTCACCGGGCGGGCGGCGCATCGTCTCATTCCTCACTCAACTGTCCACCGGCATTCTATTACTCCTCACTCCTAACTCCTCACTCCACACTCCATCTCAACCCCCGCCAGCTGGGCGCTGCCCGGGCCGCGATAGGTCAGGTAGAGCGCCTGCACGCCGTCGGGGATGGCGATGTCGGCGGCGTAGTCGGTCCACAGGTTCGTGAACCGCACGGGAATGCTGCCCAGCACGGGGCCGTCCCAGGCCGTCTTCACCTCGAACCGGCCCCCGGCGTAGCCGCGCACGCGAATGCCCACGCGCCTGACGCCCCGGCAGTCGAAGTACTTGAAGCCGCAGGTGGCGGACTCGGTCATGTTGGCGATGTAGCCCGGCTCCTCGTCGCCGTCGCGGCCGTCCTGGGTGATCTTCGGGAAGCACCCGTCCATCCAGAAGCCGTTGCCGCCGGAGCCGCCGGTGTACACGCTCTCTTTGTCGGTGAACAGGTTGCAGGCGATGTACGCCGGGTAGTAGCCCTCCCCCTTCAGCGGCCCGCCGTTCAGGCCGCAGGAGGTCATCTCCGCCTGGGCGATGCCACCGTCCGACATGAATCGCACCGGCTCGGCCATGCCCTGGCGGCTGTAGTTGGTGCCGTCGGTGTGGCGGTGATAGAATATGTAGCGCTTCCCCCGGACCTCCACCAGTCCGCCGTGGTTGTTGGCCCCGTAGTACATGGGCTTGTTCGCGGGCTTGTAGGTGTCGATGTGCATGTCGCAGTTGCTGACCACCACGCCGCCGTAGGTGAAGGGCCCCTCGGGCTTCGGGGCGGTGGCGTAGCACAGCTCGTGCATCACCACGGAGGAATACACGAAGTAGTACAGCCCGTCAAATTTGCGGATGGACGACGCCTCGAAGAACTCGTGCCCCGCCCACTGGGTGCCCTTGGCGTAGGGCGCGCTGGGCATGATGGTCACCGGGCCGCGGACCACGGTCAGCATGTCCGGCCCCAGCACGGTCATCATCGGGCCGGTGCGGCTCTCATCCCAGGGCCCGCAGAAGCCGGTGTACATGTAGGTCAAATCGCCCTCGGTCAGCACGCCGGGGTCGAACTGGGGCTCGTCCCCTTCCCGCTCCCCCAGCCGAACGCCGTCCGGCCAGCGCACGTTGCCCAGGTATTCGTACTCCCCCGCCGGCTTGTCGCACACCGCCACAGACACGTACCCCTTGTTGCTGAGCACATAGTACAGATAGTACCGCCCGTCCGGCCCCCGGGTGACGTCCGGCGCGAACAGGCAGCCCTCGCCGTCCGGGTTGTCCGGGTCGTCGGTCTTTTTGAAGATCACGCCCTCGTAGCGCCAGTCGGCCAGGTCGTCCTCCGGCGCGGACCAGCACACGTAGTCGTTCAGGCAGTAGGTCTGCCCGCGAAACCGGTCGTGGCTCCCGTACACGTACACCCGCCCCTCAAACACGTGGGGCTCCCCGTCCGGCGTGTACTCCCAGCCGGGCAGATAGGGGTTGTATGCCTGCATGATGATACCCTCCTATTCTCCAAACAGTCTCGCCGCCTGCTTCATCCGCTCGGCGATCTGAACGCCAAACGGGCAGCGGGGCTCGCAGCTTTTGCAGCCCACGCAGTCGGCGGCGGCGGGGCCCAGGTTGCGGTAGTGCTCCCGCAGGCTCCGGGGGATTTCGCTCTGCTGCAGCGCCAGGTCGTACAGCTTGTTGACCATGGCGATGTCGATGTTCACCGGGCAGGGCTTGCAGTGCCCGCAGTAGGTGCACTGGCCGCGATAGCTGTGCAGCGGCGCGCCGGCCAGCACCGAGGCGTAGTCCCGGGCGTCGGCGTCGGCGCTCTCGTAGGCCACGGCGGCGTCCACCTGGTCGGGGGTGTCGTAGCCGCACAGCACCGAGGCCACGCCGGGCCGGGTCAGCGCGTAGTGGATCAGCTGCGCGGGGGTGAACGCCGCGCCGAAGGGCGAGCGCTTCGCGTCGAACAGCGCGCCGCCGAAGAAGCCCTTCATCACCGTGATGCCCACGTCCCTCGCCTCGCACAGCCTGTACAGCGCCGCCCGCTCCGGGTCGATGCCGCTGAAGTCGCCGTCGTAGCCGCCGAACATCTCCTCTAAGTTCTCGGTGGCGGGCCGCATGTCAAAGGCCGGGTTCACGCTGAACAGTATCATCTCCACCAGCCCCGCCTCCACGGCCCGGGCGGCCATGCGCGGGTTGTGGGTGCTCATGCCCACGTGGCGGATCAGGCCCTTTTGGCGCAGTTCCCCCACGTATTCCATGAACGGCCCGCTCATGGCGGCCTGCCAGTCGGCCTCGGTGTCCACGTAGTGGATCATGCCCAGGTCGATGTACCCGCCGCCGATGCGCGCGAGCAGGTCCTCGAAGGCGGGCTTCACGAACGCCATGTCCCGGCTGCGCACGTACTGGCCGCCCTGCCAGGTGGAGCCGATGTGCCCCTGCACGAACCACTCCCCGCGGCAGTCGGCGATGGCCGCGCCGATGATGCTCCGGGACTTGGGGTCCGGCATCCAGCAGTCGATGATGTTAATGCCCGCCGCGTGGGCGTGCTTAATCAGCGCGATCGAGTCGGCCTCCGGGTGGCGCTCCAGCCACTCCCCGCCGAACCCCACCTCGCTGACCCTCAGCCCCGTCTTCCCCAGCCTGCGATACTCCATGCGCTCCCCCTCCCTGATTCATGAGAACGGTCTTCCCGACTCATTCCTCACTCCTCATTCCTCATTCCTGCTCATCGTATTCCCCATACTCGCACCCCACGTGGGTACACTCGATCTCGTCCACGAGCCGCAGCCCGTCGCCGTCCCGGTCGTACAGCTTCACCAGGCCCCGCCCGGTGCCACCGTTCCACAGCCGGTTGTGCCGCTTGGAGCCGTCCGGGGCCTCGTAGTTCACCAGCAGCATCTCGGCCTTGCGGCAGTGGATCTCAGTTTCCATCGCGGCGTGGAGGCTCTCCTGCCGCACGTGCCAGACGACCTCCTCCGGGCCCTCCTCGAACGAAAACTCGGTCTTCACGTTCAGCCACACGTGGGAGAAGTTGAAGTCGTAGGCCTTGCCCTCGTACCAGAACGCGCCCAGCAGCCGCCGGTCCAGCGGCACGAAGTACACCTTGGGCCTCCCGCCGCCGATGTCAAAGGCGCTGTCCAGAAGCCGCTTGCCGGTCAGGCGGCTGGTCAGGCAGCTGGAGGCCAGCCACACCCAGGGGCTGGTGAAGTCCCGGCCCCAGTTCTTGTCCGCGTAGCCGAAGCACTTTTCCGGCGTCACCGTGAAGCGCCGCCCGTTGTACTCGATCCAGCCCGCGTAGTCGGTCTTCATGCCCTCGGCGTGCCAGTACATGGCGAAGGCCTCGGCGTCCCGCAGCGGGCGGCTGGCCCCGTAGCCCACGTTGAAGGCGATCCGCTTTTTCAGCGTCAGCGCCCAGCGCAGGCTGCCGGCGTCGCACATCCACTCCGGATGCGCCGCGGCGTCCTCCGGCGACACCGAAACGCTGCCCCGCAGCACCTCCTCCCCGGCCAGGCAGTCCCCCGCCTCGATCCGGTACGGCGCCTCCGCGTGCAGCGCCACCTCGCTCCACCCAAAGAACCGGTGCAGCTGGCAGTGGTCCTCGCCCCAGCACCCGGCCTTCACCATCAGATAGGAAGGCCGCCGCCCCGCCGCCTGGTTCTCCGGCAGCTGCCCCAGCACCGGCGCGTCCCCGCCCAGGGCCGGGTTGCACAGAAAGAACTCGATGAAAAACGCCCTGTCCTCGCCGGTAATCTCGTCCTGCGCGGTGAAGGAATGCCACCACCAATCGTACCCCCTGTGCCGCAGCGGCCCGTGCAGCATGCAGGCGTTTCGCGTAATGTCATGGTGATTGAACACGTCCTCGCCCCCTCTTTTCCATATTCTACCATACCGCCGCTTTGGGTTCAACAGGAAATGTGGGGGCGGCGCTCAACTTGAACAATCGCGGACAATTCCGTAAAATCTGGCAAAACTTCCAAAATCCCTTGACAGCCCGCCCCGACTTTGCTATAATAGCATCCGTCGATTGAAACATCGACATGCCTTAGTAGCTCAATGGCAGAGCATTCGGCTGTTAACCGAAGGGTTGTAGGTTCGAGTCCTACCTGAGGCGCCACGCACCCTGCACAATTTTGTGCAGGGTGCTTTGTGCGTTATAGCCAAACATCAGGGCCTTTTAGGCTCTTTTCGACCTGTTTTCGCACGTTTCGCCTCTCCCTTCCGTTTCAAAACGGCGTCCCATTCACAAATCTGTTCACCCTGATGGGCTGGATTCACAAAATTTGTGAACAGAACTTAAGGGTCATCCGGCCATTTTGCAGGATTTGTTCGCGGAGCTTTCTTACAAAGGAACGCTCTGCGTCTTTGCTTCATGGACCGAGTTATGTTGGTTGTTCGTGAGCAGCCTGCCCACCTTCTCGCCGGCCTCCCTGACCAGGCCGACGCGGGTGTGGGCGTAGATGTTCAGTGTGGTGGTAATGTTGGAATGACCGCCGATCTGCTGGATCGTCTTGGGGTCTACGCCGGCCTCCACCATCGCCGAGAGGTAGCTGTGCCGGAAGACATGCGGCGTCGCGCCGAACATATCCACCTTTTTGTTGATGTTGCGCAGCACCCGCCGCAGGACCATCTGCGTCAGCGGCTTCTCGCCGCCGATGATGTAGCCGGTGGTTCCCCGTGGCTCCAGCAGGGTGGTCAGATGGTCGTCCAGCGGGATGACGCGGTTGCCGCTGCGCGTCTTGGGAGTGGACACCAGGGGCTGATTGGTTGGGTAAGACACGGCCCGTCTGACGCGGATCAGCTTGCTGTCAAAGTTGATGTCCTCCCATTTGAGGCCCAGCACTTCGCCCCGGCGCATGCCGGTGAAAAGCATCAGCGCCATCATGCGCCGCTGGGTGTCGTCCGTCAGTTTGTCGGAGATGTCCGAGATGATCTGCTGGAGCTGCACCGGCGAGAGCGCGTCTCGTGTGGTCTGCTTCGTGGAGACGATGGTCAGGCGCTTGCTTTTGGCGGGATTGGCGGGAATCAGCCGATCCTCAAATGCGGAGTCCATGATCTCAGAAAATAGCACAAACATCGTATGCACGGTGTTCTTGGCCAGGCTCTCGCGCTCGTTGAGGAACTTCTGAACGTCGTCAGTGGTGATCTCGTTCAGCGGCTTCTTCCCGAAGGTTGGGTACAGGTGCGTCTTGAGGTTGCTCTTGTAGCCCTTCAGCGTCGTCGGCTTCAGGATGGCCTCCTTGTAGGTCTTCATCCACTTCTCGGCATATGCCTTGAATGTGGGGACGTCGTTGCGCTCGATGGCGCGGGGCGTTCGACGTGCATGAACCGCCCGATCATGCCGTGCTCCACATAGAGACGGACGATGCAGTCGTTCATCTCGTCCACGCTGTGCCCGCAGGCCCACTTGTAGATCGAGGTCATTGCATACACCTTCGGATGTTCGACCAGGTTGCCCCAGAGAGCCTCGCTGAAGTCCGTCACTTCGTCTGTTAAGCTATCTATCGTGATGGACTGTGCATTGGATGCCAGATACAACAACATACTATCAGGTACAATATCATAGAGCAAACTCAGTACACATTTTCCCTTACATCTTCCCTTATGTGCTTTCAAGAAACATACGCAAGCACATAATGAGTAATGGGAAGAAATAAATACTTTACCTTCATAAATACCGATGTTTCAGGGCCTTCCGACATACCCTTTAACACTTGACAGCATTATATAAATAGTCTAAAATGCTCTTGTCAGAATCCTTATTTGCAGGTATGATGTGACGCAAAACATAGGCACCGGATGAAGTGTGAGAGAGGCGCCTGGATGACTTATAATCGAAAAGCTGTCAGGAAAGAGATTCGCAAGCGCAGGCTTGCCCTGGGGTTGACGCAGGAACAGGCCGCGGAAAAAACTGATCGCGCGCTGCGTTTCTATTCGCGAATCGAATTGGGCGATGTGGGCCTGTCTGTCGATACCTTGCTTGCAATCTGCGGCATGCTCAAAACAACGCCGGATGCTCTGCTGATTGACGAGCCCATAGATGCTGTAGAAGCAAATCGTCAATGGATCGCAGAGGCAATCGCGAACTGTCCCGCTGAAAAGCAGCAGACGGCTATCAACCTGTTGAAGGTATACCTGAGATCAATATAGCGGACAAAAGATGGACGTCGGCCTTGTTCGCTGACATACCAGATCACAAAAGACTACCTGTGCTCAAGAGGTGCAATCGATATGTTTTTCCCGAAATCGCTGCTCTTTACCATACCAATCGTCATCCTGCGCATGGAGGACGAGGATGATCGGCAATTCGTCACCGAGCTGTACCAGAAGTATAAGCTGAACATGTACTACACGGCGTTCAAGATTGTGAAGGACCCCCACATTGCGGAGGACATGGTGCAAGAGAGCTGCGTCAAGATCATCCAGAAGCTCGACAAAATCAAGACTGTGGAGATTTGCAAACGGCGCTCCTACATTGTCTCTCTGGTCAGGAACACTTCCATCAACTACGTCGTCAAGAACAGGCGGCGGGACAAGTACTGCTTTAACGCCGACGACGAGGTGCTGGCGCAACAACCCGGCCCGGACAGCGACGTTGAGGAACAGCTGCTGCGCGACTGCGAAGTGTCCACCCTTAAGAAGGCGCTGATGAAGCTGTCCGAGAAGGATCAGACCATTCTGCGGATGCGCTATTCCGACGGCCTTCGGGACGGAGACATCGCCAACTACCTCGATATCAAGGCAAACAGCGTGCGCTATTATCTGACGCTCGCGCGCAGGCGGCTCTGCGCCTGCATACTGGAATTAAACGGAGAAAAGCCATAATGGATCAGCAAACAGGCCACGAAAACCGCGAAATGAGCCGCGCGCTCTATGAAGAGCTGGCGGTTCTGAAAATTCGCATCGCCTTTGCCGAGATCGACGAGGACGAGCTCGCCGGTTTCGACCGGGACTTGTCGTCCGTGTCAGAGGGCGGTTATTCCGAGGCCGCGCAGAAGCGAACCCTGAAGCTGATCGAGCGCAAGCTGAACAAGCGGCTTAGGCGCCGCTTCATCGCGCACACGCTCCCCCACACGCTGCACATCGTCACAGCTGCGTTGCTGCTGTTCTTCATCGGCCTGACCACCGCCGTCGCGACGGTGCGCCCGGTGCGGTTGAGGATATTGGATTTTATTGCGAAGATTGAGGAGAACTATTCAGAGATCAGCTTTTACAATGACATTGATAACGCCGTTGTACCGCCGGAATGGAAGGGCAAGTATTATCCATCGTATATACCGGAGTCATTTGAGATGTCATGTCTTGATACTTTTTACAATATTGTCTATTACACTTCGGAGAACGATAGAGTTCTAGAATTCAGCGAATTCGAGGATGCTGATTATTCAAGCATCAATATCGACGAACCAGATGCTTTTGATATTACCATCAATGACAGTTCTGGAATCGCCGTATCAAATGGAGAATACACCAATATAACATGGTATGTCGACAATACCTATCTCTATCTGCACTTCAGTGGAAATCTCGATGAAGCAAAGCGAATTGCTGAAAGTGTTAAATTGCTCACATAAGTAATATTTTGTAATATATTCCCTCCAATGGTCATAGAATATGATATCAACATTTTAGGAGGGAATGACCATGAAAAAACTGCTCTGTACACTCTTGACCGTCTTGTTCATCATCACCGTTATGGCGCCAGGCCTCTGTCTCGCCATTGGGGAAGGCTCCGATGACGTACCAGAGAACCCGATGCGTTACAGCCTGACATCACGTATAACCGCTTCTCTGTCGATCAGCGGCGGCACAGCGCATGTGGCCGGCAATGTCAGCGCCATGTATGCCAGCGCTCACTGCACGATCAAGGTACAGCTCCAGAAGAAGGACAGTAACGGCGTCTGGCGCGGTGTGAAGAGTTGGACCAGTTCAGGCACGCTGAGTGCCTCCGCTGGTGGGGATTATTCCGTGTCCTCCGGTTCCTATCGCACCTGTGTGACCGCCACCGTGACCTATAACGGCCAGTCGGAGCATCCGTACAAGTACTCCGGAACCAGAACCTGCTGACCCTTAGCAGCAAGCAGGTGTTCCCGAACCCACTCGGCTTCGGGAACGCCCCGCTTGCCAACGGAACAACCAAACGCATGCGCGGACTTCCATGCTCCGCGCATGCGTTCTTTGCATCCTCGTAGTTGCCCTTCAGCGAAAAATTTTTAGACCTGTACCAAACCACATTTGATCCATGTGGCAGCCAATGTAAACCCACAATAGATTACGGACAGGATCGTTATTCCGAATCGAATAATATGATTCCATCGTAGGGCTTTTTCATTGCAAAATTAGCTCTTTTTCCCCATGTTATCTTCGAACTTCACTAAATTGTTTTCCAATTGATCGAAAACTTTGTTGCGAAATTGTGCTTTGGCCTCGTTGCTATAATCACTGTCTGATAGAAAGCGCACAATCAACAATTCGAGCCTTGAAGCGTTAAGGCGGTGCCGAACCCAAGTTTCCTGATAGAATCGTCGTTCATATGTCAAATCATATAAGGCAACAAAAAAAACAACAATGCCGCATATGAAAAGAAGTATCAAATATATCGGTTGTTTTATCATGCCATTCAAAGCTCCTTTAATCAGCATTAACATTGATTCAGGCCTGTCCATCAGCCATTTGGCAATTGCGACAATCGCAGTCGTAAGAGCCGGCGGGGCTAAAACTGATCTCAACATAATAAGAGACAAATGGAAAGGGCTCCAGTTCCTTTCCTTATTCGCATCTGCTTTATCTCTTGATTCCCGGATCGCATTTTCAAGGAGTTGAATAAAAACCTTCTCCTCCTCAGAAGAGAAATGGCTTTCAAGCTTACTCAATAATACTGCAAGTTCATTGTTTTCAGAGCAGTTTTCACCATGGTCGCTCTTTCTCCCTCTGCGGTATTGTTTTCGAGCGTATCCCATAAATCTCTCCTTTCCCGGCCGATAGGGTTGCCGCACTCATGATCCAGTATTTGTGGCATCTCACCGGTGTAACTCGCGGATTATCTGTTCATAGTCTTCCAGTATTTCCTCTATGGACTGATTCTCACGTATAAAACTGGATTGCACGCCAACCCGTCGCATCGTGTCTACCTCTCTCAAGGCATCTTCAACGCTCATCCCGTGGTGGCGCAGAACATAATACGCTTGGGCGTGTTCGTTGGCAATGGTCGCGTTGAACACAGAAGGGTCGTCCGTATTGATGGAAGTCATGATTCGCTGTTCATCGCTATCCCGAAAGCTTCCAATTGGATGAGAAAGCATACCGTTAATCTCCCCGACTGTCGCGTTTGATGATGGATTGGATTCGACGATAATGCCTGCGTCTGCAATCCTGCTGCGAAGGTAGGTCTGTGCATACTTTGCCAATTCCAGTTGTTCTTTTGTACATGATACGGGAATGATCTGTTCCATCCTTTGCTTGTAAAAACTGCAATGATAGCTGAGGGCAAGGAGCTTTTCTGTCCACACCTGTGATTTACCTTCGTTCTGGGTATTCAAGCACGGGAAAAAGTCCATGCTGTGAGAATCGCTTAAGCAATGCGTTATCTCTTTGCCGCATTGGATCAAATCCTCACATTTTTCAATCATCTCCTCCATAGGCAACGCCTTGTACTGGTAGGCTTGGTAGAGTACGTCTGGTGTAATCCCATCCGTGCGCCCATAGATCTGCCGTACATAGTCAAATAACTGATCTTCAATCAATTTGAAATAGTCAGCAAGACCAGATAATCTTGGCGCTTTATGGAGAAGATGCCATAGCCAAAGATAGTTTTCTATCCATTCAATCCTGGGCAGCAGGACAATTTCATTCATTTGAAACCATCGGTTCAGATCAATACCAAGCGCCAGCCCGTGGCCAATCCGATCTCCTGCATGAAGACCGAGCATCTGGATCGCTTCATCAATGTGCCGCAATCCCGATATGGGATGATGAAAATCCTCGCCTACATGGTAGGAAATACCCAGCAAACTCTTTTCGCCGTAATACTTGCCGCGGGCTTTAAGCTTACTGTTGCGCTTTTTTGCATGGCGAAATGCTGATGAAAACACCCAGGGATCAGTCTGAATCTCCAGGGAAGCCGCATCAATTCCAACGATCAATTTGCTCAAAGCAGGACAGAGATCTCGTATGTTGGAAATCGCCTTTATGCTCGCAGCGTAGGTAAAACGCGCTCTTCCAAAGGAGAAACACTCATATCGCTGTCGCTCTGAAACCGCGGTTTTCATTCGGGCAAAACAAGCAGGTTGTTCACCCCTTCCACCGGATTTGATGAGATGATAGATGATACCAAGCTGATGCTTATGGATATGCCGGAGTTCGACACCAAAGCATATCAGCAATCTCCTCAGAGCATTCTTATCACCCATAAGTATCCGATCTACCGCCATATGCCATCGCGCATCAAATTCTTTCATGTTGGAATCGTTGTTATATATCAGCGCCAGTACTCGCAAGTGCTGTTGGATAAAACGTTCGATCTCAATTCTTAACCTGTTTTCCATGCGAGTGGCGACTACGTCTATCGTCGCACCGTCTGCATAAGGCGGTGTGAAGCGAAATTCCGTCTTAATGACACGTTTATCCTGCAAGGCTGTCGAAATAAGTTCAGTGATGCGCGCGTCTTTACTCATTGCCCCAGAGTCTGTAGATGTGTTGAAATATTTCTGAAAATAATCCAATCCTGGGCTCCTGGTATCCTGAACGCGAATTCTGTACACCTTGGAGCGCAATCGCAGATAGTATAGGAAGAGAGCGGTAAAGACGGTGTCCGAGCAGTTCTGCTCAATGTACATAAATGCTCTGTATTGCAGGCTTGTCTCCTCCAAGTGTGGATTCGAATGACGCATTGTCTCCGGAAGGTCCAAGAGATCCCACACATCCTGATCCATCGGCTGAGATAAGACAGATTTGTCCGGAAGCATACAGTCGCAGAGCATCGTCTTTGGCTTTCCATCTGTGTAAATCTCTTCCAGACCGCGCAAAATATGCAGGCGATACTGTGGCTGCAAGATATCCGACTGAAGAAAGCAAAACATGCTGCTGGATTTGCTGCGCCAAAATGCTGCCATAATCAGTCGAACCAAAGCCGCTTCTCTTACCAGATGTTCTATATCCTGCCTTTTTATCGCATTCTTGAAAGGCAGTTGGTACTCCTCCTGCTCTATGACATGTTTTCCCTGAAGAGACATTGATAGCATGCTTTCCCAGATTTGAGCGAATGAGCGTGATGCGTTGGCATGCAAGTGTGTTTCAGCCATTCCAGCGTCAAGCACCTTCTCCAGCATAACGTCAGCCAAATTGACAGAGACTCCAAATGCCTTCAGCATTTGAATCCCTGCATAGTAGTTTTCGTGGGCAAAGAGACCTTCTTTGAACAGAGTGACGGCATACGCACTGATGAATAAATCTTCCGGGAGGCAATGCAGCAAAGAATTCCAGAGCTCTATCCTCTGGGGGTCAAACGGCGCTTTATCGCATGAGTTATTATTTGAGCCGCACTCGCATGGCAGCAGAGCATCCGAAAGCGAACCCCAAGTTCGCAATGTTACCCTTCCGTTTCGGTTTGTCAGCAAGATTCTCGATAAGCGGAAGAGCTTCTCAATATAGAATTGGTTTAGCAGTGCCTGAGCGTCTTGAAGCTCGGGGTGATTCGCGGCGCAATCGATGATTTCTTTGGCATTGAAGACATAGCTAAGATGGTTTCGCACTTCTGACAGGCGGCGGATGTCAATGTGCTGATTCAAATAGCCTGCCACCTGTAAATACGCTTCATCAAGGCTTTGGTTCAACTGATGCAGACCTTCGTCGCTGACCCTTTCATGCCCGAGAATTCTGCTTCGATTCAGGCATTCCCGAAGAGGATCCCCTTCCAGGAAAAAATCAGAAAAGGGCAGGGCGAGCATCTCCGCGAGCATATTCAGGACACGCTTCATCCAGATTGCTCCTTTCGTTGATTATCTATTTTACAATGCTATATCAAACAGCGTTCCCTGTATTCTTTCTCTGGTTTTAGTCTTGTCGATATATTTGCGAATATGGAATTCTTTCTGCCAAAAATCAAATTCATTCCTTGATTCTTTAATGATTGGCCAGGCAGTCGTATCCCTTTCGGTACTGGTCTTATTTTCCCACAGTACCTTGGTCGTGCTTAGATCAGCGCAGCCCTGTGCAATAACAGCGCCCAATTCCAGCAACACTTTATGAATCGGTACTTCAACCATACTTTGACGGCGAATTCCTGCCACGGCGTTTTCAAGGATATCGAAACTGTACTCAATCGACGCCCGTTCCTCTTCATTGAAATGCGAAAAACGATCGTGTGTCCAGTTGCTAATTGCAAACAACGTATCTGAATACTGCTCTCGTCCTCCAGTTGCCAAGTTTGGTCCCAACGAAGCTATCGTCTTAACCTTATTATATTGATCCAAATAATCATACTTCAGGAACAGTGTTTCTAAATTATCCACCGCATCGTCTTCTTGATCTGTCCATTCGCCAAATCCCAGATTCCATCGTTTAGCATACTGGGAAATCACTTTTGAAGCATTCAACAGATAAGCAAACTGCTTTTCCCGGTTTTTCTCTCGTGAGTACCCAGCAAACAAGGCATTCTCCATAGCTTGTCGCAACCATTGCAGCAGAATCTCAATATCTTTGTGAACGTATTTCAATGCGGTAGAAATGATACTCTCGTCCAGATACTCCTTATCTATATTCATGATGGGAGCTCTTCTGATTTGGTTCAATTTGCCATTGTATTCAGACGCATTAAAGTCTTCTAAATTTACTTCATCATTACAACTGATAGACAGATCAAGGTATTCCATTGCCCGATGGCAATCCCTGCTGGTACGACGCTTGTCATTTCGATACTGTTTACCACCGATTTCAAAGGCAGTAAAATCGCGCCGCAAACGGTCGGTAGCACGCAGGCATGCGACAATATCATCCAACAGTTGATCTGTTACCAGATTCTTTCTTCTGAGCATGTATTCCTTCTTTGCCCGGTCGAAAATGTCCGGCATCAGTCTTTTTGACGCATTGATGGCTTGTGACTGATATTCATAAATTCCCTGGAGCATCAAACTCCTGAATTTTGCGAGTCGCCGTAAATTATCATTACAGAAATACAGTGCATCAAAGAGTTGTAAAATTACCTCAAACCACTCGGGAACCTTCTGCCTTAGAAACTCAAAGCCCTGCATGGAGGCACCATCTGCGTTGACGATTTGCCTTGTCATGCTTGCTTCACTACCACCCACAATATCCTGAAGAGCTTTGGAGAGACGGCAATAACTTCCGCTGCCAGTGAAATCATATTGTGCATCCGCAAGCCCATTGGCTTCATACGCATCCAACAGATTCAGGTTGATTCTGAAGTCGTAAGTGGTCGGGAACAATGGAATGTTTGTCAGGCCGGCAACCCTGATCGCACATTCGAGAAGATTGTCCGAACCGGCATTGATCTCTATCGGTCGATAAATCTTATTCAATGCTTCGCTGAAATCAAGGCCGCCGTGTTCATACAGCGGTAGATCACAGATATATCGCACCATGTTTTGCATGAAGTTCAACAGGATATAAGCATCCAGAACCACTTCAGGGAAATAGTTATATTCGCGCTGCACCTTGTGTTTGTAATCCGACATATTGTTTTTTTGGGCGTGCTTTGCATGCTCCTCGTAGTCCTTGAAGACTTCCGGAATGCCGTTGAAATTGAAATAGCAATCGCAATCGGAAGAGACTTTTCCGTTCTCATCCCTTGATTTAAGAATTACCTTTTTGATTCTGATGAGGTCGCGCAGGCCGCAATGATATGGCGCAAAACGGGTATTTGAAAACAGCAGCGCGTCCACCAGAGCCAACAGGCTGGATGTGAGATCGTATTCTCCTTTTCCGCCCCATGAGAGTGCCTTCTCGCGAAGCTCCTTAAAAGCCTTCGTCGCATTGACCATACCTCGGGCTTTGTTGTCAAACGCACGCGTGTATACCTTCAGATAGTCCTGACGATAATTGTGTAGAAAGGGAACGCTTTCAACTTTTCGGAATTGCTTAAGCGTATCTTCGACAAAGGGAAGGAATGTATTAAGTGCTTCGTTATCCTTCTCTTGATCGCTATCAATAGCGACGGGAAAGAATGCCCGCTGATCGGTTCTCAAACTGCGAATTTCATATCGCTGCGCCGGCGGAAAGGCTTTTTTCAGGTTATCCATCGCAAGTCGCCGTGCGGAATCCAGCGATGCGACTCGCTGGCGGCGACGCTTCATGAACACGTCGTCGTAGCCGAAAGTAGTATCCAAGAAATTGGTGTGGAGAATCCCTTGGTTCCTTAACAGTTCTATGCAAAGGTGGTTCTGAAACAGCTCCTCATACCAGCCGCTGAGGACAACGATATTGGGGTGTTGCAAGTACCTCAACACCAGAAACAAGACCTCCTGGCTCCTCTCCGGCGCCAAATCCAAATCGTCGATCACGAAGAAGAACAGCGGTTCCTTTTTCGGGTCGCATGCCATTCCGTTCATGTTCGCCTTGTAGCGGTAATAGTCTGCCATCATACTGACAAGCTTCAGTAAATCCAGAATGAGCCCGGAATCCCGGCGCACCTCTTCCATGTACTGGTAGACTTGGTCTACACCTTCACTACTGGCCTTCAAGCCGCTCTTGTAGCGCAACTCAAATGACCTTTTGAGCGAATCCATGCACTCGCGCAGCGGGTCACGCTCGAAATGCTTTTCGTCTTTATTCAACCAACTCTTAAATACAGTGCGATCTACATAGCCCTGATCGACAGACTGCATCTCTTTCTCTATCTCGTCTCCTTTTCCAAGGAGTTGGATGATAAGCCAACTGAGTAGGGTTTGTTTGGCTGAACAGTCTTGGGGGATCAAAATGGGCATCATGATGTTGTTCTCATGATTGTGTTCTGGAATAACACTTTTTTTCCAATTATCCTTGCCTATTTTCAGTATTTTCTGCAGCGTCATGATCACGGAAGTCTTCCCAGAGCCACGCGAACCCAGAATAGAAATAGCGTTGTTATAGCCGCGGGCATCCAGCAGAGCTTCATTCGGGTTGTTCTTGATTTTTCCGTTAAAATCATTGTGAGCGCTTGCGGCTACTTCACGGAAGCCTTCAATCGTCTTTAACACATCATCTGTATGGGGAAAGGAGCAATCCATCATTTCCTTCGAGAGTGTCTGTGCCCCAATCGGATGTTTTTTTTCCATTTCTATCCCTCCTGATTCTGTCGTAAAGCAGATTTGATTATAGTATCCTCAAATAATGTGACAGCGCCCGCCTTGTTATTGCAAAACATAATTTTAATTATCAGCAGTTGACACGCTTCCGTTGCGTTGATGACGCGAATCTGTACGAATCGAGAATAGTCCCGAAGCGAAAGGGGATATCAACGCCCGCCGAATACAGATCGCGATCGGAAACAACGGCCTGTTCGCTCCACCTTACGCCATAGCCGTCCGGCTGGACCTCAGCCTGATTGAATCGGGCTTGAATGTCAGCAGCTGCACGTTGCCCAGCGGCACGACATCCTCGACCTTGAATTTCCAACACTGCTTCAGTATCTCGGGAAACGCGTCTGCGAGCAGCTTTCCCAGATAGCATTGATTCTGGGCGTACCTGCCCTGCGAAAGCATCAGCAGCGAAAACTCATATATCAGATGTTGTTTGCAGCTTTCATTCACATATTGTCATAATATATATGCAAACGATAATTCAAACAGGCTTGCATCATAATAATATAAGAATAAGCCAGGGTTATAGTTTGCCTTGAGTAGTGAATCCAAGCATGACAGACCAGTAGAAGAGAAATCAGTCTTTCGACCATCTACTGAGGAATGATCTTATGAGCCTGCTTTCGCGCGTGTTCAACAAACCTGCTCAGGTATCGCTTGTACGGGAAGGACAGACGTTCTTCCTGCGTTTTTTGTATGACAATCGTTCGGCGACCTATGCGGAGGTTATCGACAAGTGGCAGGAAATCGGGGTTCTGGACCGGTTTGTCGGTGAGGCGGGGCAAAGCTCGGTTGCCATTGGCTTGTCAGATGTGGACGCGTTGAGATCGGCGCTGAGGGGGATGCGCGAGCAGTATGCGGCCCAGAAGAAGCTGAACTTCTACATTTCAGCGGAGGTCGAGGCGGCGGATATGGGCGCTGCGGCTCCGGATGGCTATGCCGTGCGATATGTCCGCGAAGACAACTGCCTGAGAAGGTTCCTCCCGGAGGGAACGGTGGAGCTGGAAGAGGGCTGGATGCGCCTCGGAAATCATTATTGGCGCTTTGAAAGGCTCAACGACGCGCAGCTCGCCGGGTTCCGGCGCTATGTAATTGAGCCTTCGTCGCTCATTTCCTTTTTGAAAGAGGACATAAGGGCATACTTGAACGCGGGCATCCCCATCCAGTCTGAAATCACCTGGCATGATGAACCGGCCGTTGAGATCCTGATAGCAGCCTTTGATTCCACCACCATGGAACTGCAGCCCATCTGGCACATCGATTACAAGGATATTGACGAGAGCTTTATACTGACAGACTATGTGCTGGCAAACGATGGAGTATATCCTGGGTTGCGCCCCTCTCAACTTCAAACCGTCATTCACGATCTGAATCAATCCGCCAGACTGGAGGGTTGTGAAGCCGCACGCTTTTTGGATGAGCAATACGTTCCGTGGAAGCGACATATGATCGGAGATCTGACAGCCTTTGAGGCTGTTCATCGTTGGATCGAACCGCCCTATCGATGGGTTTTGATCGCGAGAGCCAAGGAGACTCGCGGAATCGGCCGCGCCTATGCGCATCCCTATGCCAGCGTCGGCGGAGAAGAGTTCTCCGTGGAGCAGTTGCAGGATATGATGAAGCAGCCCTACGTTCGCATTGCGTCAGGATGGGTGCGCAATCGGGATCTTTGCACGTTGGGCATGGATGAGAATGCCTGCATGCAGGACGGAGCGCCACTGAAGCCCCTTCGTCTGGATGCCGAACTGTTGCTGCACCAGGGCGGCAAAAAGATCGACACCATCTTCAGTGATATGCGACTGGACGGCAAGCCGTGGCGCGATCATGGCGACAAGCACAGCTGTGCCAGGAGCCACCTGGATTTCCTTGTCCACTGGGGAATCAACGGTGGTTTGACCGGAGGCTACGAGGCCATTGCCGCCCACGGCCTGCCTCTGATCCTTCGGTTTCGCATGGATCATCGGGACGCGACGGTGCTCGTTTTGGGCAGCAAACTGGATTGCGACGCGCTGCGCGAGGCGTCGCCCTTCTTTGGAAACGCACTCAACGGCGATAAGGCGCGGCTGATGTCTTATGCCGACTATATCTCCCAGAGCGCCGAGGTGTTGAATACGCGCTGGGATTTGGCATGTTTGATTGAGCCGGACGTCGAACTGTCCCGGGCTTCCTCCGCGATGGTGCAGGCGATGGCTTCGCTGAAATCCGCCTGCAAAATCGGTTTCTTCTTGGATGCACCGTCCGAAAACATGGAATGGATGTCTCTGGCAACCACGATACTCGGTTATCGCGGCAAGCAAGAGCTCGTCGAGCTGCTGGTGCGCGACAGCCGAAATCCCAAACCGCTGTTTGAGGCCTATCGTTTTGCGAACAAGGCGATTGCCTTTGAACAGAGCAGGCCGGCAATACCACAACATGACAACCGAAGCGCAACGATAGCCAAGGCAGAGGCATCCTCTGCAAACGACGGTGGCGCGGTGATCCTGCTCTGCGGTGCGCAGGGCCAGGCAATCCCGGTGCCTGCCAGGCCGACTGCTGTAAACGCTTACGATAGAATCATTGCTTCCTATCGAAAGCCAAAGGAAGATTTCTTTGAGGAAGCGCGCAAGTACGCCGATTACGAGGGCGTTACGACGACGCATACGCCCTTTACCTGTTACTGGCCCAAGTATTCAGACATGAACACAGAACAACGCAAGTGGTATTTCTGCCTGCGCAGCCAATTGCGCAAGGGCAGCTACCCGGATACTGATCTCTCGTATCTGTTTGTCTATATCTATGAGCTGATCAACCAGATCGGCATTGAAAGCGCGAAGCAGGGCTTGAACCTGTTAATGGGGATATGGAGCCATTATGGAAACCGATATCCCCAGTTGAACCATTACCTCGGGGATTGGGTTTTCGATTATATACGGGTCAACGAGCTGGATTATCCGGTGGATCAGCTGCTCGCACAGGCGCCTGAGCTTACAGATCACGGCCTGAATGTGGTTCTGACGGAGCTGGTCGAGCGAAGGGCGCCGCTTGTGCTGCCGGTGTGGGCGCTGGAGAAGCTGTCGCAGTATCGCATAACGAGCAGCAAGTTCTATCAAAAGGGAAACGACGCGCTCGTCAATACAATGATCCCTGGCGCAGTGGCTGCCGCGGACATTGCGCTGCGCGAAAAGAGCGGCAAGGGAATCCTGGAGACCTATGCGGCTTTGAAGCTGCGCACGGAATCCATCAACGCCTTTTCCGGGGCGTTGATGGAATCGCCGCGGATATACCACGTGAAATACCGCAATTATACCAGCGGTTTGAAGCTGCAGAGCTTTCTGAAAAACCTGGTTCGATACATAGAAAACGCTCTTCGCGCGCATTGCAAATACAGCACCAGATTGCAGGGCGTCGAATTGGCGGAGCCCGTCAGGGCCTATGTGGACGCCTATCTGAAAGCGACGCTTGCCAAGCCGAAAGCCGCGGAAGCGGCGAAAGAAGCGCCAAAGATTGTTCTCGATCTCAGCAGCGTCAATCGTTTGCGAGCGGAGTCCAATCAAGTGAGGGATGCGCTCATCGCGTCCGTGGGAGAAGAACAGACCTCGGGAGAAATACCGGCGGAGGCGCTGGTGCAGCGCCCGGCAGATGCGCCGGAAGGCTTGTTGACAGATCTGGAGCCCGTGCAGCGCATCCTGGTGCGCCTGTCCGGGGAGCAGCGGACGGTACTGGACATGATGCGTGACGCAGATTGGCAAACAGATGTCAGGCGCATTCAACAGAGGCTGCCCCAGGCCATGCCGGAGGTGCTGGTCGATGAGATCAACGTGGCGGCATTGGGACAGCTGGGATGCGCCCTGATCGAGCGCGAAGGCGACGGGCTGGTGGTCGCGGAGGACTATCGGGACGAGCTGGAATACCTGATGCCCAGGCAAAGCCAGGATTCGCTGTGGTCGATCGACGCGGAAGGGCTGGACGACGATTGGAGCGCCTTTTTCGAGCAGGTTCACGAGCGTTACAGCCTGGATGCGCTGGCGGCTCTGGCAGAGGGACCGCAGGCGCTTGCGACTTATGCGAAGGCGCGGAACGAAATGCCGGAGCTGCTGCTGGACGGCATCAATGAGATTGCTTCTGATACCATTGGCGATTTGGTTGCCGACTCGGACGGCATATTCGAAGACTATCTGCCCGAGATACAAAACCATCTGATAAAGGAGTAATGCCATGCAGAATATGAAGATCGCCCGACGCTATTCGACAGCCATTCTGAAATCCATGGGGGCAGGCGTCGTGCCGAGTATTGGGCTGGAGTACATCGCCGTGGGGCGCAAGGCGGAGGTCGACGCGATACTGACCGACCTGACAGACATCGCAGAGGGCGGCGGGGCGTTCCGCTTTATTGTAGGCAAATATGGCAGCGGCAAGAGCTTCCTGTTGCAGTTGGCGCGAAATAACGCGCTGGAGCGGAACTATCTCGTCGCCAATGCCGACCTGAGCCCGGAGCGCCGTCTGACCGGCACCAAGGGGCAGGGACTGAAGCTGTACCGGGAGTTGATCGCCAACCTGTCCACAAAGGCGAGGCCAGAGGGCAACGCAATGGAGAGCCTGTTGCAGCGCTGGATCATGGATGTCCAGCGGCGCGTGGAGGCCTCCGGCGTCAGCGCTGGAAATCCCGGCTTCGATCAGGCTGTGGAGGGCGGTATACTGGAGACAGCCGGCGACATGCAGGAATACGTCTATGGCTATGACTTTGCCCGTGTGCTGCTGAAGTACTGGGAGGGCTATCACGCCGAGGACGATGGTTTGAAGCAAAGCGCCCTGCGCTGGCTCCGCGGTGAATATGAGCGCAAATCGGATGCCCGTGAGCTGGGCGTGTCCCAGATTATTTCGGACGACACCTGGTACGAGGTCATCAAGCTGCTGGCGCGGCTTTCGCAAAAGCTGGGCTATAAGGGTCTGCTGGTGCTGATCGACGAATCCGTGAACCTGTATAAGATCACGAACCGCGTGTCCCGCGAAAACAATTATGAGAAGCTGCTGGCGATGTTCAACGACGTGATGCAGGGGCGGACGCAGTATCTGGGCATCTATGTGGGCGGAACGCCCCAGTCCGTCGAGGATGAACGGCGCGGCCTGTTCAGCTATGAGGCGTTGAAGTCCAGATTGCAGACTTCGAGCCTTGCCAGGGACGGCATGGTGGATTTTTCCGGTCCGATCATCCGCCTGGAGACGCTGAACAATGAGGAAATCTATGTGCTGTTGGAACACTTGCACGATGTGTTCTGCGCGCACAATAAGATCGACGCCCTGTTGACACAGGATCAGATGGTCGCCTTCATGCAGGTGGTGGCGAGCCGGATCGGCGCGGAAAAGCTGCTGACGCCGCGGGAAGTCACGCGGGACTTTATCTCCCTGATGAATCTGATCTATCAGAACGAAGGCGCGACCTATGAAAGCGTCATGGGCGCGGGTCAGGTCAAGCTGCAGAGCGCCAAGACCGACCCCGACGCGCTGGACGACGACGCCTTTGCGGTATTCGACCTATGAACCCGTTTTACAGGCTGGCTCCGTTTATTCAGGAGTATATATGGCGGCATCACTGGGACGAGCTGCGGGACATCCAGGTAAAGGCGATTGACGCGATCCTGGATTCGCCCGATCATGTGCTGATCGCGGCGGGCACGGCCTCCGGCAAGACAGAGGCGGCGTTCTTTCCCATGCTCTCGATGTTGGCGGAAAAACCAGCGGAATCCTTTGGCATACTCTATGTCGGACCGCTGAAGGCGTTGATCAACGACCAGTTTGAACGCATCGCCGAGCTTCTGGACGAGGCGGATTTCCCGATATACGCCTGGCACGGAGACCGCCCGCAATCGGAAAAGCAGCGGGCAAAGCGCCAGCCGAAGGGCGTGCTTCAGATCACGCCGGAGGCGCTGGAAGGCTTGCTGATGAACCATTCCGGCGACGCGAAGCAGATGTTCAGCGCGTTGCAATTCATCGTCATTGATGAACTGCACGCCTTCATGGGCACGGATCGCGGGCTGCAACTGCAATGCCAGCTGGTGCGCATGGATCAGCTTCTCGGCAGGAGCATCCGTCGCATCGGCCTCTCCGCGACGATTCACGACTACGCTTCCGCGCAGGCTTGGCTCTGTGCGGGAACGAATCGGGAATGCGCTCTGGTTGAAAGCCGCGAGGGCGGGCGCAGGCTGGATTTGGCCATGCGGCATTTTACACTCGATGGACGTGATGCAGAGGCGGCGGATCAGACGCAGCAGGCGCTGTATGATTATCTGTATCAGCAGTCACGGGGCCGAAAGTGCCTGATATTCACCAATAGCCGCATTGAAACCGAAGAGGTCGTCGCTGCGATGCGGGAGCGTGCGGAGCGGATGGGAG
This sequence comes from uncultured Eubacteriales bacterium, assembly GCA_902777335.1. Classification (GTDB taxonomy): domain Bacteria; phylum Bacillota; class Clostridia; order Christensenellales; family Aristaeellaceae; genus UBA2862. The sequence continues at coordinate 43,357 of CACYTF010000014.1, forward strand.
AGCCGGATGTTTTTCATGCGCATCACGGCAGCGTATCCGCGTCCCTGCGTGAAGAGGCGGAATCCGCGCTTCGGGAATCGGACAAACCGGCAGTGGTGGTGGCCACGCGGACGCTGGAGCTGGGAATCGACCTGGGCGGCCTGGACCGCGTCATTCAGCTCGGTTCTCCTTCGACCTGTTCCAGCTTTGTGCAGAGACTGGGCCGAACGGGACGCCGGGGCACGACGGCGGTCATGCGCTTTGTGACGAAGAGCGCTCTGCGCGGCAGGATGGATTTCGAGGATATTCCCTGGGAGCTGATACAGAATATCGCCATCATACAACTGTACATCGAAGAGCGATGGGTCGAATCCTTCGTGAACAAGCCCTTGCCGTTCAGCGTGTTGTTTCACCAGATTCTCTCCGCACTGATGCAAGCGGAACTGACGCCGAGGGAGCTCGCCAGGCGCGTCTATACGCTGCCCGCCTTTTCGGACATCGCGCAGGAGGATTACATGGTGTTGATCCGGCATTTGCTGGAAACGGACATCATTGAAAAGACGGAGAGCGGCACCCTGATTCCCGGCCTGCTGGGCGAAAAACTGGCGGGGAACTATCGCTTTCTCTCTGTGTTTGCAGATCATTCGGGCTATCGCGTGGTTTTCCGTCAGAGGGACATAGGAGAGATTGACAGCCTGCCGGAGCCGGACGAAATCATCGCACTGGCGGGCAGACGCTGGCGCGTGACGGAGATCGACGCGGACAGAAGAGTGATCTACGTCGTGCCCTCCAAAGGCAAGACAAAGAACAGCTGGAGCGGCGGCGGCATGGGTATAGATGACAGGATCGCCTTGCGCATGCGGCAGGTTCTTGCGGAGGATACGCAATATGCCTATCTGTATCCCGACGCCAAGGATGCCTTGGCAGAAGCGCGGGAAAGGGCAACTCGTTACGATCTCGACAAACCCTACAGCGTCATTGGTGATAAACAGCTGTTGATCCACCCCTGGCTGGGCAGCCGCAAGATGAACACGCTGTTTTTCTTGCTCAACAATGTGTTCGGCGAAACACTTGAAATACAGTCGACTCAAAAGATTGCATCCGGTATGGGAATCGTTGTCGCAACGGGATTGTCGACAGATGCTTTCTGGGAAAAACTGACAAAACAGATTACAGGCGTTTCATCGGAGGGAATTATCTCCATCGCCCCGCCAACCCCTATGGACAGATACGATGCTCAAGTGCCGGAAGCTCTGTTGCGAAAAGCGTATGTGTATAATGGTTTGGATGTTGACGGATTGAGGAGAGCAATGGAAGAAGCGCAAAGGGAGTATTGATGATTAAAAACACATCCTCCCTTCTCCCACTCCCGCGTCTGAAAACAATACTCAAATATCTACTCCGTATGGAGGAAACAGGGTTGAAAATCTGCCGGTACTGTCAGAGAGTTATGTCCCGGACAGGACCCTTTTTAAACAAACTGAAAACAGCACAATATTGCATAACAGAAATACCGATAGTATAATATAGAAAATGAAAGCCCTGTTCGAGGTGTAATATGATCGACTTCTCCAATCTCGCGTCCTATCGCGAGAACAACCGCATTGAAGCCAAGAAAGCGCTGGGAGGTCTGCCGCGGAGCATTTGGGAGACCTATTCGGCCTTTGCCAACACCATCGGCGGCATCATCCTGCTGGGCGTGGAGGAGCACGGGGACAAGTCGCTTCATCCCGTGGATCTGCCCGAGCCGGACAAGCTGATCAAGGAGTTCTGGGACATCATCAACAACCCGAACAAGGTCAGCGTGAACATCCTGACGGATCGGGATGTGTCTGTGCAGGACGTGGAGGGGAACCATATCATCGTCATTCGCGTACCACGCGCGGATCGCTACGACAAGCCGGTGTATCTTGACGACAACCCCATGACCGGCTCGTATCGGCGCAATGGCGAGGGGGATTACAGATGCACCCGCGAGGAAGTCCAGGCGATGCTGCGCGACGCGGCAGTGCAGACGCAGGACATGCGTGTGCTGGAAAAGATGGGGCTGGATGTGTTGGATACTGATACGATCCGGCGCTATCGCATTCGCATGAAGAACCACCGACCGGGGCATGTCTGGGAGGAGCTGGAGGACGAGGAGTTCCTGTACAAGCTCGGCGCGGTGGGGCGCGGCGAGGACGGCGCGTTGCATCCGACCGCTGCGGGACTATTGATGTTTGGCTTTGAGTACGAGATCGTCAAGGAGTTTCCCTACTATTTCCTCGACTACCGCGAGCAGATGGAGGACGGCGTTCGCTGGACGGACCGCATTACGTCCTCGTCCGGCGAGTGGAGCGGGAATATCTACGACTTCTATTTCCGCGTCTACAACAAAATCGCGCAGGACATCCGCGTGCCCTTCAAGCTGGAGGGCGGCGATCGCATCGACGACACGCCCGTCCACAAGGCGCTGCGCGAGGCCCTGGCGAACTGCATGATCAACGCGGACTATTACGGCAGGCAGAGTGTGGTGATCGTCAAGGAGCGCAGCCGGATCAGCCTTTCCAATCCCGGCAACTTCCGAATCGACATTGAGGCGGCCAAGAGCGGCGGCGTTTCCGATCCGCGCAACGCGGCGTTGATCAAGATGTTCAATCTGGTCAACATCGGCGAGCGCGCCGGAAGCGGCATCCCGAATATATACTCCGTTTGGAAGAAGCAAGGCTGGAAGCTGCCTGTACTGTCGGAGAGCTATGATCCGGACAGGATCACGTTATCGCTCACGATTGAAAAGACAAGCGATAAAAAAGTTGGGACAAAAAGTAACGATAAAAAAGTTGGGATAAAAAGTAATGACAATCGCATTGCATCGGGTCAAAAGCGCGCAATCATCGGTTATCTGACAGATCATATTCAAGCGACGTCTTCTGAGTTGTCCACCCTTTTGGGGGTAGGGCAGGAAAGGACGCGCAAAATACTCCGAGAATTGGTGGCAGAGGAGATTATCGTTACCGAGGGAGCCAATCGCAATCGGATTTACAGACTCAAAGCGTGAGGAGAAGTTTTTGATATCCTTAGATGAAGTACCTGATACGGAGATAAATAGAACGATGGAATCTACAAAGCTGCTCAAGCAATACTTTGGCCATGAGGCGTTCCGCGTCGGTCAAAAACAGCTGATTGATGCCCTTTTGGCCGGCCGGGACGTGTTGGGGGTGATGCCGACGGGCGCGGGCAAGTCGGTGTGCTATCAGCTTCCGGCTATCATGCTGGACGGGCTGACGCTCGTGATTTCGCCGCTCATCTCCCTGATGAAGGATCAGGTGACCGCGCTGAGCGCCATGGGCATCCCGGCGGCTTACATCAATTCCATGCTGACGCCCCGGGAATACGAGGACACATTTATTTCCGCGGGCAGGGGACGGTACAAGATTCTGTATGTCGCGCCGGAACGCCTGTTGACTAATGACTTTCAAAGGCTTTCTCAGAGCGTCCATATTCCGCTGATCGCCGTGGATGAAGCGCACTGTGTATCGCAATGGGGTCAGGATTTTCGGCCCAGCTATCTGGACATCGCCAAATTCATACGAAGCATGACAAAGCGGCCGGTGGTCGGAGCATTTACGGCGACGGCCACCGAGGTCGTGAAAGCGGACATCGTGAAGCTGCTGGAGCTTCAGGACCCGCTGCGCGTGACCACAGACTTTGACCGCCCCAACCTGTTCTTTGACGTGGAAAGGCCTCGGGACAAGTTTGCAAGGATACTGGCTTATATTCAGGAGCATGAGGGACAGGCTGGCATCGTCTATTGCGCGACGCGCAAGAACGTCGAGCAGGTTTGCGAGAAGTTGGTACAAAGCGGGGTCTCCGCGACGCGCTATCATGCCGGACTTTCCGACGAGGAGCGCCGCCGGAATCAGGAGGACTTCGTCTATGACCGCCGTCGAGTCATGGTCGCCACCAACGCCTTTGGCATGGGCATCGACAAGTCCAACATCAGCTTCGTATTGCACTACAACATGCCGAAGAACATCGAAAGCTACTATCAGGAGGCCGGGCGCGCGGGGCGCGACGGCGCGGCGGCGCAATGTGTGCTGTTCTTTTCCGCCGGGGACGTGCAAACTGCGAAATACCTCATCAATGCATCCAATGAAAACGAAGCGCTTTCCGAGGAGGAGCGGCGCGAGGTCTATCTCCGGGACATGGAGCGGCTGCGCCGTATGACGGGCTACTGCAAGACCTCCGGATGCTTCCGGCATTACCTGCTGCAATACTTTGGGGAACATGCGCCGGATAAATGCGACAACTGCGGCAACTGCGTCGGTGAAAGGAGTCAGGCGGACATCACTGTGCCGGCGCAGAAGATACTGTCCGCCGTGGTGCGCGTCGAGAGGCGCTTTCCCGGCAGCCTTGGGATCACGCTGATCGTGCGAATGCTGCACGGCAGCGGCGAGCAGCGCATACGCCAGCTGGGCCTCAATGCGCTTCCCACCTACGGCATCATGCGCGATACGGACCGCATGAAGATCCGGGAGTACATCGACGCGCTGACGGAGCAGGGCTATCTGATGCAAACCGAGGGCAGCTTTCCGGTGCTGCGCGTCACGGATCGCGCGTGGGACGTTCTGCGCGGCGAAACGCGGGTAACGGCAGCGGTACGGCCTGAAAAGGCAGCGGAGCCTATGCAAAAGCGCAAAAAGGGAGAGTACTCCCCTGACAAAGACGGCGGCCTGTTTGAGGCGTTGCGTGCGCTGCGCACGGAGCTGGCGAAGACCGAGGGCGTGCCGGCGTATGTGGTGTTCTCCAACGCCGCCTTGGCGGATATGGCCATGAAGCGTCCTCATAACATGCGGGAGTTTCTCAATGTTTCAGGCGTTGGCGAGTATAAGGCAAACCGGTATGGCCGGGCTTTTCTGGATGCCATAGGAAAATGGGAGGAAAACAAATGAGGCTTAACGAGAGACAATGGGTTGATTTGGCCTATAAAAAACTGAAAGGCGCACTCTACTTTGATAAAACCCAGCTTCCCCTATTGGATAGCATCGTCAGGTTTGAACGAGATGGTCTGGAAAAAGAGTTGGAAAACTTGGCACAACTTCTCGCGCAGCCTGATGATGAGAAGTGGGAGGATTTCATTTCGGATATTACAAGTAAGATTGATGTATTTGTCTATCCCAAGAAATTGGAGGATTATTCAAATGGTCAAATCATATTCAATGCGACAGATGTGCCCGTAAAGGCAGAGAAAGTCAAGTATTTTATCGATATGCCAGTAAAAGGGCATCTACTGGGCGTACTGTGGATTCTGACAATCGGCACACAGATCGATAAACGCTCTGATGTGGATAAAGCATGGATGTATGAACACTCCTATGGCAATCGCCTTAGGAAAAGTTTGATTCAAAAAGAAGATGGGCGCATTTCCTACTCTCCACATATGTTTGAAGCCTATTTTTCGCAGTACGAGAGTTGGAGAGACAAAGCGCTTTCCTGTGCGGAGGAGCGACTGGACACGCATCAGGATGCACTGATATTGATGCTCGATTTGCGAGATTTTTATTACAGCATAGATATATCGGAAAAAGGGTTTAACAGTATTTATGATACGTTTCAAACAAAGGAAACGCCACGATGGGCCAAACCTGTTCATGATTTTGTTTATTATGTACTTAAAACATTTTCAGAAAAAGTGCGAATGTTGAATAGAGACGAGGCGCTTCAATTAGGCAATCGTGTATTCTTGCCTATTGGCTTTTTGCCTTCAAATATACTGGCGAACTGGTTCCTTACCCCGTTTGACAAGGCAATCAGCGACAGAATCAACCCCGTTTATTACGGACGCTATGTGGATGACATTATCATCGTCGACAAGATCGAAAAGAATAGTGCTCTGAGAAGAAAAGCGTGCAAGGAAGGAGATAATGCCTGCAAACTGTCTGCACAGGATGTCATTCAGCACTATTTTTGCAATTACGATAACTGCTGCCCGATTTTTGAGATATTTAACGCACCCAAGCTCAATAGCGAGGCAGAGGGATCCAAAGAAGATAAAGGAGAATTTGATTACAAGATCAGCAATTCAATACTCGCGGGCGAAATAAACGCCGATAGCGTGCCGGATGTTCATGTTCAGGGCAAAAAAGTAAAAGTATTCTATTTCCGGGAGGGCTCAACACGGGCGTTGCTGGACTGTTTTCGTGCGGAAATCGGGAAGAATGCCAGCGAGTTTCGTCTTTTGCCTGATGTCGGAAAGCTATTGAGATACAACGATTATAGCGAGATATTTAAGCTGGAGAACAAGGAAACCCCCAATAAGCTGCGTGGTATTACGGATTTGCACGTAGATCGTTTTGCACTGTCAAAATTCCTGGGGAAATACCGCAAAGCGGGTCATATGATTCGCGACCAAAAAGAGAATGACTTCGATCGCAATTTAACCGCTTTTATGGATTACAACGCGCTGATTGAACACCATATCCTGTGGGAACGCCTACTGGAAATCATGGTAGTCAACGAACGCTTCGACTATATGGAAATGCTGATAGATAAAATATTAAAAGCTATCGATATCTATCAGGTGCCGCCAACACTTCTGGAAGAGGAGAAAGGGAAGGTTTATGCCCACAAGGGCTTATTGTATACGCTACGCGCTGCAATTTGCCGAACGCTGGCGCTCTGCTGGGGGCGGCGCGTGAATGATCTACTCAAAAGTGTTTCAAAGATGGCGGGTAATATTGGGGAAGGCTTGTTTGATTATGAAGAACTGGTCACACAACGTAAAGCATACTGTGCCAGCAGAATGGTAAATAAGTATGCAATGCCGATTCCTCTGATGGTGTCCTTTGACAAACTTAAAATTCATGATACGCAGAAAATAAATTTGTGTCATCTGGATGAAATGATGAAAAAAGAGGGCTTCATGTTTATCGACGAGGAGGATGCTTACTGCTATCCACCTTATATCGTTCGTCCCCAGGAGATTGCCTTCGCGCTCCACTGTCAAAGCATTGCGCAGGGTAAGAGCATAGATGATCCCATGGAGCAGAAGCAGACCATCGCGCGCCTTTATCGCCGCTTCAATTATCCCAGGTCATCCAATCATACCATCAAAGACTTTTTATCAGAGGTAGAGGTTGTTCATTTTAGCTCTGACCCAAAAGATAAATGCTGCGCCATAAGCGTGAAAAGTCGATCGAAAGGGAAAATAAAGATCGCCATTGGAAATGCGAAACTGAATATGGATGATTTTGTGAAAACGCTCAAAGATCGACCAAACCGCAGTCTCGACCGCTATGAGCAATTCAACAAGTTGATTAACGCAGCGTTTGCCGAAAAAGTAGACATGCTGGTCCTCCCCGAGAATTACCTCCCTTGGGAATGGGTTCCGGATGTAGCGCGCATTTGCGCAAATAACCAAATGGCTCTGATTACAGGCGTGGAGCATATTCTTTCATCCGAACGCGAAAAAGAAGCAAGGAAGGTATACAATTTGACGGCGATAATCCTGCCCTATAAAGAGGAAGATTATCCCTTTGCCCACATTGTTTGCCATCATAAGGTGCATTATTCACCAGAAGAGAAAAGGCAGATTCTCGGCTATCAGTTATATCCTCTCGAAGGAGAAGGGTATCAACTGTTCCATTGGCAAGATCTGTGGTTTTCGGTCTATTGCTGCTATGAACTTGCTTCGATTAAGGATCGCTCGATTTTCCAGTCAATGGCAGACCTGACAATCGCTGTAGAATGGAATCGAGATGTGGGTTATTTCAGCAATATCATTGAATCCATGTGTCGAGATTTGCATTGCTATTGCGTTCAGGTGAATTCTTCTGATTATGGAGACAGCAGAGTGATTTCACCCAGTAAAACGAATAAGAGAGATTTAATCAAGACAAAAGGCGGCAGGAATCATACCATTCTTGTTGATGAGATCAACATTTCTGCGCTCAGGGATTTTCAAAGGATGGAGTATGAATTACAGCATGAAACGGACCTTTTCAAACCCACTCCGCCCAACTTCGAAACTGCAATGGTTCGGCTTAAACAACAGAATGCCCTTTGGGATTATCTAAAACAGAAAGAAAATGATGCCGAGCAGGAGGCAAACGAATAAACGACAGACGCTAAATGTTAGGCTGATTTCACATTCAACTTAAGGGTTGAGAAAAGAGGTCGAAATTGGTCAAAACGCAGATTTGTGAATCGCTCGCCCGTTCACAAAAATCCCCACAAAAATCGCCCAAGTCTGTTTTGCATGTAATAGTAGAAACTCGTTCAAAACCGTCAAAAAGGGGAACTGTTAACCGAAGGGTTGTAGGTTCGAGTCCTACCTGAGGCGCCACCTCTGAACGCTAACTTTGATACAAAGTTGGCGTTCATTTTTTTGCAATTAAAGAAGCTGGGCTATGCAAACATGGCCCTGCTTTCACCAGATAGCCTGCTTATTTGCAATAATCAACCATGTTTCAGCCAAATTGCCGTTTTTCTGCCTCTCGCTTCACTTCACGAAAGTTCGGATTTTTGCTTCCATCGGCCTCAAATTCCCCTTTCCCCCGGCAAAAATGCACCCTACTCGGGACGATTACCATACTCGTCAACGATTAAATCGTCCCGAGTATAACTAAATCTCTGATAAATGGTGTGTACTTTTTCGTACTCGGGACGAATAAAAAGTTGACGAGTTATACTCGGGACGATTCCAAATCGTTGACAGATCAGGTTCGTCCCGAGTATACAGGTTGCACAAAAAAGGCCAGTTTACGGCACATGGTGACGTACAAATGGGATGTATCCGTGGGTGCAAGAGTGCCCAGCCGCTAACCTGCTCGCCGTGAGCAAGGGACCAACTGGGCTTCAGCATCTTCACTTTACGATCGGTCATTCTTTCATTTTCTGGTACTCAAAGCAAGTATTATCAGCGATTCCAGGTATCATGAATTGCTTAAAACCAGCTCGTACAGCCTGAAATCCCTGGGTTCCCCGATATCTTCATACAGGATCGGTACAATGTCGATATACCGGAACCCCAGGGAAAGATACATTCTCTGGGGCGCTTCATTCTCATCGAGGCAGTCCAGACGAATGGCCTTTTTCCCGCGCTGCGTCGCCGTCTCGATGCTGTGCAGTACCAGTCGGCGGGCGAAGCCCCGGCGTCCATAGGCGGGGTCGACGCGCAGCGCGTGGAGGATACAGACCTGATCCTCCGGCGCGACGATCTGCCATTGTACTGTGTTATAGGCGGCGTCCGCTTCGCTGTTCATGATGTAGGCGGCGACGATCCTTCCGTCTTCCTCGCCCACGAACAGCTCCCGGTTGTCGATGGCGGACACGATCATATCATTCGGAGGAAACCCGCCCCTGTATTGGATGTGGAGAAACGCCTGCCTGCCGATCTCCGCGTTCATGGCATCATAGAAGGCCATGACGTTCGGATAATCCGCCTGCGTCGCCGTTCGGATTTGCATGGTGCGCCGCTCCTTTACACATATCGTTCGAGGATTTGATCCGCCACATAGATGCCGCTGGCGGAGGCCTGGGACAGAGAATGGGTCACGCCGCTGCCGTCTCCGATGATGAACAATCCCGGATGACAGGTCTCGAGATGCTCGTCCAGCGCCACCTCCATATTGTAGAACTTGACCTCCACGCCATAGAGCAGCGTATCGTCGTTGGCTGTACCGGGTGCGATCTTGTCCAGCGCGTAGATCATCTCGATGATCCCGTCCAGTATTCGCTTGGGGATGACCAGGCTCAGGTCGCCCGGGGTTGCGGACAGCGTTGGTTCGACGAAGGATTTGCCAATGCGGGAGGGCGTGCTGCGCTGTCCGCGGATCAAGTCCCCGAAACGCTGGATGATGACGCCGCCGCCCAGCATATTGGACAGACGCGCGATGCTTTCGCCATAGCCGTTGCTGTCCTTGAAGGGCTCGGTGAAGTGTTTCGAGACCAGCAGCGCGAAATTCGTGTTGTCCGTCTGCTTCGCGGGGTCTTCATAGGAGTGGCCGTTCACCGTCACGATGCCATTGGTATTTTCATTGACCACGGCCCCGCGTGGATTCATGCAGAAGGTTCGCACCAGATCCTGGTACTTCTCGGTCTTATAGACGATCTTGCTTTCATACACCTTATCGGTGATGTGGCTGAATACCGCTGCGGGCAGCTCCACGCGCACGCCGATGTCCACGCGATTTGATTGTGTCGGTATGCCGAGGGTTCTGCAAACACGCTCCATCCAGCTGCTGCCGCTGCGTCCCACGGACGCAACGCAGGCGCGGCCGCTGAATTCCCCTTCAGGTGTGGTGATGATAAAGCCGTCCGGCGTCGTGCGAATATCCCCCACAGGACAATTGAAATAGAAATCCACCCGATCCTTCAGCACATCGAAGAGGGCGGTCAGTACCCTGTAATTGATGTCGGTGCCCAGGTGCCGCACGGAAGCATCCAACAGGTGCAGGTTGTTTTGCAGGCACAGCGTAGACAACGAGGCATCCGCGGTCGAGTACAGTCGGGTGTTTTCACCGCCAAAGCGAACGTTCAGCGAATCCACCTGGTGCATCAGCTCCAGGGCCTTTTCCCTGCCAATGTACCTGTGCAGCGTGCCGCCGAAGGCGGTTGTGATGTTGTACTTGCCATCAGAAAACGCGCCTGCCCCTCCGAATCCCGTCATGATGGAACATGTCGGACAATGGATACACGCCTTGACGTGCTTTCCGTCGATAGGACATCTGCGCTTTTCAAGCACCTGACCCGTCTCAAAAACCGCAACCCGCAGCGAAGGATTTCTGTGAACGAGTTCGAAAGCGGAAAAGATACCGCCCGGTCCTGCGCCGATAATGAGAATATCGTATTGCTTCACGCAGGTTCACCGCCTTTTACGGGCATTTCAGAGAGAACCCGTTCCAGAAGACGGCAGAACCGCTTGCTGGAGGCGTTGGCGATGGCCAGCACCTCCTCGTGGGAGTGGGGCGTCCTGGCGATGCCGGTGGCCATGTTGGTGATGCAGGCGATGCCCAGCACCCGCATGCCCAGGTAATTGGCCACGATGGTCTCCGGCACGGTGGACATGCCGATGGCGTCCGCGCCGAGGATGTGATAGGCGCGAATCTCCGCCGCGGTCTCGTAGCAGGGACCGGTGAAGAAGGCGTAGACGCCCTCCCGCAGCGGAATGGACAGCGACGCGGCCACCCGCCGCGCCAGGCCGTTCAGGGCGGGGTCGTAGACCTCCGTCATGTCCGGGAAGCGGGGGCCGAAGCGCTCGTCGTTTTCGCCGATCAATGGGTTGTTGCCTGCGAAGTTGATGTGGTCGGTGATGAGCATCAGGTCGCCGGGGTTGAAGTCCGGGTTGATGCCGCCGCAGGCGTTGGTCACGACGATTTCCTCCACGCCCAGCTGTCTGAGCACGTAGATCGGGAAGCTGAGCTGCCGCATGGACAGCCCCTCGTAGTAGTGAAAGCGCCCCTGCATGGCCACGATGGGCCGGCCGTTCAGCGTGCCGAACACGAACCGCGCGGCGTGGCCGCTGACATCCGACTTCGGAAAGCCGGGGATGTCGGCATAGGGCAGCAGCTCCCGGTTCTCCAGCCGGTCGGCGATGCTGCCCAGGCCGCTGCCGAGGATGACCGCGATCCGCGGGCGGCAGGCGACGCGCGCCTGGATGGAATGGACGGCGTTCATGACTTCATCGTAAAACATATTCGTATTCCTCCCTGAGGGCTTCTGTTCTGCTTGCATTTTAGCATGAATCCGGGTATGATGGGTATGAGAAATCTCACATATTTGGCGGTGATGGCATGGCGGACGCGCGCTTCCCATTGGAGGATTACTTTGGCTTCGACATTCGTCCCTTTGCGGCGTCGGTGCGGTTTGAGGCGGGCGACATCATCCTGTCGGAGGGCGAGGCGAACGAAGCCATGTTCTTTTTGCAAAAAGGCAGGGTGAAGGTCAGCGCGACCCAGCCCAACGGAAAGGTGTTGATCGTCAGCTTCATTGACGCGCCGGCCTTTCTGGGAGAATTGGAATTCCTGGGCGCGCGGGAGCTGACCAACGGCGTGACGGCGGTGCTGCCCTGCGCGTGCTGGCGGATCGACGGCGGCGGGTGCCGGGAACGGATACTGAACGACGCCACGTTTCTGAGGAAGCTGTGCGTCATGCAGGGCAGGCGCTTTGTGCAGAACGCGGAGAAGTCGGCGCAAAGCCAGTCCTACCCGCTGAAGGCGCGGTTGGCGCGGTTCATCCTCCAGGCTGCGCCGGACGGCGTCTATCGGGAAAAACACACGGAGGCCGCCGCCTATCTGGGCGTGACCTACCGGCACTATCTCTATGTGCTGGCGGATATGGTGGATCGCGGCATCCTTGAGAAGACGCCCCAGGGCTATCACATCAGGGACAGGGAAGGCCTGAGAACTTTGTCGGAAATGGAAATGCTCTGACAGGGCATAACTTCCTGGGCCGGAAGGACAGGACCACCGCCGCCCTTGACACGCGATTCAGCACGGCGACATGGATCCGATGGCGGTAGTACGGAGGAATAAGCGGACACTGCAGCAGCATCAGCTAACAATACACAAAAGCGCTCTTGAAACCATTCGGCCAGCTGGTTTTGAATAAATCGATTCTGATCTGAATAATCCTCTGCAGAACTGTTCATGAATTGTTCACCATCAAATTAGCACTCACCTCTTGACAGTGCTAACAAAATGAGTATAATAATATACGAACCGAGGGGGAAGGAAAGAAAGAGCCCCGG
>CACYTF010000015.1 GCA_902777335.1 uncultured Eubacteriales bacterium
GGTGTTGAACGGCAAGTGGGACGACGATACCACAGCGGACAAGACCGTGACGCTGACCGGCTACGAATGCGATACGCTGAAGCTGGCGGCAGAGCAGATTCCGGCAGTCGGGAGCAAGCCGAGCGACACTTACAAGGCGGGAAGCTGGGATGTGGCCCCGAGCGCGGATACGGTGATCACCGGCGCGACGACCTACACGTATACCTACGCGGCGAAGGAGACCCCGACAGAAGCCCCGACCGAGGCCCCGACCGAAGCGCCGACCGAGGCCCCGACAGAAGCGCCGACGGAGGCCCCGACCGAAGCGCCGACGGAAGCCCCGACCGAGGCCCCGACCGAAGCGCCCACGGAAGCCCCGACCGAAGCGCCCACGGTCACGCCGAAGCCCACGAAGACGCCGAAGGCGACCGTGAAGCCCACGGCCACGCCGAAGCCCACGCCGAAGCCCGCCAAGCCGGATTTCACGCTGCTGGCGAAGCTGAAGGCCTCCGGCAGCGATACGCTGGAGCTCAGCTGGAGCAAGGTGGAGGGTGCGAAGGGCTACGACGTGTACTTCGCCCAGTGCGGCTCAGAGCTTGAGAAGATAGCCAGCGTCTCCGTGAAGGATGGCCGGGGCTACAGATTCTCGGGGTTGGCGGAGCATACGGGCTACAAGGCTTGCGTGCAGGCCTGGACGAAGGTGAAGGGCGAGAAGACGACCATCGGCCAGGCCAGTCCCACCGTCCATGCCCTCACCGGCAACCTCAAAAAGAAGACCACGAACGCCGCATCGGTGCAGGTGAAGTCCGACACCATGGAGCTGATCGCCGGCAAGACGGGCAGCATCAAGGCCAGCGTGAAGGGCGTCAAGTCGGATTTGAAGGTGCTGGCCCACGTCAAAACGCTGCGCTACTACAGCAGCAACCGCAACGTGGCGAAGGTGAGCCAAAATGGCGAAGTGACCGCGGTGGGCAAGGGCAGCTGCTCCGTCTACGTGATCGCCAACAACGGCGCGCGGGCCCGGGTGAAGGTGAAGGTGGTCACCGCGCCGACCGGTCTGGCCTTTGCAGAGGACAGCTACAGCGTGAAGAAGGGCAAGACCCTGAACCTGGCGAAAAAGCTGAAGGTCACGCCGAAGGACACCAAGACCACCTGGACCTGGAAGAGCAGCGACAAAACGGTGGCGAAGGTCAGCTCCAAGGGCGTCGTGAAGGCGCTGAAGAAGGGCACCGTCACCATCACCGTGAAGGCCGCGAACGGAAGGAAGGCGAAGGTGAAGGTGGTGGTGAAGTAGCCAGTAGTCAGTAGTCAGTAGCCCCGCCTGGGAGCAGGGAGTAGGGAGTAGGCAATAGGCAATAGGCAATAGGGGCGCCGACGGAAGGGGTCGGCGCCCATAGGGAACAGGGAACAGGGGACAGGAATAGCCGGGGAACGGATTGCCGCGGTGGCCTCACTGCGTTCTATCCCCAATGGCATTAGGTAAAGGAGCGTCCGGGGTGCCATTCCACCGCAAGCGGTCCCCCTCCCCACTGCGGTGGGGAGACACAGAATGTGGACGCCGCCCAAAAGCTTCCCCATGTCAATGGGGAAGTACCCGCGAAGCGGGGGATAGGGCACCTCAACCGCTTAACTTAATGCCCATTGAGGACCGTCTCCGTGTGCAAGGAAGCCGGAAAACAGGATATGACATTCTGGAATATCCCCTTGAAAAATGATGCCGAATTGGTTATATAAGAATAGCATAGTGTAAAAGATGAGTTCCAACTGAACGATTATCAGGCACGGACATTTGTTTACCCGAAGGAAGAAGCGACGGCCTGAAGGCATTGATTCTGAACAGTGGCCATTGTGAGGGGGACGGTTCCTCCAACCATTCAAAGTGGTTGGAGGAACCGTCCCCCCTCACCGTTTTTTTTCAGATGAACCTTCTGAAGAAATCGCACTCCTCGTCGTTGCACAGCTTGCCCTGCTCGCTGCGCATGTCGCAGTGGAACACGTGCTGCAAATGCTGGCCCTTGCCGCCGTAGTAGCGGTACTCGAAGGGGACGTCCAGCTCCGCCAGTCGCGCGGCCATCACGGCGGCCTGGGGCTTCAGGAAGTCCTCGTTGGCGGTCATCACGAAGGTTGGCGGGAAGTCCGCCGTCATGTGCTTCAGCGGGCTGATGAGCTCGATCTCCTCCTTGGTGCCGCCGCCGGGCAGCAGCTCGGCCATCAGCTCGCTGCGCTCGGAGCCCATCACGTAGGCTCCGCAGTTCAGGGCCACCGCGGTGGGGATGAAGCCCGCGGGCGGCGCGAAGCCGTAGCGGGCGGCGTAGTCCGGGTTGGCGCAGATGCAGCTGTAGATGGACAGCATGTGCGCCCCGGCGGAATCGCCCACGGCGAATATGTGGCCTGTGTCCAGCCCGTAGATATTCGCGTGGTCGAAGACCCAGTGGAACACGGCGTTGGTGTCCTCCATGCCCGCGGGGTACTTGTATTCCGGCGCGAGGCGGTAGGTGAAGTTCACCACGGCAAAGCCCCGCTGCGCCAGGCTCATGCAGTAGTACTGATACCGCTCCTTGTCGCCGTACATCCACCCGCCGCCGTGGATGCTGACGATCACCGGCAGAATCCTGCCCGCCAGCGCCCGCGGGCGGTACAGATCCAGCGCCTGCCAGGGCAGGTCCTTGCCATAGGCGATGTCGTCGTAGCGGACCACGTCCTTCGGCGTGGTCAGGCCCGCGTCGCGGATGTCGTCGTTGGCCTTGAAATCATGTCGCAGCTGATCGGCTATCTTGGACACATCTTTCACTCCTTTATTGTATCGGTTCCGGTGCGCGGGCCTTTCGGCCCCACTTGACGAAGTAGTAGGTCACCTCCAGCGCGCAGCAGCACATCCAGCCCACCGGGTAGCCGAAGCCCACCAGGAAGGGCGTGTTGGCCACGAAGCGGGTGACCAGGAACAGGTAGATCTGGCGGATGGCCACGAAGGTGCCCAGCATGATGACCATCGGGCCCCGGGAATCGCCCCGGCCCCGCAGCGCGCCGGCCAGCGTGTGGTTGACGCAGTTGAACAGCAGGAAGAAGGTGTTGGCCCGCATGAACAGCACGCCGTATTCGATCACCGACGGGTCCCGGGTGAACAGGCCCACGGCGGGACCGGCGAACACCACCAGCGCCACCGCGATGACCAGCGTGATGCCCACGGACAGCAGTATCGTGTACCGGGTGCCCCGGTTGGCCCGGTCGTACTGCTTCGCGCCGATGTTCTGGCTGACGAAGGTGGTGGCGGCCATGGCCGTCGAGGACATGGGCAGCATGATGAACTGGTCCAGCTTGTTGTAGCAGCTCCAGCCCGCCATGCAGCTGGAGCCGAAGTGGTTCACGTAGGACTGCACGAACACGTTGGAGAAGGCCGTGATCACCGACTGTATGCCCGCCGGAAGCCCCACGGCGAATATGCGCCGCAGCACCGGCAGCTCGATGCGCAGGTCCTTCCACACCAGGCGGTAGATGTCCTTGGTGGCGGTCAGCAGCCTCAGCGTCAGCGCCGCCGAGATGAACTGGGAGATGATCGTGGCCAGGGCCACGCCGGCGATGCCGGCCTTCAGGCCGATCACGAACACCAGGTCCAGCACGATGTTCAGAAGGCTGGTCAGCACCAGGAACATCAGCGGCCGGGTGGTGTCGCCCACGGCCCGCAGTATGCCGCTGCCGATGTTGTAGATGAGAAGCCCCGTAAAGCCCCAGAAGTAGATGGTCAGGTAGGTGACGGCGTCCTCGAACACGTCGTCGGGCGTGGACATCAGGCGCAGCATGGGCCGCACGCTGAACACGCCGATCAGCGTGAACAGCGCGCACAGCACGAAGGTGACCGCCATGGTGGTTTCGACGGCGCTGTGCAGGCGGTCCATGTCCCGCGCGCCGAAGTGCTGGGCGATCACCACGCCCGCGCCCACCGAGAAGCCATTGAAGAAGAACACCAGCATGTTCACGATCATCGTGGTGGAGCCGACGGCGGCCAGGGCCTCCTTGCCCACGAAGTTGCCCACCACCACGCTGTCCACCGTGTTGTACAGCATCTGGAAGATGTTGCCCAGCATCAGCGGCAGTGAAAACAGTATGATCTGGCCGATGATTGACCCGCTGGTCATGTCCCGGGTAGCGTTGCCGCGTTTCAAAGCCATGGTTTCGCTCGCCTTTCGTTGAAAATGGATGGGGGTTCAGTTGAAGCCGTATATCTTTTGGCTGACGCGGTACACCAGCGTCGCCGCCGCGCGTCCGGGCCGGGTCCTTGCAAGCACCAGCCGCCCCAGCACGCCGCGGCGCAGCCGGCGGTACAGCGCCGGGTCGCGCTCGCGGATGAAGGCCCACAGCGCGTCCCGCTTTTCAAGGGCCGCCTTCGAGCCGTCCATCAGCAGCATCACCGAGGATACCGCGGTGATGATCTCCAAAAAGCCGATCATGTAGCGGCGCAGGTGCACATCGCCCACGGTGTTCAGATCCACCCGGGAGACCATCAAACGGTTGACCAGCAGGTATTGGTCGATGCGCCGCATCAACACCTGCTCCTGCACCGATTGGTCGTCCCGGCCGATGTAGTAGTGGTAGAAGTCCGCGTTCAGGTAGTACAGGCGCTTCACGTGGCGCAGCGGCTCGTACACGTACAGATCGTCCACATAGAAGGTGTGCTTCGGCAGGGTCAGCCCGCAGTCGCGCAGCAGCTGCGCGCGGTAGATCACCGAGTGCATCAGTATGTACTGCCCCTTGTGGAAGCGGCGGGCCGCCTCCCAGCCGAACACCCGGTCCTGGGGCAGCGCGTGGACGTAGCTGGTGATGTGGTGGTGGGCCGTGCCGGCCTTGTCGTAGATGTAGTTGCTGACCAGCATGTCGATGGGCGCGCCGGTGAAGCCGCGCAGCACCTCCAGCACCCGGGGATAGGCCTGGGCGTCCACCCAGTCGTCCGAATCCACCACCTTGAAGTACAGGCCCGTGGCGTTCGCCAGCCCGGTCATCACCGCGTCGCCGTGGCCGCCGTTTTCCTTGTGAACGGCCCGGACGATGCCGGGGTAGCGGCGGGCGTAGTCGTCGGCGATCTGCCCCGTGGCGTCGGTGGAGCCGTCGTCCACGATCAGTATTTCCACCTCGTCTCCGCCCGACAGCAGGGATTCCACCGCGTGGCGCATGTAGTCCTGGGAATTGTAGCAGGGAACCGCTACGGAGAGCAGCTTCATACCTTCAGCCTCCCCGGCCGCCAACGCTGGCCGCGCCATTTTGTCTTTTGTATACCATCAATTATAGCATAGCACGCCGCGGCGCGTTGCGCAAGGCGCGCCCTTTGATTTAACGCAAGGATTGCCATAGCGCGGGGGAACTGCTATAATGAATCGCGAAGAGCCGCGCGGGGAAGGGGTGGGACATTGAGGCATCGGGACATCGTCGACCGGCTGACGCTGTGGGAGAAGTGCCGCCTGCTCTCCGGCCGCGACTTCTGGAACACGCTGGCCATCGCGGAAAAGGGCGTGCCCGGGCTGTGCCTGTCCGACGGCCCCCACGGCGTGCGCCGCCAGGCGGGCAAGGGCGACCGGCTGGGCGTCGGCGGTTCGCTGCCGGCCACCTGCTTTCCCACGGCGTCCGCCATTGCCAACAGCTGGGACCCGGCGCTCGCCGAGCGCGTGGGCCGGGCGATGGGCGAGGAGGCCGCCGCCCAGGGCGTGGACGTGCTGCTGGGCCCGGGGCTGAACCTGAAGCGCCTGCCGCTGTGCGGGCGCAACTTCGAGTATTATTCCGAGGACCCGTATCTGTCGGGCAAGCTGGCGGCGGGCTGCGTGCGGGGAATTCAGTCGAACGGCATCGCCGCCTGCGTGAAGCACTTCGCGGCCAACAACCTGGAGCTGCGCCGCCAGGCGTCCAACTCGGTGGTGGACGCGCGGACGCTGCGGGAGTTGTACCTGACGGGCTTTGAGATCGCCGTGCGGGAGGCCGCCCCGAAGTGCGTGATGTCCGCCTACAACCAGGTGAACGGCGTCTACGCCAACGAGAACAAGATGCTGCTGACGGACATCCTCCGGGGGGCGTGGGGCTTTCAGGGCTTCGTGACCTCCGACTGGGGCGGCGGCAACGACTTCGCGGCGGGCGTGCTGGCGGGCTGCAGCCTGGAGATGCCCTCCACCGGCGGGGATTCGCCCGCCCAGCTGCGGCGGGCCGTGGCCGAGGGCCGGGTGCCGGAGGCGGTCGTGGACGAACGGGTGGACGCGCTGCTGGACGTGGCGCTGGGCGTTCACAGGGCGGCGCGCCCCGCGGGCTTTGACGCCGACGCCCACCACGCGCTGGCCCGGGAGGCCTGCGCCCGCAGCGCGGTGCTGCTGAAGAACAGCGGCCTGCTGCCGCTGCCGGCGGGCGCGCGGGTGGCCGTGATCGGCGAGGTGGCCCGGAACATGCGCATACAGGGCGGCGGCTCGTCGCAGGTCCATCCCACCCGGGTGGACGCACTGCCGGACGCGGTCGCGGACAGCCCGCTGACGCTGGTCGGCTTCGCGCCGGGCTATTCCAGGCGTGCCCGGCGGGCGGCGGCGCTGACCCGAGAGGCCGTGGCGCTGGCGCGACGCGCCGACGCGGTGCTGCTGGCGCTGGGGCTGGGTGACGCCGAGGAGCAGGAGGGGCTGGACAGAAGGCACATGCGGCTGCCGGAGGCGCAGGCGCGGCTGCTCCACGCGGTCAGCGAAGCCAACCCCAACGTGGCGGTCGTGCTGGCGTCCGGCGGACCGGTGGAGACGCCCTGGTTGGACGACTGCCGGGCGCTGCTGTACGGCGGCCTCTGCGGCCAGGCCGGGGCCGGGGCGCTGGTGGACATACTCACCGGCACGGTCAATCCGTCGGGCAAGCTCAGCGAGACCTGGCCCATGACGGACGGGGACTGCCCCGCCGTGGCGTGGCTGCCGCCGGACGGGATAAACGTCGTCTACCGGGAGGGGCTGTACGTGGGCTACCGCTACTACGAGAAGGCGGGGGTGCCGGTGCGCTTCCCCTTTGGCTATGGGCTGAGCTACACGCGCTTTGACTACGGCGACCTGCGCGTGGCGGCGGACGGCGTCAGCTTCACGGTGACCAACGCCGGGGACCGGGCGGGGGAGGAGATCGCCCAGCTGTATATTTCCGCCCGGCGGCCCCGGGTGTACCGCCCCGTGAAGGAACTGAAGGGCTTTGCGAAGCTGCGCCTGGCGCCGGGGGAATCCCGCCGCGTGGCGCTGCCGCTGGACGAATACGCCTTCCGCTACTTCAACACCGTCACGAACCGCTTCGAGGTGGACGGCGGCGAATACGAAGTGCTCATCGGCGCCAGCGTGCGCGACATACGGCTGTCGGGCGCGCTTGTGGTCGACGGCACCGACGCGCCGCTGCCCCCGGGGCCGGAGGCGCTGCCCCACTACTTTGGCTGCGCGCCGGAACAGGCGGACGACGGGGAGTTCGAGCGGCTGCTGGGCCGTCCGCTGCCCGCGGACGCGCCGCCGCGGGAGATGGGCATGAACGACGCGCTGTGCCGCATGGCCAACGCCCGCAGTCTGAAGGCCCGGCTGCTGTGCCGCTGGATGGCCTGGCGGCTGCGCCGGGGCGAGGCCCGGGGGCGCATGATGTCGGTGCTCCGCTCCGTCTACGAGATGCCGCCCCGCGCCCTGGGCAAGATCAGCGGCGGCGTGCTGAGCCAGCGCATGTGCCGGGCCCTGCTGGTCATGATCAACGGCCACGGCCTCGCCTTCCTGCGCGGCCTGGGTATGCTGATCGCCGGGGCGGCGGAGCAGCGGCGGAACCGGAGAAAAGAAAGAAGGGAGAGCGTCAGATGCGATTGACCCGTGATCGGGAATTCTACAGGTCGTTTATGCGGCTCAGCCTGGCGCTGATGCTGGAGCAGGCGGTGATCCTGTCGGTGAACCTGGCGGACAACGTGATGCTGGGCGCGTACAGCGAGAGCGCCCTGTCCGGCGTGGCCGCGGTGAACCAGATCCAGTTTGTGCTGCAGCAGCTGGTGTACGGCATCAGCAACGGCATGATCGTGCTGGGCAGCCAATACTGGGGCCAGGGGCGCGCCGGCGAGGTCAGAAAGCTGTCGGCCATCGGCGCGCGGGCGGCGCTGGGGCTGACGCTTGCGCTGTTTGCGGCGGTGACGCTGGCCCCGGCGGGCGCGGTGGGGCTGTTCACCCGGGACGGGGAGATTGTCCGCGAGGGCGTGGCCTACCTGTCCATCATCCGCTTTTCCTACGTGTTCTTCGGGCTGACCACGGTGATGCTGGGCACGCTGCGCATCGCGGAATCGGTGAAGATCGCGCTGCGGGTGTCGGTGATGTCGCTGGTGGTGAACGTGTCCATCAACTACCTGCTGATCGGCGGGCGCTTCGGCTTTCCGGAGCTGGGCGCGCGGGGCGCGGCCATCGGCACGCTGACGGCGCGGGCGGTGGAGTGCGCCATCGTGGCCCTGTTCCTGTTCACCCGGGAAAAGCGGCTGGAGATCCGGCCCCGGGACTGGCTGCGGCTGGACAGGCAGATGCTGCGCGACTACGTGAAGGTCAGCACGCCGATCCTGCTGGCCTCGGCGGTGTGGGGCGTGTCCAACGCGGTGCAGACGGTGATCCTCGGCCACATGGACAAGAGCGCCATCGCGGCCCAGTCCATCAGCTCCACGCTGTTTCTGCTGTTGAAGGTCACGTCGGTGGGCGCGGCCTCGGCGGCGTCGGTGCTGATCGGCAAGACCATCGGCGCGGGCGACATGGACAGGGTGAAGGAGTATACCCGCACGCTGCAGGTGCTGTTTGTGGGCATCGGGCTGACGCTGGCGGCGCTGTTCACGGCCATCCGCTTCCCGCTGCTGTCGGTCTACAGCATCTCCGGCGAGACGCGGCGCATGGCGAACGCCTTCATGACCATACAGACCGTCACGATCTTCACCATGTCCTATCAAATGCCGGTGAACGCCGGCATCATCCGCGGCGGCGGCGACACCGGCTTCATACTGAAGCTGGACATGATCTCGATACTGGGCGTCGTGCTGCCGCTGGGGGCGCTGGCCGCGTTCGCGTGGCGCTGGTCGCCGGTGGCGGTGACGTTCATCCTCAACTCCGATCAGATCTTCAAGTGCGTGCCCGCGTTCATCCGTGTAAACGGCTACGGGTGGGTGCGAAGGCTGACGCGGGAATGACATCCAAAATCGGAGGGACGGTTCTCTGTGTCATGTCACAGAGAACCGTCCCTCCGATTTTGGACGCGCGTTTCCTATCCCTTCTGATACGCCTTTTCGTCCGCCCTTCGGATCTGGGCGCGCTTGATCTTGCCGCCCACGGTCTTGGGCAGCTCGTCCACGTACTCGATCACGCGGGGGTACTTGTAGGGGGCGGTCAGCTTCTTCACATGCTGCTGCAGTTCCTTGGTCAGCGCCTCGGAGGGCTCCCAGCCCTTGGCCAGCACCACGGTGGCCTTGACGATCTGGCCGCGGATGGGGTCCGGCGCGCCGGTGATGGCGCACTCCACCACGGCGTCGTGGGCGATCAGCGCGGATTCCACCTCGAAGGGCCCGATGCGGTAGCCGGAGCACTTGATCACGTCGTCGTTGCGGCCCACGAAGCGGTAGTAGCCCTCGCTGTCGCGCCACAGCACGTCGCCGGTGTTGTAGCCGATGCCGCCCAGCTTCTCCTCGGTCATCTCCGGGTTCCGGTAGTAGCCGGTGAACAGGCCCACGGGCGGGCGGTGCTTCACGTCCATGATGGTCAGCGACCCTTCCTCGCCGTCCTCGCAGACGTTGTCGTCAGCGTCCAGCAGCTGGATGTCGAACAGCGGGTTCGGCTTGCCGGTGGAGCCCTCGATGGGCTCGAACCACTCGCTGCCGAAGTTGGCGATCAGCACCGGGCCCTCGCTCTGGCCGAAGCCCTCGTAGATCTGTTGGCCCACCTTCTCCTTCCACTGCTTCACCACCTCGGGGTTCAGCGGCTCGCCGGCGGTGGCGCAGTGGTGCAGAGACGACAGGTCGAACTGAGAAAGGTCCTCCTGCAGCATGAAGCGGTACATCGTGGGCGGCACGCAGAACGTGGTCACGCGGTACTTTTCCACCTTTTTGAGCAGGTGCGCCGGGTTGAACTTGCCCACCATGTCGTAGCAGAATATCGTCGCGCCGCAGATCCACTGGCCGTAGATCTTGCCCCAACCGAACTTGGCCCAACCGGAGTCGGACACCGACATGTGAAGCTTGTTCTCCTCCACGTGCTGCCAGTACTTGGCGGTCACGATGTGGCCCAGCGGGTAGGCGAAGTTGTGCTGCACCAGCTTGGGCATGCCGGTGGTGCCGCTGGTGAAGTACACCAGCATGATGTCGTTCCAGCGGGTGGCGGCGTCGCCGGTGGGGCGGGGGAAGGCCTCGGAGCACTTGTCCATTGCCTCGTGCAGATCCAGCCAGCCCTCGCGGGGCGCGCCGACGAGTATGCGGTGCTTCAGCGACGGTATCTCCGGGGCCGCGGCTTCCATCTGGGACACGACGAAGGCGTCGTCCACGCAGATCACGGCCTTCACGCCGGCGGCGTTGCCGCGGTACACGATGTCCTTCTTGGTCAGCTGCAGCGTGGCGGGGATCAGTATCACGCCCAGCTTGTGCAGCGCCGTGGCGCACACCCAGTATTCCCAGCGGCGGCGCAGTATCATCATGGCCACGTCGCCCTTCTTCAGGCCCAGGCCTGTGAGCAGGTTGGCCACGCGGTTTGAAAGCCGCTTGATGTCGGTGAAGGTGAAGGTGTGCTCCTCGTCTTCCTCGTTGACCCACAGCAGCGCGCGCTTGTCCGGCTCCGCCTCGGCCCAGGCGTCCACCACGTCAAAGCCGAAGTTGAAGTCCTCCGGCACGTTGATTTTGAACTTCTCTCGGAATTCCTCGTAGCTGTCGAACTCGATCTGAGGAAGGTACTTATTCAGCAGGTAATTCAATGCGGGCGCTCCTTCCTATTCGGCGATGACCGTCAAAAACCGCGCCTTCACGTCGCTTCCGCAGCGCTGGCCATGGGGGATGGTGGGGTTGAAGTAGATCGAGTCGCCGGCGGTCATCACGAACTCCTTGTCGCCCAGCGTGACGATGACGGTGCCCTCCAGCACCAGGTTGAACTCCTGGCCGCTGTGGGTGATCAGCTTGGCCACGGCGTCGCTGGGCTCCAGCGTCACCAGCAGCGGCTGCATGATCTTGTTGGCATAGCGGTAGGCCAGGTCCTCGAAGTGATACTCCGGGTTGCGGTTGATCACCTTGCCGCCGCCCCGGCGGATCAGGTGCCAGGTGTCCAGCTTGGCGCTCTGGCCGGTCACGATCTCGGTGAAGTCCACCTTGAACTTGTTGGCGATCTCATAGATCACGCTGATGGGCACGTCCTTGCCGTTTTCCTCGTAGGAGGCGTAGACCTCCGGCTTCAGGTTCAGCTCCGCCGCCAGCTCCTCGACGGTGTAGTCGCTGACCTCCCGCAGCTCCCGCAACCGCGCGCCGATCTCGTTGTAGTCGTTCATAGCCGTTTCTCCTTTGAGATGTCGTGTGGATAACAACACTTTGCCATAGTACAGCTCGAATTATAACACACGACCCGCGCGCCGTCCACCGGGAATTGATATGATTGTGTTGAAAATAGCGGCCATCGCCTTCCGGGCCCTTGACAAATACCCTGGCAGGGTATATAATGGTTCCATGAAGCGGATACCCCATAGGGTATATACGGAGGCATGGATCATGAACGACGCAAATGCGTGCTGCGACCGGAAGAGGGTTCGGGATGAAAGGGAACGCCGCGATCTGATGAACCGGCTGAAGCGGATCGAGGGGCAGGTGCGCGGCCTGCAGCGGATGCTGGATGAGGACGCCTACTGTCCGGACATACTGACCCAGGCGTCCGCGGTCAATTCCGCGCTGAACAGCTTTTGCCGGGTGCTGTTGACCAGCCATCTGCGCACCTGCGTCACGGAGGACATCCGCGCCGGGCGCGAGGACACGGTGGACGAGCTGATGGGCACCTTGCAGAAGCTGATGAAATAGGACTGAGGGTGATCTGTAGTGGAACAGTACAACGTGACCGGCATGAGCTGCGCGGCGTGCTCCAGCCGGGTGGAAAAGGCCGTGTGCGGCGTGCCGGGCGTCACGGCCTGCGCCGTGAGCCTGCTGACGAATTCCATGGGCGTGGAGGGCACGGCTTCTTCTGAGGAAATCATCCGCGCCGTGGAGGCCGCCGGGTATGGCGCGTCGCTGAAGGGCGCGGCGCAGAAGGCGTCTTCCGGGGATTCGCCCGCCTGGGCGGACGCCGAGGCGCTGAAGGACCGCGAGACGCCCAAGCTGAAGAAACGGCTGATGTTCTCGGTGCCGATCCTGCTGGTGCTGATGTATTTCTCGATGGGCCACGGCATGTGGGGCTGGCCCGCGCCGGCGGCGTTTGACAACCTGGTGTTCTTAGGGCTGTTTGAGCTGCTGCTGGCGGTGATCGTGATGATCATCAACCAGAAGTTCTTCACCTCCGGCTTTGCTTCGCTGTTTCACGGCGCGCCCAACATGGATACGCTGGTGGCGCTGGGCTCCAGCGCGTCGTTCCTCTATTCGCTGGCGGAGCTGTTTCTGATGATCCTCGCCCAGGGCGAGGGCGCGCACCATACGGTGATGAAGTACGGCATGAACCTGTACTTCGAGTCCGCGGCCATGATCCCGACGCTGATCACCATCGGCAAGGTGCTGGAGGCGATGTCGAAGGGGCGCACCACGGACGCGCTGAAGGGCCTGATGAAGCTGGCACCGAAGAGGGCCGTGCTGCTGAAGGACGGCGTGGAGACGGAGGTGGGCATCGAGGAAGTCCGGGCGGGCGACGTCTTTGTGGTGCGCCCCGGCGAGCAGATCCCGGTGGACGGCGTCATCGTGAAGGGCATGACGGCGGTCAACGAGTCCGCGCTGACCGGCGAGAGCATCCCGGCGGACAAGGCCGAGGGCGACCCGGTCTCCGCCGCCACGATGAACCAGCAGGGCTACATCGAGTGCCGCGCCACCCGCGTGGGCGAGGACACCACGCTGGCGCAGATCATCCGCACCGTGTCGGACGCCGCCGCCACCAAGGCCCCGCTGGCCCGCATCGCGGACAAGGTTTCGGGCATCTTTGTGCCCGCCGTGATCGGCCTGGCGCTTTTGACGCTGGTCGGCTGGCTCGTCGCGGGCAAACCCTTCTCCTTCGCCATCGCCCGGGGCATATCGGTGCTGGTGATCAGCTGCCCCTGCGCGCTGGGGCTGGCGACGCCGGTCGCCATCATGGTGGGCAGCGGCGTCGGCGCGAAGACCGGCGTGCTGTACAAGACCGCCGCCGCGCTGGAGGGCGCGGGCCGGACGCAGGTGATCGCGCTGGACAAGACGGGCACCGTGACGGAGGGCCAGCCGAAGGTGACGGACGTGATTCCCGCCGGCATGGAGAGGGACAGGCTGCTCATATTGGCCGCGTCGCTGGAGAAGAACAGCGAGCACCCGCTGGCCAAGGCCGTGACCGCCGAGGCGGAGGGCCTGGCGCTTGTTGAGGTCAGCGACTTTGAGGCCCTGCCCGGCCACGGCCTGCGGGCCCGCCTGGACGGAAAGGAGTTGCTGGGCGGAAGCCTGAAATACCTCTCGGACAAGGGCTTGGTGGACGCTTCCGTCGCGGAACAGGCCGATGCCCTCGCCGCGGAGGGCAAGACGCCGCTGCTGTTCGCGCTGGACGGCACGCTGATCGGGCTCATCGCGGTGGCGGACCCCATCAAGCAGGACTCCGCGCAGGCCATCCGCGAGCTGCGCGATATGGGCATACAGACCGTCATGCTGACCGGCGACAACGCGCGCACCGCCCAGGCCATCAGCCGTCAGGCCGGCGTGGACCAGGTCGTGGCGGGCGTGCTGCCGGAGGGCAAGGCCGAGGTCATCCGCAAGCTGAAGCCCCTGGGAAAGGTCGCCATGGTCGGCGACGGCATCAACGACGCCCCGGCGCTGACGGTGGCGGACAACGGCGTCGCCATCGGCGCGGGCACGGACGTGGCCATCGACGCGGCGGACATCGTGGTGATGAAGAGCCGCCTCACCGACGTCACCGCGGCCATCCGTCTGAGCCGGGCCACGATTCGCAACATCCATCAGAACCTGTTCTGGGCGTTCTTCTACAATGCCATCTGCATCCCGCTGGCCATGGGCCTGTACGGCATCGAGATGAAGCCCATGTACGGCGCGGCGGCCATGGCGCTGTCCAGCTTCTTCGTGTGCATGAACGCGCTGCGGCTGAACCTGATCAACCCCCACGACGCCGGCCACGACAAAAGTGGCAAGTCAATCTCCGCGGACGCGCTCAATGCGATCGTCGCCGCGGCAACAATAAAGGAGGAAAAGACCATGAAGAAGACCCTGAAGGTAGAAGGCATGATGTGCGGCCACTGCGAAGCCCGCGTGAAGAAGGCGCTGGAGGCCGTCCCCGGCGTTGAGAGCGCCACCGCGGACCACAACAACGGCACCGCCGTGGTGACCCTGAGCGCCCCCGTCGCCGACGACGCGCTGCGCGCCGCGGTGGAGGCCCAGGACTACAAGGTGCTGGGCGTGGAATGACCGGAAAACATTGATTTTGGGCGCAGGTGCCGGGACTGCACGCAAGCTTTGATACAAGGCTTGCGTGCAGCTTTTTGCCTTGTCGGAACGGTGATACTGTATTGTGCGGGCACTGCCATACGGATTGACAGATAGGGTATAATGAATATTGGGATGCTTGTTTCGAGGTGATATGGATGCTCAACGTCTATTTCGGCCCCATGCCGGAAGCGATCTACAATACGGCGGTGTATTTCAAAAACACCTATCAGGACAAATGGATCACCGAACCGCTGGCGGTGGAGATGATCCGGGACGTGGATCGTTCCAAGATGGGGCGCAGGTCATCGAAAGCCCCGTTCTGGGGATGATCACGCCCTTGCAGCTCTCGGGCGGCGTCAAGACGCTGCTGCTGGTCGCCAACGATAAGAGCAATAAGCACTCATTCAATGTCTCCACGTGTGGGGATACAGTGATTCAGCTGTTCGGAAAAACCGAACAGTTCAGACAGAGGGCAACCGCGAAGGAATCGTAACCTGAACCGTCATACACCCTTTGACGAGGAAGTGATCTTATGAACAGTATTTCTTGGATCTTCACGTTTTCTTGTGGGATTCCCCTCTCAGGCGCTGCGCGCCAGCTCTCCCCGTCACCGGGGCGAGCCAAGGCTACCGCGCGGGTGCGCTGACGCTATCCTCCTTGCCTCGCCCCCGTGAGGGGGAGAGGTGCCCGAAGGGCGGAGAGGGGGAACTCCAATCCCACAAGTTTCCGTGATGAGCCTATTTCTTTGGATCAAAGCCCGCTCTCCCCGATGGTCAATGAGATCAAACACATACTGGATCAGGCGAGAGGGAATATCGCTCACCAGGTCAACAGCGAACTGTTATATGCCTATTGGAACATCGGCCGCATCATGGTAGAGAACGAGCAAAGCCAGCCCGAACGCGCGGACTACGGCAAGCAGACCATTCGCGAACTGTCAAAAGCATTGACAAGAGAGTTGGGCAAAGGGTTCTCCGTGTCCAATCTGCAATTCATGCGACGCTTCTATCTCACCTATCAGATTCAACAGACAGTGTCTGTTAAATTGTCATGGTCGCATTATTGTGAGTTGCTGTCCATCTCCGATTCGGACAAACGCGGTTTCTATGAGAAAGAGGCAATCAACGCAAACTGGTCTGTGCGCGAATTGAAGCGTCAGATAGACAGTTCCCTGTTTGAAAGACTCCTGCTGTCGCGCGGAGATGCCAACAAGGAACGGGTGCTCGCCCTTGCGCTGAACGGAAATGAAATCGCGCAACCCGCCGATATCATTCGCGATCCCTACGTCTTTGAGTTCCTGGGTTTGCCGGAGGATAAGCCTATGATGGAGAGCGACCTGGAACGGGCGCTCGTTCAGCAGATCGAGAAATTCCTTCTGGAGCTTGGCAGGGGTTTCATGTTCGTGGGAACGCAGCAGAGGGTGACCATCAATAATACCCACTATTATGTGGATATGGTGTTCTATAACAAAATCCTGCGCGCATACGTCCTCATAGAATTGAAGACGACAAAGCTGACGCCGGAAGCGGCAGGTCAGATCAATATGTATCTGAATTACTACGCCAGAGAGATCAACGATGCCGACGACAACCCGCCGATCGGGATTATTCTGTGCACCGAAAAAGACAGCATCACGGCGGAGTATGCGCTGGGTGGACTGTCAAACAACGTATTTGCTTCGCGCTATGTTCTCTATATGCCAGATAAAGAACAACTGATTGCGCAGGTGGAAGCGGTCATGCGGAAATGGGGCGGCAGTGAAGACACTGCTGTATCTGTCCCGGGTGCCCACGGATTATCTGACGACGTTTGATGGCGAGTATATCGGGGTATTGCATAAGTACCATTTCTGGATTCCGGAAGATCGCGCTCAGAAGCTGTTGGAGGTGTACAATTATGAGTGGAATTAGCGTGGTGCGGATTTCCCAGGTTTATGGAAGACAGGCCTCTTCCCAAGGGGTATTCGGAATCTCCCAACCCCTACGCGGAACCGCCGGTATCGCAGTATAACCTGCGGGCAATGGTGAATTACGCCTTGAAAACCGGGAAAAAGGTGCCTGATCTGACCAAAGAAGAAGCTGAACAATTCCTGATTACAGGAGAGAGTTGATTCGCCGACAAAAACCGCCCCCGCGACAGCGGGGGCGGTGCGTTTTTGCGCTTGATTACTTGCTGTACTTCTCGCGCTTCTGATAGGTGGTGTGCAGCAGCTCGTGGGCCAGGTGGCTGCCGGGCTTGTCGAGGAAGTCCTTGTAGATCTGCTTGATTTCCTCGTTCTCGTGGCTCTTGCGCAGGGGCTTGGCCACGTCTTCGCCGTACAGGGCCTTGGCGCGTTCGACGCGCACGTCCACGTCCATCTTGGTCTGGGCCGACACGATGGGCTGGCCGCCGCCGTTGACGCAGCCGCCGGGGCAGGCCATGACCTCGAGGAAGGTGTACTTCTTCTCGCCGCTCTTCACGCGCTCCAGGAGCTTCGTGGCGTTGCCGGTGCCGTTGGCCACGGCCACCAGGACCTCGTTGCCGCCGATGTTGACGGAGGCTTCCTTGATGCCCTCGATGCCGCGGACATCGTGGAAGTCCACATTCTCCAGCTTCTCGCCGGTGATGACCTCGTAGGCGGTACGCAGCGCGGCCTCCATGACGCCGCCGGTCACGCCGAAGATGACGGCCGCGCCGGTGCTCTCGCCCATCAGGCTGTCAAAGTCGCCGTCGGGCAGCTGCGTGAATTCGATGTTGGCTTCCTTGATCATGCGGGCCAGCTCGCGGGTGGTGATGACCACGTCCACGTCGGCCAGGCCGTTGTGGCCCAGCTCGGGGCGGGCGGCCTCGAACTTCTTGGCCGTGCAGGGCATGACGGAGACCACCGCGATGTCCTTGGGATCGATGCCGGCCTTCTCGGCGTAGTAGGTCTTGACCATCGCGCCCAGCATCTCATGGGGAGACTTGCAGCTGGACAGGTTGGGCAGGAAGTCGGGGTGATAGGTCTCGCAGTATTTGATCCAGCCCGGGGAGCAGGAGGTGATCATCGGCAGCACGCCGCCGGTCTTGATGCGCTCCACCAGCTCGTTGGCCTCTTCCATGATGGTCAGGTCCGCGCCGAAGTCGGTGTCGAACACCTTGTCGAAGCCCAGGCGCTTCAGGGCCGTGGCCATCTTGCCGGTCACGGAGGTGCCCATCGGCAGGCCGAACTCCTCGCCCAGCGCGGCGCGGACGGCGGGCGCGGGCTGCACGACCACGTGCTTGGACGGGTCGCGGAGCAGGTCCCACACCTTCTGGGTGTCGTCCTTCTCATGCAGCGCGCCGACGGGGCAATTCACGATGCACTGGCCGCAGTTGATGCAGCTCATCTCGCTCAGGTGCATCTCCCAGGGGGATTCGATGGCCGTCTTCATGCCGCGGTTGACCGGGCCGATGACGCCCACGTTCTGAACCTTGGAACAGACCGCCACGCAGCGGCGGCACAGCACGCACTTGTTGTTGTCGCGCACGATGGAGGGGGACAGGTCGTCGATGGTGTACTTGACCTTGAAGCCCTCGAACTTGTCGCCGTCCTCGACGCCCAGCTCCTTGCACAGCGCCTGCAGCTCGCAGTTCTGGCTGCGCACGCAGCTCAGGCACTTCTTTTCATGGGTGGAGAGCAGCAGCTCGAGGATGTTTCTGCGGTACTCGCGGATCTCGGGCGTGTTGGTCTTCACCTTCATGCCCTGGGCCGCGGGCAGCACGCAGGCCGCCTGCAGCGAACGGGCGCCGGAGTCCACCACGCACATGCGGCACGCGCCGATCTCGTTGATGCCCTTCAGGTAGCACAGTGTGGGAATGCGAATGCCGGCCAGTTTGGCGGCCTCCAGAACGGTTGAACCCTGGGGAGCCTGAACTTCGATGCCGTCAATCGTCAGGGTGATCATATTTTCCATTGCTCAATCCTCCGCACGATTATTCTTTGATGATGGCGCCGAAGCGGCACTTCTCCATGCACGCGCCGCACTTCAGGCACTTCTTGGGATCAATGCTGTGCTGCTGCTTGATCTCGCCGGTGATGGCGCCGGCGGGACAGACGCGCGCGCAGGCGGTGCAGCCCTTGCACTTGTCGGTGATCTTGTACTGCAGCAGGTTCTTGCAGTGATGGGCCGGGCAGCGCTTTTCCTTGATGTGCGCCTCGTACTCGTCGCGGAAGAAGCGCAGCGTGGACAGCACGGGGTTGGCCGCCGTCTGGCCCAGGCCGCACAGCGCGGTGTTCTTGATGGTCTTGGCCAGATCTTCCAGCTTCTCGATGTCGCCCTCTTCGCCCTTGCCGTCGACGATGCGCTGCAGGATCTCCAGCATGCGCTTGGTGCCGACGCGGCACGGCGTGCACTTGCCGCAGGACTCATCCACGATGAAGTCCATGTAGAAGCGGGCGATGTCGACCATGCAGTTGTCCTCGTCCATGACGATCATGCCGCCGGAGCCCATCATGGAGCCCGCCGCGATCAGGTTCTCGTAATCGACGGGGGTGTCCAGCAGAGACTCGGGCAGGCAGCCGCCGGAGGGACCGCCGGTCTGCACGGCCTTGAACTTCTTGCCGTTGGGGCAGCCGCCGCCGACGTCGTAGATGACGGTGCGCAGCGTGGTGCCCATCGGAACCTCGACCAGGCCCGTGTTGTTGATCTTGCCGCCCAGCGCGAACACCTTGGTGCCCTTGGACTTCTCGGTGCCGATGGCGTTGTACCAGTCCGCGCCGTGGAGGATGATCTGGGCCACGTTGGCGTAGGTCTCCACGTTGTTCAGCATGGTGGGCTTCTCAAACAGGCCCTTGACCGCCGGGAACGGGGGACGGGTGGTGGGCTCGCCGCGCTTGCCCTCGATGGAGTGCATCAGAGCGGTCTCCTCGCCGCAGACGAACGCGCCGGCGCCAAGGCGGATGAACAGGTGGAAGTTGAAGCCGGTCTCGAAGATGTTGTCGCCCAGCAGGCCGTATTCCTCGGCCTGCTTGATGGCCACGCGCAGGCGCTTGACCGCGATGGGATACTCGGCGCGCACGTAGATGTAGCCTTCGCTGGCGCCGATGGCATAGCCGGCGATGGCCATGGCCTCGATCACGGCGTGGGGATCGCCCTCAAGGATGGAGCGGTCCATGAACGCGCCCGGGTCGCCCTCGTCGGCGTTGCAGGCCACGTACTTCTGGTCGTTGACGCTGTTGTAGGCGAACTTCCACTTCATGCCGGTGGGGAAGCCCGCGCCGCCGCGGCCGCGCAGGCCGGACTTCAGGACCTCGTCGATGACCTGCTCGCGGGTCATGGTGGTCAGCGCCTTCTCCAGAGCGCGGTAGCCGTCCATGGCCAGGTATTCGTCGATGTTCTCGGGGTCGATCACGCCGCAGTTGCGCAGCGCGATGCGGTGCTGGTGCTTGTAGAAGTTGATGTCCTCCAGCGCCTTCTCGGAGTTCTGCTCCTTGGTGGCGTGGTCGGTGTACACCAGATGCTCGACCTTGCGGCCCTTCAGCAGGTGTTCGCTGACGATCTCCTCTACATTTTCGGGCTTTACGCGGCTGTAGAAGGTGCCGTCCGGATAGACGATGACCACGGGGCCGGCCTCGCACAGGCCAAAGCAGCCGGTGCGGATGACCTTGACTTCCTTCGACAAGCCATACTCTTCGATCTTCTGCTCAAACAGCTCGATCAGCGTAGCGGAACCGGAAGAAGAACATCCCGTACCACCGCAGACGAGCACGTGTGCGCGATAAATATCCATGCCTCTCTATTCCTCCGATCAAGCGTTTTCAGCGGCGCCAATGGTGTATTCCTGCACGGGACGGCCGTTGACGATGTGCTCGGCGACGATGCGCGGCACCATGTCGGGCTTCACGTGCACATAGGTGATCTTCTCCTGGCCGGGCACGATGACGTCCACCATCGGCTCCAGGCGGCACATGCCGACGCAGCCGGTCTGGGAGACGGTGACGTGGGCCAGCTGACGCTTCTGGATCTCATCCATGAAGGCCAGCATGACCGGGCGGGCGCCCGCCGCGATGCCGCAGGTGGCCATGCCGATGACCACGCGGGTGGTTTCGCCCTTCTCTTCGGTGCGAACATTGATTCTGGAGAGCGTCGCCTTGCGGATGGCCTCCAGTTCTGCCAATGATTTCATGACATGATTCCTCCTAATATCGGTTCAATTTCTTCCTGCAGGGATTCCTGGATCCACTGCACCACGGCCGGCTCCGCCAGCGACACGCCGTCCAGCGCGGGTCGGATCTGCTCGGTGGAGAAGTCCGACGCGCCGGCCTCGGATTCGCAGTGCAGCGAAAACTCCGGCTTGTCGGGGCTGCCCATCACGATGGTCGCCATCGTCGAGGCCAGATCGCCCAGCGGCAGACAGTCGATGGAGCGGGTGTCGAACACCGCCGTGATGGTGGTGCCCACGCCCACCTGGCTGTCGATGTCCACCCGACCGCCGGACTGCATGGCGTTCTGCATCAAAAGCGGAATGCCCAGCCCGACCTTGCGGGTGGTGCGGGTGGTGACGAAGGGGCTGCGCACGCGCTCTACGAATTCAGGCGACATGCCGCAGCCGTCGTCCCGGACGGTCATCGTCAGAAGGCCGTCGGAGGCCAGCGCGAAGCCGATGTCCACATGGGACGCCCCGGCCTTCACGCTGTTCTGAACGATGTCCAGCAGGTGCAGCGCTATCTCTTTCACGCAACTTCTCCGTCGTCGTTCCTGTACTTGTCGATGATGCCGGGAATGGCGTCGGGCGTCAGGCGTCCGTAGACCTGGCCGTTGATCATCATGACCGGCGCGAGGCCGCAGGCGCCCAGGCAGCGGGTCGCCTCAAGGGTGAACTTGCCGTCGGGAGTCGTTCCGCCCACGGGGATATCCAACACCTGGCTCAGCTTGTCCAGAATGCTCTGGCTGCCCTTGACGTAGCAGGCGGTGCCGAGACAGACGCTGATCAGGTATTTTCCCTTGGGATGCAGGGAGAACTGGGCGTAGAAGGTGGCGACGCCGTACACCTCGGCCAGGGTCACGCCCAGGCCTTCGGCGATGGCCTTCTGCACGTCTTCGGACACGCAACCAAAAATACCCTGCGCGCCCTGAAGCACAGGCATCAGCGCGCCTTTCTGGTCTTTGTGTTCTGCGATGAGCTTTTCAAGCTCCGCGAACTTCGTCCTTTCGTCATCCATTATGGTGTCAATACCTCCTTTTATCTTCATGAGCGACGCTCACAGAGTTTCACTCTATTATAACATGTCCGAATATACTTGTAAATGAGTTTACACATATTTTGTACGCTGTCACAGCGGTTTTCCGGCCCTCAGATAATTGAGGAAGGCGGCCACGGAGCGCTCGGGCAGCTCCACGGTCTCGCTGGCCTCCAGTATGTCGCCCAGGTAGTGGGCGTCGGAGGAGTGCAGCACCACGCGGCCCTCCTGGGGCGTGTGGGCGCAGGGCAAACCGCGCCAGACCTCGACCGCCGTCAGGTTCAGATCCTCCGGCACAAAGCCCAGGTTGATCAGAAGCCCGTTGGAGCCCCGGTTGATGTGGGCGGGCACCGGCACGCCGCCGGCCTCGCGGATCAGCCCCACCAGCGCGCTGAGGGGCAGATCAGAGGCGCCGATGAGCAGCTCGTCCTCCTCGGCAATCACGTTGTCGTCCTCGTCCATCACCAGCTGGTTGCCGAAGAAGGACGGCTTGTTCTTCTTCTTGGGCATGTGCCCGCGCAGGAACTCGCTGAATTCCAGCGCCGTTTCCACCGTGGGGAAGTAGCCCAGAAGGTGCACCTCCTCGCGGGTGGTGATCTCCATGCCGGGGATCAGCAACAGCCCGTAGGCGTCGGCGCAGGCCTGGGCCGCGGGCAGGTTGCGGGCGGTGTTGTGATCGGTCAGCGCGATCATCTGCAGGCCCTTCAGCATCGCCATGCCGCACAGATTGGCCGGGGTCATGTCGTCGCTGCCGCAGGGCGACAGGCAGGAGTGCATGTGCAGGTCGCAGAACAGCTTCTCCATGGCCTATCCGTGCGCGGGAATGCCCTGGCCCGCCAGCCGGCCGCAGATCTCATAGGCCGTCAGCGGCGAGGACAGCACGCACATCTCTTCGGCGTTGGCCTTGTCCAGCACCTCCTGCTCCATGGTGATGCCCTCGGGCAGCACCACGCAGGCCATCTCCGCCAGCGCGGCGACGGCGATCACGTTCAGGTGCGTCTGCACGGTCACCCAGGCCATGCCCTCCTCGCCGTGGGCCATCACCCAGCTGAGCAGGTCGCACACATAGCCGCACAAAATCTCCCGATCCTCGGTGACTTCGGTGGTCAGCTTACGCGCCTCGATCAGAGACGCCAGGTCGGATACTTTCATAGCAAAACCTTCCTTTCGGGTTTTTACTCTCTCCTCGACTGCGCCAGCTCCACCATGTCTTCGGCCATCACCTTCAGGCGCTCGCGCAGCAGGTGCACGCAGTCCATCTCGGTGCAGTAGCCGCGCACGATGTCCTCGGCGAAGGTGGCGCAGGTGGGGGAGCCGCAGGAGCCGCAGTCGTAGCCGGGCAGGCGCTTGATGATCTCGTTCATGCGGTTCATCTTGCGCAGCGCCTCGACCATGTTGTCGTCCAGCTTCTCGGCGGTGTTGGGCTCGAACGGCAGATCGTTTTTCATCGGGTACTTGTTCAGCAGCGAGGTCTTCACGGCCTTGTCCGGGTGGGTGGGCGGCATGCGTTTGACCATCTTGCGGATGGTGTTCTTGGCCACGTAGGTGTTCTCAAAGGTCAGCGGGCCGCCGACGCAGCCGCCGATGCAGGCGTTGCCCTCCAGGAACAGCAGATCGGACAGCTTGTCGTTCTCCACCTCCTCCAGCACGCGGATGACGTTGTTGATGCCGTCCACCGCCAGGCTGTTGTCCGGGCAGACGGCGTTGGCCTCGCCGTTGGAGGTGGACCAGGCCACGCCGTAGCCGGTGGCCAGATCGTACTCGGGGTCTGAGAGCATGTCGTTGATGTGGGGCACCAGCAGCCCGTAGATGTCCATCATTGAGATGGCGCCGTCCAGCTCGGACTTCTTCTGGCCGATGGGGGTTCGGATGGCCGTCATCTTCGCCGGGCAGGGGGTGATGAAGAAGCAGCCCACGTCCGTCGGGTCGCAGCCCTTCTTTTTGCAGAACTCGGCCCGGGCCACGGAGGCGGCCACCTCCATGGGTTGGCGGATGTCCACGATGTTCTCGATCAGCTCCGGGAAGCGCACCTGGATCAGGCGCACCACCGTGGGGCACGCCGAGGAGATCAGGGGCTTGGGCAGGTTCGGGTCCTTCATCTTTTCGCGGATGGCCCGGGTGACGATGTCCGCGCCGCGGGCCACCTCGAACACGTCGTCGAAGCCGACCTTTTTCAGCGCCTCCAGCACATACTCCGGCCGGGGCAGGTCCCTGAACTGCCCGTACAGCGAGGGCGCGGGCAGCGCGATGGCGTATTTATATGCCTTGATGTTGTCCATCACGTCGGTGAAGGCGACCTTGGCGTGGTAGTCGCAGATGCGGATGCATTCGCCGCAGTCGATGCACAGGTTGTCCAGTATGTGGGCCCGGCCGCCGCGCACGCGGATGGCCGCGGTGGGGCAGTGGGTCAGGCAGTTGGTGCAGCCCTTGCACAAATCCTTGTCCAGACGGACGGAATGATAGCGCGTGTTTTCGTACATGGTTATCGTCCTGTCGCCTTTCGTTTTCGTCACGCTTCTCAGGCCTGCAGCCTGAACAGCATGGTGATGGTGGTTCCGGAGCCGGGGGCGCTGGTGATGTTGAATTCATCGGCGTTGCGCTTCATGTTGGGCAGGCCCATGCCCGCGCCGAAGCCCAGCGAGCGGGCCTCGTCGTTGGCGGTGGAATAGCCCTCGCGCATGGCCATCTCCAGGTCCGGTATGCCGGGGCCCACGTCCGCGGACACCAGCTGCGCCGCGTCCGGGAACACGGTGAGCGTCAGTTCGCCGCCCATCGAGTGTATGACCAGGTTCAGCTCGACCTCATAGGACGCCACGGCCACGCGCCGCAGCACGTCGCCGCCGACGCCCAGCTGCTTCAGCCGCTTCTTGATGTCGGTGCTGGCCTTGCCCGCGCTGGTGTAGTCCGCCGCGGCCACGGGGTAGCTGATGCGAAACAACTCTTCCATCGTCAATCCTCCGCGTCCCAGGCCGTGGGCACCGGCACGCCCCGCAGGCCGGCGTCGTACAGCAGCCCGCAGGCGCTGAAGGCCGTCAGCTTGGACGTGATGACCACCAGCCCCTGCTCGTCGGCGTTGTCGAGGATGTCCTCGGTGGGAATCTTGCCGCGCACGAACACCAGGCACTTCAGATCCAGCATCTCGCTGGTTCGCACCACGTGGGGGTTGGTCAACCCCGTGATCAGCACGGTCTTTTCATCGACAAAGGCGAGCACGTCGCTCATCAGGTCGGAACAGCAGGCGGTGTACACGGGCGTGTCCAGCTTGTCCGCGCCCCGCAGCACCTTGGCGTTCAGTATCCTTACCATATCCGCAATGGTCACTGTATTCACCCCGATCATTATTAGCGTTACATATTTATCATATCATGCATTTAACTTTACGTCAACAATGAAATTGCAGGCAATTCGCGGGTTTTGACATTTGACCGGGCGTGGTTTATAATGGGGAAAACCGCCGGGCGCGAGGCCGGGCGGCACGGGAGAGAGCGTATGTATTCCTATTGTATATTCTGCGCGACGGTGAAGTGCGAGATGATCGCCGCCGCCATCCGCCAGAAGTTTGGCTATACCGCCTATTCGCCCCGCATCGTGCAGCGCAAGTGGGTCAAGGGCGAGTGCCTGGAGGAGGTCAAGCCGTACCTGCCGGGCTATGTGTTCATCTACACCGAACAGCCCATCGAGGACTTCCGCGCCATCCGCATCATGGAGGGCGTGGGCCGCTACCTGGGCCAGCGGGACGAGGGCTACCGGCTGCAGGGCGAGGACCGGAGCTTCGCGGAGATGCTCTACGCCCGCGGCGGCGTCATCGGCATCATGAAGACCTACAGGGAGGGCGACCGCGTCCGCCTGGCCAGGGACATGCTGGGCGACTTCGAGGGCGAGATCATCAAGCTGGACAGGCGCAAGGGCCGCGCGCTGTTGCAGTACAGCTTCGACGGCAACAGCTACAAGGTGTGGGTCGGGTATGAAATGATCGAGGAAGAGGTAGCAGTCGGCAGGGAGTTTACCGCTGGTGTTCACATACCACAACCGAAGAAATGATAATATCCATATGTAGAACCTACGGTAATCCCGAGCTTCCCGCCCCGAATGAGCTGTGCTGCTTCCGCGTCCGTCAGGACACAGCCATAAAACAGGTTATCCGTATCGGTTGTGGTGAGCTGACGGTGCGCATAGATTTCCTCCGGGCACCCACCTATCGTCAGTGTGATACCATCCATAAACCGGCGCTCCTTCTCCTCTGTATCCTGGCCGTTCATCTCAATCGTCAGCAAATTGATACCGTCTGCTTTGTACAGCTTTAGTGCGGCGCCGGCATATTCTGCTGTCCAGACTGGCGCTTCATTCGATAGATCCGTGACGGTGGGATCATGCAACTCAGTCCACCAGCCCACGTATTTATCGACGGTCAGGACCTGCTTCTCATAAATCATCGGTCCCGCAAATATTTGAAGGCAGATCACAAAATCCGTTTCTGCTCTGGGAAACCTGCGTTCAGTCAACGCTTCCAACGCCTTCACGGTGGGCATGACTTCAATCCACTGATCGCCAATGTGCCTTGAATAATTGCCACCCCAGTTCACTCTCCCCATGCCTTTATGATCTATATAATGTGAAACAGGATATCGCATTTCAGCGCTTGCATATCCGGTTTCAGCCGCGGTATTCCTGAACTGATGATATTCAGCCCCGTGCAATACGATCGCCAACTGGTGTTCCGCATCAGCGCTGCTGAATTGCAAGGGACTGTCCAGCATGGAATCAAACTCGCGAAGCGTCTTGTCCGCGAGCCACCTATCCGAAATGCGTACCAGCGCCAAATCACCAAGATAATACAGTTCCGCTCCTTTGCGGAAATCATCCGCCTTCTGTACGCATACCGGGCAAGGAAACAAACCTTCCGTGTCTGTCGTCTCGGCATGTGATACACCTGTACACCGTCTGATCTCATGATAATACAGTTCGCCAGGAGAAGAGTAATACGATAACGCGCTTGCAGAAATGAACAACGACAGCATTGAGAGCAAAAAACAACTGCACAGACATTTCATAAAAAAGCCTCCTATATGGTTATAATACCATAATTCTTTGTCTATTATATCATAGTATATTATCACAGTCAAAAGTCATAGAGCTTAATATTGTCTGGGAGATATCTATTTGCATTCTTTTAGCACATTGAATGACCAACTATTATGATATGTCTCAAACATCTGCCACGCATAATAATTCAAGTAACCAGTTGGGTTATCGTGTCTATTTGGATGTGAGTATTCGGTGTAAATATTTAATAAAGTTGAATTACCTATGGAGAAGCTTTATTGCTCAGGGACCAGTTTGAAGTCGCTGAAGCTGAAGGGCTGTACCGTTTTGTTAAACCTTGAGTGCGTCGAAAATCCGAAGCTGCAAAGCCTGGATATCACCGGCTGTTCGAGCCTGCTGCAGGCTGTCAAGGAACCAGATAATCATGAAGCGGGCGAAGAGAACGCAATCTTTACTAAGTCAAACATCGACCAGGTAATTAACCGTAAGGCGCGGTTACACTTCCCGGTCTCCTGTACGCTCACCGCGAACGGCGCCGTGCTGTACGCCCAGTCGAAGAGCGTGGCCGGGTGCACGATCACCGCGGGCAGCGTCGTCTATACCGGCAAGGCCCTGAAGCCCATCCCCAAGGTAAAGTACAACGGGACCGCGCTGAAGAAGGGCGTCGACTTCAAGGTCGTCTCCTACAAGAACAACAAGAAGGTCGGCTACGGCACGGTCACCATCAAGGGTATGGGCGCCTACGAGGGCGAGGCCGAGGGGACCTTCAAGATACTTCCCAAGGCCACCAGGATCAAGAGCGTGACCGGCGGCAAGGGAAAGCTCACGGCCAAGTGGACAAAGGTTCCCGGCGTCGCGGGGTACCAGATCCAGATCAGCCTGAAGAAGGACTTCAGCTCAGGCCTGAAGAAGATGCTCAGCGGCGCGTCGACGACCGGGAAGACCCTCGACGAGCTGAAAACCAAGGGAACCTACTACGTGCGGGTTCGCGCCTATCACAAGATCGGCAAGGAATACTTCTGGTCCGCGTGGTCCGCGACGAAGAAGGTCAGCGTGAAGTAATCGGATATACCGGGCCAGCGGCCCGAACGAACAACAGCAGGCGTTGCTCCGGGCAACGCCTGATGTTTGTTCGCCACTGACTGCTGACTATTGCCTACTCCTCCTCCGCCGGCTTGGCGATGGGGGCGTTGTCGGGGGTCAGGGGCACGGGGGTCACCCGCTCGCCGCAGTGGGGGCACAGGTATTCGGCGCCCTCCGCGTCCTTCAGCGACGTGAAGAACATGCGGCTGCACTTGGGGCACAGGTTGCCCGCCAGCGATTCCTCCTCCGGCGCGTCGTTCTGCGCCGGCTTCAGCAGGTGCAGCTTGTCTTCGCCGTCGTCAAACAGCATGTCGTCGAAATCCGCGTCGTCGTCATCGTCGTCGTCAAACAGGTCGTCATCGCGATCGCCCTCAAGCTCCGTCAGGTCCTCGTCGATGCTCTCCACATAGTCGTTCAGGTCCTCCAGCAGCTCGTCGATGGCTTCCACGCGATCGGACAGGTCGCCGAGCAGCTCGACGATGCCCGCCATCAGCTTGCCGTTGGGGCTGTCGGTGTCAAACGAAGCGCCCTCCATCAGGCCCTTCAGAAAGCCGACCTTCTTGCCGAGATTTTCCATTGCCGCACCTCCTGTTCAAATCCATTATAGCGCGCCGCGGCGTCGCTTATTCAGTACCCCGTCGCCAAGACAAGCGCCGGCGAAGCCTCGCGGCCATCGCCGCGGGACTTCACCGGCGCTTGCCGCAAACCTCCCGCCCCGGGGATTGGGGAACGCCTTCTGATCAGGCGCGGCCCAGGTATTCGCCGCCGTCGCGGGTGTCGATCTTCAGGACCTCGCCGTTCTCGATGAACAGCGGCACCTGCAGCACCAGGCCGGTCTCGAAGGTGGCGGGCTTGGTGGTGTTCGCGGCGGTATCGCCCTTGAAGCCGGGCTCGGTGTTGGTCACCTGCAGCTCCACGAAGTTCGGCGGCTGCACGCTGAAGGGCGCGCCCTTGAAGAAGCGCACGGTCACGTTGGTGTTCTCCTTCACGAAGGGCATGGCGTCCTCGACCTGGTCGTGGGACAGGGGCAGATCGTCGTAGGTCTCCAGGTCCATGAAGTGGTAGAAGTCGCCGTCGTTGTAGGTGTACTGCATCTCCTTGGTCTCGATATAGGCCTTGGGGAATTTTTCGGTGGGGTTGAAGGTGCGCTCGATGACCGCGCCGGTGACGACGTTCTTCAGCTTCGTGCGCACAAAGGCCGCGCCCTTGCCGGGCTTGACGTGCAGGAACGAAATGATGGTCCACACGCCGTTGTCCATCTCAAAGGTGACGCCGTTTCTGAAATCGCTTGCGTTGATCATGGGGATGTTGCCTCCTCAAATAGTAGTCTTGGTCGCGGGATTGGCTTCGTCTGTCGGCTACAGCTCGATCAAATGCTTCGGCGCGGCGATGGTGTTGATCACGCCGTCCTCGGTCATAATCACCGTATCCTCGATCCGGCATCCGCCCAGGCCGGGAATATATACGCCGGGCTCCACCGTCACCACGTGGCCGGGCCTGAGCACGGCCGTGTTTCCGGAGCTGACCCGGGGCTGTTCGTGAATGTACAGGCCGACGCCGTGGCCCAGGCTGTGGCCGAAGCTGTCGGGGTAGCGGGCGTCGATGTAGTCGCGGGCCGCCTTGTCCACGTCGCCGCAGGCCCTGCCCACGGCCAGCGCGTCCAGGCCCAGCTGCTGGGCGACGCGCACCGTTTCGTAGATCTCCCGCAGGGGCTTTTGGACCTTGCCGAAGCCCACGGTGCGGGTCATGTCCGAGCGATAGCCGTTCACCGTGGCGCCGAAGTCCAGCGTCAAGAGCTCGCCGCTTTCGATCACCCGGTCCGACGGGCGGGCGTGGGGCAGCGCGCCGTTGGGGCCCGAGGCGGCGATGGTCTCGAAGGCCACGCCCTCGCTGCCCAGCTCCAGCATCTCGAATTCCAGCATCCGCTGGACCTGCTTTTCCGTCATGCCCGCGTGGATGCGGGGCAGCAGGTTCATGAAGGCGTCGCTGGCGATGGCCGCCGCGCGCCGGATGGATTCGAGCTCCGCCGCGTCCTTGACCTCGCGCAGCCGCTCGCACAGACCGGCCATCGGAACAAGCTCCGCGCCCTGCAGAGCCCCGGCCAGCGCCTGGTAGCCGTCGTAGGTCAGATAATCGGTTTCCGCCAGGATCGTCCGGGCGCCGTGGGCTTTGACCTGCTCCGCGATCAGCGCGGGGTATTCCGCCCCGCGAGGCACCTGCACAAGCGCCCAGTCCGGCGCCTGTTGGCGGGCCTGCTCCATGTAGCGGAAATCGGTGAGGATCACGTGCGCTTCGGCGCATATGAACAGGCAGCCCTCGCCGGTGTAACCGGCCAGATAGCGCAGGTTTTCGGGCCGGTGGATCAGCGCCGCGTCCGCCTGCATGGCGTCCAGAAACGCCGTCAGATGACTCAATTTGGTCACGCTCCCGCATGAGAGTTTA
This sequence comes from uncultured Eubacteriales bacterium, assembly GCA_902777335.1. Taxonomy (GTDB): domain Bacteria; phylum Bacillota; class Clostridia; order Christensenellales; family Aristaeellaceae; genus UBA2862. The sequence goes on from CACYTF010000015.1 coordinate 30,324, forward strand.
TACAAACACAGCCCATTATAGCATATCCGCCGCTGAATTACCATAGGAAAAGCGCATTTAGCGGCGAAAATTTACCTCGCGTTAAATCCCTATGAAATCGGTCGGAATTGATTGACGCGGGCGGAAAAACATGATACAATACCCACGTAAACCCGAGTAAAAAGATCGGAATTGGTGAACGGGGGGTGGGCCCATGAAGCTGTCGACGCGGGGGCGCTACGGCATACAGGCGATGTACGACCTGGCGCTGCACGCGCAGAGCGGCCCGCAGTCCATCAAGGCCATTTCCGAGCGGCAGGGGGTGCCGGAGGCCTACCTGGAGCAGCTGTTCGCGGCGCTGAAGCGGCAGGACCTGGTCGTCAGCACCCGGGGCGCCCAGGGGGGCTACACGCTGTCCAGGCCGCCGGAGGCGATCACGGTGGGCGACGTGCTGCGCGCGCTGGAGGGCGGCCTCAGCCTGGTGGAATGCCTGGACGAGGCGGAGATCTGCGGCAAGCGCTGCTCCTGCGCCAGCCGCGTCGTGTGGCAGAAGCTGCGGGACGGCCTGAACGCCATCGTGGACGGCATCACCCTTCGGGACATGATCGAGGATTATCAGCGCCAATGCGCGCAGGAGGAAAAGACGACATGAAGGTATACATGGACAACGGCGCGACGACCCGCGTGACCGAGCCGGTCTACGCGGCGATGCAGCCCTATTTCTGCGAAATCTTCGGCAACCCCTCGTCGGTGCACGGCTTCGGTCGCGAGGCCCGCAAGGCGGTGGAGGCGGCCCGCGCCCAGGTGGCGAAGGCCATCGGCGCCGAGCCCCGGGAGATCTACTTCACCGGCTGCGGCACCGAATCCGACAACTGGGCCCTGCGGGGCGCGGCCTATGCCAACGCGAAGAAGGGCCGGCACATCATCACCACCAACATCGAGCACCACGCGGTGCTGCACACCTGCAGGCAGCTGGAGAAGGAGGGCTTCGAGGTCACCTATCTGCCGGTGGATTCCTACGGCCTGGTGACGCCGGAGCAGCTGGAGGCGGCCATGCGGCCCGACACGGTGCTGGTGAGCGTCATGTACGCCAACAACGAGGTCGGCACCATCGAGCCGATCCCGGAGCTGGCGGCGGTGGCGAAGCGGCACGGCGCGCTGTTTCACACCGACGCGGTGCAGGCCGTCGGCCACGTGGAAATCGACGTGAAGGCCCAGAACATCGACATGCTCAGCCTGTCCGGCCACAAGTTCCACGCGCCCAAGGGCATCGGCGCGCTGTACGTGCGCCACGGCGTGCGGCTGCAGCGGCTGATGGAGGGCGGCGCCCAGGAGCGCGGCCAGCGGCCCGGCACCGAGAACCTGGCGGGCATCGTGGGCCTGGGCAAGGCCATCGAGCTGGCCACCGGCGACATACCGGCCCGGGCGGCGAAGATGGCCGCCATACGCGACCACATGATCGAAAGGATCATGAACGAGATCCCCCACGTCCAGCTGAACGGCCACCCCACGCGGCGCATGTGCGGCAACGTGAACGTGTCGTTCTACTTCATCGAGAGCGAGAGCGTGCTGTTGCACCTGGACCTGCGGGGCGTCGCGGCGAGCTCCGGCTCGGCGTGCACCTCCGGTTCGCTGGACCCCAGCCACGTGCTGCTGGCCATCGGCGTGTCCCACGAGCACGCCAACGGCTCCATCCGGCTGAGCCTGAGCGACGAGAACACGATGGAAGAGGCGGACTACGTGGTGGACTGCCTGGTGGAAACCGTGGCGAAGCTGCGGGCCATGTCTCCGCTGTACGAGGATTTCCTCAAGGGCGTGGAGACCGTGGGCACCGACGACTGACGAGCAAAGCGATACAGGAGGCGCGATTATGGAATACACCGAGCAGGTCATGGACCACTTCATGAATCCGAGGAACATGGGCGATATGGAGGACGCCAGCGGCGTGGGCACCGTGGGCAACGCCAAGTGCGGCGACATCATGCGCATCTACATCAAGGTCGAAAACGACGTGATCACCGACGTGAAGTTCAAGACCTTCGGCTGCGGCGCGGCCATCGCCACGTCCAGCAAGGCCACCGAGATCGTCAAGGGCATGACGCTGGAGCAGGCCGAGCAGGTGACCAACAAGATGGTCATGGAGGCCCTGGGCGGGCTGCCGCCGGTGAAGGTGCACTGCTCCGTGCTGGCCGAGGAGGCCCTGCACGCCGCCATACAGGACTACCGGGCAAAGCTTGAAAAGGGCGAGGCGCCGGAGGCGGAGGAAGAGGAAGTCAGGTATGTGTGAGGGGCTGGCTTGACCCTGTGCCGTATTTATGGTAAACTGTGCAGGGAGAAGGAGGCGCTTGTCATGGTGTACACGGTCGATCAGATCCGGCGAATTGCCGTTCCCATAGCGCAGTCCTACGGGGTTAAGAGCCTGTCGTTGTTTGGCAGTTATGCCCGCGGTGAAGCTACGGAAAGCAGCGACATTGACATGCTGATCGAATGCGGGGCGATTCGCAGCGCCTTCCAGATGGGCGGTCTGTATGCAGACTTAAGCGAAGGCCTGGGCAAGCCGTTGGATCTGGTGACGACAGATCACCGGGACAAGGGCTTTCTGGGACGCATTGAAGCGGACCGGGTCCGACTCTATCCGTGAGGGAGGCGATCAGCATGCCGACACGGAACGAACAGATCGTTCGACGGATGTTGGAATACTGTGATGAGATCGCTGGAACGTTAGCCTGGTTCGGCAATGACGAACAGCGCTTTTATTCGGACTATATCATGCGCAACGCGCTGGCGATGCCTTTGCAGCAGATTGGCGAACTGGCGACCCATGTCACCGATGATTTCATCAAGGGCAACAACGGGATTCCCTGGAAACAAATCAAGGGTATGCGCACATGGTTCGCCCATCAGTATTGGGATATGAGCTTCGACAAGATATGGGTCACACTGACTGAGGACGTGCCCGATCTGAAGCGGAAACTGGAGATGCTGTTATCTGAGTTCCAATGATATGTCTGAATACGCGCCATCCTTCAACCGGGGGATGGCGCGTTTGGAAGGGGCGATACGCATGAATCGACGGATAGCCAGGGTCGGGGCGGGGATCGTGTGCGCGACGGTGTTCCTGTTCGCCCTGTTCCTGATCGTGGATTTCAAATTCGGTTACTATCTGGTGTGCATGTTCCTGCCCATCGGCTACATCATGACGGCGGCGGGGTTCCAGGTCGAGGCGCGGGAGGATTCGAAGGTCGCGGCGAACGTCGGATTGGTGCTGGCGGCGATATACGCCACGCTGGTCCTGCTGGTGTACTTCGCCCAGAACACCAGCGTGCGACTGGACGGGCTGGGCGAGGGGGCCCTGCGCGTGCTGGATTTCGGGCGCGGCGGCCTGATCTTCAACTACGACCTGCTGGGCTACGGCATGATGGCGCTGTCCACTTTCTTCATCGGCCTGTCCGTGCGCGCCGAGAGCCGGGCCGATTTGTGGCTGAAGCGGCTTCTGATGCTGCACGGCGCGTTTTTCATCGGCTGCTTTATCATGCCGATGACCGGCGTGTTCAACTCGATGGCAGACGGGCAGAACGGCTCCGGCGGGGTGATCGCGCTGGTCGCCTGGTGCGCGTACTTCCTGCCCGTCGGCGCGCTGGCCTACAGGCATTTCAGATGACATCAACGGAGGGCGACACATGATACACGGCAACCTGACCGGCATCCGCGAGAGCACGCTGAACGAGCTTGAAAAGCTGTACGACGCCGAATTCGGGCGCACGGACTTTCTGCCGGACCGGCTGCTCAATTTGCTGGTGCGCTACACCGACCTTTTGAACCGGGAGATGCTGGTGTACCTGGGGCGGGACGGCACGGTGCTGGAGATCGCCATCGGCTCGATCGGCTCCATCGCGCTGCCGGAGCTGCACCTGCGGCGAAACCTCGACCGGCTGGCGGGCTTTCGGTGCATCCACACCCATCCGGGCGGCGACGCCCGGCTTTCCGACGTGGACCTGCAGGCGCTGCGGCTCTTGCGGTTTGATTCGATGTGCGCCGTGGGCGTGGGCGAGGGCCGCTGCACCGGCATCAGCGCGGCGTTTCTGGGCGAGGCGGAGTACGACAACCTGTCCGTCGTCGTCAAGGGCCCGGTGAAGCCCGGCCGCATACCGCAGACGCTGTGGATGAAGGAGATCGAGCTGGCCGAGGAGCGGGTGAAACAGGCCATCGAGAAGGGCGGCCTGGTGGAGACGGCGGAGAAGGTCATGCTGATCTCCACCGACTCCGAGGAATCGCTGGACGAGCTGGCGAGCCTGGCCGAGACCGCCGGGGCCATGGTGATCACCCGGGTGATCCAGAACCGGCAGAAGCCCGATTCCGCCACCTACATCGGCAGCGGCAAGGCCGAGGAGCTGGCGCTGGTGTGCCAGGCCATGGAGATCGACCTGGCGATACTGGACGACGAGCTGACCGGGGCCCAGCAGAAGAATCTGGAGGACATACTGGGCGTGCGGGTGATCGACCGCACGGCGCTGATCCTGGACATATTCGCCCAGCGGGCCCAGTCCGCCGAGGGCAAGCTGCAGGTGGAGCTGGCCCAGATGAAGTACCGCCTGCCGCGGCTGACGGGCATGGGCACGGTGCTTTCGCGGCTGGGCGGCGGCATCGGCACCCGCGGCCCCGGCGAGACCCGGCTGGAGGTGGACCGCCGCCGCATCAGAAGGCGCATCGACGACCTGGAGGGCCAGCTGAAGGAGATCAAAAAGCAGCGCGACCTCAGGCGGGCCCGCCGGGAGAAGACCGGCCAGGTGACCGTTGCGCTGGTGGGCTACACCAACGCCGGCAAGAGCACGCTGCTGAACGCTTTATCCGGGGCCGACGTACTGGTGGAGGACAAGCTGTTCGCCACGCTGGACCCGGTGATGCGCCAGGTGACGCTGCCGGAGAACCGCAGCTGCCTGGTGGTGGACACCGTGGGCTTCATCCGCAAACTGCCCCACCAGCTGGTGCAGGCGTTCCGCTCCACGCTGGAGGAGGCGCTGTTCGCCGATCTGCTGGTGGTGGTCTCGGACCTTTCAAGCCCGAACTACGCCCAGCAGCGGGCCACGGTGTTCGAGGTGCTCAGCGACCTGGGCGCGGGCGACCGGCCGATCCTGGAGGCGCTCAACAAGGCCGACCGGGTCAACATCACCGGCATGGTGGAGCCCGCCGACGCGATACTGATCTCCGCGAAGCAGGGCCGGGGCCTGGACGATCTGAAGGCGGAGATCTCCCGCCGGATCGCCGCGCTGCGCCACCGGGTGGAGCTGGTGATCCCCTACGACAAGGGCAACGTGCTGTCGCTGATCCACGGCAAGGGCCAGGTGGTCGAGGAGGAATACCTGGCCGAGGGCACCCGGGTGGTGGCCCTGCTGGACGCCGCGCTGTACCAGCGGGCGCTGGGGATGCTGCAATGACGCGAGGAGAGGAGGCGGGGGCATGACCCTGCAGCAGCTGAATTACATCATCACCATATCGGAGATCGGCTCCATCAACCGGGCGGCGGAGAAGCTGTACGTGTCCCAGCCGTCGCTGACCAGCGCCATCAAGGAGCTGGAGAAGGAGCTGGGCATCGTGCTGTTCAACCGCACGGGCCGGGGCGTGACGCTGACCGCCGACGGCGCGGAGTTTCTGCCCTACGCCCGCCAGGTGTACGGCCAGTACCTGAACATGATGGAGAAGTACGGCCGGGGCGGCGAGCGCAAGCAGAAGTTCGGCGTGAGCTGCCAGCACTATTCGTTCGCGGTGAAGGCCTTCGTGGAGATGGTGAAGGCCTACGACGTGGCCAAGTACGAGTTTGCCATCCGGGAGACCAAGACGCTGAACGTGATCAGCGACGTGGCCCAGATGCGCAGCGAGATCGGCATACTGTACCTGAGCGACTTCAACCGCAAGGCGCTTCTGAAGCTGCTGCACGGCAACGGCCTGGCCTTCCACCACCTGATCAACTGCAACGCCTACGTGTACCTGTGGAAGGGCCACCCGCTGGCCGGGCGGGCCTCCATTGGCTTTGAGGACCTGGCGCCCTATCCCTGCCTGTCCTTCGAGCAGGGCGACGACAGCTCCTTCTACTTTACCGAGGAGATACTGAGCACCAACGACTACCCCCGCAGCATCCACACCACCGACCGCGCCACCAGCCTCAACCTGATGACCGGCCTGAACGGCTACACGCTGTGCTCCGGCATCATCTGCGAGGAGCTGAACGGCTCCGACTACATCGCCGTGCCCTACGAGGCGGACACCAACAATCCCAACAGCGTGATGGAGGTGGGCTATGTCGTGAAGAACAACGCCATACTCAGCGCCATGGGGGAGCGGTACATCGCGGAGATGAGAAGGTATTTGGGGATTGGGGAGTAGGGAGTGGGGACTGGTTTATCAGGCGTGCTTTTTCCGCTTTTGCTGGTACATCAGATTGTCCGCGGATTCCACATATTCGTCGATGGTGTGGCTGGAAGAGGGGTCTGTGATCACATGGCCGACGCTGATCTCCGGCACATAGGCGATGCCCGCCTTTTCGGCCTCCGCGGGGAGCGCGGCCTGGATGCGCTCAATGACGGCTTCCATGGCCTCTTGGTCTTCCACCGGCAACAGCGCCAGAAATTCATCGCCGCCGAAGCGCACCGGAATCGATCCCTGGGGCAGATCGTGTTTGAGCGCGTTGGCGACGCAGCAGATCGCGTGGTCGCCGCTGGCGTGTCCCAGGGTATCGTTGATTTCCTTCAATCGGTCCATGTCTATGAACAGTATCCCGATGTGTCCGCCCTTGTTGCTGACTTCATTGAAAAGCCGGTGCCCGAGATTGTGATAGCCCAGCCGGTTGTAGAGCCCGGTCAGGTTGTCCGTCATGGACAGGCCTGAGAGCATTCGGTTCACATAGCGCATGTCGCGACGGTTGAAATAGGTGCGCAGCCCCTGCGTCAGGGCGTTGACGATGGTGGATACGCTGCGAAGCCGCATGACCTCCGGACAGTTGCGGATCTCCAGGTACCCCACCGTATATTCCTTGAAGTGCAGCGGAACGAAGAGATGGATTTCCCCCGCCTGATCGGACGTGTCGGTGGGAAGCGTGCGGCCGACCTTTTTGCGGTTCAGGTTCGCCTTCTGGCCGTTTGTCCAGGAATAGACCAACTCCATGCTGTCGGAATAGCCCTCCATGGGCAGCGCGGGCTCCTGGGTGGAGGTGTTCAGATCGATCATTTTACCGGTCTCGAACAGCTTCTGATCCAATACGAGGCGGATGCCCTTGCAATCCAGGGTCGCCAGGCACTTTGACAGGGCCTGACAGATCTCGCGGATGGATTCGCAATCGGGGAGCTGGTATTGCAGCTCGTTCAGCTTGTACCGGAACTCTGAGGTTCTGGCATCCCGCTGGAGAACGGCGCTCACGTATTCGTTGTTGTTGTCCTGGTATGTGTCGACGTGCCCCGTGGTCTCTCTGAGCACGAGCTCCGTGGGCGTATAGATGACCTTGGGGACATCCTCGCCGCGCCAGATCCCGAGCATGGCGTCGATGCATGCTTTGCCCATGTTCCAGCGCTTCTGATCCACGGTGGTCATGGACGGAGAGAGATAGGCGGACATCTCCAGATTGTCGAACCCCGTCACATTGAAATCCCCGGGGACGCTGTAGCCCGCGGCTTTTGCCGCGCGACAGACGCCCCAGGCGATCTCGTCGTTGGCGCAGATGACCGCCTGAGGCAGGCTGCCGCTTCGATGCAGGTATTCAAAAGCGTGAACGCCGCTCTCCACGGCGAAGCTCTCCGCGTGAAAGCGCCCTTCCTCGCAGGGGAGCGCATGGGAGATACAGTAATCCTTGAGCGCGCGCGTGCGCGTTTGGTTTTCACTGTTCCCCGCGGGCCCCATTGCGAACCAGAAATCGGTCAGCCCCATCACCTCGTGAAGATGGCGGATCACCGAGGTCATGGCGGCATAGTTGTCGATCCCCACATAGTGACAGCCGTCGAAAGCATTCGCCATGGAGATGACGGGCTTGCCCGAAGCCCTCGCGGCCTCGATGGCATAGTTCACGCCCCTGACCGCGTACTCATTGGCTTCGTTTTGGAATGCGTTGCTGATGTCGAGAAGTATACCGTCAAAATCTCGGTAATCAGGAAGGCGATAGATGTTGCACTCGCCGCGGTTGTGCCTGGGCGAAAAGCCGGCGTAAGTGTCCGCGCGCACAATGAACAGTTCAATATCCTCTTGAGCCTGTTGTATGGAACGGCGCATCCCCTCCACCCATTCATAGGTGAACTTTCTCATGCCGTCGTCGAGCACATACAGGAGTTTTTTCATGTCCGTCATCCTTGCAAACCGTTTTTCTTCCGCTTCTTGTTCTCATACATCAGATTGTCCGCGGCCAGCACGCACTCGTCCAGGGTGCGCTCGTCGCCGGGATGAACCGGCAGGACGCCCACGCTCAGGCTCAGGCTCAGGCGGCAGGGCAGCTGGGGGTCTTCGTCGGTGGCGCGGACGGCGCGCTCGATGGCCTCGGGCAGGCCCTGCTCGTGCAGCGGGGCGATCACCAGGAACTCGTCGCCGCCGTAGCGCATCAGGAAGTCGTCGCTCCGGCAGGCCTTGCGCAGCACGTCGGCCGAGGCGCGGATGGCGCAGTCGCCGATCTCGTGGCCGTACTGGTCGTTGATCTGCTTCATGTCGTCCATGTCCACGAACAGCACCTGCGCGCCGCCGGCGTCCATGCAGGCCTCGAAGTGCTGGCGGGCGTAGCGCTCGAACCCGAAGCGGTTGAACAGCTGGGTGAGGCCGTCGCGCACGTACAGGTTGTCCAGCACGTCGTTCAGCTGGCGCAGCAGGCACTTCTTGCGCACGTTTTCAATGCCGATCTCCAGGAAGCTGAATATGCTCTCGTGCAGGTTCAGCTTGGCGGCCTCGCTGATGCCGTCCAGCACCAGGTAGCCGATGGAGTAGGTGTTGTAGTGCAGCGGATAGAACATCAAAAACCGCTCGGTGCGGATCAGCTGGTCCGGTAGCAGGCTGGCCGAGGGGAAGCGGGCGTACAGGTGGTTCTCGTCCGCCTTCAGGTCATTCCTGCCACAGGCCACCAGCACCATCTCCTTGCCGAAGGAGCGGGAGTCCTGGTGCCACTGGTTTTTGTCGTAGTTGTCGTAGTAGTAGTCGTTGATGCACAGGTATACGTTGTCGCAGCCGAAGATCGGGTGGTTTTTCTCGACGATGTCCATCAGGTCCCGAAGCTCCGAGGCGTCGAACAGCTGCTCGGCCATGCGGTCCTGCAGGGTGTAGAAATTCTTCAGGAAGCGGGTTTGCTGGAAGTACTTCAGGCGGATGTAGTCCGGCCGCGTGGTCTCGCGGCAGCCGCAGGATTCGGAGCAGACCAGCTGGTGGTCTATCGGCACCACGTCGCGCTTCTCGGTGCCCTCGATCTTGCCCAGCAGCACCTCCATGGCCATGTAGTCCATGCGGTCGTAGTCCCGGTTGACGGTGGACAGGCGCGGGCTGGACAGCTCGGCGCTGGTCAGGTTGTCGAAGCCGGTGATGATCACGTCCTTGGGGATGCGGCAGCCGTTGCGCTCCAGCGACTCGATGACGCCCAGGGCCATTTCGTCGTTGGCGCACACGAAGGCGTCCGGCAGCGCGCGGCCCTCCGCCAGCCAGCGCTCGGCCACCTCGTTGCCGTCGCTGGTGCGCCAGGTGCACTGTATGACCTCGATCTCGCTGTCGTCCAGGCCGTGCTCCCGGCAGGCGTCCAGAAAGCCGTTCAGCCGGTCCTGCCCCTCGGGACAGCCGTTGACGGTGTTGCCGGTCAGGTACACCAGGTGGCGCGTGCCGTGCTCCTCGATGATGTGGGACACGATGCCCTTCTGGGCGGCGCGGTTGTCCACGGCCACCAGCGTACAGCCCTCGATGGGGCAGTCGATGGTGACCGCCGGTATGCCGACCTCCCGGATGCGCCGGGCCAGCTTCTCGCGGGCGCGGTTCAGCACGATCTGGTTGCCCTGCACCAGCAGGCCGTCAAAGCGGGTCAGGTCGGGCAGGTCGAATATGGCGTACTCGCTCTTGTCCTTGGCGTTGTCCAGATCCTTGCCGAAGCAGTCGAATATGCACAGGTGCACGTTCTTGTGGTCGTCCACGAAGCGCTTCAGGCCGTGCAGCGTGCTCTCGACCAGCTCGTAGTTCCAGTCCACCGTGAAAAACGCGATCCGGTAATTGCTCATGGCTCTTCACCTGTATTTCAAAAGGATACTTCAACTCATACTATATAATATACTATTAACCTCAAATACGCAAGGGGTAAATATGTTTCAGGATGTGCTTTTGTGTGCCCTGGAATGTGATTTTGCCGGACAAAAACATGCCCCGCCCGGGGCGCGCATACGCTGGAATCGGAGATGTGCGGTTGCGCGCCGCGCAGGAGAGGCGGAGGTGTTTTGCGTGCAGATACCCTGGGAGCTGATACTGTCCTTTGCCATAGGGCTTTCGCTATTGTGCCTGATCGGCTATCTGCTGCTGGTGCCGATGCGGTTCATGTGGCGTCTGCTGGCCGGCGGCGTGATGGGCGCGCTGGCGCTGATGCTGGTGAACCTGATCGGCGCGCTGGTGGGCTTCGGCGTGGAGATCAACCCCTTCACCGCCATGGCCGTGGGCTTTCTCGGCCTGCCCGGCGCCGCGCTGGTGGTGGCGCTGCAACTATTGCTGTAGAGTGGAGAGTGGAGATTACTCCTCCACGAATGTGATCGCTCCGGCGACGCGCTCGATAGCGGCGAGGAGGGTTTCCTCGGCGGGGAGGGCCTCGGCGGTATCCGCGCGGGCCTCGGCGCGCAGGACCACGCAGCTGTCGTGGGAGGCGTCCAGGTAGGCCACGGCGCTGCGCTCGAACTGCGCGGTGTCGGTTTCTTCGGCGTCGGCAGCGTCGGCCGCTTCAGAGGCGGCGTCTTCGGCCGCGGTTTCCTCAGCCGTGGTTTCCTCGGTTGCGGTTTCTTCGGCCTCGGCGGCGTTGGAGGTGTAGGCGTAGTATTCCGCGCTCCTGCCGCCCAGCTCCACGGTCTTCAGCGCGCTGATGTCGGTGACGCCGGTCACGTTGGCGATCATGGCCTGCGAGCCGTCGGCCAGTAAGTGGGCCTTGCTGTGAGAGCAGACCACGTTCACGCGGATGCCGGCGTCGGCGCCGTCCGGGGTGGTGAACACAAACTGGGGCACGTTCGGGTCGGTGAGCGTGGACTGCTTCTCCCGATCGAGGCCCTCGACCTCGCCGATCTCGCCCAGCTTGTAGTAGCGGGCGCGGCCGCGCACGGCGCTGCCGTTGACGATCAGGTCGTTCTCGGTCTCGGCCACCACCGCCCCGTCCTTCACCTTCAGGGCGCCGTCGTCATAGCGGAACAGGAAAAACGCCCCGACGCCCACGGCCAGCACCAGCAGGCACAGCAGGACGATGTCCCGCTTGCTCAGGTAGGGCTTCTTCACGGTCTGTTTGCGGAATCCCTTTGACTTTGCGCTCTTCTTTGCCATGTCAGTTCAATCCTTTCGTCGTTTTCCATAAAAAGCCGCAAGCGCGGGGGAAGGCCCCGCCCTGCGGCCTGTTCGGTGGGATTGTCGGTCGCCGCTCAGTTTCCGATCACGGTGCCGGGCACCAGGTACTCGTCGCCGCCGCAGTCCGGGCAGCCCTCCAGGCCCTTGGCCAGCGCCTCGTCCCGGCTGATGAGCGTGGCGCGGCCCGAGAAGGCGGCACAGTCGTCGCCGGTGTGGCACAGGCCGTTCTTATCCTTCCACAGCATCGGCTGGCCGATCACATCCGCCGGCGCGGGCTTGCAGGTGCCGCAGGCGCGCTTGCCGTCGGCCAGGGCCTCGGCCAGCGTGTGGGCCGGCGCGCCGGACATGTGCGAGCAATCCGGGGCCACGTGGTAGTACTTGCCGGAGTTGTAGTAGTAGACCTTCAGCTCGGCGGCCGGCTTCAGCGCCGTGGAGGGATGGACGGCCTCCGGCTCGGGCGTGGGCGTCGGGGCGGGATAGATCGCCTCGGCGTAGATGTCCGCGCCACAGTCGGGGCAGGGCACGCAGCCCGCCGCGAGGGCGTCCGCCAGCGACATCAGCCGCCACTGGCCGCTGAACTGCGGGCATTCGTCGGTGGTGTGCAGGCGGTTGGCCGCGTCCACCCAGGCGATGTGCGCCTCGTCCAGTATGTCCTTGTCGGGCATGCCGCAGGAAGCGCAGGTGCGCTTGCCCGCCGCGAAGGCCTCGGCCAGCGTGTGGGCCGGCGCGCCGTTCATCTCGTGGCGGTCGGGCCCGCTGTGGAAGCCCTTGCTGTTGTCGTAGTAGTAGACCGTGGCGTCGCCCGCCGCCTTGACCGTGTAGGCCGCCGGCGCTTCGGTGGGTTCCTCGGTGGGCGCTTCGGTGGGTTCCTCTGTGGGTTCCTCAGGGGTCTCGGTGGGAACGACCTCATCCGTCAGCGCTTCCGCGCTGCCACCTTCCCCTGAAGGGGAAGGCTCGTCCTCGGGCGCTTCTGTGGGTGCCTCGGGGGCTTCTGTGGGCGCTTCGGGGGCCTCTGTGGGCTGCTCGGGCGCGCCGGCCTCAAAGCTGCCGTCCGCGTGCAGCGTTCCCTCGCCCAGGGGCTGCGCGCTGTTCGGGTCGGGCGCTTCCTTGGGCAGGTGGATGTCCACCGTCGCGGCGACCGCGGTCTCCTCGGGCGCGCCAGTCTTTTCCGGAACGTCCGTCGCCTCGGACACGTCCGTGGCCGCGGGGGCGTTGGCTTCCTCGGGCTTCTTGGTCTTCTTGGGTTTTTTGGTCTTCTTGGGCTTGTTGGTCTTCTCCGGGGCCTTGGTCGCCTCGGCCTCGGGCGCTTCGGTATCGTCGGGCGCAGCGATGACCTCGGGCGCTTCGGTATCCTCGGGCGCGTCGGTCAGCGCGGGCGCTTCGGTATCCTGGGGCGCGTCGGTGATCTCAGGCGCTTCGGTATCCTGAGGCGCGTCGGTGCTCTCGGGAGCGTCGGTATCCTCCGGCGCATTGGTGACCTCGGGGGTGTCAGTGACTTCGGGAGCGTCGGTGACCTCAGGGGCGTCGATTTCCTCCGGCGCTTCGGTCGCTTCGGGCGCGCCGGTCAGCGCGGGCGCCGCGGTGGGCTCGGGGGCCTTGCCGCCGTTGAACAGCTTCTCGATGGCCGCGCGGCCCTTGCCGGCCAGCTCCACGCCCTTGTCCAGCGCGTCGGCGCCCTGCCGCAGCGCGTAGTCGGAGCCCGCCACCGCGAAGTCGGACATCACGTGCCAGGTCTCGCCGCCCTTCTTCAGCGCGGCGTCGCCGGCCACGGCCATGTCCGCGGTGGCCTTGTTCAGCCAGTCGTTGGCCTTGTCCTGGAAGGCGGTGAACTCCGGATTGTCCACCGGCACGGTCAGCGCGAATACGATCAGGAACACGCTGACGCACATCGTCAGCAGCGAGATCAGCAGCTTCGTGCCCGCCTGCAGCCGCACCTTCCTGCGCCAGAGCATCACCATGCCCACCGGCCACAGTATAACGCTGATCAGAAGCGTCAGGAAAATGTAGATGAAGCCCGCCTTCTTCCGGCGGGGCGGCCTGCGGGAGCCGTTGCCATAGGCGCCGTTCCGCTTCTCCGAGCGCATCATATAGCCGCTGCCGCGCCGCGTGGCGAAGGCCTGCAGCAGGCCCGGCCGCATCGCCTGTTCATAGGTCATTTGCATGATATTTCACCTTTCAAAGCGTGTCGCTGATGAACCGAATACATATATACACATATTTATTATAGCAGATTGCGCCCCAATACTCAAACGACAACATTGTGACGCGCATATGCCGGAAATGTGAGCGCGGTGACCATCCGGTTCGCCGCACTTTGCGCATTGTTTTTTGCCGAAAAATATGGTATTATACAAAGGGTTATTGTCTGCCCGTGTCCGTGCGGGCCTGACGATTGATTTGCGAGGTGCGCCAATGGCCTTTTTCAGCTTTGCCGAGGGCTCGTCGATGTTCGACGCCACGCCCATCGAAAACCTGTTTCTGATCGACTTTTTGCCCGTCGCGCCGGAGGGCTGCCTGCGGGTGTATCTGTACGCGCGGATGCTGGCCCTGCACCCGGAGCTGGGCGGCGACCTCTCGGACACCGCGAAGGCGCTGCACATGGAGGAGGAGGCCGTGTTCGAGGCCTTCACCTACTGGGAGCGCCAGGGCCTGGTGCGGCGCGTGACCGACCGGCCCCCCACCTACGAGCTGCTGCCCGTGCGCGCGGAGAGCGCCGCCGGCAGCGCCATGGAGCGGGCCTATTACGCCTATCGCGACTTCAACGCCGAGCTGCAGGCGCTGTTCGGAACGCGGATGATAGAATCCCATGAATACCGCATCGCCAACGACTGGCTGAACGTGCTGGGCTACGACCAGGACGCCGTGCTGCGGCTGGTGAAGTACGGCATAGAGACCTCCCGCAGCAAGGCGAAGACGCCCGGCCCAGCCAGCGTGTTCAAGCGCATGGACAAGCTGGCCGTGGCCTGGGCGGACCGGGGCTGCCGCACGCTGGAGGACGTGGAGCGGGCCATCGCCCAGGAGGAGAACATCTACCCGGTGGCCGAGGCGGTGCTGAAGCGCTTTGCGCTGCGCCGCGAGCCCACGCTGGACGAGCTGGACTGCGCGACGCGGTGGGTCAAGGAATGGAAATTCACGCAGGCGGACGTGCTGGACGCCTGCGGCGAGACCATCAAGACCGCCAAACCCTCGTTTGCCTACCTGGACGCGATCCTGAAGTCGCGCCTGGAGAAGAGCGGCGCGTTCTTCGATGAATTGAAGGCCGTGCTGCGGGAGCTGGACGCCGCCCAGGCCCAGCCCACGCCTGACCAGCTGCAGCGCTACGCGGCGCTGCGGGCCGCGGGCTTTGAGCCGGAGACGGTGCGCCTGGCGGCGGTGCAGTGCCACCGGAAGAAGAAGACCCGCTTCGAGGACGTGGAGTGGATGCTGAAGGAGTGGGGCGCGCAGGGCCTGTACGCCCACTCGGACGCCGAGGCCTACGTGGCGCAGATGCAGCGCAAGGCCGCGCGGGTGCGGGCGCTGCTGGAGGCCGCGGGGCTGGAGCGCCACCCCACGATGAACGACCTTGCCCTGTACGACGCTTGGCAGGCCCGGCACGGCGAGGACGTGATCGAGTACGCCGCGGCCTGCGCCCGGGGCATGCAGATGCCGATGAAGTACATGGACAAGCTGCTCGCGGACTGGGCGGGCGAGGACGTGCGCACCGTGGAGGACGCCCGGGCCCGGCACGAGGCGGCCAGGGCCGCGGCGGCCCCATCGGCGCAGCCCGGGGCCGCCAACCCGGCGCTGGACTACGCCCAGCGGGAGTACAGGGACGAGGACTACGGAGACGACTTCTTCATTGACCTGGATCAATACGGCGAGAGGGGCGACGGAAAATGACGCGTTCGGAACACATACGCGCGCTGCTGGCGGAATACGCGGCCCAGCGCTCTGCCGACGAGGCCGACCAGGCCGCGCGCATACAGAGGGCCTGCGAGATGGCGCCGGAGATCGCCGACCTGCGCCGGCAGAGCACCGAGACGGCCCTCGGCGCGATGCGCGCCATACTCACCGAGACCTCCCCCCAGAAGCGGACCGAGGCGGCCCTGGCGATGAAGGCGCGGGGCAAGGCCATCAACGCCCGCATCCGCGCGCTGCTGGCGCAGTCCGGGCTGCCGGAGGACGCGCTGGAAATGCGCTACCGGTGCCCCCTGTGCAAGGACACCGGCTATGTGGGCGACGCGCCGGCCCGCTTCTGCGACTGCTTCGAGGCGCGGCTGAGGCTGCGCCAGTACGAGGACGGCAGCATGGCCGGCCTGGACGAGCAGAACTTCGACCGCTTTGACGAGAGCCGCATCCCCGAGGCGGACGGCCAGCGGGACAGGCTGGTGAAGGCCCGGAACCTGTGCAGGCAGTACGCGGACAGCTTTCCGGACACCGAGTATCGCAACCTGCTGCTCACCGGCGAGGGCGGCCTGGGCAAGACGTTTTTGCTGAACTGCGTGTTTGAGCGGGTGTGCGCCCGGGGCTTCTCCGCGGTGCGGATCACGGCCTTTCGCATGTTCGAGGCCATGCGCCGCCAGCACATGGGCAACGATCCCCAGTACGAGGGCTTCTCGGCGCTGATCGACGTGCCGCTGCTTTTGATCGACGACCTGGGCGCGGAGCCGATGATGCGCAACATCACCGTGGAGTATCTGTTCACGCTGTTCAACGAGCGCACGGCCGCGAAGCGGCACACGGTGGTGGCCACCAATCTGACGCCGGTGCAGCTGAAGGAGCGCTACGGCGAGCGCGTGGCCTCGCGGCTGCTGGACAGAAACGCCTGCGCCGCGGTGCAGCTGAAGGGAAAGGATCTGAGGAGCCTGTGAGCGAGACCACCGAGGCCGTATACGCGTTTTTGGAGCGGGCGGGCATTGCATATCGCCGGATGCGCCACGACCCGACGGGCAGCATGGCCGAATGCGCCGCGGTGGACAATGCGCTGGGCGCGCTGACGCCGAAGAACCTGTTTCTGACCACCAAGAACGGCAAGCGCTTTTACCTGTGCCTGGCCCGGCCCGACGTGCGGTTCTGCACCTCCCAGGTGTCCCGGCAGGTCGGCTCGTCCCGGCTCAGCTTCGCGCCGGAGGCCGCGCTGCTTGAAAGACTGCGCTGCCGCGCGGGCTCGGCCAGCCCCATGGGCCTGATCTTTCCCGAGGCCCGGGGCGTGGGCCTGATCGTGGACTCGGGGCTGCCGGCCTGCGAAACGCTGGGCTTTCATCCCTGCGACAACACCGAGACGCTGGCCATGGCCGCCGGGGACTTCTTCGGGGCGTTCCTGCCCGCCGTGGGCGTCTCGCCCGTCTTCGCGGACATGCCCGCCGGGGAGGCGTGATTTTCCAGGCTTCAACAGAGAGCCCCTTGCTTTCTTTACCTTCGGGGGATAAACTCATAGGCCGTGCGCCGAAGCACGACACTGTCCCGAAAGGGGGAAATGAACATGATTGCAGAAGACGCCTATGCGCGCGCGCGCAGATTGGGCTTAAAGGAATATCACAACAGCATGCAGCGGCAGGAAAACCCGTACCTGCCGGTGCTGGAGGAGATCGAGGAGCAGCTGAACGCCCTCAGCCACGTGTCGCTGGGGCTGGTGCAGATCCCGCTGAGCAAGGTGGTGGGCACCGCCTCGAAGGGCCGCACCAACGCCTTCGCCCCCAACTTCATGCCCCTGCTGGAGCCGGGCAGCGAGTTCGGCACCAAGTGGACCACGCTGTACCGCAGCATCGTGGAGCAGGGCCTGAACCAGCCGGTGAAGGTGCTGGAGTACCTGAACCAGTTCTACACCGTGGAGGGCAACAAGCGGGTCAGCGTGATGAAATACCTGGATTCCGTCTACATCGAGGCGGAGGTGACCCGGGTGCTGCCGGGCCGCCGGGAGGGCGACCCGATAAACGCGCTGTACTATGAGTTTCTGCCGTTCTACGCCGATACCGGCATCAACTACCTGTGGCTGTCCAAGCCCGGCGGCTATCAGAAGCTGTACGAGCTGACGGGCACCGCCCCCGGCGAGCACTGGACCAGCGAGCAGCGCAGCGACTTCCTGGCCGCCTACATGCGCTTTCGGAAGGAGTACAAGACCCGGGAGGCCATCAGCGACCCGAAGAAGCTGCCCGCCACCACCGGCGACGCCTTTTTGATCTACCTGGAGGCCTGCGGCTACGCCGAGGCGCCGAAGAAGTTCGACCGCGAGCTGCGCGGCGAGGTCAAGGCCCTGTGGGGCGAGTTCGAAAAGGACACGGAGCAGGGCAACGTGGCCCTGATCACCAAGCCCGACGAGCTGAAGCAGGGCGCGAGCCTTCTGAACACGCTGTTCGGCCCCTCCAGCGTGAACGTGGCCTTCCTGTACAACCGGGAGCCGCGCCAGTCCGGCTGGATCTACTGGCACGACCTGGGCCGGGTGAACCTGGAGAACAAGCTGGGCGAGCGGGTGAAGACCACCGTGTGCGTGTGCGAGGACCCGGCGGACTACGAGGCGCAGATCGAAAAGCTGATCTCGGACGGCAACCGGCTGATCTTCACCACCACGCCGCTGATGCTCTCCGCGTCCATCAAATCCTCGGTGAAGCACCCGGACGTGAAGATCGTGAACTGCTCGATGCTGGCCTCCTGGCAGCGGATACGTTCCTATTATCTGCGCATCTACGAGGTCAAGTTCCTGATCGGCATGATCGCCGGGGCGCTCACCGAGAACGACAAGGTGGGCTACATCGCCGACTACCCCATTGCCGGCGTCGCGGCCAGCATCAACGCCTTCGCGCTGGGCGCGCGCATGGTGAACCCGCGGGTGAAGGTGCTGCTGGCCTGGTCCACCCGCAACGACTTCGACCCGGAGGACCCCTTCGGCGACCCCTCGGTGGAGATCATCTCCAGCCGCGACGTGGGCGCGCCCAGCCACCACGCGGTGGAGTACGGCCTGTACGCCCAGCGCGGCGGGAACAAGCAGAGCATCGCCATACCGGTGCTGGACTGGAGCAAGATCTACGAATCGCTGACCGTGAGCCTGCTCAACGGCAACTGGGAGCAGGACGGCGTGGACCAGCCCAAGGCCGTGAACTACTGGTGGGGCCTGTCCTCCGACGCGGTGGACCTGGTGATGTCCCAGCGCATGGACATCGGCCTGAAGCGGCTGGTGGAGCTGGTGAAGGAGCACATCCGCGAGGGCGTGTTCTGGCCCTTTGAGAGCATCATCCGCGACCAGGCCGGCGAGATCCGCTGCCCGGTGGAGGGGCGGCTGACCTACGCCGACGTCATCGCCATGGACTGGCTGGTGGACAACGTGGTGGGCGGCTTCCCGGAGCTTGCCGAGCTGCGCGAGCCCACCCGGGCGCTGGTCGAACTGCAGGGCATCCGGCAGATCAGCCTGCCGCCCGCGTCGTCGTTCAGCTTCAGGGAGTAGGGTGCAGGGACATTTACAAAGGAAGTGCGCGCATGAAGATCATGGTCTTGGCGGACACGGCGGACAAGGCGCTTTGGGACTATCTGGACAAGCGCCTGCTGGAGGGCGTGGAGCTGATCCTGTCCTGCGGCGACCTGCCCGCGGAGTATCTGTCCTTTCTGACCTGCTTCACCCACGCGCCGATACTGTACGTGCACGGCAACCACGACAAGGCCTACGACAAGAAGCCCCCGGAGGGCTGCATCTGCGTGGACGACGACATATTCGACTTCAACGGCGTTCGGGTGCTGGGCCTGGGCGGCAGCATGCGCTACCGGCCCGGCGAGCCCTACATGTACACCGAGAAGGAGATGGCCCGCCGGGTGCGCCACCTGTGGCGCAAGCTGCGCAAGCACCGGGGCTTTGACATACTGCTGACCCACGCCCCCGCCCGGGGCCAGGGCGACATGGAGGACATTCCCCACCGGGGCTTTGAGACGTTCCTGGCGCTGCTGGACCGCTACAAGCCGCGCTATCTGGTCTACGGCCACGTGCACCAGGAATACGGCCCGATGAAGTTCGTCCGGGAGCGGCAGTACGGCGAGACCACGCTGGTGAACGCGTACAAGCGGTATATCATCGAGATCTGACAAGGAGGCGCCCATGGCCCTGAAGCCCTACAAGACCCTGCTGCGGGACGCGCAGGACGAGTTCATCGTGAACAAGAGCCGCTTTATCGGCCACGGCCGCCCCTGCGAAACCGAGGCCCAGGCCCTGGACTTCCTGGCCGAAATGCGCTCGAAGTACAAGGACGCCACCCACAACTGCTACGCCTACATCATCGGCCCGAACATGGGCGTGATGCGCTATTCCGACGACGGCGAGCCCGGCGGCACCGCCGGCATGCCCATCATCGAGGTCATGAAGGCCAGAGCCGTCACCAACGCCGCGGTGGTGGTCACCCGCTACTTCGGCGGCGTGCTGCTGGGCGCGGGCGGGCTGGTGCGCGCCTACTCCCAGGGCGCGGCGACGGCGCTGAACGCCTGCGGGGTGGGCGTGATGCACCCCACGGCCCGGTATCTGATGGAGATCGGCTATCCGATGATCAATCGAATGGACTTCTTCCTGAAGGACGAGCCGGTGCTGGTGGAGGACAAGACCTTCACCGACGTGGTGACCTACACGCTGGTGGTGCGCTGCGCCGACGAGGCGGGCTTTTTGCAGCGGGTAGCGAACATGTCCGATGGCACGGTGGCCCCGCTGCGCTTCGAGGAGGTCTACCTGCCCTGGCCGGAGGAGGACGCCCCATGACGGCGCACCGCGTGCCCGACGGCCTCGCGCCGACGCCGCTGGAGAAGTATCTGCGCCGGGCCTGGCCGATGACGCCGGGCCACGTGTTTCGGGACGCGCTGAAGAAGCGGGACGTGCGCGTGAACGGCGCGCGCTCCGGCGCGGCGGACACCGTGCGCGGCGGCGATGCATTGACGCTTTACATCGACGCCAGGTGGCTGGAGCCGGAGGCGGATATACTGTTTTCCGACGACAGGCTGATCGTGGCCATAAAGCCCCAGGGGCTGCCCGTGGACGCGGACCAATCCGGCGTCGGGGCGGACACGCTGCTCACCCGCCTGCATAGGCGCTGGCCGGGCGCGCGGCTGTGCCACCGCTTGGACGCCGCCACCGGCGGCATCGTGCTGGCCGCGGCGGACGATGGGGTGTGGGAACAGGCCTTCCAGGCCTTCCGGGACCACAAGGGCGTGGTCAAGGGCTATCAGGCGCTGGCCCTTCGCGACTTCGACCGCCCCGAGGGCACGCTGGACGCCTATCTGCTGAAGGACGCCCGCCGGGGCGAGGTGCGCGTCGTGCACCGGGACGCGCCCGGCGCAAAGCCCATCCGCACGCGCTACCGCGTGCAGTCGCAGGCCGCCCCGGGCCTCTGGCGCGTGGCGCTGGAGCCCGTCACCGGGCGCACCCACCAGCTGCGGGCCCACATGGCCGACTTCGGACACCCGCTGCTGGGCGACGACCGCTACGGCGACCGGGCCGCCAACCGCGCATACCCCGGCGTGAAGCTGTGCCTGTGGCACGCGTGCCTGACCGTTTCCGAGGACAGCCCCCTCGCGGACTACCGGGGCATGCGGTTTGAGGCCAAGGCGCCGGAATGGGTTTAAAGAGTGGAGGTAAGTCACTTGAACATTCGCATGATCGCCACGGACATTGACGGCACGCTGCTGCCGCGGGGCGGGGCCATCTCCGAGGCCACCCGGCGGGCGATACGGGGCTGCCGGGCCCGGGGCATACCCTTCGTGATCGTCAGCGGGCGCTGGATCGGCGCGCTGGGCGACGTGGTGCGCCAGGCGGGCACCGAGGGCGAGCCGCTGATCATCGTCAACGGCAGCGCCGTGATCGGGCCCGGGGGCGACGTGCTGTTCGAGCGCTTCATGACGGCGGAGGACGTGGAAAACGTGTACCGCGTGCTGCGCCGCTACGACGTGCAGATCAACAGCTATGTGCCGAATGGCCTGTACTGCCTGAACACCCGGGCGCTGAAGCGGCGCTCGTCGATGCTCTCCGGCTACATGGGCACGGGCAACCTGGTGGTGGACGATCCGGCCCGCTTCGAGGGAGAGGGCCTGAGCCGCGTGTACAAGCTGGAGGGCCTCACCGAGGACACTGCCATGATGCAGGCCCTGCGCGCCGAGCTGGAGGGGACCGGCGCGGTGGTGACCCACTCGTCGTGGCGCAACGTGGAGATCATGTCCCGGGGCATGGGCAAGGCCACGGCACTGCGCTGGCTGGCAGACCGGCTGGGCATCGACCTTGCCGACTGCATGGCCTTCGGCGACAACGCCAACGACATGGACATGCTGCAGGCCGTGGGCTGGCCGGTGGCCATGGGCAACGCCGACGGCGCGCTGAAGTCGATGGCCCGCATCGTCGCCGACGACGACGTGAACGACGGCGTGGCAAAGGTGATCTTTGAAAAGGTGTTGGGGGAGAACACAATATGATGCACATCGTGCTGGTGAACCCGGAGATCCCGCAGAACACGGGCAACATCGCCCGCACCTGCGCGGCCACCGGGGCGAAGCTGCACCTGATCGAGCCGCTGGGCTTTGAGCTCAGCGACCGCTACCTGAAGCGGGCCGGGCTGGACTACTGGCACATGATGACCTACGAGGTCCACGCGAATTGGGACGCCTTTTGCGCCGCGTATCCCGACGCCGCGCTGCATTACGCCACCACCAAGGCCCCGCGGGACTACTGCGCCGCGACCTACGGCCCGGACGACTTCCTGGTGTTCGGCCGGGAGACGAAGGGCCTGGACGAGGCGCTTCTGGCCGAGCACTACGACCGCTGCATCCGCATTCCCATGCGCCCGGACGCCCGCTCCCTGAACCTGTCCAACTCCGTGGCCATCGTGCTGTACGAGGCCCTGCGCCAACAGGGCTTTCCCGGCCTCGCGGGGCAGGGACAGCTGCACCATACCGAGCCGGTGGGCGGAGAGTGGAAGGACTACGTTTGAGAGTGGAGAGTGAAGAGTGAAGAGTGGAGTTTTGGATAGCTGAAAGACGAATATGGGATGCTTTGTTCCCTGGCAAATCGTATCTTCACTCTCCACTCTCCACTCTTCACTCTTTCACAACCCCATCCTGTCCCGCTGCTCCACGCGCCACAGGGCGGCGGCCTCGGTGACGCTGGTCCAGTCCTGGTTGAAGGCCCGGACGCCCTTGTGGGCGTGGAAGCGGGTGCGCTCGTCCAGGTCAGTAAGGGTCCGGAGCCGTACATCCCCGTGCAGGCGCGTCATCGCCTGATCGCACAGCCTGCGGGCCTGCGCCGGGGTGACGCCCATATCCGCGGCGGCGGCCTGCGCGCTGCGCGCCTCAAGCTGCATGAGCGTGATCGCGCGGCGCAGCCTGTCGCTTTCCAGCCGGTCCACCGCCGCCCGCACGCCGTCCGCCAGCTCCCGGCTCAACAGCGCCGCGTCCGCGTCCGGCAGGCTGTCGTCCGCCAGCGTGTCCTTCAGCGTCACACCGCTGTCGTCCATGCCCGCGACGGGTCTGTCCAGCGTCTCAGCGCCGGTATCCGCCCGGATGAACCGGCCGTTTCGCAGGCCCAACAGCTTCTCACATTCCCGCCGGACGTACCAGGCCGCCCAGGCCGCCCAGGTCTTGCCCTGCGCCGGGTCGAAGCTCTGCTCCGCCCGCACCAGCCCGATAAATCCCGCCTGCATCAGATCCTCCACAGAGACCGCCCGGTCCAGCCGGCAGGCCCCCTCGTATTGCCGCGCCAGCCGGTTCAACAACCCCCGATTTTCTGCGTACAGCGCCTCGTACATGCCCGACACCTCCTTCACATTCCGAACGGATGTTCTGGGTGTATTATAGCTGCCGAGCCCGTGAAAGGCAATGAATTCGGGCAAATCTGACGAAAATGACGAAAACGGGGTGGAAAGTAACGGCGTGTTCGATGCGGGTATGGTTTTTGATTTGGAACACGGACAATGTGCGGGTTGATGCTTGAATCAGAAGAAGATTTCGTGTTATAATCAGAGGCGAAAGAGGGTGAGACGATGCGTACCAGGGAGGAAGTCCTGAGTATTGTCCGCGAGTTGTGCGCCGACCTGCGCCGGCTATTCCCTGGGGAGATCATGGATGTGATCCTGTTTGGTTCCTACGCGAGGGAAACGGCGGACGAAGGTTCGGACATTGATGTGATGATTCTGCTGGACGAGTCGCGTCAGCGCCTGGCAGAGAAGAGCTGGCAAGTTGGAGAGATCGCGGCGGAGTTGCTTTTGGAGCATGGCGTGCTGGTATCTCCCATTGTGGAAAACCGCGAGTACTTCGACCAAAACGTACAGACACTGCCCTTCTTCAAGAGCATCCAGAGCGAGGGAGTGAAGATCAGTGCCTGACCGTTATGAGATTGTTCTTTCCCGGTATCGCCTCGAGAAGTCTGAAAACATGCTCATGGCTGCCCGTCGTGACTTCGGGGAAGGGGATTTTGCTTCCGCAAACAACCGTGCGTATTACTGCGTCTTTCATGCCATGCGCGCTGTGTTGGCGCTGGATGGAGTGGATTACAAAAAGCATTCCGCGGTGATTGCACGATTTACGCAGGATTATCTCAAAACCGAACGACTTTCGCGGGAATACGGAAAACTGATTTCAAATGCCTCGCTCATTCGGAACCGCAGCGATTACGAGGACTTCTACATCTGCTCTGTCGAGGACACGAAGCGTCTGGTCGATGGTGCGGCCGGGTTTTATGATGCTGTAGAGGCTTTCCTGCGCGAGAAATGGCAGTGAGGAGAAAAAACAAAACACAAAAGCCCGAAGTCTTTTGACTTCGGGCTATTGGTCTGGGTGAGAGGATTCGAACCTCCGGCCTCTTGAACCCCATTCAAGCACGCTACCAAACTGCGCTACACCCAGATATTCGGTTTGCCGCCGGGGAACGGAAGGCCGTCGCCTCGACAACACAAAAGATTATACATCGAATCGGGTGGTTTGTCAAGCCGTAATTCACAGACGCGGGGGATTTTGCGCTGTAAAGTTTTAAAGTGCACAGCGCCGCCTGCCGCCGGGCAGACGGCGCGTTCCGGGAAATCAGCCGGCGTCCGGGCCGGAGGGCGGATCGTTGTGGGGCTTCTGCGCGGCGCGGGCCAGCTCGCGATGCAGGGCCTTGTGTTTTTGGCGCGCCACGTGCTGTATGTACATCATGACGCACAGGCCGATGAATATGACCAGCAGCATCAGCGAGCCCTCGAACACGAGCGTGTCGCGGACGGTCTGGATGTTCTCCGCCGCCATCAGCCGCTTGCCGAGCCACATGAGCACCGAGTAGAGCAGCAGCGCGAATATGGCGACGCTGGAGGCGGCGGGATTGCTGAAGTCGGCGGCGCTGGAGCGGTTGACGATGCGCAGGTAGAACATGAAGCCCAGCAGGCACCACAGCGACAGCACCAGGAACGCCTCGGTGCCCATGGTCTCCACGACCGTGAGCTTCGGGATCAGCTGGGCGACGGCGAATACCGCGGAGACGACGGTGCCCAGCGCCCCGGTCGCCATGGTCTTGCGGTTGCCGAGCTTGCGCGCCAGCTTCCAGGCGGAGGCGGAGGTGTAGCCGAAGCCGACGATGGCGCCGAAGGCGGTGAGGTCGATGAAGCATTCCAGCGCGGTCCTGCCAAAGACGGAGAGCACGATGGAGATCAGCATGATGAACACGATGCTGTTGGTGGTCTCGTTGAATTTTTTGGACAGTATGCGGTCTTCGGCCATCGTGGAAAGTATGCGGGCGGTGGCGCGGTAGCCCGCGATCATGCAGGTCAGAATGGAGGCGATGGCGGCGACGGCCATGAGCACCAGGCCGAAGGGGCCGATGATGGACTTCGCGGCGTAGAAGGTGGGTATCGCGTCGGCGCCGTTCAGGCGGTCCAGGTCGGCGATGTAGGCCTGCCACGAGCCGTAGCCGTCCGGGGCGGCGCAAATGCTGACCATCGTCAACAGCATGTAGATGACGCCGCTGAGCAGTATCGATATGCCGACGATCCAGCGCGACCGGCTGACCTTGAAGTCGAAGTGGGCCGTCTCCAGCGAGATGACCTCAAAGCCCACGAAGGCCCAGGGCGCGAGCACCACGATGGAGAATATCGCGTGGACCTTATTGCCGCCCTGGGTGCCGAAAGCGGCCTGCAGATCGCCCAGGCGGAAGTGGGGCAGGCACAGCGCCGCGACGACGGCCACGCAGAGCACGAGGAGTATGGTCAGCACCGTGTGCAGCTTCTGCAGCAGGGGCTTGGCGTTGATGAACAGCAGGCCGATGATGGCCAGGGCGACGATGGAGGCGCCGACCTCGCCCATAAAGATGATGTTTCCGCCGATGTTGTAGTAGTTGTAGCCGATCTGGAGCCGGCTGCCGAACACCGCGCGGATGACCGAAAACAGGGAGGTGGCGTTCAGGAACACGACCGTGAGGTAGGACAGGCAGAGAAACCAGGCGCACAGAAACGCGTGATCTCTGCCGAAGGCGTGCTTTGTGTAGGCGTACACGCCGCCGGTACCCGGCCTGTGCTGCATCAGGAAGGAGAAGTTCATGCCGATGACCAGTATGACGAGCATGCCGATGGCCAGTGCGATCAGCGAGCCCAGGGGCCCGGCCACGGGCAGGAAGGTGGTGCCGGGCATCACGAAGGCGCCCCAGCCCACCGTACAGCCGAACGCGATGCCCAACACATCCAGGGGCGTAAGGTATCGGTCGTATTCTATGGTGACTCTGTTCTGCTCCATAAGTATCCCTCCGCCGCAGTGACGTTGTGATGCGCTAAAAGGATTATAACATAGAAAGCGCCGCATGAAAAGACAAATTCAGGGAAATCTGCGAAGAAACGGAGAGAATCGTATCCGTGGCGCGCACGAGGACGCGGAGCGTCAGAAGGGCCCCACCCACTTTTCCCATATCCGCTTGAACGCGCCGCCCCGGGCCGCCACCGATTCCGCCGCCACCACGGGGATTCGGGCGATCTCCCGGCCCTCGACGCAAACCACCACGCTGCCGGCCCTCTGGCCCTCACGCACCGGCGCGGTCAGCGACTCGGGCAGGTCGGGGGAGAGCTGTACCCGCTGCTCGTCGCCCCGGTTCACCAGCAGCGTCAGGTCGCCGTCCAGCATCAGCGCCACGCCGTCCCGCTCGCCGCCGGTGACGGGCAGCGTGCCCTTCACCCGCGTACCGCGCACGGCCACCGGGTACTTGCGGTAGTTCGCGAAGCCGAAGTCGAACATCTGGCGGGCGATGGCGAAGCGCTCCTTCCCCGAGCCCGCACCCAGCACCACGGCGATCAGGCGCATGTCCGAGCGCCGGGCGGTGGCGCTGACACAGTATCCGGCCTCGTTGGTGGAGCCGGTCTTGCCGCCGTCGCAGCCGTCGTACAGCTTCAGCAGCTTGTTGGTGTTCACCAGCTGGGTCACCCGGCCGTCGCCGTGGTCCAGGTCCTCCATCCACACCGAGGCGTACTGGAAGTAGTCCGGATGGCTGAACATCTGTCGGGACATCACGGCCACGTCCCGGGCGGTGGTGTGCTGGCCCTGGGCGGGAAGCCCCGTGCAGTTTTCAAAGCGGGTGTTCGCCATGCCCAGTTCTTCGGCGCGGCGGTTCATGGCGTCCACGCACAGCGCCTCGCTGCCGTACAGCGCCTCGGCCAGGGCCACTGCGGCGTCGTTGGCGCTGCCCACGATCATGCACTTTAAGAGCGTGCCCACCGTCTGCCGCTCGCCGGTGTCCAGCAGCACCTGGCTGCCGCCCATGCCCGAGGCCTCCGGCGAGATCGTGATCACGTCGTCGACGCCAACGCGCCCGGCGGCCAGCTGCTCCAGCGTCAGAAGGATCGTCATCACCTTCGTGACCGAGGCCACCGGCCGCGGGGCGTCGGCGTTCATCTCGAATATGATCTGGCCGCTGTCCGCCTCCATCAGCAGCACGGCGGCGCAGTCCGGGTGGATGGGCGGGCTTTGCAGCAGCGGCGCCTCCGACACCGGCGGCAGCGCCGCGGGGGTCGGGGCGGGCACGGCGGTGGGGGACAGGTCGAGGGCCTCCCCGCGGACCGGCAGGGCCTGGCACGAAAGCAGCAGTGAGAGCAGCAGCGCGACAATGAGCTTGCGCATGGCGTGATCCTCCGTCTCTTTGAAATCCACTGCTCCATAGTGTGCGCGCCGGGGCCAAAACATGACTGGCGGCCTTGCCGGTCATTGACACCGTGTTACTCGGATGTTATACTTTTTACAGGAGTGCCGCCCGGCGGACCGGGTGCCGAGGAGAGGCGGCGAAGATTGATGAAACGACTTCTTGCGGTGGCATTGGCGCTCATGCTGGCATTGGGTGCGGCGATCGGGGCCGGGGCCGATGTGCGCGCGCACGGGGCCGCGGGGGCGGACTTCGAGGGCGAGGGCTTCGAAACGCCCGAGGAAGCGGTGCTGGCCTATGTGGCGGCGATGGACCGCGCCGACCTGATGGGCATGATCTCCACCTTCGCGATCGAGACCTGGGCCAGGCAGGCCGACGCCTGGGCGCTGGTGGAGCGCACGCACGGCATGGACCCGACTTACGGCGCCAAGGCGCTTCCCGTCGGCGGCGATTACCTGCGCGACCTGCGGGTCACGTGGCGCTGCGGCGACCTGATGAACAGCGTGGCCCGGCAGTATGTCTGGCATGCGTTCATGCGGGATGTGTACGAGCAGTCCGCAACGGGCAGCATCGTGTTTCAGGACGGCAGGTCCCTCGACGAATTCTATGCGCAGTGGACCTCCGCGCCGCTTGCAGACTGGGAGGGGCACGTGCAGTTCGTGGAATGGATCGACCCCGACGTGCTGACCGAGGGCAAGAGCTACTTCGCGCAGAACCTGCGCAACGCGGCCCTGATGAACGTGGCGCCGGCGGACAGCGACGACTTCGCGGACCTGGTCGCGCATCTGCGGCTGAACGGGCAGGACGCCCTGCTGTTCATGACCTGCGCCAGCTACGGCGGACGCTGGTACA
The DNA here is from genome assembly GCA_902777335.1 of uncultured Eubacteriales bacterium. Lineage (GTDB taxonomy): Bacteria > Bacillota > Clostridia > Christensenellales > Aristaeellaceae > UBA2862. The sequence continues at coordinate 58,759 of CACYTF010000015.1, forward strand.
ACCTGAACCCGGGCAGCATGACCTCCAACATCATCGGGCTGGACGCCAATTCCCGGGGTCTGCTGATCGTCGAAGACGACGTGGATTGGCGGTCTCTGTCCGCACTGCAGTACGCGGAACCGAACGAGGGCAAGGCCCTGCTCGAGGGCACCCTGCGCAGCCCCCTGCTGGGCACCCGATGGGCGCTGACAGCCATCGACGGCGACGCCGCGAACCCGGTGATACTGCCCGACCGCGCGGCGCTGGAGGCTTACGCGGGCGGCGAGGCGGCCTGGGGCCAGCTGGTGTTCAGCCGGGGCGCCTATGTGCTGCAGGTCCGCCGGAGCCCGGCGCGCACGCAGAAGCTGTTTGCCGATAGGGGCTGGTCCTGCGCGGCGGGGGTCTGGCAGGCGGACGGCGCTGTCGCACGCCTGTACCGGCGGGACGGCAGCGAGATCCCGGCCCGCTTTGACGGCGGCGGAATCGCACTGACCGACGAGGAAACGGGGCTGACCTACACCTTTGAGGCGGCGAACCCGGCCCCCGCGGCGCCCCAGGGCCAGGCCGCGGGGATCGACCGGCTGGAGGGCGACGGCTACGGCAGCCCGACGGACGCGGTACTGGCCTACATCGAGGCCTTCAACGCCGGCGACACGAAGGCGATGCTGTCCACCTTCGCGATCGAGACCTGGGCGGAACGCGCCGACAGCAAATACCAGATCGAGCAAATCCAGGCGCTGCAGTTGTTCAACGCCGCGAAGGCGCTGCCGGCGGACAACGGCTATGCCCTGCAGGCCCGCGTCGCCGGGCGCTATGGCACGCTGACCAGCAGCCTCGTCAGCCAGTACATGGACTGCGGCGGGCCGGAGGAGTACGAATACGGCTATGCCCATAGCGTGTCGAGCGGCGAGGAGGAGGGCGCTTTCTGGCAGAGCTGGCTGGACGCGCCGGGCAGCCGCTGGGCGGGCAATGTGCAGTTCCTGGGCTGGCTGAACGCGGACAAGTTGATCGAGGGCAGGCTCTCCACGCTCCAGGGCGGGCTCTATCTGACCCGGACGGCGGAGGTCTGCGGCTGCGACGACGTGACGCCGGTGGTTGCCTGCCTGCGGCTGGACGGCCGGTACGCGGCGCTGATGCTGGACTGCGGCCAGTACGACGGCCGTTGGTACAACCTGGAGCCCGGCGGCGTCGTGGCCATGTATGCGGGCATGGAGAGCAGCAAGGCGGGCCTGGTGATTGTCGACGACGAGACGGCCGTCGCGATGCTGTCGTTGGTCGAGCCCCTGCCCCAAACCGCGGCGGCGGACAACCTGAACAGCGGCCTGGCGGGCAGCCGGTGGGCGCTCACGAAGGTGTCCGGGGACTCTCTGTCGGGCCGTGCGCCGGCGATCGCGGCCGATCCGCAGGCCATGCCGGAGGGCGACGCGCTGTGGGGCGAGTTGCGCTTCGGCAGCGTCGGCTGCGCGATACACCTGGTGCAGAGCGACGCCTTCCGCGACGCGCTGCCGCTGGTGGACAAGGGCTTCACCCGCATGCTCTTCGTCTGGCGGCCCGAGTCGGGCGGCGTGACCCTGAAGAACCAGGATAACGCGGACCTGTTCGCGCGCGTCGACGCAAACGCGCTGACATTCACCGACCCGAATACGAACGTGACGTATACGTTTGAGCGAAAGTAAGGCGTGCAAACGAGACGAAGGAGGTCGAGTATCATGATGAGAAGGCTGTTGGCGACGCTGTTGGCGGCGCTGCTGGCGCTGGGCGGCGCCGCGGCGCTGGCCGAGGACTGGACGTGCCCGGCCTGCGGCACGCAGAACACCGGCAACTTCTGCGTGGAGTGCGGCGCGGCAAAGCCCGCCAGGGACTGGACGTGCCCGGCCTGCGGCACGCAGAACACCGGCAACTTCTGCACGGAGTGCGGCGCGGCAAAGCCCGCCGGGGACTGGACGTGCCCGGCCTGCGGCACGCAGAACACCGGCAACTTCTGCACGGAGTGCGGCGCGGCGAAGCCCGCGGAGGACTGGACGTGCCCGGCCTGCGGCACGCAGAACACCGGCAACTTCTGCGTGGAGTGCGGCGCGACAAAGCCGGCGGCCCCGATCGAGGAAAGCGGGTATGACGCGCTTCTGGACGCGGCGTTCGACGCGGGTAGCATCCGCTTCACCAGGGTCGCGGTGAAGCTGCCCGACCCGGCGACCTGCGCGCTGGCCGTGCCGGAGGAATTCTGGTCGGTTTTGAACATGAAACCGCTCTCCGAGGATGTGACGCGCCTGATGCTGGCGGATGGTACATTTACGCCGGTGAGCATCTCGCCGGACGGAACCCGCGCCGCCGGAATGCTTCAGGTCGAGGATTTCGCGCTGCCCGTGGCCGTGTCGCCCAACCGCGTGGCCATACTCAGCCCCACGCAGCGGCGGGGCGCGGCGGACGCCTACGGCAGCCTGTCGAAGATCTACAAACGCGCGTTCCTTTCGGAGGCGGCCCAACCGATGAACATGGGCCAGGAGGGCATGATCTGGTCGCCCGACGGCAGGTATTTCTGCGCGCTGAACTGCCGCGAGCTCCTGGTGAACCTGCGCTTCGATGCGGGTGCCCCCATCATCGCGGATACCGAGACCGGCGAGATGTTCCTGCTGGACGCCTACCCGACCCAGATCCGGGACGGCGGCGCGATCCTCACGGGCCGCTTCTCGCAGGACGGGCGCGGCTTCTACGCGCTCTACTACGGCGCGGGCTACGACAGCCGCTGCATACTGCTGCGCTACGACCTTCAGACCTGTGAAAAGGAGGTCTGCGGCCCGGGCATGGACAACAACGGCTATCCGTCGCTGGCCCAGCTGCGGGACGGCAGCCTGCTGACGATCCGCGACGAAGTGAAGCAGTCCCTTCCCCAGGGCCTGGCGAAGTTCGCGCCGGACGGCAATACGACCTTCCAGGATATGCCGGCCAACGCGAAGACCTGGTACGCCTCGTACATCGATTATTCCCGGACATCCGGCTGGATGGCGATCCGGGGCCGGCTGCTGTCGGAGCTCTGGGGCTTCCAGCTGACGCGCCCGGACGAAAGCCTCAGCGCGGGCCTGGACGCCGTATGGGTCGTCTCCGCCGGGAACCGGACGCCGGGGTTCATCCGGATGGCGACGGTGAAAAAGCTGATCGACTCCGGCGACGCGCAGGGCTTCAGGGCCCTCGCCGACAAATGCCTGCCCGTCGGCGACGTCAGGCTGTCGCCGGACGGACGCTACGCGGCGGTGCTCACCGGAACGGCGCAGGCACCCTTCGTGCTGATCGTGCGACTGGAGGACATGGAGGCGCTGGTCGCCGAGGGCATCGACCTGGGCGCAGGCAATGTGATGACGGAAGGCGAGACCGGCGGCGTCTGGTGGAGCGAGTCGGGCCTGCTGGTGAAGGGGCAAAAGGGGATCACGCTGTGGGCGATCGAAGGCTAAAGCCCGCCGAAGGGCTGCGGCTGCCCTCCGGCGCGACGACCGTTATTTCTAATTTAAAGGATACATTTTTGTGTAAATTGCCCTTGCAATCGACCTAAAACTATGCTATAATGCCAATGTTGGCGTAGATTGTGTTTGTAATTTATGGCGCACACGCGGCTTTTGCCGCGTGGCGGACGGTTACAGACGATGAGAAAGGCGGGGGTTTCCGAAATGGTCGGTTACGGTACGAAGAATAGAAAGGTCAGACAGCGCACGCTGGCGGATTCCGGCAAGCGCCAGGCGGCGTATCTTGCGATGGTTCTGCCGGGCATGCTGTTTTTGTTGGCGTTCTGCTATTTGCCGATGCCCGGCATCATACTGGCGTTCAAGAAGTATCAGATGACGGTGCCCACGGCGAATTCCCTCTTCAAGAACATCTTCCTGAACAGCCTGGTCTGCTCGGAGTGGAACGGCCTGAACAACTTTACCTACCTGCTGAAGGACGCCCCGATGCTGATTCGCAACACCGTGGGCTACAACCTGCTGTTCATGGTGGTGGGCGTGGTGTTGCAGGTGGGCCTGGCGGTCGTCATCAACGAGATGCGCAACCGCAAGACCGCCAAGGTGTATCACACCATCATGTTCATGCCCTACTTCGTCAGCTGGATCGTGGTCATGTACGCGCTGTACGCGATGATCGCGGCCAACGGCTTCTTCAACCAGATCAATGCCACGCTGGGCAAGGACGCGGTGAAGTTCTACAGCCAGAAGCAGTACTGGCCGTGGATCTTCCTGCTGGCCAACATCTGGAAGTACACCGGCCAGGGCTCCATCATCTACCTGGCCACGCTGACCGGCTTTGACGAGCAGCTGTACGAGGCCGGCGCCATCGACGGCGCCAGCAAGTGGAAGCAGTTCAAGTACATCACGCTGCCCCAGCTGATGCCCGTCATCGTGATGCTGCAGATTCTGGCCGTCGGCCGAATCTTCAACGGCGATTTCGACATGTTCTACTCCCTGCCCAACGGCTCGGGCACGCTGCGCCAGGTGACCAGCACCATCGACACCTACGTGTACGACATGCTGAAGAAGGGCAACCTGCGCAACTCCTTCGGCTACGCCGGTGCGGGCGCGTTCTTCCAGTCGGTGGTGGGCTTTGTGCTGATCCTCGTGACCAACGGCATCGTGCGCAAGAGCCATCCCGACATGGCGCTGTTCTGATGAAGGGAGGGTGCGAAAATGACTGCTGTTGATGTCAAGAAGCTCAAGAAGGCCGAAATGGAATCCGCCCGCCACAGCGCGGCGCGCAACCAGATTTCCCGCGGCGCGAACCTGTTCTTCAATATAGTGCTGATCATCGCGTGCATACTGATCATCTTCCCGCTGTGGATCATCATCATCTCTTCGATCACAAGCGAATCGGCGCTGACCACCTACGGCTACCGGCTGTGGCCGCTGGAGTTCTCCACCACGGCCTATACCTACCTGTTCCGCGACGGTTCGGCCATACTGACCGCCTACCGCAACACGCTGATCGCCACCGTGTCCGGCACGGTGATCTCCGTGGTCACCGTGGGCCTGTACGCCTACGCGCTGAGCCGGCCCGATTTCAAGTACAAGAAGTTCTTCACGTTCTTCTCGTTCTTCACGATGCTGTTCGGCGGCGGCATGGTCAGCTACTACAACATGACCCGTTCCGTGCTGGCCCTGAAGGATACCGTGTGGGCGCTCTTCCTGCCCATGTCGTTCTCGGCCTACTGGGTCATCATCATGCGCACGTTCTACCAATCCTCGGTGCCGGAGGCCATCATTGAATCCGCCCGCATCGACGGCTGCGGCGAGTGGCGCACGCTGATCCAGATCGTGGCCCCGCTGGCGCTGCCGGGCTTCGCCACCGTGGCGCTGTTCAGCGCCATCGGCGTGTGGAACGACTTCCGCAACTGCCTGCTGATCAACGACAGCGCCCAGTACTACAACCTGCAGTACACGATCTACCAGACCATGAACAACCTGCGCTTTTTGAAGGAGAACGCCAGCCGAATGGGCGGCGTGAACGTGGCCAATTTGCCGGCCGAGACGTTCCGCATGTCCATGGCCGTGGTCACAGTGGGCCCGATCATCATGGCCTACCCCTTCTTCCAGAAGTACTTCGTGAAGGGCCTGACGGTCGGCGCGGTGAAAGGCTAAGAGAGTGTGGAGAGTGGAGTGTGAAGAGTGGAGAGTGAATACACTTCCTGTTCCCTGTTCCCTGTTCCCTACTCCCTAACCAACGATTTCAAGGGCGTACGCAGCCCTCGAAATATATCAACCAAGGAGGGACTACTCATGCGTAAACTGGTTACTCTGATTCTGGCGCTGGCGATGGTTCTGTCGCTGGTGACCGCGGCCATGGCCGAGGCTCCCTACACCCTGGACATCTACTGGGTCGGCAACGGCGACAACGAAGCCGTCCGCGCGGGTGTCGAGGCTGCTGTCAACGAGTACATTGAGCCCCTGATCGGCGCCAATGTCAGCTATCACATCATCGGCTGGGGCGACTGGAACGACAAGGCCATCAACGCCCTGCAGTCCGGCGAGAAGATGGACCTGATCTTCACCGCTGACTGGGAAGGCTACGGCATCGAGGTTGCCGGCGGCCTGCTGCAGCCCCTGGACGAGCTGCTGGAGCAGTATGGTCAGGGCATCAAGGAGACCCTGCCCCAGACCTTCCTGGACGGCGTCAAGGTGAACGGCGTTCTGTACGGCATCCCCACCAACAAGGAGCTGTGCGTGCCGGAAGGCTTCATCGTGAACAAGACCGCTGCGGCCGAGATCGGCTGGGATGTCGTCGCTGACGATCCCTCCATCAAGACCACCGCTGATCTGGAGCCCTGGCTGGCCAAGTACAAGGAGCTCCATCCCGACAAGTATCCCTATCTGATGGACGGTCAGGCCGGCCGCTGGGCCGACGAGCCCTGGTGCCCCGACTGGTGTGGCATGACCTCCAACTCCATCGCCATGAAGATGGCCAAGCAGGACGACGGCAACTTCGACGAGACCATCTACAGCATCTTCGAGACCCCCGAGCAGGAGGAGCACATCCGCCTGATGTATGACTGGGGCCAGAAGGGCTACATCGATCCCGACGCCGCTCTGACCAGCTTCGACTACAACGGCACCTTCGGCCGCGGCGACTTCCTGGTGTTCTCCCAGCCCCTGAAGGGCAACAACATCAAGGCCGCTGAGATGTATGCCGCCAACGCCACCGCCGAGTTCGAGTGCATCGAGATCACCATGCAGCCCAAGTACGTCGTGACCACGCACGCCGGCGGCTCCATGTTCGGCATCCCGGTGACCTCTCAGAACCCCGAGAAGGCCATGCAGTATCTGAACCTGATGCACTCCGACGCCACCCTGGTCAACCTGATGCTGTTCGGCGCTGAGGGCCAGAACTACACCAAGGTGAACGACCGGCAGGTCGAGCTGACCGACCAGAACTGGTACGGCGTGCACGGCGGCGCCTGGACCGTGGGCAACACCAAGCTGCAGTACGTCCTGACCTCTGAGGATCCCCAGAAGAACGAGCTGCTGCAGTCCTATGCGGACGACGCCATCGCCACCGCTTCACTGGGCTTCCGCTTCGTGAAGGACAACGTGGCCGATCAGATCGCGGCGGTTGACGCTGTCGTGGCCGAGTACGCCAATCCCCTGATGTGCGGCACCGTCGATCCCGACGACGCCAGCCAGGGCCTCGAGGCTCTGAAGGCTGCTCTGAACGATGCCGGCATGCCCGAGATCATCGCTGAGGTGCAGGCTCAGTACGACGCCTGGAAGGCCGCTCAGTAATCGATACTGAAAGACTTTCCGACCCATAAAAAGGGGGCTGCTCCTATCGGAGCGGCCCCCTTTTTAGGCTCATCACGAAAACTTGTGGAATTGGATATCCCCCTCTCCGCCCTTCGGGCACCTCTCCCCCTCACGGGGGCGAGGCAAGGGGGGATAGTACAGAACGCAGGGACTATGCATACGCGCGGCAGCCTTGGCTCGCCCCGGGAACGGGGAGAGCTGGCGCGCAGCGCCTGAGAGGGGAATCCCACAATAGGAAAGTCAATGCTGTTCCGCCTCCACGATGTGAAACGCCGCGGCGCGGCCCAGGCGGTTCATCACGGCCAGGCCCAGTCCGTCGGCGGGCACGGCCTCGGAGAAGATGGCGTCGGCGCCCAGGGCGTCGGCATCCCGCAGGCGGGCGAAGATGCTCCGGGCCATCTCAGCCTCATCCGCGCCCAGGGACAGCACCCGGCGATCCCCGTAGGCGGGAATGTGGCCCTGAAGCGAAAGGATCAGCGGGCGCTTGCCGCTGGCCTGCGATTCGTCGTACAGCTCGCGTATGGCGCGCTCTACGGCCCCCGGTTCGCCTTTCACGATGGTCAGCGCGCCCGCGGGGGCGTAGTGGCGGTACTTCATGCCCGGGCTGCGGGCCACCTCGCCCTCCTTTAAGGGGCGCATCACGGCCTCGTCCACCGCCACGCCGCCGCAGATCTCTGCGATGCGCTTCGGCGTGATGCCGCCGGGGCGCAGCACGCGGGGCGTCTCGCCGGTCATGTCGATCACGGTGGATTCCAGGCCGACCTGGCACGCTCCGCCGTCCAGTATCAGCGGGATGCGGCCGTCCATGTCCTCCAGCACGTGCTTTGCGGTGGTGGGGCTGGGCCGCCCGGACCGGTTGGCGCTGGGGGCCGCGATGGGCACGCCCGCCGCGTCGATCAGCGCCCGGGCCGCCGGGTGGGCGGGAAAGCGCACCGCCACGGTGGTAAGGCCCGCGGTCACTTCATCGGGCACGAGGCTGGACTTGGGGAAGATCAGCGTCATCGGTCCCGGCCAGCAGGCGTCCATCAGGGCGCGGGCGGTGGGGGAGGGCCGGACGGCGATCAGCGGGGCCAGCTGCTCCAGGGCGCTGATGTGCGCGATCAGCGGGTTGTCGCCGGGACGGCCCTTGGCCTCGAAGATGCGCTTCACCGCCGCACCGTCGAGGGCGTTCGCCCCCAGCCCGTACACCGTCTCCGTGGGGAAGGCCACCAGCTCGCCGGAGCGAATGAGCGCCCCCGCGCGGGCGAGGGCTTCGGGGGTGACGGGAAGAAGTTGGGTTTGCAAGTATGAATTCACTCCTTACTCACAGTATCGTCTCCATCCCGACCCTGTACGGCTTCATGCCCAGCCTTTCGTAGAAGGCCATCGCGCCGGGGTTGCAGGTCCACACGTTCAGGGTCACGTTGTAGCAGCCGCGGCCCCGGGCGTAGTCCAGGATGTGCTCGTACAGCGCGCGGCCAACGCCCAGGCCCCGGGCGGCCTCGTCCACGCAGATGTCGTCGATGTAAAGCGTGTCGTGCTCTGCCAGCAGCCGGCCCCCGGCGTGCTGCATGGCGCAGAAGCCGTGGCCCAGCACCCGGTCGCTTTCGTCCACGCAGACGAACACCGGCGTGTCGTTGCCCTCCAGCAGGGCCGCCAGCTCTTCCTCGGTGTACTTGGTGGTCGGCCCGTTGAACAGGTCGGGCCTGCCGTTGTGATGCACCATGTTCACCTGCATCAGCAGGCCCATGATGGCGGGAATATCGCGCGCTTCGGCACGGCGAACACGGGTGCCGTTCATTTCTCATTCCTCATTTCTCATTCCTCATTTCTCATTCCTCATTGAACGAAAACGTCTCAGCCGTTTTCGTTCAGCAGCGCCGTCTGCTCCGCCAGCGTCAGCGCGTCGATCAGCTCGTCCAGGTGGCCTTCCATGATCTCGTCGATCTTGTACAGGGTCAGGCCGATCCTGTGGTCGGTGACGCGGCCCTGGGGGAAGTTGTAGGTGCGTATGCGCTCGCTGCGGTCTCCGGTGCCCACCTGCAGGCGGCGGCGGTTGGCGTATTCGCCCTCCTGCTGCTCGCGCTGCATCTCAAACAGCCGGGACTTCAGCACGCGCATGGCCTTTTCGCGGTTCTGGATCTGGCTGCGCTGGTCCTGGCTGGTGACCACCAGGCCCGTGGGGATGTGGGTGATGCGCACGGCGGAGTCGGTGCGGTTGATGTGCTGGCCGCCCGCGCCGGAGGCCCGGTAGGTGTCGATGCGCAGGTCGTTCGGGTTGATCTCCACCTCCACGTCCTCGGCCTCGGGCAGCACGGCCACCGTGGCGGTGGAGGTGTGGATGCGGCCGGAGGAACTTCAGCTTCTGAAACACGTTGCGGCCCTGTATGAGGATCACGCTCTCCTTCAGGCCGCCCAGATCGGTGCTGCCGTCCTCGACCATCTCCACCTTCCAGCCCTGGCTGTCGGCGTAGTGGGTGTACATGCGCAAGAGCTGCGCGCCGAACAGGCCGGCCTCGTCGCCGCCCGCGCCCGCACGCACCTCCAGTATGGCGTTCTTGTAGTCGTCCGGGTCCTTGGGCAGAAGCGCGATGCGGGCCTTTTGGGTGGCCTCCTCCAGCTGCGGCTCCAGCTGCTCCAGCTCTTCCCGGGCCATGTCGGCCATGTCCGGATCGCTGAGCATCTCCCGCGCCTCGTCGATCTCGCCGAGCAGCCTGTCGTAGGCCACGGCGATGTCGTTCAGCTCGGCCAGCTCGCTGTGCTGGCGCATCAGCTTGGCGAAGGCGGCGGTATCCGCGATGACCTCCGGCTGCGTGATGCGTATGGAAAGCTCCTCGTACCGGCTGCGGATGGCCTCCAGCTGGGCCGCGATGCGCTCCTGTTCGTTGTAGGCTGTGGACTGCATGGAAACGACTCCTTATGAATTACATTTTTGCGTATACGACCCTTTCGATGCCGTTCAGGTCCTTGATCGTGCCGGCCTCGACGCAGGGCAGGTGCGCCTTCAGCAGCGCGAGCACCGCCTCGGCCTCGCCGATGCCCACCTCCAGGTAGATGGACCCGCCGCCCTTCAGGTGTTCCCCGGCGGTCTCGGCGATGCGGCGGTAGAAGTCCAGGCCGTCGTCGCCGCCATCCAGCGCCAGTCGCGGCTCAAAGCTCACCTCGCGCTGCAGCCCAGCCAGCTCCGGCCGGGGGATGTAGGGCGGGTTGGAGGCGATCACGTCGAAGCGCTCCTTGCCCACGGCGGCGAACAGGTCGCCCTGCTTCAGCTCCGCCTTCACGCCCAGCGCGTGCATGTTGCGCCGCGCCACGTCCAGCGCCTCGCGGCTGACGTCAGTTAGCGTCACCTTGGCGTCGGGCGCCAGCGAGGCCAGGCTCAGGCCGATGCAGCCGCTGCCCGCGCACAGGTCCAGCAGCGCGGGCGCGCCGTCGCGGGCGCGCAGGTCGATCAGCGCGTTCTCGACCAGCGTCTCGGTGTCCTGCCGGGGGATCAGCACGTCCGGCGTCACCTGGAACCGCAGGCCCATGAAGTCGGCGCTGCCGAGGATGTACTGCACCGGTTCGCCGGCGGCGCGCCGGTCGAGCATCGCTTCCAGCCGGTACAGCTGCTCCCGGTCGACGGCGCGGTCGGATTCAAATTTCAGCTCCGCCCGGGTCATGCCCAGGCAGTCCTCCGCGATCCAGCGGGCGTCGATGTCCGGGTCCGGGCAGCCGGAGGCCTCCAGCCGCGCCTTCGCGCGGCCGAGCCAGTCTGATATGGTCATGGAAAGTCTTTCCTTTCAGCTTCTATCTGTCGTTCTCCCGGGCGGCGTTGTAGGCGTACACGGCCACCTCCACCATCTGGGCGTTGGGCTGCAGCACCATGCGCCTTTCCAGCCACAGCTGGAAGGCCAGCAGGGCGTCCACCCACTTGCCGGGCTTCGCTGCCTCCAACGGTCGAAGCGCCTCGCCCAGCACCGCGGCGATGGCCAGCACCACCAGCACCCGCACCAGCAGCTGTACCGGGAGCGTGAACGTGCGGATCATCGCGAAGGCGATCACCGACAGCATCAGCACCGTCACCACGAACGCCGCGTCGCTGCGCCGGGACAGACAGGACGAGCGCTCCGCCTTCTCCCGGGAGATTCGGCCCCCGGAATCGGCGGGCGTGTTCAGCACCTTGTTGATGGCCCCGCGGTACATGCCCAGGCGGCTGATCACCCGAAGCCGGGGGAGCACCGCCGCGCACAGCAGTATGGCCAGCAGCCGGAACAGGCAGGCCACGGCGTTGATGGCGGGCCGGGACAGCTCAAACGCCGGCAGCACCCAGCGCGCCAGCGCCCAGGGCCCGGAGATCACCAGGCCGCCCAGCAGTATCAGCACCACGATGGCGCTGCCGGCGGCCACCAGGCTGGTGGGGCGCAGCCGGAACAGCTCGGCGAACCGCTGCTCGCCCCGGCGGCCCTTCACGATCTGCTGGGGCATCAGCTGGCCGGACTCGGAGACGCCGTCCAAAAAATCCGCCGTGCCGCTCACGAAGCGCACGATGCCGCGCAGGAAGGGCACCCGCTCCATGGCGTCGCGGGCGGGGTGGTACTCCCGGCGGATGCGCAGGGCGACGTCCTTGTTCTCCTTGCGCACGGCAAAGGCCGTGGCGCTGCCGATCTGGAAGCGCACCCCCTCGACCACCGGCGAGGCATGGATGGCGATGTTGCGATCTTTTTCTGTCATAACACCCTCCAATGGCGTGAGGCGTCAGGGTTCTATTGACGTAAAAAGGACCGGCGCGCATCCGTCGATCCTCTTGGGTACCACGCGCAAAAACGGCAAAAGCATCGACATGGCTGAAGCCACATCGATGCTTGCAGGGTTCCTACATGCCGTAGCGCTTCTTGAAGCGATCCACGCGTCCGCCGGTATCAACCAGCTTCTGCTTGCCGGTGTAGTAAGGATGGCACTTTGAACAGATATCAACGCGCATCTCCTTCTTCACGGAACCGGTCTCAAAGGTCTCGCCGCAGACGCAGCGAACAACAGCTTTGCCGTAATTCGGATGGATGTTTTCCTTCATGGTTTTCACCTCACTCTAATCGGACTGTCGGCTCTCCGTCGGAACCGGCATCGGATTAATCACGCAACTCCTATTATAGCACACGCGACCGCCCACGGCAAGGGCTGGCGGAATTTTTTACAATTTGTTGCCGGCTCGAATATCTCCCTTGAAAAAACCTCTGGAATATGGTAAAATGCTCTTAACTTTAGGGAAGGAGCCGCTGAGCAGGTCAGGATTGCCGGCAGGGCGGATAATGACATGAGAATTCACAAATCTGCGGAAGACTACCTGGAGATGATACTGCGCCTGATCGAGGAGAAGGGCTACGCGCGCTCGGTGGACATCGCCACGGGGCTGGGCGTCAGCAAGCCCTCCGTCAGCGTTGCGATGAAGCAGCTGCGCCAGGGCGGCTACATCGAGATGGGGAAGGACAACTTCATCACCCTCACCGAATCGGGCATGGAGATCGCCCACCGCATCTACGAGCGCCACAAGGTGCTCACCCGGGTGCTGATGTTGATCGGGGTGGATCCGGAGACCGCCCAGGAAGACGCCTGCAAGGTGGAGCACGACATTTCTCCGGCCACCTTTGACGCGATCCAGGCGCAGCTGGTCAAGATGGAGGCGAAATAAATCAGCTATGTCTTTCCCACTTGGCATTCCGCTTTATCCGTGATAGAATAGGATTGAAGGGCAGGTGACGGGCAGGTGACGGGCATGGAACCTTTCCCGAGGCTTGAAGACCTCACATTGATGGACGACTACATGTTCGGCACGGTGATGCAGGACCCGAAGCTGATCAAGCCGCTGATTGAGTTCATACTGGACATTCGAATCAAATCGGTCACCT
>CACYTF010000016.1 GCA_902777335.1 uncultured Eubacteriales bacterium
CGAAGCCTATTCGCGCGAAGAGTTAATCGCGGAAATTGGAGCCGCCGCCCTTGTCAATCGTGTTGGACTGGAAACTTCAAAGAGTTTTCGCAATAACGCGGCCTATATTCAGAACTGGCTCCAAGCCCTGAAGAATGACAAGCGCTTCATCGTCAGCGCGGCAGGCAAGGCCGAAAAGGCGGTCGCGCTGATTCTCGGAGAATGACCGCGGAAACGGCCCTTGGGGGTGCCCCAAGGGCCGCCGCAAGGTGTAGTAGAAACGAATGATTCCATTGACAGCGGCGACAACACTTGACCAGCGGCAAAAGCGCCGCGAACCTGTAAAGGAAACCGGTAAACGAAACGATTTGCCGCCGCCAACCTTTTCATTGACAGAAGGGAGAACATCATGCCAAAGATTTACGGATATGCCCGTTGTAGCCTTGCCGAAGAGCGCGGGCAGGACCTGAACCGCCAGTGCCGCGAGTTGAAGGCCGCTGGAGCTGAAGAGATCATCACCGAACGTGAGCACGGCGACGCCAAGACCAAGCAGGCGCTGGACCTACTATTGAAGAGCGCTGAATGCGGCGATACCTTGATATGCTGTGAGGTCAGCCGATTGAGCCGTAGTACCCAGCAACTTTGTGAAATCATCAGCATCATCAAGGAAAAGCACATGCGGCTGGTGATCATCGGTTCCATCACCGTAGATTGCCGCGACGGTAAAATAGACCCTATGAGCCAAGCCTTCATCCAAATGAGCGCTGTGTTTTCGGAATTGGAGCTGTCGATCCTGCGGGCGCGTGTGCGTTCGGGGATGGAGAATGCCCGTGCCAAAGGCCGCAGAATAGGCCACAAGCCCACCACGAAGGACGATATCCCGCCCATTTTCTATAAGCATTATCCTACCTTCATGGCAGGGAAGATCAATGTGTCCGAGTTTGCACGATTGTGCGGGCTGAGCAGGCCAACTGTGTATAAGTATTTGAAGCTGCTATAGTAGCAGCTTCAATTAATTGATGGATTGGGTTTTCTATAAAACCTCATAGATATTTAGCTTTAAGTATTTTGGCAACCCTATTATGGACGATATTTGGACTATATGTGAGCGTTTCTACAACTTCAGACATCGACTTTTTATCATATATTCCTTTGTTATCTTTCTCGGTATCAATACCATAATAATTCAATATACTTTTTGAGAACCAGCCGTGCAATTCATCAGTTCCAAGGAGTTTATCTTCTATAGCCGTCAAGCTAAGTCCTTTAAACAAGTATAAATATATTATTTCTGGTATTACATCAATGATGTCTTGATGATTGAACTTCTCATTTGTTTTAAACATAGTTTCACGCTCCCTCTACCCAAGAAATTGTTTGTTCTATTCCACTATAACTCACATTCGTCAGACAGCTATCATATTCTGCATTAAAGATTCCTTCTGGAGTCAATTCATTGAAATGGGGTATGTCTTTTGCATCATATATTCTTATATTATTTCGCAAATAAGGTTCATCATATTGCAGTAGTTCTAGTTCTTCATTATCAATACCAGAAATCAGTGTGTCGATGTGAAGCATCAAATCATAATTACTCTGATAGAGACTCCGAATCGTATCAATGACTTCTTTGAGAGATAACCCTGCATCACTTTTTTGGAGCATAATCGACACTATACGAATATCATATGTCAAACTCAATAGTTGACTATGCTTAAAATGATGTATTCGTACTGGTTTAATAGTCGATTTCACTTCTAGCTTTCTTTGATTGTTTATTGTAAAATCGAATCTCATGCGGTCTCTTGATTGCCAAAAACGCGATATGTCACATCCTTGTTGTTGAAAGAATAGCATAGTAAACAATTCGCAATAAAGTCCTTGTAGTTCCATTTCTGAAGCAATGTGTTGCTTGTCAAATAAAGATGAAAGAGCAGCAAACAATTTAGCAACATAGTATGGATCATCTGGCTGTGTGCTCATCGAAAAAGCATTCGTTAATCGAATAAATGCATCCTCTTTTGTAGCGTCTTTATCTTTACACACAAGTAGATGTATTATTCTTGATTCTTCGATTCCATCAATCAAAAACACTCCCTTTTCATTGAAGCAAAACATAAGTGAATTAGTTTGCTGAATGAATCTTGGCAGTTTCTCGTTCTTTGATTCAAGAGCAAAAACAAGCAACCCGTCACTTGTTCGCCCATAATATACGCATGGTATATCAGTTTCAAATAGCAGATACTGACTATTAAACGAATCTATCTGAGCCAATGTCCGTATGATATCATTATTATTCATGCCTAGGCACCACCAAATCACTTAGTTTAGTGCTTATCTCTTCAGGGATTGATAACGCGACAACAGGTGAGTAGTAATCAATACTATCATCGTTTCGAGGCTTAACATAGTGAATCTGAAGTTGCAGTCGTTCGGGATTTATTATTCTCGCTAAAGCCTTATCACCTACGTAATACTTAGGACTATTCATGTTTGGGTTATAACCTTGGAACAGTTGGCGTATTGCTCCATCTGGCGATACAGTACGTGTTTGCCATAAACCATCTCGCAGAATGATCACATCAACAGCGGGGTCGATGCTAGCCAATGCGAACGCTTCTTTGAGTTGTTTCCAGAAAGTTGTTTCCACGATTTCCTTATTGTTCCATTTCAGTTTGCTCAATAGAGAATCAAAAACATTTGAGAAAACAATATCCTCATACAACGCATGCACTTGCGTTGGCGCGTAAGTTTTTATGACCTTTTTTGCTGCGTATACTCTCCTAAACGCTTCGACAATAGCGTTGTTATTTTCAGCAACAGTTTTAGATGGAGCAATGTACCTTTGAGTTTTCCAAGGTGATAACGTGAAGCTTTCGGTCTTTTTTACGTTGCTTCGTGTCATTCTTAAAAACGCTTGATTCTTCAATTTGAATATCCTTGGCATTTCCTTAAACGGAACGCCCAATAGTTTATTCCTTTCGATTAGATCCCACATATCATCATCATGTTCTAGGATACTTTCAAAATCATCTTTTATCCTTTGGGTTGTATACACTTTGCACACATCAAGATACGCTGCTTTGTAACCAAACCAACGTGCTCTTTGTTCCATATTATCAACATTGCTTTTCCCTCTAGCTCGACGAATTATATATGTAACAGCAAGACCTTCAATTGTGATTCCTCTTTCAACTAGATTTCCACCTAAGAAGATATTCGTTTTGTAGTTTTCCGCTTTCTGCGCTGCATTTTCATTACTGTTGCATAGCAACACGTTTGAGCATTCTCTAATTCTTTTCAATATTTGAGGTTCAAGATTTTCATACGATACAGTTTGCACACCCTCCATTATAAGCTTGTCATAAGCATTCCTAAGATATCTTTGCAATGAAACGAAGGAAATATCACTATGTCCGGCTAGTTTCGTTTTAGCTTGTTGTTTCCAAGCATCCAAAATACTCTGGATTTTGACACGTGCCTTTTCATGGTCGATCTTTTTTTGGCTCGGATGAAAGAGCATTGCATGCTTCTTATAATCGCCTCTAGCATTTCTTACTGCATTGCCGACAAAAAACATTGCCATCGCTTGGTAAACAGAATCTGGAGCACCTTCATCATCAAGCAAGCTTGGTTCATTCTCATCTATTACATATACTCTTTTATCACTACACTCTTGACCATGGAACTCTCGTAATCCACAGTATCCATTTCCAGGTTGAACTAATTCCCCAAAGTCTGGAGATAATCTATCGAAAACATCAATTAGAATATTAGCCTGCGGCGTTGCTGTAACAGATAAAAAACAATGGCTTGCTAGTTTACTCTTCAATTCTACAACTGCGTTATAAGTTGAACTTAACTCTGCTCTATATGCTTTTGTGTTTAGAGTGGCCTGGTCTCCCTCATCATCAACTATTATTACTGATTTAGCAGCAAGGAAGGGGTTGTCGAATACAGAAGAAATGGCCTGGATATGCTTATATTGTTTAAGTGCGACAATGATGACTTTTCTCCCAGTTTCAATAAACTGTTGTACTTCCGCAACATCTATTTTTATAGGGGTATTATTGCCTCCAGTAGATAGAATGGTTAGTTTCTCAACATCAAGATTAAATGATTTCTTAATTCGCGCAGTGTTCTGATTGGTCAGATCATGCGTGTTTCCACCTATGACAACCGCAATCTCATATCCGTTGTCAAAGGCAAGAGAAAGTACAGATATGAAATTGGAGGTCTTTCCGCTTTGTACTTTGCCTATAACAATTCCTGTTTCCGCAAGTGAATTCTCCTCATTAGGATTAGGACATTGACTTAGTATTCGTACAGCATTGTTGAAAACATCTTCTATGGCTTGCTGTGGCATACCGCCATCTTCCATTTGATGCTCAACACTGCACTTAAATTCTCCATCTGTTTTAATCGGCCAACCTGTATTGCTTGAACTGTCGCTAATGTTCATAGGAAGAAGCTTCTCTGACATTTTGTCATTACCCCCTTACTTTAGCAATTCCAAAATGGTATTCATACGGTTGCGAATTTCTCCTGCTTCAATTCTACCATCAGGAGAAACACTAAGAGCATCAATTTCTGCTAGAGCCATGGCTACACTCAGTTTCATTAGCGTTTCCATGAAGTTTTTGTCTGATATAAACGGCTTGAAGAAAGCATGCCGCATATTGATCACCAATTTATACGCATTTAGTCCAGTATTCTCAATAAGAAGCCATGATGCGGTTGGCGAACTCATATCACACTCTATTTCAAAGTTATACTCTTTTGAACCATGATTACATTTCATGTTGATGGTGCTGCCTCCTTCTAGAACAACACTATCATCATCATTTATTACTTCTTCAGAACTATCGGTTCCACTGGGAGTTGCTCCTACAGACGGTGTTTCTTGTGCAGTATTGTCAACCGTTTGGTCATTCTTATCGACAACAGATACTTCAGCATTATCTAATAATCCAGAAGAAGCCAAACTGTCGGCCACTTTTTTAGCGACATCTTTAGTGCTAATCCTATCTCTTAGACGTATTGTTTCTGCTTTTTTTCGATAGTCGCTTGTTTCTTGCACAAGCTTCTCTATGAATTTTTCTAATAAGCCGCCACTATGCCAATTGAATCCGTCCTTTGCTTGCGTAACAGGCCATGAATCCATGTGTAATTCTCCATACATTCGCTGATAAGCAAACAAGTTAGATGGCCCGAATACTTCTTCTGTTCTGAAAGACGTGTCAATGACTCTACCCCGCCTAATAAGCGCAAATCCTGCATCCTTTACGCTGGCAGGGATACGAATAGCGACAAAGCCATCGACCGGCAAAACCTTACCCTCATGTTCAACTATAAATGCAATATTCTTTTTCCATGTCTTTTCTGTACCATCAGGCAGTTTTTCTACATATGTTGGCGCCTCTTTAAATTCAATAGCGTTTCCGTTATAATAAATCTGGATTATCCCCGATCTTAAATCTTCCCGATAAATACTTCCAAGTAACTCTTTAATGCTTCTAATTGTGGATGATCCAGATATTCTTTGGTTGAGTTTTTTAATCACAATTCTGGTTCCGTGGTCTTTTGTACTTACGATTGATTCAACGACATCTATTTCTTCCGTCTTATACTTTCCAAGATCATCAACATTGATTTGCGTATAGTATTTATTACGTGAACCATACTGCGTTGATTCAACAGACCACAGTGAACCAAACCAGCAAGCCGCTGTTTTTAAACCCATTCCAAATTCGTTGCGTCCGTTTGTGTTGATGGGTGGTTTATCTAGAATAACAGCGCGCTTAAAATCTTCCCATTCCATTCCAAATGCGTTGTCTATTATCTCAATGCTATCTCCAGCTACATCATCTTTGACATATTTAATTTCTATGATTAAACCTTTTGAGTATTTAATCGACATCAATACATCTTTATGATCATAAAAACTCTGCGTCGAATTATCAACAAATTCGGCAATGGCGGTCCATGGACGATAAGTCAGTCTTTTATATGTAGCGTAGACACTACTTGTTGGACGAATATTTATCTTTCGACTCATTTCTGTTCGTCCCCCTTCGTCCGTAGTTCAAACAGATTCTTACACAAGATTTGTAACACCTTGACATTTACGGAGTTTCCTAATTGACTATAAATTTGCTTATCCGTTCCAATGAATCTATAATCCTTTTCAAAATTTTGGAGATTCGCCGCTTCCCGTGGGGTTATATGCCTATATACCCGTGTGTTTCTATCCCATATGATGGGGGTGTTCACAATGGCAACCAGCGACGGAAAGTAGGTTGTTCTTTTTGCCCTGATCCCAGATTGCCTAATTTGAATTATAGCATCATGCATGTCAGAGACATCTTCTCCGCAATTCCATTCAAATTTCTGATATAGCTTTATTCTGTTCAGCATGTCATATTCATTGATCCAATTGTCAATGAATTGTTTATTTCGCACATAGAAAGCCCTATTCTTATCAACAAAAGCTTTTTTCCATTTTGGCATTTCATCATAGCCGACCTGCTTTCGCAATTCATTATCATCATCAATTCCTATACCAAAACAACTAATCCAGATTGGGAAACCTATTATTTTAATACCTGTTGCAATTCGGAACTCATCCCAAGCCTGAATCATAAGTGCTTGTTCGTCTGAAATATAGTATTGCTCAGGGACATCTTCTTCTAGTATGGATAATGCATCACCGATCTTACACTTCTTTAGATAGTATTGTATGTGTAAATCGTCCTTATCAATATAGCCCTTCGCTTGGATTTTCGGATCACACCTATCTCTTTTAACACCGAGAATATAAACACGTTCTCTAATTTGAGGTAGTCCAAAATCTGATGGGGATAGGATTAAGGGATTATCTGTTATTATGAAATCCCGATCTTTCAACTCCTTTTGTACGATATTCCAGTTATCTGTTTTATCCGCTAAATTCCGAACATTTTCTAGAACGATAAACTGAACTTCAGGATGCGAATCTAGAATATTCATTATAGTGTAAAACAGATTACCTCTTTTGGGGTCTTGAAAACCCAATTGTAGTCCTGCTTTGCTGAAGGACTGGCAAGGGAAACCCGCACATAAAACATCGAAGGGAGCAATGCTTGACGGATCAACCTTGTTTAAGTCACCGCGAACGCTACCTTCTTGGGTGGTGAAATTATTGCTATACGTTTCTACGCATGCTTGGTTTATTTCAGAAGCCATGATGCATGTTCCACCAAGAGAACGCATTGCTTGATGAAATCCACCAATACCAGCAAACAAGTCAACAAAAGTGAACTTGTCAAGACCGTTAGGATTGTTCTTTTTTCTTCTATCTAGTGGCTTTTGTGTATTTGCCGGTATCCACCATTTTTTACCCTGTTTGAATGCGCCGATAATTCTTCCTTCATTACATAGTACAGAAACCCATGTTGTTGAAACATTCCAAATCCCAGCAGCCTCTTTTATAGTAATAAATCCATCCATTCAGAAACGACTCCATTGTAATCAGATAATATGGGGGAGTGCCATCTTTTTCGACCTATACATAGTATTTGGGTGGAAGGAATCACTCTGCTTTCTTTACATGCTCCACTATATCTCCATAGTCAACATCTAGCGTATCACAAATCCTATCAAGGATCGGAAGCGCAACCATCTCATCCCTGCGAAGTTTGGTCATGGTGTTGGAAGAGATTTCAGCCTGCTTGCGCAAATCCGCTTTACTCATCTTTTTATCCACCAAGAGCTTCCATAGCTTGTTGTACTGGACAGCCATTAGAAATGACCTCCTGTTAATATTATAGACAGTATATCATACTTTCCTTTACACTTCAAGATAGTTTCGCAAGAACGGGGGATGCTTCAACCAGAAATACATCTTTTTGCTCTGGTGAGGAAAACCCAGATTTAGAAAAATAGGGAAGCGGAAGAAAAAACATGAATCTCCTTCCAATTTCGCCACCTGATATACAAGGAGGTGAGAATATGCGAGAATACAATACTTTCGCAGAAACTGAAGCCCTGCTAACAACCGCGCTAGACATGAAAGGCCGCAGCATCAAGGAAATCGGGGAAGCTACTTGTATTGCGCCCAGCACCCTGTACAAGTGGAAAACATCAAGCGCACACTTGTCACCGCAGAAACTGGACAGGCTTCTATTATACTTCATGAAAGAAGAACCCCAGCGGCTTGAGCTTGCCCAGGACTATCAAGATGGCAATGTATACTAATAATATAATAATATGACCTCTCCTTCCTTCTCGTTTGTGGAGAGGTATCCAATAGGGGGATTAATTATGTCTAATTTCGACTATTTCAAGCAGTATCAATCTGAAATGAATCGTTTGCGTCAAAAAGAGCGTGAAGAAGAAAATCCTTACCATCGTCAGCACATCGAAGAATTCAATGCCATGATGGATGAGAAAATCCGCACACAGGTCCCGCTAATGATTCAGCAACAGCAGGAAGCCCAACAGGTGGACGTACAGACCTACTTTAACGGCAGGCACGTCAAGGATGGCGATTTGGGTAGGGCCGTGAAGGATTATATCCTCGACGGCTTGAAGAAAGCGCTCGGAAAGCGCAAATGAACAAGGGCAGGCAACACGTTCCCAGTGTTCGCCTGCCACTTTTCAGTTTTATTCAGATTATCTAAGCTTTTTCCAAGATGGGGGAAGCCGTTCTTCACATTCCGTCAGTCCCTCGTCAGGTTGCTCATGATGTTGTTCAGGGGATTCAGTTTGTCGAAGTCCCTGTGAATATCGCTGCCGTAGAGGTTGATGTATCGCCTGGTCATGTCCAGTGTGGAATGACCGAGTATGGATTGTAATTGGACCATCCCACCGCCTGCCAGGATATAATTCTTTGCAAAAGTATGACGGAACAGGTGCAGGGAGGTCTTGGTCACGTTCCTGGAGATGTTGTAGTGACGGACCGAGTCCTCCAGCGCGTGGACGGTCAGTTGTTTGCCGTGGATGCTTGGAAAGAGGAAGTCCTCGCTGTCCCAATCCCACAGCTTCAAATACAGAACGAGGACCTCCTTCAGAGACTTTGACATAGGAATCATTTGTTGCCTGCGGTTCTTCAGTTTCCGCAGGAAGATGGTTTCGTGCTCGAAGTCCACCTCGCATATCTTGATGTTGACCAGGGTATTCGCGCGGATTCCGGTTGCCAGGAACGTGTTGATGGCTGTCCATGTGCGCCATTCTCCCCAATGCTCGGTTGTGGGCCGCTTCAACAGCCTTTGGAGTTCGGCTTCCGTGTAAGGCTCCTTCAGGTGCTCGTCCTCCTTGATGAGAGGGAAGGAGAGCTTCTTCATGTATTCCCTGTCGGCGCAAAAGTTCAGGAAGACGCGCAGACCGCGGATTCGGGTGTTGATGGCGCTGATGCTGTTACCCTTGGTCATTTCATGGTCCACGAAATCCTCCATCACCAGCGTCGTGAACTCATCCACGAATTGGATAGGGGAGACCTTCTGGAAATACTTCAGGTCTTCGCTGTAATACTCTATCGTGCGCGGGGAGAGGTTCTTCAACCGGCAGTGCCGGAGGAATTCTTCCACTGCACTAGACAGCTCCTTCTGACCGATTCCGTCTACCTTCTTGATCTTCTTCATATCGCTAGATTCGCTCCCTTCTGTACAGCCAGAAATCTAGTGCATTTGCCTAGATCGAAAAGAGCGTCACCAAGCGTTCCCAACCGTCCCCTTGGACAATGAAAAGCCCTGAAAACTCAGCGTTTTCAGGGCTTTGGTGCGGGAAACAGGACTTGAACCTGCACGAATCGTAATGATCACTAGAACCTGAATCTAGCGCGTCTGCCAATTCCGCCATTCCCGCAAGTTGGTGGGCAGGGGTGGATTCGAACCACCGAAGCGTTCCGCGGCAGATTTACAGTCTGCTCCCTTTGGCCACTCGGGAACCTACCCACATTTCCCTATTGCCGATGCCCGTTGAATGGAGCTGGCGATGGGACTTGAACCCGCAACCTGCTGATTACAAATCAGCTGCTCTGCCAATTGAGCTACGCCAGCCAATCATTCAATCGACGGCGACACCTTTCAGCATTCGGCTTCAAGTGCCTCATTGCGTCGGCAACGATATATATTATACACGAATCTTCGGGATTGTCAATACCTTTTTTCTGTTTTTGTTGGCCTACTTTTTGTTAGCATTTTGTGCGCTTCGGCGTTCCGGGGGCGATCTGAAATTGACAAGACCTGGCCGGCGTGCTATGATGAGGCAAGGTTCAGAAGGGGAGTGTACCGGTATGAAGGGCTTCTTTGGACGGCTTCGCCGGATCACGGCGCTGGCCGCCGCGGCGCTGCTGCTCTGCGCGTTCGCGACGGGAGCGATGGCGGCCACCAACACAGGGTATTCCATTCCCGACGCGAATTTTGAGGCGTGGATCAACGACGACGGCTCGGTGACGGTTCGGGAGACCTGGACGGTGAAGTTCATCAAGGGGGACTTTACCCGCTTCTACAAGGACATCGTCAACGGCAGATACGTGGACGAGGAGGAGCGGTTCAGCGCGCTGGAGGACCTGGAGGTGTCCATCAACGGCATGCGCTGCGAGCCCACGGACGACACCTCGGGCAGGCCGGATTTCCACTATAACCTCGGCTCGGGCGACAATCGGACGCTCTCGGCCTACAAGCGCAGCGCCCAGACGACCAATATCTATGAGTTCAGGTACACGCTGCGGGACATGACGCGCTGCGTCGACGGCCAATACTGGCTGTTTGTGTACCGCTTCATCGGCGCGAACTTTGAGAAGCGGGTGGACAACGCCGAGGTGATCGTGCACGCGCCGGAGGGCGCGACGCCCGGCGTGCTGTACGTCTCCAGGGGAACGGCGCAGGTCCGCGACAACCTGGTCCGGGTCACCGGCGCGGGCGGCGAGGGCATGCTGAAGGTGCGCGTGCGCTTGGACGGCCAGGGCCTGATTCCCGGCGCGGTCCCGATGAGCGGACAGGTGTTTATTGACCGGGAGCTGGCGGAGCAGGCCCGCGCGCGCCGGATCAGGATTATCCTGAGCGGAATCGGCGCGGGCATCGCCGCCGCGCTGGCGCTGGTTGTCGCGTTCCGGACGGGGTTGGCCGGGTGGCTGGCCGGCATCCCCGCGCGGATGAAGTACCGGAGCGATCCCGAGGGCTTCGAGGCGGCGCTCGACCGGCACCTGGAGGCCTGCGAGGAGAATCAGACGCCCTGGCTGCGGGCGATACTGGCCAGCGCCGCCGCGGGCGAGTCGCTGATGCCCTGTTATTTCATCGCCACCGCGGCCAAGCTGGCCATGGAGGGCAATGTCACCCTCTCCGGGCAGACGATGCGCTGCAGGCGGGTGCCGGAAGGGTCCGGGCTGAGTGCCGTGGACCGGTATGTGCTGGAGGTGCTGAGCCGAAACGGTCAGCCGGACCGGTGCGACGGCGCGTGGATCGAAGTGATGCTGGATCGGCTGCAGGACAGCGTGCAGCTGGCCGGCCGCGACCGCGTCTACCAGGTGTTCAACGACGTTCGCAACGCCTATCCCGACCCAGAAGACCGGCGCGTGTCGAAGATCGTCCGGCAGCTCAGGCGCATACGCGGGCCCTATATCCGGCGGCATTCGTGCCTGGATACGGACCGGCTGATCCGGCTGGTCGACGACGGCACGCTGACGCCCCGGCAGCTGTTTGAATTCATGTATACCAACCCGGCGGGGCGGAACGTGCTCAAGACGGGCTACTGCGATACCATCGACAGCGCTTCGGATGTGGATTCGGACAACGCCCTGGCCTACATACTGATGGACGCCAGCCACAGCTACTATTACCGCCGCGATGAGGTCCGGCGGGAGGAGGCGGAGCGTCGCCGGGAGGCCCGACGCGAGGCGGCGCGCAATGCCAATTCGGATTCCGGTTCGTCCTGCTCGTCCTGCTCATCCTGTTCCTCCTGCGGCGGAGGCGGCGCGGATTGATGGCGGTGCATACGCTGCAGTGGCACATCACCCACCGCTGCAACCTGCGGTGTGCCCATTGCTATCAGGGGGACTACAGCGCCGAAATGCCGCGCGAGGTCATGTATGAGGCGCTGGAGAAGTACCTCCGCTTTCTGCGCCGGCGGGGCATGACCGGCCAGGTCAACCTGACCGGCGGCGAGCCGATGGCCCACGGGGAATTCTGGGCGCTTTCCCGGAAGATCCGGGAGAGCGGCCTGCGGCTGGGCGTGCTCACCAACGGCACGATGATCGGCCGCGACGAGGCCGAGTGCTTTCGCGCGCTGGAGCCGGCCTTCGTGCAGGTCAGCCTGGACGGTACGCGGCAGACCCACGACGCCATACGCGGCCAGGGCGCCTTTGATCGCGCCCTGGCCGGCATCGACTGCCTGAAGCGGGCGGGGGTGCGGGTGAACGTGTCCTTCACCGCCCAGAAGGGCAACTACCGGGATTTTGCCGCCCTCGCCAGGGTATGCAGGCGGCACCGGGTGGACAAGCTCTGGTGGGACCGGGTGGTGACCCCGGATGTCGGGAAGCTGGCGCTGAGCACCGGCGAGTTCCGGGAGCTGTGCCTGGAGGCGGCCCGCCAGCGCAGGCGCTGCCGGCGGCCGGACGGCACCAGCATGGTCAACTGCGGCCGCGCGCTGCAGTTCCTGGCCACCGGCAGGCTGTGCAAGTACCACTGCGGCGCGGGGGGCGATCTGCTGATCCTGCTGGCCGACGGCGCGCTGATGCCCTGCCGCCGGCTGCCCTTTATTATAGGAAACCTGTCTGACGGCGAGCTGGACGATGTCATCGAGGCCAGCCCCATCATGCGGGACCTGGCCCGGGCGGACATTCCCGCGGATTGCGTGAAGTGCGAACACGTCTTTCGCTGCCGCGGCGGCGCCCGCTGCGTGACTTACGCCCAGACGGGCCGGTGGGACGCGCGGGACGTGAACTGCTGGGCGGGGGAGTAGGACACACATCAGTCATTCATCAAATATTTACAAATTTTCAAAGCCGCTGCCTATTGACAAAATGGGCGGGCGGTTGTATATTATGTTCAGCCGTTAGCACTCGACGTGTATGAGTGCTAACAGGCGGCGAGGATCGGGAAAGGGGGAGCGCAAAATGCAGTTGGATGAACGCAAGTACCTGATCCTGCAGGCCATCATCGACGATTATATACTGACGGCCATGCCGGTGGGCTCCCGCACGATCTCACGAAAATCCGGCGTCGGCTTCTCGCCCGCGACCATTCGCAACGAGATGTCCGATCTGGAGGAGCTGGGTTACCTGGACCAGCCGCACACCTCCGCGGGCCGCGTGCCTTCGAACAAGGCGTACCGGCTGTACGTGGATCACCTGATCAAGGGCAGCAAGCTGACCAGCGACGAGCGGGAGCGCATGCACGACCATCTGGTGGCCCGGTCCAAGCAGGTGGAGAGCGTGATTCGCAGCGCGGCCGGCGTGCTGTCGGACGCCACGAAGTACACGTCGGTGATCGTCGCCCCGAAGCTGGGCACGCTGCGCATACGGCACGTGCAGCTGGTGCCGGTGGCCGAGCGCACGGCGCTGATGATCATCGTCACCAACGCGGGCATCGTGAAGGACGCGGTGATCCGGGTTCCGGAGGGCCTGGACGCCGACGACCTGTACTCCATCTCCCGGGTGCTGACCCAGAAGCTGGCGGACAAGCCGCTGGAGGGCGTCCGACAGGCTTTTTCAGAGCTGCTGCGGGGCGCCGAGCAGAACCGGAAGCTGCTGGGCGAGGCGCTGCAGGTCATCGAGAAGCGGCTCGAGGCGGGCGGCGACGCCTCCGACGTGATCGTCGGCGGCAGCACCAATTTGCTGGAGTACCCGGAGTACAGCGACGTGAACAAGGCGCGCAGCTTCCTGTCGGTGCTGGAATCGAAGGATACGCTGCGCAAGCTGTTCAGCCGGGACGGCAGCATGGAGGTGTCCATCCGCATCGGCCCGGAAAACCAGCTGCCGGCGCTGAACGACTGTTCGATCGTCACGGCCAGCTACCGGCTGGGCGACCGATCCACCGGCACGCTGGGCATCATCGGCCCCACGCGCATGAACTACAACCGGGTGATCTCGGTGCTGGACTTCATGAGCCGGGCGCTGAGCGACGTGCTGTCGGAGTATCAATAAGTAAGGAAGGATATAGACGATGAAGAAGAAGGACAGGAACGCGAAGCCGGACGAGCCGGTGACCGAGCAGGCCCTGCCTCAGGACGAGACCCAGGAGGCCGCGCCCCAGGACGCGCCCGAGGCCGAGCAGGCCCGGGAGGCCACCGTGGAGGAATGGCAGGCCGCGCTGGAGCTGGCGGTGAAGCAGCGGGACGAATTGAAGGATTCGCTGCTGCGGGCCCAGGCCGACTTCCAGAATTTCAAGCGCCGCAACCAGACCGCCCGTTCCGACGGCTATGAGGACGGCGTGCGCGAGGCCATCGCGGCCATGCTGCCCGCCATCGACAATCTGGAGCGCGCCATAGACGCCGCGGAAAAGACCGACGACGACACGGCAAAGGCGCTGGCCGAGGGCGTGAAAATGACGCTGAACACGCTGATGGAGGGTCTGAAGCGCTTCGGCTTTGACGAAGTGCCCGCCCTGGGCGAGGCATTCGACCCGGAGAAGCACAACGCGGTGATGCGCGAGGTCACCGACGACCCCGGCAAGGTGCTGGAGGTCTTCCAGAAGGGCTATCGCGTGAAGGACCGCATCATACGATACGCCATGGTCAAGGTTTCCGTCGAAGGCTGACGCCTTCATGCAAATAAGCCAACAACGAACTTTTTCGACGAATATAGGAGGAAATCAAAATGAGCAAGATTATCGGTATTGATTTGGGCACCACCAATTCCTGCGTCGCCGTCATGGAGGGCGGCGAGCCCGTCGTCATCGCGAACGCCGAGGGCGCTCGCACCACCCCGTCCGTCGTGGCGTTCTCCAAGAACGGCGAGCGCCTGGTGGGCCAGGTCGCCAAGCGCCAGGCCGTCACCAACCCGGACCGCACCGTCATTTCCATCAAGCGCGACATGGGCACCGATCGCAAGATCGGCATCGACGGCCACAACTACACGCCGCCGGAGATCAGCGCCATGATCCTGCAGAAGCTGAAGGCCGACGCCGAGAGCTACCTGGGCGAGACCGTGACCGACGCGGTCATCACCGTGCCCGCCTACTTCTCCGACGCCCAGCGCCAGGCCACCAAGGACGCCGGCCGCATCGCGGGCCTGGACGTGAAGCGCATCATCAACGAGCCCACCGCCGCGGCGCTGGCCTACGGCCTGGACAAGGGCGACGCCCACAAGATCCTGGTGTACGACCTGGGCGGCGGCACCTTCGACGTGAGCCTGATGGAGGTCGGCGACGGCATCTTCGAGGTGCTGGCCACCGCCGGCAACAACCGCCTGGGCGGCGACGACTTCGACCAGCGGCTGATCGACTACATCGCCGACGAGTTCAAGCGCGAGAACAACATCGACCTGCGGCAGGACCGCATGGCCCTGCAGCGCCTGAAGGAGGCTGCCGAGAAGGCCAAGATCGAGCTGTCCGGCATGATGAGCACCAATGTGAACCTGCCGTTCATCACCGCCGACGCCACCGGCCCGAAGCACCTGGACGTGACCATCAGCCGCGCCAAGTTCAACGAGTTGACCGCTGACCTGGTCGAGAAGACCGTCGGCCCGATGAACCAGGCCATGAACGACGCCGGCGTGACCGCCAAGGACATCGACAAGGTGATCCTGGTGGGCGGCTCCACCCGCATCCCCGCGGTGCAGGAGGCCGTGCAGCGCATCACCGGCAAGGAGCCCTTCAAGGGCATCAACCCCGACGAGTGCGTGGCCGTGGGCGCCGCCATCCAGGGCGGCGTGCTGGGCGGCGACGTGAAGGACATCGTGCTGCTGGACGTCACCCCGCTGTCCCTGGGCATCGAGACCCTGGGCGGCGTGTTCACCCGCCTGATCGAGCGCAACACCACCATCCCCGTCAAGCAGACGCAGGTGTTCTCCACCGCCGCGGACGGCCAGACCAGCGTGGACGTGCACGTGCTGCAGGGCGAGCGCGAGATGGCGGCCTACAACAAGACCCTGGGCCGCTTCCAGCTGACCGGCATCGCGCCGGCGCCGAGGGGCGTGCCGCAGATCGAGGTCACCTTCGACATCGACGCCAACGGCATCGTGCACGTGTCCGCCAAGGACCTGGGCACCGGCAAGGAGCAGTCCATCGCCATCACCGCTTCCTCCAACATGAGCGAGGAGGAGATCAAGAAGGCCGTGGACGAGGCCGCGCAGTTCGCCGCCGAGGATAAGAAGAACAAGGAGCAGGCCGAGACCTACAACCAGGCCGACAGCCTGATCTACCAGACCGAGAAGACCATCAAGGACCTGTCCGACAAGCTGGATCCCGCCGACAAGGCCAAGCTCGAGAGCGAGCTGGAGTCCTTCAAGCAGGTGCGCCAGGGCAATGACGTGGAGCAGATCAAGAGCGCCATGGAGAGCTTCAGCAAGGCGACCTACGACGTGTTCGGCAAGGTCTACCAGCAGCAGAACGCCCAGGGCGCCGGCAACCCCGGCGCGGGCTACAACCCCGGCGCGAACCCCGGCAACGGCGGCGCGAACGTGAACGACGACGGCACCGTGGACAGCGAGTTCACCGATAACAACTGAGCGCTCCGCATCAGGGGTGATGATAAATGGCAAACAAACGCGACTACTACGAGGTCCTCGGGGTTCCGAAGAACGCGGACGAGGCGGCCATCAAAAAGGCCTACCGCGAGCTGGCGAAGAAGAACCACCCCGACGTGAACCCGGGCGACAAGGGCGCTGAGGAGCGCTTCAAGGAGATCAACGAGGCCTATCAGGTGCTCTCCAATCCCCAGAAGCGCGCCCAGTACGACCAGTTCGGCCACGACGGGCCTCAGGCGAGCGGCTTCGGCGGCGGCGGGTTCGGCGACTTCAGCGGCTTTGGCGGCGGCGGGTTCGGCGGCTTCGAGGACATCTTCTCCAGCGTGTTCGGCGGCGGCTTCGGCGGCGGCGCGCGCGCCAACGGCCCGGTGCCGGGGGACGACCTGCGCTACGACCTGACGATCTCCTTCGAGGAGGCCGCCATGGGCTGCGAGAAGGACATCAACCTGGTCCGCGACGAGGAGTGCCCCGAGTGCCACGGCACCGGCGCGAAGCCCGGCAGCAAGGTGGACACCTGTCCCACCTGCGGCGGCTCCGGCCAGGAGCGCGTGGTCACCAACACCCCCTTCGGCCGCATCCAGAACGTGCGCACCTGCTCCAGGTGCCGCGGCGCGGGCAAGATCATCACCGAGCCCTGCACCAAGTGCCACGGGCGCGGCAAGGTGCGCGTCAGCAAGCGGCGCACGGTGAAGGTGCCCGCGGGCATCGACAACGGCCAGGTGCTGACCATCCGCGGCCAGGGCGGCCTGGGCGAGCGCGGCGGGCAGCCGGGCGATCTGCTGATCGTGATCAGCGTGAAGCCCCACAAGCTGTTCAGGCGCCGCGAGGACGACCTGTACATCGAAATGCCCCTGACCTTCACCCAGGCGGCGCTGGGCGCGGAGTTGGATGTGCCCACGCTGACCAAGCCCGTGAAGTACCGCTTCCCGGAGGGCACCCAGCCCGGCCAGGTGTTCCGCCTGCGGGACCAGGGCGTCACCCGGCTGCGGGGCGGCGGCAAGGGCGATCTGTACGTCACCGCCGTGGTGGAGATCCCCAAGAAGCTGACCAGCCAGCAAAAGGAGCTGCTGCGCCAGTTCGACGAGTCCGCCAGCGGCAACCAGTACGAAAAGAAAAAGAGCTTCTTCGACAAGCTGAAGGACGCCTTCAGCTGAACGCGGACGGGGCTGCCAAGCGCGATGCGTTTTATGGCAGCCCCGCTTGCATTGTCCGAAAAGTGTGCTATAATGGAACAGATACGATGCCCGGAAACGGATGCTTGCACCGAACCGGGAAGGGGGGCACGCCGCGATGCCGTCGCTGCCGGAGCTGAAAACCGTCCACGCCGAGATGCTGCGCTTGATGAAGTGGTTCGACGCCTTCTGCGCGAAGCACGGCGTGCGCTACACGCTGGACGCAGGCACGCTGCTGGGCGCCGTGCGCGAGGGCGGCTTCATACCCTGGGACGACGATTTGGACGTGGCGCTGACCCGCGCGGAGTACGAAAAGCTGCGCGACGCGCTGCGGCGCGAGGCGCTGCCCGAGCACGTGACCTTCAGCGAATACAGCCCGGGCCATCCCCGAGTGTGGCTGCGCCGGCCGAACCGGCCCGGCGCGTGGGTCGACCTGTTCATATTCGACTTCATCTCAGGCAATCGCGTGGCGGCGAAGCTGCGGCTGCTGGGCTGCGCCTTCTTCCTGGCCTTCACCAAGAACCCGGAGAGCATGGGCGTCTCCCGGCGGGCGAACCTGCACCGCGGCGCCCGGGGCGCGCTGCTGCGCGTGGGCTATCTGCTGGGCAGGCCCTTCTCGCCGAAGCGGAAGGCGCGCATACAGGAGGCCTTTTGCAAGCGGGCGTTTCACGGCAGGCGCGAGCGCATCCACCGCTGCAACGATACCTTCAAGGACATGATGCGCGTACTGCCCGCGACCTGCATGACCCGGTATGAGCGCATTCCCTTTGAGGACGCCGCGCTGATGGTGACCTCCGATTACCGGACCCTCTTGACCTCCAGCTTCGGCGCGGATTACATGACGCCCCGGCGGGAGGCCTCCCACGACAACGCTGCGCACAAGGGCTACATCGGGCGGTGAAGCGCGGGGGAGCGGACATCACGACCATGGAAAGGAGGCGCGGCCGATGGATCTGGACACGATCTGTTGGTGCCTGGGCTGGCTGCTGATGGCGGGCTTTATCGCGCTGACCGTTGCGGAGCTGATCCGCTACTTCAGGTCCGCGCTCGCCGCGCCGGAGGAAGCGCGCGCGCCCCAGGACCGGCCCGTACCCGCCCGCAGGGTGCTGGCGGAGGTGCTGGCGGCCTTTGTCGCGTCGCGGGCGCTGGTGGTGCTGGTGTGCGCGGTGGCGTATTGCGTCGAGGGGCATGGCCTGTCGGGCTTTATGGGCGCCTTCGTGGACAAGCTGAAGCCCTGGGACGCCCAGCACTACGTGGACATCATCGCGGACGGCTATGTGGCTGAGGGCGAGGCCAGCCTGTTCATCGTGTTCTTTCCGCTGTACCCGATGGTCTGCCGCACGATCACGTTCATGACGGGCTTTTCCGCCTACGGCGTGGCGACGGCGGTGTCCAACGCGGCGCTGGTGGGCTGCGGGATGGTCATGTACCGGCTGACGGAGCCCGAGGGCGGCGCGACGCTGGGCCGCCGGGCGATGCTGCTTTTGATGTTCAACCCGATGACCTACTTCTTCTCGATCACCTACTCCGAGTCCGTCTTCCTGCTGGTGACGCTGCTGGCGGTGCTTCTGGCCAGACGCGGGCGCTTCGCGGCGGCGGTGGCCCTGGGGGCGTTGGCTTCCTCGGCCCGGCTGCTGGGCATGGCCACGGCGGTGCCCCTGTTCTGGGAACTGCTGCGCGCGTGGCGGGCGGAGCACCCCGAGGCCAGGGGCGCGGACGTCGCCAGGGGCGTGGCGCTGTGCGTGCTGAAGGTGCTGCCGGTGAGCCTGGGCTTTCTGATGTACCTGAGCATCAACTGGCACCTGTTCGGCAACCCCACGCAGTTCATGATCTTCCAGAGCGAGCACTGGTACCAGAACTTCGGCACCATCGCCAACACGTTCCAGTATTCGCTGATGAATTCGATCCACTACGACGACCACCTGTACCAGCTGGGCGTGTGGCGGCCCCAGGTGGCGCTGCTGATCGCCGTGCCGCTTCTGATCTGGTGGCGCAGGCATAAGGAGCGGGCGGGCGACACCGCCTACGCGCTGGTGTACCACTACGTGGCCTTCCAGCCGACCTGGCTGCTCAGCGGGCCGCGCTACGCCGCCTGCAGCTACGCGCTGTACCCGCTGCTGGCGCGGCTGCCCAAATCCCGCAAGGGCTTTATCGCCCTGCTGGCGGCGGAGTGCGCGCTGCTGTGCTACATGACGTACCTGGGGCTCTGGTGCGTGAAAGTCTATTGATGAGGTGAGGCAAACCATGGATTGGATGGAATACACGATACTGACGACCACCGAGGGCTCCGACCTGATCTCGCAGGTGCTGATGGACGCGGGCAGCTCGGGCACGGTCATCGAGGACAAGAACGACGTGGCCGCGAACCAGCGGCCCGAGGGCCAGTGGGACATCATCGACGAGGCCATCGCCCAGCGCATCGGCGACGACGTGAAGGTGACCGGCTACTTCGAGGCGGACGAGCGGCTGGCGGACCGGGTGGCCTTTATCGAGGGCGAGCTGCGGCGGCTGCGCGGCATGGACCTGGGCATGGACCTGGGCAAGCTCACGACCCTGCGCCACGACGTGGCCGAGCAGGACTGGACCGAGAGCTGGAAGGCCGCCTTCAAGCCCTTCCGGCTGGGCACGCACATGGTGATCCGGCCCAGCTGGGAGAAGGCGGAACTGCAGCCCGGCGACCGGGAGATCGAGATCGACCCGGGCATGGCCTTCGGCACCGGCACCCACGAGACCACCGGCATGTGCGTGGAGCTGGTGGAGAAGTACGTCCGCCCCGGCGACCGGGTGATCGACATCGGCACCGGCACCGGCATACTGGCCATCGCGGCGGCGCTCATGGGGGCGAAGCCCGTGCTGGCCACCGACCTGGACGCCGTGGCCGTGCGCGTGGCCGCGGAGAACGTGCGGATCAACGGCTTCGACGGCGCAATCGAGGTCCGCTGCGGCGACCTGCTGGAGGTGGTGGACACCACCGGCGACGTGGTGATCGCCAACATCATCGCCGACGTGATCATCGGCCTGGCACGGCCGGTGCGCGAGCGCATCGCCGACGGCGGCGTGTTCATCTGCTCCGGCATCGCCGCGCCGAGGCTGGACGACGTGCTGGAAGCCCTGAAAGACGCGGACTATGAGGTGAAGGACGTGCTGACCCGGGGCGAGTGGTGCGCCGTGGCGGCGAGGAAGCGCTGATGCACAGCTTTTTCATCGATACGCCTGTGAACAGCCTGGCCGCCCTGCCCGCCGAGGAGGCGAAGCACGCGCTGAAGGTGCTGCGGCTGAAGGCCGGGGACGAGGTCTGCGCCATGGACGGCGCGGGCGCGCGCTGGCGCGGTGAGATCGACCGCGTTCAGGACGGCGGGGTTTGGGTGCGGCTCATGGAGGCGCTGCCCTCCAACGAGTCGCCGCTGCGGCTTACGGTATATCAGGGCCTGCCCAAGGCCGAGAAGCTGGACTTTCTGGCCCAGAAGCTGACGGAGCTGGGCGCGGCGGCCCTGGTGCCGGTGCGCATGGAGCGCTGCGTGATCAAGCTGGACGGCAAGGACGGCGCGAAGCGCCGGGAGCGGCTGGACAGGATCGCCCGGGAGGCCGCGAAGCAGTGCCGCAGGGGCCTGCCGATGGCGGTGTCGGAGCCCATGGACTGGCGGCAGGCGATCCAGGACATGGCAAAATGCGACCTGGTGCTGATCCCCTGGGAGGACGCCCGGGGCACTCGGCTTCAGGACGTGTTCCGCGACAGGCCCGACGCTCGCAGCGTGGGCATCGTGATCGGCCCGGAGGGCGGCATGTCCCCCGGCGAGGTGGAGGCTCTGTGCGCCGCCGGCGGGCGTACCGTCACCCTGGGCCCGCGGATACTGCGCACCGAGACCGCCGCCGTCGCCGCCGCCGCGCTGGCCATGCAGCTGTGGGGAGATTTGTGAGAGTGGAGAGTGAAGAGTGGAGAGTGGAGAGTGGAGTGAGGACCATTGCCACTTATACGTTGGGGTGTAAGGTGAATCAGTATGACACCGAGGCCATGCTGGAGCGCTTTGAGCGGGCGGGCTACGTCGCCGTGCCCTTTCAGCAGGACGCGGACGTGTACCTGATCAACACCTGCACCGTTACCGGCACCGGCGATCAGAAGTCGCTGAAGACCATCCGCCGCGCGGCCCGGGAGCACCCCGGCTGCGCCATCGTGGTGTGCGGCTGCCTGGCCCAGCGCGAGGCCGAGGCGATATCCCGGATGGACAACGTGGCCCTGGTGCTGGGCGTGCAGCGCCGGGGCGAGGTGGTGGAGCTGCTGGAGCGGGCGCTGGCCTCGGGGGAGACGGTGAACGCGGTGGCCCCGCTGAAGGGCGCTGACTTCGAGCCGCTGTTCGTGTCCCGCCACGAGGGCAAGACCCGGGCCACCATGAAGATTCAGGAGGGCTGCGACCGGTATTGCAGCTACTGCATCATCCCCAGTGTGCGCGGGCCGGTGCGCTCGATGCCCCTTGAGGACGTGGCCGCGGAGGCTGCGCGCCTGGGCGCGGCGGGCTATCGGGAGATCGTGGTGACGGGCATCCACCTGGCCAGCTACGGCCGGGGCACGCCGTGGACGCTCATGGACGCGGTGCGCGCCGTACACGGCGCGCCGGGGGTGCACCGGGTGCGGCTGGGCTCGCTGGAGCCGGTGACCGTCACCGACGCGTTTGCCCGCGAGGCCGCGGCGCTGCCGGGGCTGATGCGCCAGTTCCACCTGTCGCTGCAGTCCGGAAGCGCGTCGGTGCTGCGGCGGATGCGCCGGCGCTACACCCCGGAGGAATACAAGGAAGCGGTGCAGACGCTGCGCCGGTACATGCCGGACTGCGCGGTGACCACCGACATCATCGCCGGCTTTCCCGGGGAAACCGAGGCGGAGTTCTGCGAGACGCTTGCTTTCGCGCGGGACGTGCGGCTGGCGCGCATCCACGCCTTTCCCTACTCCCGCCGCGCGGGCACCGTGGCGGACGGGCTGCCCGGGCAGGTGGACGAGGCCGTCAAGCGCGAGCGCACCCGGCAATTGATCGACCTCGGGAACCAATTGGAGGCGGAATTCGTCTCATCTCTGGTGGGCAGCTGCCAGCAGGTGCTGTTTGAGCAGCCCGCGGGCGCGGGCCTGGCGGAGGGCTACACCGGCCAGTACGTGCGCGTGCGGGCCGAGGCGGCGCCGGGTCAGCTGGCCTGGGTGCGCATCGAAAAGGCCGAGGGCACGCTGGCCAGCGGCCGGGTCATACAAATTGAACAGGAGGCTGAGGACAATGGGTGATTGCCTGTTTTGCAGGATCATCGCGGGGGAGATCCCCTCGAACAAGGTTTACGAGAACGACAAGGTGTTCGCCTTCCGGGACATCAACCCCCAGGCGCCGGTGCACGTGCTGATCGTGCCGAAAAAGCACATGGACAACATACTGGCCTGCGACGCCGATACGGCCGCCGCGCTGACCGACGCCGTGCGCGCCATCGCCGAGCAGGAGGGCGTTGAGCAGAGCGGTTTCCGGGTGGTCAGCAACTGCGGCAAGGACGGCGCGCAGTCGGTCAACCACCTGCACGTTCACCTGATGGGCGGCAGGGCCCTTGCCGAGCGGATGGCGTAGCTTGGAAGCGTTACTTATATTTCACGCATAAATGCGGCGCCTGCGCATATCATGAAACCGGGCGTGTTTGTATGTGCGTCAAAAAGTTGGGCGTTTTGTCGGCATATTTTCAAAGTTTTGTGAAAATATTGGTTTTAGAGCCGTCAAGGCTTGACGAGTACACAAGTTATGGGGTATAATAACCATTGTGGCGAGCCCCATGCACCATTGGCTTTTGCCATTTAATCGCGAGGGGAGGGAAAGCACATGTCCGAGGTACGCATTCGCGAAAATGAATCACTGGAAAGCGCGCTGCGCCGTTTCAAGCGTAAGACCGCCCGTGATGGCATCCTTGCCGAAGCCAGGAAAAGGGAACATTACGAGAAGCCCAGCGTAAAGCGTAAAAAGAAGGCTGAAGCCGCTCGTAAGCGCAAGTATTGAGCCAATGAAAGCCCCTCTGGAAACCCGGAGGGGCGTTTTCAGTTGTAAGCCATTCATTATTCGTATCGCTCTGACATACCCTGTTTCGCACTGACATACCCTATATCAAGCACTGTACATGCGATATCAAATGCTGCTGTGGCCCCATGCCAACGCGCGCTACCAGAGCGAATCTGTGCGCCTCGCGGCGGCGGAGCTTCGCCTGATGCTGGATCGCCTGGCGCCCGGGGCTTCGATCTGTGAAAACGGCATTCCGGACATGCCCTGCCTGGGCCTGTCCTTTCCGGAAGCGCCGGACAATAGCGTTATCGCGGCGATTTGCCGCCATTCTCTGATGTACGGCCTGTTCGAGGAACGGGACGGCCTGTTGCGCCCTGTGGCGGGCCGCGCCGCGGCCAAGGTGGGCGCGGACCTGCCGTCGATACTCAAGTACAAGGGCAAGACCAACGAGATCTTCCTGCAGCTGCTGGTCAACGCCGCCCTGTACGCCGGCGACTTCTGGCGCGACGCGGACAGGCCGCTTGCGCTGCTGGACCCCATGTGCGGCCGGGCGACCACGCTGTTCGTGGCGGCCAACCTGGGCTGGGACGCCACCGGCGCGGACGTGGACAAAAACGACCTGAAGGAAGCGGAGAAGTTCTTCAAGCGCTATCTGGAATACCACCGCTTCAAGCACGGCGTCAGCCGCGCTTCCCGCACCCTCAGGCAGGGCGGAAGCGCGCCGGAGTGTCGGTTTGACTATGCCCCGGACGACACGATCCCCCGGCGGGCGCTGACGCTTTTGCAGCTGGACGCCACCCGCGGGAGCGAGGCCCTGGGCAGGAGCGCCTTTCACCTGATCGCCTGCGATCTGCCCTACGGGGTGCGCCACGACGCGCAGCCCGCGCCCGGGGCCCGGATGGGCGGCAACTGGCTGGAAGGCCTGCTGCGCCGGGCGCTGCCCCAGTGGCGGGAGGCGCTGAAGCCGGGCGGGTCGGTGGCGCTGTCCTTCAACGCCCAGAGCTTCAAGACCGAACGGCTGCGGGCGCTGATGGCCGAGGCGGGCTTTGAGGTGATGGCGGGCGGCCCCTGGGACGGCTTCTCCCATTGGGTGGAGCAGGCCATCACGCGGGACATCGTCGTTGGAAGGAAGTAGTACTTCACATTTTCTGGAGGTAGTTATGGATTATCAGTCCCTGCACATCAAGACCGTCGCGGATCTGCGCAAGCTGGCCAAGGATATGGGTCTGAAGATTCCGGCGGGCACCAAGAAGAGCGTGTTGATCGACATGCTGCTGGAGGCGGACAACAGGGCGCCCAAGCCGGCTGAAAAGCCCGCGGCGAAGCCCAAGCCCGCCGCGGCGGAGGCGAAAAAGCCCGTCGCGGCAAAGCCGAAGGCCGCCGCGGAGGAGGCGAAGAAGCCCGCCGCCGAAGCGCCGCAGAAGCCCGCCGAGGTGCCGCAAAAGCCCGCCGCGGAGGAGGCGAAGAAGCCTGCCGAGGAAGCGCCGAAGAAGCCCGCCGAGGAAGCGCCGCAGAAGCCTGCCGCCGAAAAGCCGCAAAAGCCCGCGGCCCGCAGGGGCAGGCCCCCGAAGGCGGCCCGCGCCGCCGAGACGCCCGCCCAGCCCGCCGAGGCCAAGGGCAGGGCGAAGGCGTCCGACGACAAATCAAAGGCGTCCGACGACAAATCAAAGGCGAAGCCTGCCGAGGCCAAGCCCGCGGCAAGCGCTTCCCCGGAGAAGACGCCCGAGGTCAAGCCTGAGGTCAAGTCTGAGGTCAAACCCGCCGCCAAGCCCGAGGCGAAGCCCCAGGCGGCCCCAGCCGTGAACGGCGCGCGCCGGATGGTGCAGAACCGCGGGGCGATGCCGTTCCGCGCCAATCCGCGGCCCGCGGCGGAGACGCCCCAGCGCGGCCGCTTCCAAAACCGGAACGGCGCGCGGCAGCCCTCCGGCGACGCGCGCGGCGCGGGCACAGCGGTCCAGCGCGCCCTGGGCTACCGCAACAACCGGCCCGAGGCCCAGCCCCGCACGTTCCGGCCCGCCGAGGCCGCCCCGGCCCAGGCTGTCCAGCCGGCCGCAGCCGCCCAGCCGGCATCGCCCGCCCAGACCGCCGAGCAGGAGCGCCCGGCGCGTCCGGAGGGCTACTACAACGCCGAATACAAGACCTCCAACCCCGCGGTGCCGGAGATGCTGGCGGCGGGGGAGTGCGGCGACGGCGCGGGCGTGCTGGAGATCCAGCCCGACGGCTACGGCTTCCTGAGGGCGGAGAACTGCCTGCCCGGGCCGAACGACGTGTACATCTCCATCGCCCAGATCCGCCGGTTCAACCTGCGCAACGGCGACTACGTGGTGGGCAAGACCCGCGCCCAGCGGGAGGGAGACCGCTTCGGCGCGATGCTCTACATCACCGAGGTGAACGGCGAGAGCCCGGAGAAGACGGCGGACCGCTCCCGCTTTGAAGACCTGGTGCCCATCTACCCCGACGAGCGGCTTCGGCTGGAGCCGCCGGAGGGCAAGGCGGACCTGTCGCTGCGGCTGATCGACATGCTGGCGCCCATCGGCAAGGGCCAGCGCGGCATGATCGTTTCCCAGCCCAAGGCGGGCAAGACCACGCTTTTGAAGAAGGTGGCCAACGCCATCACCACCCAGTATCCGGACGTGCACCTGATCGTGCTGCTGATCGACGAGCGGCCCGAGGAGGTCACCGACATGCAGCGCAGCATCAACGGCGAGGTCATCTACTCCACCTTCGACGAGGAGCCCGAGCACCACACCCGCGTGTCGGAGATGGTGCTGGCGCGGGCGCAGCGGCTGGTGGAGATGGGCAAGGACGTGGTGGTGCTGATGGATTCCATCACCCGCCTGGCCCGGGCCTACAACCTGACGATCACCCCCACGGGCCGGTCGCTGTCCGGCGGCCTGGATCCGGGGGCCCTGTTCAAGCCCAAGCGCTTCTTCGGCGCGGCGCGCAACATAGAAAACGGCGGCAGCCTCACCGTCATCGCCACCGCGCTGGTGGAGACCGGCAGCCGCATGGACGACATCATATTCGAGGAATTCAAGGGCACCGGCAACATGGAGCTGCACCTGGACCGCAAGCTGTCCGACCGGCGCGTGTTCCCGGCCATCGACCTGGTGAAGTCCGGCACCCGCCGCGAGGAGCTGCTGCTCAGCGACGACGAGATGAACGGCGAGCTGCAGGTGCGCCGCATGCTCTCCGGCGGCAAGCAGCAGGAGATGTACGAATCGCTGATCGACCTGATGAGCAAGACCTCCAGCAACGCCGAGTTCTTCACCAAGCTGAAGGGCTGGCTGGCCGTGGTCGAAAAGGAAGGCTATTCGCTGGGGCGGTGACGCTTCACCGCGCGCCGGAAAGGAAGGGCATGCCTTGGAACTGTATCTCGATACCGCCGACGTGGGTGAGATTCGCCGGCTGACGGCGCTGTACCCGGTAGACGGCGTGACCACCAACCCCGGCCTGCTGGCCGCTGTGGGCGGCGACCCGGCGGGGACGCTGTGCGCGATACGCGAGGCCATCGGTCCGGACGCGCCGATGTTCGCGCAGGTGATCCCGGCGGACGCGGAGGGCATGGCGCGGGACGCCCGCGCCCTGGTCCGGCTGCTGGGCCGGAACACCGTGGTGAAGGTGCCCGCCGTGCCCGAGGGCTTCCGGGCCATCCGCATGCTGAAGGCGGCGGGCATCGCTGCCTGCGGCACGGTGGTCTACGCGCCGATGCAGGCGCTCATGGCGGCGAAGGCCGGCGCGGCCTACGTCGCGCCCTATGTGAACCGGATCGACAACCTGGGCTACGACGGCGTGGCGGTGACGCGGCAGATCCACGACCTGCTGGAGCGGCAGGGCCTGCCCGCGAAGGTGCTGGCCGCGTCCTTCCGGAGCGCCCAACAGGTGCAGGCGCTGTGCCTGCACGGCGTCCCCGCCGTCACCTGTGCCCCCGCGGTGCTGGACGCGATGATGAAAAACCCCGCCGTGGACGAGGCCGTAGCCGCATTTGCCGCGGATTTCGCCGGCCTCGCGGGCGAGGGTAAGGGAATGGCGGATATGATATAAGTCAGGGACCGGATCGCCGCGTGCGATCCGGTCCCTTCTCATTTCTACTCGATCAGCATCGCGTCGCCGAACGAGAAGAAGCGGTACTCCATGTCCACGGCCAATTGATAGGCCTCGAGTATCTTCTCCCGGTCGTACAGCGCCGAGACCAGCATGATCAGCGTCGAGC
Source organism: uncultured Eubacteriales bacterium (assembly GCA_902777335.1). Taxonomy (GTDB): domain Bacteria; phylum Bacillota; class Clostridia; order Christensenellales; family Aristaeellaceae; genus UBA2862. The sequence continues at coordinate 28,039 of CACYTF010000016.1, forward strand.
CGGGCAGGTGGAAGTTGGTAATCAGCGCGTCCACCAGTTGGAAGCGGTAGCCGGGCTTGATGAATATGTTCGTGTCGCCCCGCGTGGCGGTCAGCCGGCCGTCCCGAGCGGCGGATTCCAGCGTGCGCACGCTGGTGGTGCCCACGGCGATGATCCTGTTGCCCCGGTCGCGGGCGGCGTTCACCCGGGCCGCGGCCGCCTCGGACACCTCGAAGTACTCCGAGTGCATCTCGTGGTCCTCCACGTTCTCCACCTTCACCGGGCGGAACGTGCCCAGCCCCACGTGCAGCAGCACCGGCACGATCTCCACGCCCTTTGCGCGGATGCGCTCCAGCAGCTCGGGCGTGAAGTGCAGCCCGGCGGTAGGCGCGGCGGCGCTGCCGTCCTGCTTCGCGTATACCGTCTGGTAGCGGTCCCGGTCCCGCAGCTTCTCGTGGATGTAGGGGGGCAGGGGCATCTCGCCCAGCGCGTCCAGCGCCGCCTCGAAGCTGCCCTCGCACTCAAATTCCACCACGCGCCCGCCCACGTCGGTGTTCTCCAGCACGCGGCCCGTCAGCCGCCCGTCGCCGAAGATCACTTGCGCGCCTGGGCGCAGCTTTTTGCCCGGGCGCACCAGCGTCTCCCAGCGCTTGGGGCCCAGTTGCTTCAGCAGCAATACCTCCACCGCGCCGCCGGTGGGCCGCTGCCCGTACAGCCGCGCGGGGATGACCCGCGTCTCGTTGATCACCAGCACGTCGCCGGGGTTCAGATAGTCGATGATGTCGTAGAAGTGCCGGTGCTCGATTTCGCCGCTATTCCGGTGCAGCACCATCAGGCGGCTGTGGTCCCGGGGCTCCACCGGCGTCTGGGCGATGCGCTCCTCCGGCAGGTCGTACATAAAATCAGACAGTTTCATGTTTGTAACGCCTCTTTGAGTCACTTGGGGACAGGTTCCAACTGACTCACTTTTTTGAGTCAGTTGGAACCTGTCCCCAAGTGACTCATTTTTCAAAACAGCTTGATGCCGCCGATGATGGGCAGGGGCTCGGCGCTGCCCTTGGCGGCGCGGTAGATGCCCATGATGGCCAGGATCAGCAGCGCCACGTCGGCGACCTCGCCCACCACGGCGAAGACACCGCGCAGCTTGATCATCAGCGAGGCGATGCACTCCGCGGTGGCCAGGACGATCGCCTGGTTCAGGTGATGGCGGGACAGTTCGTCGTCCTTGTCGCGCAGTATGAAGGCGACGATGACGCCGATCCACACGAACAGATAGCCGACGATCGCGGCGGCCCTGGATTTATTATCGGTGTACATTCAGATTCCCTCCTTCAGTAGGCTGAAGTTCAAACTCCACTTCGTCCAACCCGTCGGCGATGTTGTTTCTCCGCCCGGTCGGCACGAAGCCCTCCCGGCGGTACAGCCTTTCGGCGCCGGCGTTGTTTTCCAGAATCCACAGGGTCGGCCGGCCCTCGCACCGGCGCACGGCATGCCGCAAGAGCGCCGTGCCGAGCCCCCGGTTCTGGCAGCTTGGCAGGATGTACAGATCTTCGATCAGGCTGCCGGTGACGGAAACGACGCCCGCCGCCCTGCCGTCCAGCTTCAGCAGATACAGCTGCGCGCCCTGCGCCAGCTTGTCGGAGAGATACGCGGCCTGCCGCTTGGCCGTGTGCTGCGCCACAAACGCCTCAGAGCAAAAGGCCCGATGGGATTCCTGCCAGGCCTCGGCGTGAACGCGGCCCGCGTCGGCGATGTCGCCCGGCCCCGCGGGAACGATCCTCACGTTCACAGCTCCATCCGGGTCTGGCCGTCGCCGGCATTGGCGGCGGGCCGGGGCATCTTCAGCCCCATGTGGTCGTAGGCGGCCTGGGTGCACACGCGGCCCCGGGGGGTGCGCATCAGAAAGCCCAGCTGCAGCAGGTACGGCTCGTACACGTCCTCGATGGTGCTGGCGTCCTCGCCGGTGGCGGCGGCCAGCGTGTCCAGCCCCACGGGGCCGCCGCCGAACTTCTCCATCATCGTGCGCAGCATCGTGCGGTCCACGTGGTCCAGGCCCAGCTCGTCCACCTCCAGCATGTCCAGCGCCTCCCGGGCGATGTCCGCGTCGATGGCGCCGTCGCCCTTCACCTGGGCGTAGTCGCGCACGCGGCGGATCAGCCGGTTGGCGATGCGGGGCGTGCCGCGGCTGCGGCTGGCGATCTCCAGCGCCCCGTCGTTGTCGCACGCGATCTTGAGGATCTGCGCCGAGCGCCGCACGATCACGGCCAACTGCTCAGGCGCGTACAGCTCCAGCCGGAAGGTGATGCCGAAGCGGTCGCGCAGCGGGCTGGTCAGCATGCCGGCCCGGGTGGTGGCCCCGATCAGCGTGAACTTCGGCAGGTCCAGCCGGATCGACCGGGCCGAGGGCCCCTTGCCGATCATGATGTCCAGCGCGTAGTCCTCCATGGCCGGGTACAGCACCTCCTCCACCTGGTGGGAGAGGCGGTGGATCTCGTCGATGAACAGCACGTCGCCCGCGTTCAGATTGGTGAGGATCGACGCCAGGTCGCCCGCGCGCTCGATGGCCGGGCCGCTGGTGACGCGGATGTTGTGGCCCATCTCCGCGGCGATGATGCCGGCCAGCGTGGTCTTGCCCAGGCCGGGCGGGCCGTACAGCAGTATGTGGTCCAGCGGCTCGCGGCGGCTGATGGCGGCCTGCATGTACACGCTCAGGCTCTGCTTGATCTTGTCCTGACCGAAGTACTCCGCCAGCGAATGGGGGCGCAGCGACTGCTCCGCGTCGTCCTCCTCCTCGCGATAGCCGGTGGTGATGATCCGTTCCTCGTCGTTCATAGTGTCTCTCCTATCCGCGCCGCCGCAGGAGCTGGGCGGCAAAGGTGCGCAGGGTCTTCACCCGAAGCAGCAGGCAGCAGCCGACATACGCGGCCAGCGACGCGCCGGCGCACAGGGCCAGCCGCATGAACACCCGGCCGGTGCCGACGGCGGGGGCCATCGCCCTGTCCAGCACCGCGCACACGGCGGCGCACACCAGCGTGGCGACGGCGATCTTGAGAAGCTCTGGCAGTACGCGCAAAAGCCCCAGCCGCCCGAAGCGCTTCTTCAGACGCCAAAGCAGCGCCACCATGCCGCAGGTCCCGGCGATGGAGGTGGCCAGCGCCAGGCCGTTGGCGCCCATCAGCCTGCGCAATATCAGGTTCAGCGCGATGTTCAGCGCCACCACCAGGCAGGAGACGCGGAAGGGCGTCTTCGTGTCCTGCAGCGCGTGGAACACCCGGTTCAAAAAGTCCCTCAGCCCGAAGGCGGGCACGCCCACCACGTAGCACATCAGTATGCCGGAGGTGACCCGGGCCGAGTGGATGTCGAAGCGCCCGCGCATGTACGCGAACTTGATCACGTCCAGCCGCAGCACCACGGCGATGGCCACGATGGGCAGCGCCGTCAGCGCGATCACCAGTATGCAGCGCCGCAGCGTCTCCAGTATGCCCTTGCGGTCCCGGGCGGCGGCCAGGCGGCTCATCTTCGAGAACATCACCGTGGTCAGCGGCACCATCAGCACGCCCAGCAGGAACGTGATCAGCCGGTAGGCGTAGCTCATGGCCGATATGTCACCGGGATTCAGGCCGGAGGCCAGCGCGTGGTCGATCATGTGGTTCAGCTCGCTGATGCCCATGGACAGCATCGCCGGCCCGGCCAGCGCCACCAGCCTGTGGAAGCGCTTGTCGCTGAAGTCGAGCGTCGGGGAGTAGCGGAACCAGCCCCGCAGGAACGGGATCAGGATCAGAAGCTGCAGCAGGTTCGCCGCGAACACGCCCCAGCTGACGGCGGCGATGCCGAAGCGCTCCGAGAAGCACACGCAGGCGATCATCACGCACAGGCTCAGCGGGAAGCCGGTCAGCTGGGCCGCGATGTACTTCTCCGCAGCGTTCAGCAGGCTCGCCACGCCGATGGAGGTCACGTTGAACACCAGCGACAGCAGCATCACCCGCACCAGCTTCACCGTCAGGTCGGCCTTCTCCGGGTCGAAGCCCACGTACACCACGCGCACCAGCGGCCGGGCCAGCGCGTAGAACAGCGCCGCGATGATCAGCGCCGCCAGCGCGAACAGGTTCAGCGTGTTGCTGGCGAACCGGTTGGCGCGGCCCAGGCTGTGGCGGTCCCGCTCCTGCACGTACAGCGGGATCAGCGTGGCCGATATGCAGCTGTTGAACAGCAGCACCGGCAGGTAGAACAGGCTGTACGCCGACACGTAGGCGTCGTTGGCGAGACCGGTGCCAAAGTAGTTTGCCAGCATCATGTCTCGCGCAAAGCCGAACACCTTGCTGAGTATGATGACGCCTGTGACCAGTATCGTCGCCTTCAGTGCGCGTTGCGTTCGAGCCAAGTCCAGGACCTCCTGCCGGAATTCATGTCAAGTATAGCATATGCGGGTTAAATCGGTGTTTTGAGCGAACAGGGGACAGGGGACAGGGAACAGGGGACAGGGGACAGGGAACAGGGGACAGGGAACAGGGAACAGGGAACAAGGAACAGGGCGGCGCGGCTACTGCGCGCCTTCGGGAATGGGCTTGATCACGTTCCTGTAGAGCCGGGAGAACAGGATCAGCGTGGTGATCAGCGACGCCACCTCGGCGATGGGGAAGGACAGCCACACCAGCCAATCGATTCCGGTGCGCAGGCCCAGCCGGGCCAGCAGGTAGGCCGAGGGCAGCAGCACCACCAGCTGCCTGGCGAAGGACACGATCATCGAATACACGCCGTAGCCCAGCGCCTGGAACACCGAGCCCATGGCGATGCAGGTGCCCGCGAACAGGAACGTGCTGCCGATGATGCGTATGGCGGGGATGCCCACCCGAAGCATCTCCTCCGAGGCGTTGAAGATCTTCAGCAGCGGGCCGGGGATCAGCATGAACGCCAGCAGCCCGAGCAGTATGTAGCCGGCGGCGTAGATCACCGCCATCTTGATGGCCTGGACCATCCTGCGGCGGTTCTGCGCGCCGTAGTTGTAGGCGATGATCGGTATGATGCCGTTGTTCAGGCCGAACACGGGCATGAACACGAAGCTGTTCAGCTTGAAGTACACGCCGAACACGGTGGCGGCCAGCTCCTGGGCGGCGGTGTAGGTGATCAGTATGATGTTCATCAAAAACGTCATCACCGAACCGATGGCCATCATCAGTATCGACGGTATGCCGATGGCGTAGATGCGGCCGATCATGCGCAGGTTGGGCCGGAACCTGCGCATATCCAGCCGGATCTCGACGTTCTTCCGGTGGTTCAGGACCACCGCCATCCCGAAGGCGATGATCTGGCCGATCACGGTGGCGATGGCCGCGCCCTTCGCACCCATGCGCAGGCCCAGTATGAATATGGGGTCCAGTATGATGTTGATGATGGCGCCGGTGCCCTGGGTGAACATCGTGTAGATGGTGCGGCCGGTGGACTGCATCAGCCGCTCGAACATGATCTGACCGAACACGCCGAAGCTGAAGCAGCAGATGGTGGTCAGGTAGTCCACGCCGTAGTTGATGAACGTCTCGACCTCGGTCTGGGCGGCGAAGAACGCGCGCACGCCGAACAGGCCGAACAGCAAAAACAGCACGTAGCACACCAGCGCCAGGAACACGCCGTTCTCGGCCACCTGGTTGGCGCGGTCCGTGTCCTTCGCGCCCAGCGCCCTGGACAGCAGCGCGTTCACGCCCACCGCCGTGCCGGTGGCGAACCCGATCATCAGGTTCTGGGCCGGGAAGGCCAGCGACACCGCCGTCAGCGCCGCCTGGTCGTAGCGCGCCACGAAGAAGCTGTCCACCACGTTGTACAGCGCCTGGACGAGCATCGACAGTATCATCGGCAGCGACATGTTGATGATCAGCTTCGGTATGGGCATGACGCCCATCTTGTTTTCAACGGGTGCGTTGTTCTGCATAGGTACCCTCTTTTTCACGCTTTATTGTTGAAATTGTAGTATGTGCGCGCACATGTGTCAAGGCAATGTGTGTTATACCGCGCCACGGAAAGGAAAAAACCGCCGGAGGTTTACAAAACCCCGCGGACGTGGTATAATAGCAAGTGCGAATTTCAGCGGGGGGAGGACGCAGCCATGCCGAACAAGGGCGTCAAGGTCATCGCGCAGAACCGCCGCGCCCGGCATGATTACTTCGTCCTGGAGACCTGGGAAGCGGGCATCGAGCTGAAGGGCACGGAGGTCAAGTCCATCCGCCTGGGCAAGTGCAACCTGAAGGACTGCTACGCCGCGGTGAAGGATGGCGAGATGTTCGTGTACGGCATGCACATCAGCCCCTACGAAAAGGGCAGCTACTTCAACACCGACCCGCTGCGCCCGAAGCGCCTGTTGATGCACAGGGCCGAAATTCGCAAGGCCCATCAGAGCGTGATGCAGCAGGGCCTGGCGCTGATCCCGCTGAGCGTGTACCTGAAGGAGGGCCGCATGAAGCTGGAGCTGGCGCTGTGCAAGGGCAAGAAGCTGTACGACAAGCGCGACGACATGGCCAGGCGCGATGCCCAGCGCGACATCGAGCGCTCGATGCGCGCCAGAAACTGACGAGAAGGGAGTATTCAGTTCGCCCTTTCCCAACGCGGGGCCGTATTTGGTTTCGACGGGGATGCGAAGGGGCAGAGAAGCGAGCGGCGGCCCTGAACCGCCTAAAAACGGGAAACTTAAATGAACTGACGAATCTAATTTCGTTCCTGTCGCCGCTTAATCGGCGATCGTCGAACCTGAGCGTCCTGCCGCGCAGATCATCGGCGTCGTAAAAGCAGGGAACCAGCCGCCATAAGCTTTGCCGGCGGTGGGATTTATGAAGCTACTGATGCCGCAATCCCGTCTGTGGGAGTTCGGCGGAGGGAATGTCAAAACGCAGACTGCGCTCGGAGATGCTCTGATTCTTTGGTCTTCGGACAGGGGTTCGACTCCCCTCGGCTCCACCACCCTTGGACGCTAATTTTGATACAAAGTTAGCGTCCTGTTTTTTGCCTTTTTCCGACTTCCACCATGCAGAAATCAAATCGTCCAAGGTTAGGAAAGGTCAAAAACTGCATTTTCGGGTGGGTCGAGCTTCATTTCAAGAAAACGAACGTTTTTCCGTTGTCCCCTATAGAGACCGTAAATAGGGAGTTTATGGGCGGTTTTTGTGCTCATTTGGCCAAAATGCATCCACTGTGGACGATTACTGACCAATCGTCCAGAGTGTCGCCACAGATTTGTCATAATCGACTATTAGAGCAATTATCTACACTATAAACTGCGTAATGAAAACAACATTGCAACTCAAAAATTACGGACAAAATCCTGATAGAGGCTCAAATCGGTGAGACACGGTCCTGAAAGATTATAATTCCGGTGCCCTTTACAGTGGGACCTCTTGGTGCGGTTTTCAGGCCAACGTGCCATCCCGATGCCGCGCTGCGTTGGCATGGCGGAAAGCTCACTGTAAAGGCTTTTTCGCGGCATAAACAACCAGGTCTATTTCTTCAATCCTGATTTAAGGAATGCCCTTTATACTGCGTCCATCAACCGAAGCAAGCAACGACTTCTTAAGGAGGTGGATAGCATGAACGCACAGATGACCTTCAAGCGGTACGAGCTAAAGTACATCCTGACCCGCAAGCAGGTCAAGCAGCTGAAGGAAGCCATGAGGGAGCACATGGAGCTGGATCGGTTTGGCCATTCGACCATTCGCAACATCTACCTGGACACCGACAATTTCCGCCTCGTCCGGCGCTCCATCGAAAAGCCGCTTTACAAGGAAAAGCTGCGGGTGCGCGCCTACGGCAAGGCGGGCGATAACGACGAGGTGTTCGTGGAGCTCAAGAAGAAGTTTGAGTCGGTGGTATACAAGCGGCGGCTGGTGCTGCCCCACCGGATGGCCATGGACGCGCTGGAGAATGGACAGCCGCTGCCAGCGGAGGGACAGATCGCCCGGGAGATCGCGGCTTTCCGAGAATTCTACGGCCCGATGCTTAAACCGGCGGTGTTTTTAAGCTACGAGCGCGAGGCCTACTATCCCACTGACGGCACCGACTTCCGCCTGACATTGGATGAAAACATCCTCTGGAGGACGGATCACATCGACCTCGGCGCGAGCTGCTGGGGTGCGAGCCTGCTCAGCCCGGACGAGGTGCTGATGGAGCTCAAGACGCCCGGCGGCATCCCACTGTGGATGGTCCGGTTCCTCAACGAGAACCACATTCGCAAGGTTTCCTTTTCAAAATACGGGACCGCTTATCAGCAGATGCTGACGGCGAACAAGTTGGGAGGCAAACGCTATGCTTAATACGATCTTCAAGGGTATCTTCGATACCGCGTCTATGACGGTCATTTCCCTTCCAGACTTTATGCTGTGCGTAGCGGTGGCGCTGGTGATCGGCGCGGGCATCGCGCTGACGGCCTCGCGGCGCACGAATTTCTCCCACAGCTTCCTCGCGGCGTTGGCCGCGCTGCCTGCCCTCGTGTGCGTCACGATCATGATGGTCAACGGCAACATCGGCGCGGGCGTGGCCACCGCGGGCGCGTTCAGCCTGATCCGGTTCCGCTCCCAGCCCGGCACGGCGCGGGAGATCGCGCTGATCTTCACGGCGATGGTCGCGGGGCTGATCGCCGGCATGGGGTATCTGGCCTACGCGGTGCTATTCGCGCTGATCCTCTGCATCGGCTTCCTGGTCATCGGGCGGTTCGATCCTGAGGCGAAGGGCCTCACCAAGACACTGCGGGTGACCATCCCCGAGGACCTGGATTACGACGGCGTATTCGACGAATTGATGAAGGAATATTGCAAGACCTGGAAGCTCGTCAGCGTCAAGACCGTGAACATGGGCAGCCTGTTCCGGCTGACCTACCAGCTGACGCTGAAGAGCGACGCCAATGAAAAGGCGTTCATCGACGCGCTGCGCTGCCACAACGGCAACCTGGAGATCGCGATTGCGCAGGGCGAAAACGTGGTTTCAGAGCTGTAAGAAGATCCTTCGACTCCGGCTTCGCCTCCGCTCAGTCAGGATGACAACCCACCCCTTCGGATGACATAGGCAACGCCCCGTTGTCATTCTGAGCAAAGCGAAGAATCTTTCCATCAACAGCAAGGAGGGACATCGCATGAAGCGCTTATATAGAATACTCGCGGTCCTGCTGGCGATCCTGCTGGTCGGCATCGGCACGATGACCTGTTTCGGGGAAAGCGCCCTCTCCGCGTTCCCCCAGCTGGACGATTGTTTCACCGAGCGCGATCTCTCCGGCGCATGGGACGCCACCGCGACGGACATCCTTCTGACCGGCGACACCGCGGAGACATCCTCCCACGTCGTGAACATCGACGGCGGCACCGTCACGATCTTGGACGGCGGCGTCTACGAGCTCTCCGGCAAACTAAGCGACGGCTGTATCATCGTGGATGTGAAGGACGATGAGCGCGTGCAGCTGGTGCTGAACGGCGTCAGTATTACCGCCTCCAGCGGCGCGGCAATCCGTGTGCTCCAGGCCGACAAGGTGTTCATCACACTGGCCGAAGGCACGGAGAACGCTCTGACGAGTCTGGCCTTTGATGAGGGCGACAGCGTGGACGCCGTGATCTACTCCGACGAGGACCTGACCTTCAACGGCACGGGCACACTCGTCATTGAATCGCCTGTCGGCAGCGGTATCGACGGCAAGGACGACGTGAAGTTCGCGTCGGGGACCTACGTCATCACCGCGGCGGGTCGCGGCATCGACGCCAACGACAGTTTGAGGATCGCCGACGGGAATTATACCATCACAACAGACGGCGACGCGATTCGGTGTCGCCACGAGAACAACGCGGAGCTCGGCTACATCTACATCTGGGGCGGCACGTTCAATATCACCACCGGCGGCGGTGCGGGCGAAGCGGTCGCCCAGGCAGGTGACTTCGGCATGATGGCAGGCGGCATGCCGCAGGGTGAGATGCCCGAATTCGCGGAAGGCCTGATGCCAGAAATGTCAGACGGCGAGATGCCGACCCCGCCGGAGGGCTTCGCCGAAGGCGAAATGCCTCACTTTGCGGACGGTGAAATGCCCAGTCCGCCCGAGGGCATGGAGATGTCCGCGACTGAATCCTCAGGGGAAAGCGACGAGGACGCCGTCAGCGCCAAGGGCTTCAAGGCCAGCGGCGACATCGTGATCCTGGGCGGCACGTTTGTCCTCGATACCGCGGACGACGCCTTCCATGCCGACGGCGATCTGCTGGTGTTCGACGGCGACCTGACCATCGCCAGCGGCGACGACGGGCTCCACGCGGACGGCACGCTCACTATCATGGGCGGCACTGTCAACATCACCCAGAGCAGCGAGGGACTGGAGGCCGAGGTCATCGCCATCAAGGGCGGCGACATCGCTGTCACCGCCTCCGACGACGGCCTGAACGCCCGCGACAGCGAGGGTGAAAAAGAGACCTTCGACGCGCAGGAGGGCGTATCCATCGACATCTCCGGCGGCACCCTTTATGTGAACGCCAGCGGCGACGGCATCGACTCCAACGGCGATGTGAACGTCTCAGGCGGAACGGTCGTGGTTTCCGGCCCGACTGTCGGCGCGAACGGCGCGCTGGACTACAACGGCACCGCCACCGTCAGCGGCGGTACGGTCATTGCCACGGGCATCTCCGGCATGGCCGAGAACTTCTCCGACACATCCACCCAGCCGGCCTTCCTGGTCAGCCTGACCGCCGACGCGGGAGAGATTACCGTGACGGATGCCGACGGGAACATCGTGGCCTCCGCGACGGTTGAGAAGGGCTTTGAAACCGTCGTCGTGAGCAGTCCGGCGCTCGTGATCGGCGAAACCTACACCGTCGCCTGCGGTGAAAGCAGCGCGGAAATCACACTGACCGACACCATCACCGGCGCGAACTCGGGCGGCATGGGCGGCGGCCCGTCACAAGGTATGGGAACCCCGCCAAACGGATTTGAGCCGCCCAGCGGAAGCGGAAACGAACAGGTGTCGGCGCCCTCTTCACAAGGCGATATGGACGCGCAGAGCAATGAAACCATCAGTGATTAAGTTGTATAGTCGGCCATGATCCCGCCATCACGGCCGTCTTTTCCAAAGAAGAGGTGAAACACATGAAGCGACTGGCGAGCCGTGTGCTTGCGGTTCTCATCTGTCTTTTGCTGCTCCTGCCCCCTGGCTTGGCCGCGGGCCACGGAGAGAGAAACCGTCATGGAGGAAGGTACCACAACGCGAGGCAGACGATCGAATCCTCTGAAGATCCGCTTGCGCCTGAGATCGTCGGGCAGTCGGAGGTCGTTCCCTGCGCCATCGAGGGCTCGGGCTATGCCGCCCCGGTTTTCCAGATCACCGCGGTGCGGCCAACTGGTATAACGGCTGACTTCCTTTCGTTTCAATGGTTTGTCGATGAAAGTGCTGCGGGCGAAGCTTGCCGGGTACCGATCGAAGCCGATGGCTCGGCCACCTGCGCCTATACCGCATACGAGCTTTTGAACCGGTCTTCCGGTGTTTACCCGGTATATTGCACCGTCTCGATCGAAAGCGCCGACGGGACCGCGGCTCAGCCGCACAGCGCCACTTCTTATACCGTCAATTTTATTGTCTGCAAGGGCGTGCTGGAAGACACACTGATCACGTTTTCCGACGTTCACGAAAACTGGGACAACGTGGGAGCTGCCATCAGCGATACGATCGCTTCAACCGGAGGATATGTTCCCTCGCTGGTGATCGCTTCCGGGGATTATTGGAACGACTATTCTGCCTCTCAGGATGCGGCGGCGATATCGGAATACTCGGAATCAGTCCTGCACAGGATCGAATTGCAGCTCGGCGGAATCCAAACCGTTTGGATCGCTGGCAACCATGACAATGAAGCCGCCGTTCTTCAAGCGAACGCGGAAACGAAAACAAACGCGGATTTTTCCGATACAGAGATCCTGTTCGACGACAAAGACGTTATCGTCATTGGGTTGGACTACGCCGACCTCTGCGTCAGCGGTCGATCCGCGGACTACGGCGCGGAGGGGATCGCCGATAGCGCTTATGTCCGTCTGGAAGGCGCGTTGAATGATATATCACAGGGCTATCACGGAGAGCTCGTCGTCATCTCCGCACACGCGGGGCTTCATACCCTCGGCGTTGATCCGGCCTCTAAAGCGTCAGGTGTGAGCGCATGGGCGGGCGACGAGAGCTATAACATCCCTCATTCATACGAGGTCGTGAAGCTGATCAACCGATACGCAGATCAAATGGATATACTGTTTTTCTTCGGCCACAATCATTCCAGGGGTGAAGCTGAGTTTATCAAATGTCCAGGTGATACGATCATCAGCACGGTGGACGCAAAGGCCCATGTCACCGAAACCATAACGCTTCGCTTTACCTACGCCCACGCGGGCTATCTCACGAGAGAGCATAACGGTCATGCGCGATACACGATCCTCTCATGGAACGACGAGGCCGTCTCCCTCGAGACAAGGTGCGTGGCCGCCAGCCTTTCGGCGCAGGAAAGCGCGGCGCAAAACCCGCCCGCGATCATCCATCGCCATGCCATCGATGAGGCGGCGTAACGCTATGTCCATTCATATGCCAGCCGCGTTAGGCATCCTCGCGGCAGGCTTGGGTTTCTCAAGGTTGTTTAAAGTCTGCGTCTATACTTCCAGTATCGGATACATAACCTGAAATTCTGGGATTTCGCAGCCATGACGAATACAAAGGAGGGCGACGCCCCATGAAGGGAGTGATCCGGCAAATCCTGGCCCTTGCCGCGCTGCTGCTGGTCGTATGCGTCGCGTACAGGTGGATCACCGGAAACAGATATACCTCCTATATGTCGCTCCCTGCGGCATCGACAGACGCGCGTCCGGTCAACGCGGTTTCCGACGATCCGCGTCGCCTGCAGGCTGAAAGCCTGGAAGTCCGAGATCGGTACGCGCGCATCAGGCTCCGGCCCTGGCAAATGGGCGAATCGTCGGTTCGCGTCGTCAATGGCGCGGGCACGGAGGTCGCCGAACAGAGCTTTCGTGTCGGACCGTTTATGACGGTGTACGACCCGAGTACAGGCGGGTTCACCGGCGATTCTGTGGTGATGCTCGCCTTCACGGTGTTCTGCTTTGCGTCGGCCTTCCTCATGATCCGCTGGTTTTTCAGCGTCGGGTGGCGGGAATTCTATTCCTACGGCACGATCTATGCCGCCGGGTTTTCCATATTCGCCCTGCTGACCGGCCTGCTGATGGCCTATGTGTCCGCTCGCCACATCCTCCATCCCAGCGAATACCGAATGCTGAACGCCTATCGGGAAATCAGCCGGGCGAGCTGGCATTTCATGGTCGTGACCGCGCCGCTGATGCTGGTCTTCGCCCTGGCGATGATCGTCAGCAACATTGAACTCCTGAGGCACGAAAAACCCCGTTTCCGGAATGCGCTGGGCATCATGGCGGGAACGCTGATCATTGTCGGTGAAGGACTGGCCTGGATGATGTACGGGCAAAGCGCAAGACCCGTAAGCCGGCTTCTGGAGATCTTCCGCGGCACCTACGCCACCGTGTTCGTCTACTTCGAGTGCATGCTGATCGGCGCGATCATTTGCGGCGTGAAGGCCGCTAAGCATCGCCCTTCCTGCGACAGGGATTATATCATCATTCTCGGCTGTCGGTTCCGAAAGGACGGCACGCTGACGCCGCTGCTCAGGGGCAGGGTGGACGCGGCGATCGCGTTTTGGAGAGAGCAGCTGGCGACAACGGGAAAGAGCGCCCTGCTCATCCCATCGGGAGGCCAGGGCGACGATGAAGCCATGCCGGAAGCAGAGGCGATGCGGCGGTACATCCTCTCTCAGGGCGTCCCGGAGGAAGCCGTCCGGGTCGAAGCGCGTTCTCGCAACACCTTTCAGAACATGGCCTATTCCAGAGATATGATCGACAATGCCGATGCCAGGATCGCCTATGCGACGACGAATTACCATGTATTCCGAAGCGGCGTATGGGCATCGCTGGCGGGACTGTCGGCAGAGGGCATTGGAAGCCGGACGAAGTGGTGGTTCTGGCCAAACGCCTTTATGCGGGAATGCCTGGGCCTGCTGAAAAACCGGTGGAAGCAGGAGACGGCGGCGCTGGCTGCGTTGGTCGGGTTTTTCGCGCTGCTCTCGTCTGCCCTTGCGTGACGCCTCAAGGTTATTTGCCTGAGCCACCAATGGAGAGCGATGGCCCTAAATAAACTGCTATGAAAGATATGGCTTTGTAAGCATGAACAACGAGATGAAATCGAAAAAGAAGCGCATTATTAACTCAGCAACAAAATATTGCCGATAAGATATAGCAAATTGAGTTCAGACATGGTATAATAAAACCATGGGAACTGAAGAGAAGACCGATTATCGAAAATCCACGCCGGAAGTCCTGTATCAGATGCGGAAAACCGTCATCGCACTTTTCAAGAAAGAGAAGTCAGTGGAGGAGATTATAGAAGTAACTGACTTCAGCGAGAGAACGGTCCGGGAAACGATCAGGAAGTACAAGAGTGGAGGCATGGCAGCACTAAAGCCAAAGAAGCGCGGCAGGAAAACTGGCGAGAAACGTACACTGACACCAAATCAGGAGAAGGAAGTTGTTCGGACCATCACCGACAAGAACCCTGATCAACTGAAGATGAAGTGTGCGTTGTGGACACGGGATGCTGTTCGCCAGCTAATCAAGGACAAGTACGGGATTGATATGCCCATTCGCACGGTGGGGATGTAGAGACTGTTTCTAAATGCAAAAACACGAAGATTATGCAAGAAGGATACGGATGCAAGCGAGATGGACGAAGGCAACGAAGCGAGAGGCGAGCTTATTCAGAAATATGAGTAATTCAATGTTCTTTTAAGAAACATCTGTTATGCTCTTAACAATCAACGGGAACATTTCCCTGTTGACAATATCTTATAGACGGGAGTGATCCGACGTGAAACGAAATCGAAGAATACTGATCCTGGTACTTACACTCATTACGATACTGTGCCTGCCGACAGCCGGCTTTGCGGAGAGTGACGAAGACACGGTCACCATCAACGGTCATACCTACACTGCTGCTCAGGCGGCACAGCGGGCTTTGGACTGGCAAGCCTGTTCCAATCTCGCCTCTGCCCACGAGGACTATCACACCGCGCTGAATCATGCCGGTGAGCTGGAGGATCTCTGGGTCAACGAGGAACCCTATACCTCTACCATGAGCTGGACGAACAATTCACAGAAAATCGTCGGATATGACAATATCTATGAGTTCTACGTGACTGACCTCGCCGCCGACCTGAAGACCTCCCTGTCGACCGCAATTTCGATGGACGACAGCGGCACCATTACCGATTCCGACGAATGGCTGGGTACCGGAATGCTGTGGTATCATATGCTGATGAGTCAGGAAATTGAAGTCGCCGCGGACGGTCAAACCGCTATTGGTCACTGGCAGAGCTTCGGGACCGTAACGGGGCCGACCGGCGGTTCCTATACAGCCCAGTGGACATGCGAGGACTACAACATGGTCTTTGTCAAGCAGTCCAACGGAGAATGGCGCATCTGGCACCTGCGAACCTTTGTCCATTTCTATACCAATGTGGACAATCACTGGTATGAGCAGAACATGGCCACTCAGGGTGCCGGCGGCGAGGAAGTGCCCACAGGCGTCGGCGTGCTTGCCGATTCCGAAAGCGATGAAAATGAAGAATCCGCTGTTACTCAGGACAGTGAAGCTTCAGAAGGGGCCGCAAGTGACGAACAGCGTCCCGGAGAACCGCCGGAGGGAAAAGGAGATGGTGCGCCCGGAGAACCGCCGGAAGGTGCTCCCGGCGAACCTCCGGAGGGATTTGGCAATGGCGCGCCCGGTGAACCGCCATCCGGCAACGGCAGCGGTAACCAAAGCAGTTCCTACGCAGAAATGGGAAACTACTACACCGGCTTTGATCTGACCACGGTTCCGATTCAGACGGGCAATGTGAAGCCGTATGAGACCTGGTCCGATATCGAAGACACCTTCCTCTGGTAACTGCTTGCGTCCTTCACTGGCACAATATCAGCGCCAGTGAAGGACTTCTCGTATATGATACCGAAGCCTGCTCCACACTGTTGCGTATCTTCAAATCATGTTTCCTCGATGCCTCTATCAATAAAGGCTTAGAGAGTGTTTCTAAATGCAAGACCTCCACGATTATGCAAGAAGGATAGCGTTTTACGCTATAAAGAGTATACCATATATGGTGGATGATATCAACAAAAATAACAAATTATTTTAAGACAATTCAATAGAGGATTTGATGCGCGCCAATCTTGATGGGGTCGGGGGGATAAAAGGTGCCCAGCATCACGTCCACCATGGGCGTTTTAATGTCGTCCGTTCGGTAGAAAATGTTGCGTTTGGTAAAGTAATGCATCAGCGCGTCTGCGCACACAGGCCTGTATCCCTGCAAATGCAATTCGGCAGCCAGCAGCAGGTATTCCACCGTCAGCCGCGCACAGCTCTTGTGGGGCTTCCTGGGATCATTGATCTTTTTGTTGGTGCTGATGCAGCCAAACCCGCCGTCCTCCTTGATGAGGCCCAGCATGGCGTCGATTTCGTTTTTCACGATTGCTTCCTGCCCGTAGCCCAGCTTCACCAGGTTCCTAAGCATAAGCGGCTCCCCGCACAGCATTTTGAAGCCCGTGCTTTCGATCAGGGAAAACACTTCATCGTCGATGTCCTTTCCGATATCCGCCCGGGTCAGGCCCCATTCGGCAAAGGACAGGATGGCGTCGTATTTCGCCCAGGGCTTGTCCGACCTAAGCTTTTTCAAGGCGCGTTCGTAGGTTTTGCTTCGCAGCAGCGATTCCTTACATGCAACGACGCTGGGATCGTTCTCCGGCAACTTTTGATATTCCTTCAATACCCTGAGCCGCACTTCCGGGTTTTCTTCCTCCAGCAGCCATGCCAGAATCGAATGATCCATCTTTCTTCCTCTCCTTGCTCAATGGTCAGTCCTTATACACGATCCTGCGGTCATTCGGCTGATAGGGATGCGCCTTGCTGACATTCCCATACCACGCATAATCCATATCGCTCGCCGTGTTTCCCGCGGCCAGATCCTCCAGCGCCGCCAGCAGGGTATCAAATAGCTCGATCCCCGCAGGCTGCCGGCAATGACCGTGCAGGATGGTATCAAAGGCATCCCGCAGCGGCAGCAGGCGTTTCATACTCTCAATCTGGGTCTCTACGGGAAACGATTCCGGCAGTTGCAGCCACAAATGCTCCAGAATACCGTCCCCGGAGAACAAGATCCTGTCTTGCCGATCCAGCAGTACGATCTCTCCCGGCGTATGCCCGGGCAGATACAGCGCTTCGATCTTCAGTCCGCCCAGGTCAAAGACGTGCCCATCCTCGATATGCTCAAAGGGCGGGTAACTTACGCCAAACTGCTTGATGCCCTCCTGCACTTCCGGCAAGGCCATGGATTCCTCCGCCAGCGGCAAATCGGCAAGATTCATATAGGCCTTCTCAAAGGCCCAGTTGCCGCCCATATGATCCCCGTGTCCGTGGGTATTGACGCAGATCAAAGGAAGGCCGGTCAGGGTTTCCGCCGTTTCCCGGATATTGCACAGCCCGATGGATGTATCAATGACCATTGCGCGTTCCCTGCCGGCCACCACATAGCAGGTGGCTTCATGGTTGTCATCCAGTAGCCAGACATGGCCGTTGACGGGGATGATTTCAGGCTTTCTCAGCTTCAGCATGGTGTGTGCCTCCGTTTTTTCGTTTCCGTTTTCATGAGCCTTTCATGAGCCACTGCGGCTTAAGGAACCGTCGCTTAACTACTTGCATTTCTTGAACCCGCGAATGATGTATGCATAGTCTCCATAAGGTCCAACTCTTTCAATGTCAATTGTCTCGATTTGTTCATCCGTAATCTTGATCGATTTTTCGTATTGGTTGTAGTCTACCTGGCAGTCTACAACTAATCTGCCCTTGGTTTTCGTGTTGGTAATATAGTTCACAACGGTCTTGATATCTAGCAGCGGTTTGCCAGCCCAGCTTTTGCTAATATAGCAGAACAACCGGTGCTCGATCTTGTTCCACTTGGAAGCGCCTGGTGGCATATGGCATACATGCAACTCAAGACCTGTCTCCTCAGCAAGAAGTGCTAGCTGGTATTTCCACAGACGTGGTTTCCAGCCATTACTTCCTCCGCTATCACAGACGATTAAGATCTTGTTCATATCAGGGAAATTTGTTGTCCCTATATGCCAGATCCAGCGTCGAATGCTTTCCACTGCGAACTCACCTGTATCATGATCGGTGCCCAGATTGATGAAACCGGTATTATCATTAAGTACATACACTCCGTACGGAGCAACTTTCCCTAATTCGGGAATGGCAAAGTCATGATCAAGAACCCGTCGAGGATCACTCACTTCTCGATATTCCTGCCCGCTGTTTTTGAAATTTCCGATCAGCTCCTTTTTCTTCGTATCGGTTGATATGACCGGTTCTCCTTCCTTGATGAATTCAGCTGCTTTGTCATTGATGAACCGGAATATTTCGTCTCTGCCAGGATGAGCTTTTCCGATCTGCATATGTTTCTGATTTGTCTGCTTGCTGTATCCGAGTTCCTCCAGTGACCTGCTTACAACATCTTTGCCTGCCTCAAATCCGCGCTTGCTGAGCTCTTCTGATATATCTCGAAGCGACAGGCTCGTCCAGAATAGCACCTGCTCAGGATCTCCATATGTGTTATTTCGGACGATATCCTCGATATTCTTTAGCAAATCTGGCTGCAGCTCCTTTGCTTGCTTCCTGCCTCCACCGACCTGCCGCACACGGTCCTCGCCGATATCATCGATCTTTCCTGCTTCAATTGCTTTTCTTCCTGCTGATACTGTGCGTGGATCAATACCGAACGCTTCACTGACGATCTTGTCTCCACCGTATCCATATCCTTTTGCAATGCTGCCGCTAAGGAGTCTTTGCTGCCGCTCATTGAGAATCGCCGGAGCCACATTTCCGATCTCAATAAGGATCTGAGATAACCTTTTTTCAGCATCTACCATGGCAACCTCCGCATAGCGTTTTACGCTATAAAGAGTATACCACATATGGTGGATGATATCAACAAGAATAACAAATTATTTTAAGACAATTCCTAAACAACAGTAACAGTATTCCAAACGAGATCAATGGCACGATACCTCCACCAATCATTTGTGGAATCGTATGCCTGTTTATCTTCAAGCTTGCTGTGGCAACAAGGAGCAGGATAATGAAACCGACCAAGATTGCAGCAGGCAAATTATTCTGCACCAGTAAAACCATAGGGCCAATGATCCCACAGATGTGGCCGCTGATCTTCAGATGAAATACTTTGTTGAACACGAGGATACCGAGTCCACACAGCAGATACTCAAGGCAAAACATCCATATATTCCTGGACGCTTCTGTGAGTACGCAGATCAGACAGGAGAGCAGATAGCCGCAAAACGCATAAATCATGGCGAGGGTTCGCTGTCCGGCACGGCCCTGGTTTTGAAATCGAGGGGAAAAGCGCTGCAGCGGATAAGCCAGCAGAGGCAATATCCCAAGGCATCCAATCAATGCCCAGAATTGCGGCACACCGCTGAAAACCTCTCTGCGGGCAAGCCAAAGGACAATCAGGGCGGCCATCGCAAGGACAGGGGCCGCGGTTATAATACGAATCATGCGCCAGAAGTTGTTCTTCTTTTCAGTACTGCTCAATCACTGTCACCGCCTTTCTGCCGGACTTGTTCCATGACCGGACGTTCATTGCCATAAAAAAAGATCGCGACGGTTCCCGGACCACAGTGTGAGGCAATGATCGTGCCAATATCACATATACGGATTTCGCCATCTATATTGCTGCAGTAGGTGTGGCGGCATACGTGTGGGGTAATGTTTGGCATCTGCTCCTTGTAGATCGTATGGTCGGACTGGACGCTAAAGCCCGCGACAAGGCGAACGTGGGGCTCACGTTGGGTGGAAAAGGCGACACCCTTTCAAAGCTCCGCACGGCGCGGAAGATTGAAAGGGTGTCGGGCAGAAGTAATTATCTTAGAGTAAAGTGAAATAGGGAATTGTAGTGCAAGAGAAGGCAGAAATCCTCTTTTCTCTAATACAGCAATTTTGATTGGGTACTGCCTACATGCTCGCCTTTGCGGCGGGTGCGATGATGTACGTCGTCGTAGAAGAGTTGATCCCGGAGATGTCCGAAAGCAAGCACTCCAACGTGGGCACGGTGGCCTTCGCGCTGGGGTTTGTGCTGATGATGGTGCTGGATGTGGCGCTGGGATAAAGAACGACGATACAGCGAGATCACAACTACATAAAGTAGCAGGCTCGTAACCTGGTTTTGTACCGGATTGCGGACCTTTTTCATTTGTTCGTCAAAGTGTTTAATACATCCCCAATATCATCCTGAATGCAGACAGCTTGCCGTTCAATCTGTTTCGGACAGTAGGCTTCTCCAAAATTCACACAGGCATAGATTGCTTCCGGGTTTGCCATCGTCATTTTCCAGAAAGGATATTTGATTATGACCGGCGTGTTGGCTCCTACGCCCAACTCCAGATACAGGATAGGTCCTTTTTCATGGGCCTCTACGAAACGGGTATACCGCTCCGCAGCGGCATGCCAGCCTGCATCCTCAACAAAGCTGTCGTCAGCACGGAGATTGGTGGTGACGGAGTTTCCGTCATCCGGACAGACCGGGATGAGGTCAGCTGGAATGCGCATTTTCAGTTTTCCGCCCTGCGGCAGATCGTACATTCCACGTTCATCCATGACAAATCCCTGCGCGGCCATGGCCCGCATGACCCAGGTTTCATTGTCATAGGTTTTCCGGTTTTTCGGGTTCACGCTCTGGAACAGGCCGTAATCCCCCTGGGTGTAAAACAACCGCCGCTTATCAAACCCCGCCAGCTGGAACTGGTGATCCACATTGGTGGTCAGCACAAAGTAATCCTTGTCCCGCATCAGTTTCAGCAGCCGATTGTATACCGGCTTCGGGGCTTTGATATAGCGGTTGAAATAGATATGCCTCGCCCACCAGGCCCAGCGTGTTTCCTCATCCGGGAAGGGGTAAAAGCCTCCGGTATACATATCCCGAATACCGAATTGGTCGGCGAAATCAGAAAAATACCGCTGAAAACGCTCCCCGCTGTAGGTCAGCCCGGCGGAGGTGGATAGGCCCGCTCCCGCGCCGATCAGGACCACCGGACAGGAAGAGAACGTATCTTTCAGCCGCCGCACCTGTTCTTCTTTACTGCCGATCCCTGTGGAAACGTTCAGATCATACGCCATCAGACAACCCTCATTTCTCAGGCCAGAAGCCGCTCGTAGATCAGCCTGTCGTCATTCTTGAACACATTAAAGATCACCCGTTCCATCTGCCCGGGATGTTCCCTCAGCCATGCTTCCACTGTGCTGACGGCGATCTCCGCCGCCCGCTGGTTGGGGAACATGAATACGCCGGTCGAGATGCAGCAGAACGCCACGCTTTTGAGGCCGTTTACAAGGCACATGTTCAGCGTGTTTGTGTAACATTCAGCCAGCTTCCTTTCATGCTCCGCTGTCAGCCGACCTTCCACAATGGGGCCGACGATGTGGATCACCTTCTTCGCGGGCAGGTTATATCCATCCGTCACCATGGGTACAGCGGTGGGCTGTTCATAATCCCCGCCGTATTGTGCCCGCAGCTTGGTCATCTGTTCCGCGCAGGCCAGGCGGAGCTGAACTCCGGCGAAGGTATGGATGCAGTTGTCAATACAGGTGTGCATGGGCACAAAGCAGCCCAGCATCTGGCTGTTTGCGGCGTTGACGATGGCGTCCACAGCCAGGCGCGTAATGTCGCCCTGCCAGAGGGAGAGGCTACTCTTGATAACGGGAATATCATCCAGTGTGACGATGCCCTTTTCTGTCGCCCTTGCCCGCAGATATGCGTCCTGTATCCTGATCACGTCCGCCGGAAGCCGGCCGGGCATGCGGATATTCATCAGCGATCGGAGAAGCCGCCGTTTTCCTTCATCGTCTGAAGGGGTGGGCAAATCTCTGTATTGAACGGAATCCTCCTTGAAGGCCTTCACCAGAGTATCCAGCCGCTCAGCCTGTTTACTGATTATATCCATCTCTCACGCCTCCTTTGAAAACGCCCGGAGATATTCCAGGAACTTTCTCGTCTGAGGCTCCAGCCGGTCGAAGTTCTGGCAGATAAAACAGATGTGCAGCAGCATATCCGGGTCGGAGAAGGGAACAAGGCGCATGTTTTTGAACATCCCGTGCGCATCCACCGGCATCGCCAGGAAAATGCCCCGGCCCGTGTTGACCAGGCTGCACAGCTGGTGGATGTCCGCCGATTCATAGGCGATCTTTGGCTCAAAGCCGCATTCTTTCGCCTTGGTTTCGATGATCGTCCGGTAAAGCGAACCCCTGTCCATCATCAGGAAGCGCTGATCCTTCAGATCCGCGAAGGCGACGCTGTCCCAGGCCGCCAGAGGATTGTCCTTGTGAACACACAGATGCAGTTTGCCGGTGAGGATCGGGATGAACTGAAGCCGCTCATCACCCCACTGTTCGGGTCTGGCGATCAGTCCCAGCCGCGAGGCGTCATCCAGCACATACTGGATCACGCTCCAGTCCGGGAGCTCCTGCTCCTCCAGCTCGAAAGACGGGAATTTCTCTCTGAAGCTGTACAGCACCTCCGGAAACAGCATGGATACGACCGTCGGCGCGGAAGCAAAGGTAATGGTCTTTTTCAACCCCTGCAGATGCTTCGTCACTTCCGCCGCCATTTGATGATAGCTCTCCGAGAACGGCCTGAAACGTTCATAAAGATAACGGCCTTCATCTGTCAGACTGCTTCCCTGGGCAGTACGTTTGAACAGGCGGCAGCCGAATTCCGTTTCCAGCCCCTGGATACAGCGGCTTAGTGCCTGCTGTGAGATATAGAGCGATTCCGACGCCTTTGTGATGGATGGATGCTCGCATACGGCCAGAAAATACTCCAGGTGCCGGAATTCCATACGGCCACCCCCTTGAATGATATGTACTATTATAATTGAAAACAGTCACAACTTCAAGCTGTGACCACACAATTTTCTGGCCATTCTCAAAAGAATAACGAAGGCCTATACTGTAGATGCAGCGAGGGAAACCGAGCGAAGCATCATCCACGAGGAGGAAACCACCATGACAAACATTCAGAAAGCGCTCGAACTGATCGGCACCTTCGCTTCCGGCGACGCGGCAAAGGCCGCCTCCCTGCTGAAGGAGGATTACATCCAGCATAACCTGGCCTACGGCACGGGCCGCGACGCCTTCGTCAGCTCCGTCAACTACTTGGCTGCCGCGCCCATCAGAACCACCGTCAAAAACATCCGCGCCTTCGAGGACGGCGACAAGGTGTTCATGCAGACCGTGTACAATTTCGCCGGAGCGGGCGAACAGGTGGCATTCGACATCTTCCGCTTTGAGGATGGTCTGATTGCAGAGCACTGGGATAACCTGACTGCCAAGGCGAGCCCCAATCCCTCCGGCCACACCCAGATCGACGGTGCGGTGGAATTGACCGACCTGGACAAGACCGAAGCCAATCGTGGACTGGCAAAAGCTTTTCTGGAAGACGTTCTGATGGGCAAGCATCCCGAAAAGACCCCGGAATACTTCGCCGGCGACGCCTACATCCAGCACAACACCGGAATTGCCGATGGTCTCTCCGGGCTTGGCACAGCGCTGGCTGCATTGGCGGAGCAGGGCATCCGGATGATCTATGACCGCACCCATCAGGTGCTGGCGCAGGGCAACTTCGTGCTGGCAGTCAGCGAGGGCAGCTTCGGCGGCGCTCCCACCAGCTACTACGACCTATGGCGCGTGGAGAACGGCAAGATCGCAGAGCACTGGGACGTGATGGAACCCATTGCTGAAAAAGAAACCTGGGCTAACCAGAACGGCAAGTTCTGATGAACCATATCATCAACAAAACCGAGGAGGACAACACAATGAAAAAGCTGATTGCTGTGATTCTGACCCTTGCACTCTCTCTGGCCTGCCTGAGCGCTCTGGCTGAGGCTGAAACGATGACTAACACCGAGAAGGCTTTGGCATTGATCGGCACCTTTGCTTCCGGCGACACCGAGCTGGCCGCCTCCCTGCTGGACGAGAACTACATCCAGCACAACCTGGCCTACGGTACGGGCCGCGACGCCTTTGTGGGCAGCGTGGAATACCTGGCCGCCGCCGAGGTTCCCACCACCGTGGAGAACATCCGCGCCTTTGAGGACGGCGACTATGTGTTCCTGCAGACCGTGTATAATTTCGGTTCTTCACGGAAAGTTGTGGGATTCGAGCCAGGCAACAGGCAGGGCGAGATAGCGGATGAGAGTAAAGAAATACCCGTCATCCCTGTAGCCGT
>CACYTF010000017.1 GCA_902777335.1 uncultured Eubacteriales bacterium
AGCCTCGCCGCGCCCGCGCCGACGCCCGCCGCCGCGCCGCCGGGGTACATCAGCACCGCCAGCGCCCCGCCGGCCCACAGCCCCACCGGCAGGGCCAGCCGCGCCAGACCCGCCACCAGCAGCCCCGCGGTCAGAAGCAGGCCGATGCGCGCCTCCGGGGCCAGAAACCGCTGCCTCAGATCGCTCTCCAGCGCCGCGCGCATGAAGGGCGCGGACGCCACCGCGGCCACCGAGCCCGCGACCACCGTCGCCGCCGCGGGCCAGAGCGCGCTTCTCTGGGCGACGAGCCCGGGGATCAGCACCCCGAAGCCCGCCAGCGCCGGGCACAGCGCCGTCGCGGGAGGCGTCGGAGACCGGGCCTGCATCCTGGGGGCGGGGTCCATGGCCGCCCGGGGCCGAAGCCGCGCCCGCGCCCGGCGCAGCATGTCAACGGGAAGGCCGCGCCGGGCCGCCGCCCATTCCCGGCGCAGCGCGGGGGCCCACAGGTCCCAGGCGATGCTGCCGCCCAGCACGATGGCCGCCCCGATGGGCAGCCGCAGGTCTATAAGCGCCGGCCCGCCGCTCACCGACCCCGCCAGGCACCCCGCCAGCAGCGCCGCCACGCCGTGCCCCGCCAGCAGCGCCGCGGACAGAAACGCCATCGCGAACGGCGCGGGGGCCGCCTGCCCCGACAGCCGGCACAGCAAATACATCGCCCCCGCCAGTCCCAATCCCTTCAGCAGCCGCCCGGCCAGCGCCGCCCCGTCCAGATCCAGCCCCAACCACCTCGTCGCGCTCAGTCCCTCTGCCCTGTGCAGCATCCGCATTCCTCCCCTTCCTCGAAGTGCGGGATTTATTTATGTGGGCGGCGCGACAAAAATTCAGGCCCGACGGCGATTGTCGGACCTGAATTTTTAAAGGGGTTTCTTCTCCGCCACGCCCGGGCGGCGGGGGTATTTTTCGGGGGTGGGGGCGGTCTTGGCGATCCAGGCGGCCCGGTGGTTCCAGTCCCGGCCGGGGATGTCCAGCGGCTGTACGCGGCGGGCCTCGCCGCCCAGCAGCCGGAGCGCGCCCTCGGCCTGAGTCAGCTCCTCATCCAGGCCCGGGCCCTTCAGCGCCAGCGCCCAGCCGCCCGGACGGACCAGGGGCAGCAGGTATTCGCACAGCACGTTCATCGGCGCGACGGCCCGGGCCGTCGCCAGGTCGAAGGCCTCCCGAAGCGTCGGCCGCCGCGCGGCGTCCTCCGCCCGCAGGTGCAGCGCACAGGCGTTCAGCCCCAGGCGGTCGATCACCCCGCGCAGGAAGTCCACCCGCTTGCCCAGCGCGTCGATCAGCGTGAAGCGGACCTCAGGCAGCATGATGGCCAGCGGTATGCCCGGAAAGCCCGCGCCGGAGCCCACGTCCACGGCAGTCTCGATCCGCGGGAAGTCCCCCGCCAGCACGGCGATGCAGTCCAGGTAGTTCCGGTCCACAGCCTCCGAGGCGTCCTCCGGCACCCGGGTCAGGTTCATCCGCGCGTTGGCCTCGGTCAGCATGGCGTGATACGCTTCAAACTGCTCCGCCTGCTCGTCCGTCATGCCGATGCCCATGGCCGCGGCGCGCTTCATTAAAAGGTCGGATAACATGGTTATAATTTTCTACCTCGCCGTCGACCCCAGGTACGCGTCTCTCACCCGCTGGTCGGCCAGCAGGGCCTGGCCGGTGCCGGACATGGTGATGTTTCCGGTCTCCAGCACGTAGGCCATATCGGCGCAGCGCAGGGCGGCGTTGGCGTTCTGCTCGATCAGGAGGATCGTGATGCCCTCGCTCTTGAGCTCCCGGATGATGGCGAATATATCCTTCACCACCAGCGGCGCAAGGCCCAGCGACGGCTCGTCCATCATCAGCAGCTTGGGCCTGGCCATCATGGCGCGGCCCACGGCCAGCATCTGCTGCTCGCCGCCGGACAGCGTGCCCGCCAGCTGCCACTCGCGCTCCTTCAGCCGGGGGAAGCGCTGGTAGATGTCCTCGATGCCGGCCTCGATCTCCTCCCGGTCCTTGCGCAAATAGGCGCCGATCTTCAGGTTTTCCTTCACCGTCAGGTTCTCGAACACCCGGCGTCCCTCGGGCACCATGGCGATGCCCTCGGCCACCACCTGCTGGGCGTTGAAGGGGATGATGTCCCTGCCCATGAAGTTGATCGCGCCGGAGGCGGTCTTCACCAGGCCGGAGATGGCCCGCAGCGTGGTGCTCTTGCCCGCGCCGTTGGCGCCGATCAGCGTGACGATCTGGCCCTGCTCCACCTCGAAGCTGATGCCCTTCAGGGCCTCGATGCCGCCGTAGTTGACCTTCAGGTCCTTGACGATCAGCATGCTGCTCATGCGCCCGCCTCCTTTTCCTCGCTCTCGTCCACGCCCAGGTAGGCCGCGATGACGGCCGGGTTGTTCTGCACCTCGGCGGGCGTGCCCTCGGCGATCTGCTTGCCGAAGTCGATCACGTAGATGCGGTCGGAGATGTCCATGACCAGGTTCATGTGGTGCTCGATCAAAAACACCGTCAAATCGAACCGGTCCTTGATCTGGCAGATGAACTGGCCCAGCTCGTCGGTCTCCTGGGGGTTCATGCCCGCGGCGGGCTCGTCCAGAAGCAGGAGCTTCGGCTTCGTGGCCAGCGCGCGCACGATCTCAAGCCGCCGCTGCTGTCCGTAGGGCAGCGAGGTGGCCAGCTCGTCCTTCAGTCCGTCCAGGCCCACGATCTTGAGCAGCTCCAGCGTCTCCTCCCGCATGCGCTTCTCTTCCCGCGCGTTCAGCCGGAACGTGGCCGTGAACACATTGCTGGTGCGGCGCAGGTGGGTGGCGATCAGCACGTTGTTGAACACCGACTGCGACTTGAACAGGCGGATGTTCTGGAAGGTCCGGGCGATGCCCCGGCGGGTGATCTGATCCGGCGTGTGGCTGACCGGCTTTTCCGGATACTTGTCGGCGTTCTGGCCGGCGTACAGCTTTTTCATCTTGCCGGAGGGGTGGTTGCGGACGATGACCTCGCCGTTGAAGGAGACCAGCCCGTTGGTGGGCTCGTACACGCCGGTGACGCAGTTGAACGCGGTTGTCTTGCCCGCGCCGTTGGGGCCGATCAGGGCCACGATCTCGCCCTTGTTGATGTCCATGGAGAGGTTGTTGATGGCCACCACGCCGCCGAACTGCATGGTGATGTTTTCAACGTGCAGCACGTTTTCGCTCATGCCTTTGCCCCTCCCTTCCCGAATTTCCTGCGGCACCACTTGCTGATGCCCTCCACGTCAAACTCCTTGTCGCCCATGATGCCCCTGCGGAAGAACAGCACCACGATCATGATGACCACCGAGAACACCACCATGCGGAAGCCCGAGCGCAGCAGCGGCACCTGGAAGGAGCCGATGAACTGCTCGGCGTCCAGGAAGCGCAGCCACCACTCGCTGCAGGCGATGAACAGGAACGAGGCCAGCACGCTGCCCGTCACCGAGCCCATGCCGCCGATGACCACGATCAGCAGTATCTCATAGGTCATGGCCGCCTTGAAGGCGTTGGCCTGCAGCGTGCCCTGGTACATGGCCAGCAGCGCGCCGCCCACGCCCGCGAAGAACGAGCTGATGATGAAGGCCATCTGCTTGTGCCGGAACAGGTTGATGCCCATGGCCTCCGCCGCGATCTCGTCGTCGCGTATGGCCTTGAACGCCCGCCCGTAGGTGGAGTTGATCAGCAATACGATGATGCCGATGCATATCGCCGCCGCCGCGAACGGGAACAGCGTGGACTTGAAGGTGGGGTAGGTCTTCAGAAGCAGCGAGCCGTTGGTGATCGGGCCCAGCTTCTCGTACTGTATGATGGCGCGGATGATCTCCGCGAAGCCCAGCGTGGCGATGGCCAGGTAGTCGCTCTTGAGCCTGAGCACCGGGTAGCCGATCAGCGCGGCGAACAGCGCCGCCACCGCGCCGGCCAGCAGTATGCCCACCAGCCAGGGCAGCTGGAAGTGTATGGCGCCGCCGGCGTACATCTGGTACACCGCGACGCGCTTGGCCACGGGGATGGTCAGCACCGCGTAGGTGTAGGCCCCCACCAGCATGAAGCCGGCCTGGCCCAGCGAGAACAGGCCCGTGAAGCCGTTCAGCAGGTTCATCGATACGGCGATCAGCGCGTAGATCGCGCCCTTCTTCAGCACCGTGATCAGCATGCTGGACGCGCTGGAGGTGCGCTCGATGACCCACACGGCCAGAAACAGCAGCGCCAGCAGCACCAGGTTGACGATGGTCTTCGTGTTTTTCTTCATCGCGATCACCTACACCTTCTCCGAAGTCTTCTCGCCGAACAGGCCCGTGGGCTTGACGAGCAGAATCAGGATCAACAGGGCAAAGGTAAAGGCATCGGAGAACGTGGTGTAGCCCATCGCGCGGATCAGGTTCTCGGCGATGCCGATGATGAACGCGCCGACCACCGCGCCGGGGATGGACCCGATGCCGCCGAACACCGCCGCGACGAAGGCCTTCAGGCCCGGCATGGCGCCGATGGTGGGCGTGACGGTGGTGTAGTTGGTGAAGTACAGCATGCTGCCCACCGCCGCCAGGAACGAGCCGATAATGAACGTGGTGGAGATGACGGAGTTGATCTTGATGCCCATCAGCTCGGCGGTCTCAAAGTCCTTGGAGACCGCGCGCATGGCCATGCCGATCTTCGTGCGCTGGATCAGCATCACCAGCGCCGTCACCAGCACGATGGTCAGTATCGGCGTGACGATGGTGACCACCTTCGTGGAGGCGGAGCCCAGCGTGATGGAATCGCTGATCCAGGGCAGCACCGGGTACTGCTTGGCCAGGCCGCCGGTGATGTACCACATCAGGTTCTGCAGCAGGTACGAAACGCCGATGGCCGAGATCATGATGGACATGCGCGGCGCGGTGCGCAGCGGCTTGTAGGCCACGCGCTCCACCGTGAAGCCCAGGGCCACCGTCAGCACCGTCACCAGCGGTATCGCCAGGTAGAGCGGCATCGTGGCCGAGATGTAGACCATGAAGAAGCCTGCCGCGGTGAAGATATCGCCGTGGGCGAAGTTGATCAGGCGCAGTATGCCGTAGACCATCGTGTACCCCACGGCGATCAGCGCGTACTGACCGCCGACGGACACGCCCGCCAGCAGGTAGGGGAAAATTTTGTCAAACATGAACAGCAGCCTCCAAAGGGGGTCGGCGGCCCGGGCCGGGCCCGCGCCACCCCGGAATAATACGAAACGCGCCGGATTCGCGTTTGCGCGCGAATCCGGCCGCGGATCGTGTTGGAATCAGAGCCCGGCCGGCATCAGCCGAGGTCCGCGACGGACTGGGTCTTGATGAAATCGAAGGCGCCGGTCTCGTTGTTGGCCTGCTTGATGTAGGCCATGTCCTTCTTGGCGTCGCCGTTCTCGTCGAAGGAGATGGAGCCGGTCACGCCGTCCAGGGTGACGGCGGGCAGCGCCTCGGCCACCGCCTGGGAATCGGTGGAGCCCGCGGCCTTCAGCGCCTCGATGGCCACGTTGTAGGCGTCAAAGCCCAGCGCGGAGACCGCCGCGACGATGTCGTTGCCACCGTTGTTGGTCATCTTGTCGGGGTTCGCGTTCAGCCAGCCCTTGAAGCCGGAGACGAACTCGGCCGCCACGGTGCTGGACTCGTCCTTCTCGTCGAAGAAGGTGGAGCAGTACACCTCCAGGTTCTTGCCCTTGGCGGCGTCCAGTATGACGGAGGACTCCCAGGTGTCGCCGGCGGTGACCGGGAAGGTCACGTTCGCGGAGGCGGCCTGGTCGATGATCAGGGAAGCGGAGGTGGTGGAGCTGGGCGCGAACATGAAGTCGCAGCCCTCGTTCATGGCCTTGGTCACGAAGGCCGTGAAGTCGCTGTTGCCCTCGTTGAAGGTCTCGGCAACGACCTCGCCGCCCAGCGCCTCAAAGGCCTGCTGGAAGTAGAAGCCCAGGCCGGTGGAGTAGTCGTCGCCCAGCTGGGTCAGCACGTAGGCCTTGGTCGCGCCCTTTTCTTCCTTGGCGAAGTTGGCCATGACCGTGCCCTGGAACGGATCCAGGAAGCACACGCGCCAGTAGTAGTCGCACAGCAGCGTGACGCTGGGGTTGGTGCAGCTGCAGCCGATCGCGGGGATCTGATGCTCGGCGAACACGTCGCCGCCGGCCATGGACACGCCGCTGCCGTAGCTGCCCAGCACGATGGAAACGCCCTCGCTGGCCAGGGTCTGCGCCGCGGAGACGGCCTTGTCGGTCTGGGACTGGTTGTCCACGACGACCAGCTCCACATCATAGGTGGTGCCGCCGATCTCGACGGTGGGGGTCAGGGAATTGGCGTACTCAATGCCCAGGACCTCCTGCTTGCCGCCGGCGCCGTTGTCGCCGGAAGCGGGCTCAAACACGCCGATCTTCACGGTCTCGGCCATGGCCGCCGAGCAGAGGACCAGCATCATTGCCAGAACGATTGCGAGAACTTTCTTCATAGGAAATAACCTCCCTTTTTTGGATAGGGGTATTATACAGTTTTCAACCGGGAAATGCAACCCCAAAATGTTTAATTTGCAGCCGCCGGGGCCTCTTTTTGCGGGCCCGCCGCATAAGTCCGCCGCTGGCGGACAGATCGGGGGGCTTTTTGCAGACCGTGTCCGTCAAAAATGCAGACCGCGCCCTGGGCGGCAGTCGGGAAAAGGCGGTTTTGCCCGGCGCTTCACACAAATTTACCGGAATCTCTGCCCGCATGCCACGGTTTTGTCACGCATAAATATTACAATTTATTGACATTGTTTTCAGAGTGTGGTAAAATCAATGCATAATAGATAATTATATACTGTCCCACCATTTGATTCAGAGGATGGATTTTGGATATGAAGCGATGTTTCAGCCTGGCGCTGGTTTTCGCGCTGCTCACAACGGCGATCGCCTGTCCCGCCCCGGCGGAGGAGGTCGTCAGCGGCAGCGTGGAGGCCGAGGTCGCCCCGGCGCAGACCGCGGGCGACACGGGCCTGACCGTTGACGGCGCTGCGGCGGACGGGGGCGACGCCCTCGGGGCCCTGTGGGAAGACGGCCCGGCGCAGGCCGGGTGGCCGGACGAAGCGGGCGCGGTGGAGGCCGGGCCCGACGCCCAGGACGCGCCCCAGGCCGAAGCGGAGGCCGCTCTGAAGGCCGAACCGGCGGAAGGCGCTGAGGCTTATCCGGAGGAAAGCCTGACGGAATGCGCGGCACAGACCCCGAAGGCGGCCATCGCCATCGAGGTCACCCCCTCCAAAATAGCCATCGGCGTCGGCGAAACCTATCTGGGGCTGCGCGCGGCGGCGCCGTCCAGGGTCACCTGGACCACCAGCAGCAAGAAGGTCGCAAAGGTCGACGCCGAAACCGGCGCGATCACCGGCGTCCGGCGGGGCACCTGCTCCGTCACCGCCACCGCCGCGGACGGCAGCACCGCCACCTGCACGGTCACCGTGGCCAAGAAGCCCGGCAAGGTCTCCCTCGACCGGAGCGCCCTGTCCCTCTCCGCGGGCATGACCGCCCGGCTGAAGGCCTCCGTGCCCTCGGGCACCGCCTCCGGCCAGGTCACCTTTACAAGCGGCAAGCCCAAGTGCGTGTCCGTGGACGGGAGCGGCAACCTCACCGCCCTGGCGCCCGGCGCCGCCACAATCACCGCGTCCACCTACAACGGCAAGACCGCCAGGTGCAAGGTCACCGTCAGCGCGGCGCCCGCCGCCGTGAACCTCCCCGCCGGGGAGGCCCTGTTCATCGCCGTCGATCAGAAGGTGCGGCTGAAGGCCGGGGCCGTGGACGCCTCCGGTGAACCCACCGCGTCGGAAATCACCTATGCCGTCGACGAGAGTTCCCCGGACGCCGGCTGCATCCAGCTGAACCGCAAGACCGGCTCCGTCAAGGGCGTGCGCCAGGGGCAGGCCGTCGTCACCGCCACCGCGCACAACGGCGTCGCGGCGCGCTGCACCGTCACGGTGGCCGCGGCCCCGAAGTCCATCGCGCTGAACCGGAACAGCATTACCATCGGCCTGGGTGAGAAGTACACCGGCCTGGCCGCGATCCTCACCCCGCCCGACGGCGCGGACACCTGCGCCACCGCCGTCACCTGGACCTCCGACAACAAGCGCGTCGCCAGGGTCAACGCCTCCGGCCAGGTCACCGGCGTCAGGACCGGCACCTGCACGATCAAGGTGAAGGCGTCGAACGGCAAGACCGCCAAGTGCAAGGTCACCGTGGCCAAGAAGCCCGGCAAGGTCTCCCTCAGCCAGAGCGCCCTGTCCCTCTCCGTGGGCATGACCGCCCGGCTGAAGGCCTCCGTGCCCTCGGGCACCGCCTCCGGCCAGGTCACCTTTACCAGCAGCAAGCCCGAATGCGTTTCCGTGGACGGGAGCGGCAATCTCACCGCCCTGGCGCCCGGCGCCGCCACAATCACCGCGTCCACCTACAACGGCAGGACCGCCGGGTGCAAGGTCACCGTCAGCGCGGCGCCCGCCGCCGTGAACCTCTCCGCCGGAGAGGCCCTGTTCATCGCCGTGGACCAGAAGGTGCGGCTGAAGGCCGGGGCCGTGGACGCCTCCGGCAATCCCACGCCGTCGGAAATCACCTATGCCGTCGACAAGAGCTCCCCGGACGCCGGCTGCATCCAGCTGAACCGCAAGACCGGCTCCGTCAAGGGCGTGCGCCGGGGGCAGGCCATCGTCACCGCCACCGCGCACAACGGCGTCACCGCGCGCTGCACCGTCACGGTGGACGTGGCCCCCGAATCCGTGAAGCTGAACCGGGATCGCGTGGCCATCGGCCTGGGCGAGGTGTACGCCGGCCTGACCGCCGGCTGCACGCCCCCCGAGGGCTCGGACACCTGCGCCACCGCCGTCGCCTGGACCTCCAGCGACAAGTCCGTGGCCAAGGTCAGCGCCACCGGCCAGGTCACCGGCGTCGCGAAGGGCCTGTGCACCATCACCGCCATCGCCGCCAACGGCGCGTCCGCCGCCTGCGTCATCGCGGTCACAAGCGCGCCCACCGACATCACCGTCACGCCGGCAGTGGGGGCGCTGAAGGTCGGTCAGACCGGCCAGTACAAGATCTCACTCTCGCCCGATAACAGCGCGTCGCGCCTGTTCTACCAGAGCAGCGACACCGGCGTCGCCGACATAGACGAGGACGGCTTCGTCACCGCCATCGCCCCGGGCGAGGCCGCCATCACCATCTCCACCTTCAACGGCCTGTCCAAGACCGTATCGCTCGTGATCAGCGAGGGCGACGGGAGCGACGACGGCGACGGCGGCATCGGGGACGGCGGCAAGACCTCGCCGGACAACGCCAAGAAGCTGGAATACGTGATCACCGTGGCCATGAGCCAGCTGGGCAAGCCCTATGTGTACGGCAGCGGCTACTCCATGGATTCCGATCCCCGGGGCTTCGACTGCAGCGGCCTGGTGTACTGGTGCTTTTTGCACATCGGCATCAAGCTGAAGGACACCGCCTACCGGCAGGGCTACGACGAGTCGCTGAAGAAGATCACCGACAAGAACGACCTGCGCCGCGGCGACCTGGTGTTCTTTGACACCGTCAGCGACAGCGACCTGAGCGACCATTCCGCCATCTACCTGGGCAACGGCAAGTTCATACACGCCTCCTCCAGCAAGCAGCGGGTCATCGTCAGCGACATGTCCGCAGCCGGCAGCTACTACGACCGCGCCTTCTCCTGGGGGAGAAGGGTGTTGGATTAGCTCCACCCGGCGCTTCAACAAACAGGGGCGGGGAAAACCGGTCACAGCCGGTTTTCCCCGCTCCTGTTTTCATCTGCCTCCCGCTTCCGGCGGAGGGCGTCCTTGCGCTTTTCATTCTTGATGTACATGTACAGCGCGTCAAACGGCGCGATGACGGCGCAGATCAGCGCCACGATGACATACCAGGGCACGGTTCCGCGCCTCCCTTCACCCGATCCGAGTGTAGATCATGCCGTTTCTGCCCCGGTCCGAGCGCATCAGCGCCACCTCCTCCACCCGCATGGACGCGCCGGGCGCCTCGACGCCGGGCAGCGCGCCGGCCGGCATCGACGCGCGGCGGATCAGCGTGATGTGGGGCCGGAAGCGCTTGCGGTCGAACGGGATCTCCGCCTCGGCCAGGGCGTGCCGCAGCCGCCGGACGCAGCCCTCCAGCGCCTCGCTGTGCCGAAGGCCCAGCCACCACAGATCGCCGAAGGCCCCGACGCCCTCCAGCCTCAGATCAAAGGGCGTCAGCCGCACGCTTTCCATCGCCCGGAGCACCGCCTCCGGGTCCGGATACTCGCCGATGAACGCCAGCGTCAGGTGGAGGTTCTCCGCCGGCGTGTAGTTGCCCTTCACCCCGCGGCGCCTGAATTCCTCCTGCACCGATCGCACGGCCCGCAGCATCTCCTCCGACAACTGTATCGCCACAAACAACCGCATGGTTTGACCTCCCCTCACACCGTCGGTTGTAGATTACCATAAAACATTTCAGGGCGCAAGCGAAAAACGCTCCGGATGCGAAATTTGGATTAATTATAATCCCCCGCCCTTGACTTTCAGCACTTTACCGCTATAATATAATAAATTGTTTTTTCATTATAAACACTGGGAGGTCATCGTCATGAAGAGAATCATCGTCACCCTGCTGGCCATTGCCATGCTGCTGTCCGCCTGCGCCTTCGCCGAGGGCACCTTCCGCGTGGGCATGGAGTGCGACTATCCCCCGTTCAACTGGACCCAGGTGGATGAGAACGAGCACAGCGTGCCCATCGACAGCGGCTTCGGCTTCGCCGGCGGCTACGACGTGGAGATCGCCAAGAAGATCGCCGAGGGCCTGGGCAAGGAGCTGGTGATCGTCAAGCTGCCGTGGGACGGCCTGATCGGCGCGCTGACGACCGACCAGATCGACGCCGTCATCGCGGGCATGTCCCCCACCGAGGAGCGCAAGGTGACCGTGGACTTCACCGACGCCTACTACAACAGCGACCTGGTGGTGGTCGTGCGCAAGGACGGCGCCTACGCCAACGCCGCGTCCCTGGCCGACTTCGCCGGCGCGAAGATCACCGCCCAGCTGAACACCTTCCACGAGACCGTGGTCAGCCAGCTGGAGGGCGTCAACCAGGTCGAGTCGATGGAGACCTTCCCGGCCATGATCACCGCGCTGTCCAGCGGCGTCATCGACGGCTACATCTCCGAGCGCCCCGGCGCGGTTTCCGCCTGCGCCGCCAACGCGGACCTGACCTTCGTGACCCCCGGCTTCGTGGCCAGCGAGGAGGACACCTCCGTGGCCGTGGCCATCAAGAAGGGCCAGCCGGAGCTGATCGAGCAGATCAACGGCATACTGGCCGGCATCGACGCCGACGCGCGCAACCAGCTGATGGACGACGCCGTGCTGAACCAGCCGGTGAGCGCCGAATAACACGAGCGACAATGGCAATTGGGAATTGACGCCGGGCCCGCCCTCTTGGGCGGGTCGGCGTTCAATTCCCAATTGCCATTGAACTGACAGAAAGGGTTTGATTGCATGCCGACCGCGGAATCCGGCTTTTTTGAGTGGGTATTCTTCCTGTTGAAGAAATTCGGGCCCCTGCTGCTGCGGGGCGCGGGGGTCACGCTGCTGATCTCGCTGACGGGCACCATCGCGGGCTTCGTGATCGGCCTGGCCGTGGGCTACGTGCGCGCCAAGCCCCTCCAGAAGGAGAACGGCGCCGGCGGCTACTGGGCCAGGAAGATCGTTCGCGGGGTCCTGGGGGCCTACATCGAGATCTTCCGCTCCACGCCCATGATCGTGCAGGCCATGGTCATATTCTACGGCATCTCGGCGGTGTTCCACGTCACGCTGCCCTATTTGCTGGCGGGCTTTGTGATCGTGTCCATCAACACCGGCGCTTACCTGGCGGAGATCGTGCGCGGCGGCATACAGAGCGTGGACCCGGGCCAGCAGGAGGCCGCGCTGGCCATCGGCATGACCTACGGCCAGAGCATGCTGCACGTGGTGCTGCCCCAGGCCATCCGCAACATACTGCCGGCCCTGGGCAACGAGTTCGTGGTGAACATCAAGGACACCTCGGTGCTGAACGTCATCTCCGTGACCGAGCTGTTCTTCGTGTCGAAATCGGCGGCGGGCACCTACTTCAAGTACTTTGAGGTGTTCTTCATCACCTCGATCATCTACTTCGTGATGACCTTCACCGTCACGCGGATACTGCGCTGGATCGAGAAGAAGATGGACGGCCCGGAGAACTACGTGATGCACGGCAGCCAGACCGTGCCGGACGTGGAGCTGGTCACCAAGGGGGGCGAATGAGCATGCGCGAGACGATCATCGAGGTCAGGCACCTGAGCAAGTTCTTCGGCGATCACGAGGTGCTCCGGGACGTGGACTTCTCCGTGGCCAAGGGCGAGGTCGTGTCCATCATCGGCTCCAGCGGCTCCGGCAAGAGCACGCTGCTGCGGTGCATCAATCTGCTGGAAAAGCCCACCGGCGGCGAGATCCTGTACCACGGGAAGAGCATCCGCGAGCCCGGCTTCAACCTGCAGATGTACCGGGCCCACGTGGGCATGGTGTTCCAGCAGTTCAACCTGTTCGCCAACATGACGGCGCTGGAGAACTGCGTGGTGGGCCAGATGAAGGTGCTGAAGCGCAGCCGCGCCGAGGCCGAGAAGGTGGCCATGGAATACCTGCGCAAGGTGGGCATGGACGTGTACGTGAAGGCCAAGCCCCGCCAGCTGTCCGGCGGCCAGAAGCAGCGCGTGGCCATCGCCCGGGCGCTGTCGATGAACCCGGACGTGCTGCTGTTCGACGAGCCCACCAGCGCCCTGGACCCGGAGATGGTGGGCGAGGTGCTGGCCGTCATGAAGGATCTGGCCAAATCGGGCCTGACGATGCTGGTGGTCACCCACGAGATGGGCTTCGCCCGGGACGTGTGCGACAAGGTGGTGTTCATGGACGGCGGCGTGATCGTCGAAAGCGACGTGCCCGAGGCCATATTCACCCAGCCCAAGCAGCCGCGCACGCGGGAATTTTTGGCGCGGATACTGCAGACGGAGGAATGACGACAAAATACGCAGACATCATGATGCAATGCCGCGACGGCCCGGAAGCGCCCTCGCGGCATTGTCTTGCAATTCCACTTTGTACATATAGTAGACAAAGCGGAATACGTGTGTTAAAATATCTGTAAGGTTAAGAATCAGCAGGGGGATATCCAATGGCGAAACTCGAAGACCTGACCATCGGCAGTGTCGTCAACGGTCTTTTGCCGAATGAACCAATCACCGTCGTTTCGACAAAATGGTACGGCTCGGCTTGCCTGGATGTTATCTATAAAACCAATACCGGCATAACCGGCAGCCAAGTGCTGTACAGGGACGACGAGCCTTCCCTTTCCGTTCTGCAGATGTCTCTTCCGTGGTCTTTCGACATACCCGGCGATAAAATGCGCCTGGTCTCCGAGGCGTATCGCATCGACCTGGCCCACCTGTTCGATCCCTATCTGGCCGTCCATACATCCAGCATAGAGCCGCTGCCGCACCAGATCTCCGCCGTCTATGAGGAGATGCTGCCGCGCCTGCCGCTCCGGTATGTCCTGGCGGATGATCCCGGCGCGGGCAAAACCATCATGACCGGCCTGCTCCTGAAGGAGCTGATCGTACGCGGAGATCTGAAGAGGTGCCTGATCGTCTGCCCCGGCAACCTGGCGGAGCAATGGCAGGACGAGCTCTATCAGAAATTCCATCTTCGCTTTGAAATCCTGACAAACGACCGGCTTGAATCCAGCGTCACCGGCAACGTGTTCACAGAGATCAACTATTGCATTGCCCGCCTGGACAAACTGGCCCGGAATGAGACCATACAGGAAAAGCTGAAAGTCACCGATTGGGACTTGATCGTATGTGACGAGGCTCACAAAATGAGCGCGTCCTTTTGGGGAAATGAAATCAAGTACACGAAGCGGTATCTGTTGGGCCGCCTGCTCTCCACGATTACCCGGCATTTCCTGCTGCTGACCGCTACGCCCCACAACGGCAAGGAGGAAGACTTCCAGCTGTTTATGGCGCTGATCGACCCGGACCGCTTCGAGGGCATTTGCCGGACGAGTAATCAGAACATAGATATATCAGACGTCATGCGCCGCCTGGTAAAAGAGGACTTGCTCAAGTTTGACGGTAAGCCTCTGTTCCCGGAGCGTATCGCCTACACGGTCAATTATGATCTGTCGCCTATGGAGGCACAGCTGTACAATGCCGTCACCACCTACGTCCAGGAGGAATTCAACCGGGCAGACAATTTGGAGGGCGAGCATAAGAATACTGTGGGCTTCGCCTTGACGATCCTGCAGCGCCGCCTGGCCTCGTCCCCGGAGGCTATTTACCAATCCCTGCGCCGCCGCCGCGAGCGCCTGGAAAACCGGCTGCGGGAGGAACAGCTCGGCAAGCGTGCCCGCGAAATGGAGTGGCAGTTTGATATTCCCCAGGATATGGACGACCTGGACGATATGCCTGCCGACGAGCTGGAAAAAGAAGAAGAAACCGTTGCGGAGCGGGCCTCCGCAGCCAAGACCATCCCGGAATTGGAGGCGGAAATCGCCACCCTCCAAAGGCTGGAAACCATGGCGAACCAGGTGCGTTCTTCCGGCACCGACAGAAAATGGGAGGAATTGTCCTCCATCCTGCAGGACAAGGAAGAAATGTTTGCCCCGGACGGCCAGCGGGAAAAGCTGATCATATTCACCGAGCATCGGGACACCCTGAATTACCTGGCTGATAAGATCCGTACGTTATTTGGCAAGCCCGAATCCGTCGTGACCATCCACGGCGGCATGCTCCGCGACGAGCGCCGGAAGATCGAAACGCTTTTCAAGCAGGACAAGGACGTGCGCATCATGATCGCCACCGATGCCGCCGGTGAAGGCATCAACCTGCAGCGCGCTCATCTGATGGTGAATTACGACCTTCCCTGGAATCCGAACCGCATAGAGCAGCGATTTGGACGTATTCATCGAATCGGCCAGACCGAGGTCTGCCATCTGTGGAACCTCGTATCCAAGGAAACCCGCGAAGGCGCCGTCTATCAGCGCCTGTTTGAGAAGCTCGAAGAGGAACGCAATGCCCTCGGCGGCAAGGTGTTCGATATCCTGGGCAAAGTGACCTTCGAGAACCAATCCCTTCGGGACCTGCTCATCGCCGCCATACGATACGGAAACCAGCCCGAGGTGCGGGACAAGCTGAATCAGGTCGTGGATCGTGCCCTGGACGTAAAGGCCCTGCAGAAGCTGATCGATGAAAACGCATTGACCGAGGATACCATGGACGTTCACCGGATCATGGCGATACGGGAGGAAATGGAGCGAATGGAGGCGCACAAGCTGCAGCCCTTCTATATCCAAGCCTTCTTCATGGAGGCGTTCACAGCATTGGGCGGCATCATCCGCAAGCGGGAAAGGGGCCGCTGGGAGATCACCCGCGTGCCCTCGAAGGTACTTCGCCGGGATCAGGTCATCAGCTTCGGCGTCCCTGTGGCGTCGAAATACGAGCGCGTCTGCTTTGACAAGGCCTTCTGCAACGTCTCCGGCCAGCCCACGGCGGATCAAATTTGCCCCGGCCACCCGCTCCTCGAAGCCGTCATTGACATCGTGTTGGAGCAAAACGCCGACGTGATGAAGCGCGGTTCCATACTGATCGACGAAAACGACCCCTCAGACAAGCCGCGCCTTCTTTTCTACATCGAAGATTCCTTCCAGGACGGGAAGAAGGTTTCTGCCACGGAATTCCGCGTCATCAATCGCACCATGCAATTTGTGGAGTTGGACGAAGCCGGACATTCCCGCCAGGCCGGTTATGCGCCCTATCTGGACTACCGGCCCGCAAACGACGCGGAAACCCAGGCTATACAGGACTATGTGAAAACGCAATCCTGGCTCATGGACGGCGTGGAGGATCGCGCCCTCAGCTATGCCATGCAGCATATTGTCCCCGTCCATTTGAAGGAGCTTCGGGAGCATCGGACGAAGATGGCCGATAAGACTGCCCAGGCTGTCAAGACCCGCCTGACCAGCGAGATTCAGTATTGGGATCGGCGCGCGCAGGAATTGAAGGCAAAGGAGCAGGCCGGGAAGAGCGGCGGCAAGCTGAATTCGCAGAACGCTGCCCGGCGCGCGGACGATTTGGAGGACAGACTGCAGCATCGCTTGCAGGAATTGGAGCAGGAAAAGGCCATCAAGGCTCGAACGCCCGTGATCATGGGCGGCGTCCTGGTGATCCCCCAGGGCCTGCTGAATCAGCTGCTCGGCATTCCGAGTGAGGGCGAGCTGTTCGGCGCGGATCGCGCGGCCATCGAAAAGGCCGCCATGGACGCCGTCATGTACCGGGAATATCAGCGCGGATTTTTGCCGACAGACGTCAGCGTCGGAAAGAAAGGCTATGACATCGAATCCCGGATACCGGATCATATGCGCGGTGAAGGCGGCGGCAGCCTGCGGTTCATTGAGGTCAAGGGACGCCGAAAGGGATCGACCACGGTGACGGTCACGCGCAATGAAATCATCACGGCATTGAACAAGCCCGATGAATTCATATTGGCCATCGTCGAGGTGGACGGCCCGCTGACGCATACGATTTACCTTCGGACGCCGTTTTCCAGCGAGCCGGATCAGGCGGCGTGCAGCGTCAATTATGAGATTGCAGATTTGATAAAATGCGGTATAATAGAACCGTAGGCCATTATGAGGAGGCATGACGCCATGATGTATCCGTTTATAACACTGGATGACGGCATTGAGATCGTCCATTCCGAGATATTGCCGGATCGGCGTGTAAAGGTCTACATGGAAAAGCCGGATGCGTCGGATGGATTTCACCACGCCACCTGCTATTTGCCGGATTATCAGTGGACAGATATTGATGGTTTGACTGAAGCGGAACTGCGCCGCTGTCAGGAGGTTATTGAGAGCACCGCCCACCTGATCCTTCGATTCGCGGCGGACGGAGGGTTTGAAAATGCCTCAAATTTTTAGGATCGGCGCCTATTGGGTTTACTTCTGGACGAACGAAAGCATGCCGCTGGAGCCTGTACATGTGCATGTCGCGCTGGGAGCGCCCAGCGAAAACGCGACATAAATATGGATAACGCGCCGGGGGGAAACGCCTGCTGTGTCACAACCGATCGGAAATTCCCGCTCATGTCCTGCGCAACATCATGGCCATCATAGAAGCGCGCAGCGACGAGGTCATTCTGAAATGGAAGCAGTACTTTGGCGAAACCCAATACTTCTGCTGATGGAATACGGCGAATCCACCAATGGCGAGCAATGCTCGCCGCTACGGGCTTTACAGGCGCCTTTACGGTAAAATGAATAGAGGAATACTATGGGAATGAAGAAAAAACTGATCGAGGTTGCCCTGCCATTAGAGGCAATAAATGCAGAATCGGCGCGGGAGAAATCCATCCGCCACGGCCATCCCAGCACATTGCACTTATGGTGGGCGCGGCGGCCACTGGCGACGGCCCGCGCCGTCATTTGGTCGTCCCTTGTAGATGATCCTTCCAGTCATCCCGAATTGTTCCCGGATGAAGAGGCGCAGCGCAAAGAGCGCGAGCGCTTATTTGGTATTCTGACAAAACTGGTCAAATGGGAAAACAGCAACGATCCCGGCGTGTTGGCCGAGGCAAAAAAGGAAATCATGAAATCCACCGGCGGCAATCCTCCTGCGCTCCTTGACCCCTTTGCAGGTGGCGGAGCGATTCCGTTGGAGGCCCAGCGTCTGGGGCTGGAGGCCCACGCCCACGACCTGAACCCCGTGGCCGTAATGATCAACAAAGCCATGATCGAGATACCGCCGAAATTCGCCGGACAGCGCCCGGTCAATCCGACATGGCGCAGGCAGATGGGCGGCGGTGCAACGGTGAAGGGCGCGGCGGGTCTGGCCGAGGACGTGCGCTATTACGGCGAGTGGATGAAAAGCGAGGCCTTCAAGCGCATCGGCCACCTGTACCCCAGGGCGAAGCTGAACAACGGCCAGGAGGCCACCGTCATCGCCTGGATCTGGGCGCGGACGGTGAAGTGCCCGAATCCGGCTTGCGGGTGTACCATCCCCTGCGCGAGCAACTATGTCCTCTCCAAGAAAAAGGGCAATTACGCCTGGGTGCTGCCCAGGCAGAACGACGATCGCTTTGACTTCAAGGTATATACCGGCGCTTCCCTGCCGAAAGACCTGCTCGAGCCCAAGAAGGGGCGCGGGGCTGCTTTTGTGTGCCCCGGTTGCGGACAGACCACGCTGGACGAGTACGTCAAGCAGGAGGGCAAGGCCGGACGCATCGGCGCGCAGCTGATGGCGATCGTGGCTGAGGGACCCCGGGGCCGCGTCTATCTTTCCCCGAATTCCGAGCACATCCACGCGGCGGAATGCGAGAAGCCGGAGGCGTATCCCAGCGGCGCAATGCCGGAGAACCCCCGCTGGTTCAGCCCGCCGG
Source organism: uncultured Eubacteriales bacterium (assembly GCA_902777335.1). GTDB lineage: Bacteria > Bacillota > Clostridia > Christensenellales > Aristaeellaceae > UBA2862. Next base: position 18,436 of record CACYTF010000017.1, read on the forward strand.
CCTTTGGCATGACGGACTACAGCGACCTGTTCACCAACCGCCAGCTGACGGCGCTGACGACGTTCAGCGCACTGGTGGGCGAGGCGCAGAAGAAGGCGGAACAGGACGCCGAGGCGGCGGGCATGTTCAACGACCACATCGGCCTCGACCAGGGCGGCACCGGCGCAAAAGCCTACGGCGAAGCCGTGGGGGCTTACCTTGCATTTGATGTTGACAGGCTTGCTGACAGATGTTCTTCGATCTGTTCATGGGACACAGGATATGTGAAAATCCGAAATACTTTCGGACGGCAAGCTATACCCATGACATGGGATTATGCCGAGGGCAATCCATTTAGCTCTTCTACTGGCAGCTGGGAAAGTATGGTAGATTGGGTGGTAGAAGTATTACAGCAGTTACCTTCCAATCCAAACGGCTTTGCAAAGCAATTCGATGCACAAAGCGATACTGGATTGCGAAGTATTGTCATATCCACTGATCCGCCCTATTATGACAATATCGGCTATGCCGACCTGTCCGATTTCTTCTATGTATGGATGCGACAGGCCTTAAAGCAGTCCTATCCCAATCTGTTCAGGACGATGCTGGTTCCCAAAGCCGAGGAACTGGTGGCAACGCCTTACCGCTTTGAAGGGAGCGCTGAAAAGGCCAAAGCATTCTTTGAAGATGGCATGTATCAGACCTGCTGCCAGATCAACAAGTATGCCCGGAACGACATCCCCGTGACCATTTACTACGCCTTCAAGCAGAGCGACACCGACGCCGACGACAACACCGCGTCCTCCGGCTGGGAGACGATGCTCTCCGCCATCATCCGCGCGGGCTTTGCCATCACGGGCACCTGGCCGATGCGCACGGAAATGGCGAATCGTTCCATTGCCTCCGGCACCAACGCCCTCGCCTCCTCCATCGTCCTCGTCTGCCGCAAGCGACCCGCTGATGCCCGCAGCGTCACCCGCCGAGAATTCATCAATGCCCTCCATCGGGAAATGCGCCCGGCCTTGGAAAAGCTTCAATCAGCAAACATTGCTCCGGTAGACTTGGCTCAATCTGCCATTGGTCCCGGCATCGGCGTATTCAGCCGCTTCAAGAGCGTATTGGAAGCGGACGGCAAGCCCATGAGCGTTCGATCCGCCTTGCAGATCATCAATCAGGAATTGGACGCCTTCTACAATGAGCAGGAGGGAGAGCTGGATCGTGAATCCCGGTTCTGTGTCGATCTGTTCAATCAATACGCATTCAATACCCTGAAATTCGGGGACGCGGATATACTGGCCCGCGCCAAGAATACCAGCGTCCAGGCGTTGGCGGATCGCGGCGTCATGTATGCCGCGAAGGGCCAGGTGCGCCTATTGACCCGCGAAGAATTGCCGGAGAAGGTCAATTCCGGCGAGGAGTGCATTTGGCTTCTGACCCAGCAGCTGGCGCGGGCCATGGAGAAGGACGGCATCAAAGGCTGCGCCAGCATTCTGATGGACATGTACGGCGCCAACGCCGAAAACGCCAAGGCCCTCGCCTATCGCCTCTATACCATCTGTGAGCGCAAGAACTGGGCGCAGGAGGGCTTCGCCTACAACAACCTGGTCGTCGCCTGGCCCGAAATCCAGGCCATGGCCGCCGATATGGCCGCCGCCAAACCCGAGCAGCTCAGCATGTTCTGAAAAGAGGTTACCAATGGAAAATATCGCACAGTTGGTCAGGCAATTGACCTTGCTGCCCAATGAAACACAGTGGTTGGAATTCAAAGATAACAATACCGACCCACAGATGATTGGCGAGAATATCAGCGCGCTTGCAAACGCAGCCGCCTATTGCGAGCGGGACTATGCCTATCTCATCTGGGGCGTCAATGATGCCACCCATACGATTGTTGGGACCGATTTCGATCCTGAAAACAAGAAAAAGGGGAACCAGCCCTTGGAAATCTGGCTCCGCACCCAGCTTTCCGAAAATGCCACGTATGAATTCGCCTCGGATAAAATCGGGAATAATACTGTGGTTGTGCTCATAATAAACAGGGCAATTGATCGCACTGTAATGTTCCAGAAAACCGAGTACATTCGAGTGGGCAGTTGCACTAAAAAGCTGAACGAGGTTCCGGGCATGAAGTCTCAGCTATGGGATCGGCTGCGCAGCGATGTCTTTGAGGATATGCGCGCCATGAGCCATCTGGAATTACAGACGGCTCTGCAAATGCTGGACTATGGCCAGTATTATGAGCTTCAGCACATGACTGTGCCCTCAAACACCGATGCGATTGCCTATCATCTGAACGAGGATCGTATTATCCGGATAGAAGAGGACGGCAGCTACAGTATAACCAATCTCGGCGCTCTGTTGCTCGCCAAACGACTGAATCAGTTTCCTTCCGTATCACGCAAGTCCATGCGCATTGTGCAGTACAGTGGGATAAATAGCCTTGAAATCATCAGAGAAATCACCGGTAGAAGGGGATATGCGGTTGGATATGAAAACGCGATACAATACATCGAAGCTTTGCTGCCGGCGAGGGAAATTATCGAGGATGGACTTCGAAGAACGGAACTGGCTTATCCGTCGCTGGCTATCCGCGAGGTGGTTGCCAACGCCTTGATCCATCAGGACTTGAGCATTCGCGGGACCGGTCCTCTCATTGAGATTTTTGCCGATCGCATTGAGGTGACAAATCCAGGCAGACCTCTGGTGGATGTCCTTCGCATTGTGGATAACCCGCCAAAATCCCGCAACGAGAAAATGGCTGCCTTGATGCGGCGTTTCCACATCTGTGAAGAATCCGGAACGGGTTGGGACAAGATTATCATGAGCAGCGAACTGGCGCATCTGCCCGCGCCCAAGATAGAGATTTATGAGGAGAACATGCGCGTAATACTGTTTTCGGTTCGCCCCTTTACCGACATCGACCCAAATGACAAATTGTGGGCCTGCTATATGCATGCCTGCGTTCGCTTTGTGGAGGGAAAGCAGGTGACCAACGCATCATTAAGGGAGCGATTTGGGCTTCCCGACAGCGGAGCTTCTCAAATCTCGAGATTGATCAAGCTTGCCATTGAAAGAGGGATGATCAAGCCCTCTGATCCGACAACTGCGCCGCGATATATGCGCTATATCCCCATTTGGGCATAGGAGGTTTAACTTGCCGGCAACTTGCAGTCCATTTGCTGAAATGAATAACGGGCGCTGCAAACATGCATATTTGGCGCAGATGTTTGTGGTTTTACCCTGAATTCTGCATAACTATGCATCATCGATTTGAATTTAACTTGCCGGCAACTTGCGGCGACAGAAAGATGAACAATACACAGAAGCGAGGATTGAGCTATGAAGAACAAGGAATTGGTCAGCCGGGCACTGGACATCCTGCGGGAGGTCATGGCCCCGTGGGTTTGCCAAACCATCAAAAACCTGGTGCCGGAATACATTGAAGACCCCTCCGATTCGCTCTGGTGGGAAGAGGCTGTCGTTCCCTTTGCCACCGGCTTTGTGCCGGATCAGCAGCAGCTGCTTCGCTATACAAGCTGGCAATCCCGCACGGATGCTCTGGATATACAGGCGTGCTGCAACGTGGTGGAGCGGAACTGGAACAGCATCTTTATCCATGCGCTGAGCAAGAAGGCCCGTTCCTGGAATAAACTGGTTCAGGCCGCCCGCAACGATATCTCCCACATGGGGGCCGGAGACTATCCCGACGCCGATACCACCAGCGCGCTGGACAACATTGCGCGCCTGGCCGGTGAAATGGATCAGGAGACCATGGCCAAAATTCAGGCGCTGTACCGCAAACATCTGTATGGCCACGAGGGCGGCTCGACGGTCTCCCCCGTAGGGGCGATCTCCGCATCGCCCGCCGCCACGCCTGCCGCCAAACCCGCAGGCGTCATGCAGACCACGCCCGTCACCGGCCTCAAATCCTGGCGCGACATCATCGAGCCGCACCCGGACGTTGCCCAGGGCCGCTACAAAAACGCCGAGTTCGCGGCGGATCTGGCCCAGGTGGCCCGTGGCGAAGGCGCGTATGAATACCGCGACCCTGTGGAGTTTTTCAGCCGCACCTATGTCACCGAGGGCATGAAGGGCCTGTTGATCCAGGCCCTCCGGCGCGTCGGCGGTTTGGACGGCGAGCCGGTCATCCAGCTTAAAACCGCCTTCGGCGGCGGCAAGACCCACAGCATGCTGGCACTGTACCATCTATTGCGCGGGCGCGCGGCCCTCGGCAGGCTGCCGCACATCAAGGCGCTCGTGGATGAATCCGGCATTGGCAATCTGCCCCTCTGCCGGGTTGCGGTACTGGTGGGCACCGCCCTCGAACCGGCGAAGTCGAAGCGCCCGGTCAATCTGCCCGGCACCACCGTCAATACCCTTTGGGGAGAACTGGCCTATCAGCTGGCGGTGGAATCCGGGAATCCCAAGCTCTATGACATCATCAAGGAATCCGACAAGAAGGGTGTATCCCCCGGTTCGGTCGCATTGAAGGCGTTATTCGATGCCTGCGGACCCTGCGTCATACTGATCGACGAGCTGGTGGCCTATGCCAAGAAGCTGTGGAAGAAGGACGATCTTCCCGCCGGAACCTTTGACAATCTGATTTCATTCATCCAGGAGATCACCGAAGCTGCCCGCGCCAGTATAAACAGCCTGGTCGTGGCTTCCATCCCCGAATCCAACATTGAGATCGGTGAGGAGGAGGGCGGTCATCGCGCCCTTGAAGCCATTGAACACACCTTTGGCCGCATGGAATCCATATGGAAGCCCGTCGGCGCGAATGAGGGCTTTGAGATCGTCCGCCGCCGCCTGTTCCTGTCCTGCAAGGACGAGGCGGGCCGCGACGCCGTTTGCCAGGCTTTCAGCCAGTTCTATCAGGACAACAGCGGCGATTTTCCGACCAACGCCAAGGAGGTCGGGTATTTCGAGCGGATGCGCAGATGCTATCCCATCCACCCGGAGATCTTTGACCGCCTCTATGAAGATTGGGCGACCATCGAACGGTTCCAGAAGACCCGCGGCGTACTGCGCTTGATGGCCGCCGTCGTTCATAATCTGTGGATCAACCAGGACGGCGGGCTGTTGATCATGCCCGGCTCCATGTCGTTCTATCTGCCTGCCATACGCGATGAATTGACACGGCACGTCGGCGACAGCTGGAATCCCATCGTCGAGCGCGAGGTGGATGGCGACCAGTCCATACCGTTCCAAAAAGACAGGGAAGTGTCGCGCTTCGGACACTACATGGCGGCCCGGCGCATCGCCCGCACGATCATGCTGGGATCGGCTCCCAGCACCCGGAGCGACAAAATCCGCGGCCTGGAAGCCAGCCGGATTCGCCTCGGCGCGATCCAGCCCGGCGAGAACATCGCCACCTTCAACGATGCCCTGAGCACCCTCCAGGCGTCATTGAGCTATCTCTATTCCAATCCCACCGGCGACCGCTTCTGGTTCGATACCCGCCCGACCCTTCGGAAGATCGCGGATGATCGCGCCAGCCAGCGCAGCAGCGACGAAGTGGAAGTGGAAATCGAGCGCCGCCTGCGCCTGATCCGCAAGGAGCGCCCGTTCGCCCGCCTGCACATCTGCCCGGATACCAGCATGGACGTCTCCGACGACCAGGATGTCGGACTCGTGATACTGAATACGCAGCAGGTATTCAAGTCCGTCAAGGACAGCGACCTCGCTATACGGGCCGCCTCGGACATATTGAATACCCGGGGCCTTTCTCCGCGTATTTATCGCAATATGCTGGCCTTCATCGCGCCGGACTCCAACAACGCCGCTTCGCTGCGTGAAGCCGTGAAGATGTATCTGGCATGGGTATCCGTCCAGCAGGACAGCGAGGATTTGAATCTGGATGCCGCCCAGGTGCGCGAAGCATTAAACAATGTCACCCGCTGGAATCAGACCGTTGAGGCGCGTATCCAGGAAACCTATTGCCATCTTCTGGTTCCCTACATTGACCGGGAGATTGATCTGAAGACCGTTATATGGGACGAACTGAATATCCGCAGCTCCGGCCCGGATTCCGTCGTAATGAAGGCTGCTCACAAAATGCAGCAGAACGAGCAGTTGATTACCCAATGGGCGCCAGCGCTGTTGACGATGCAGCTGGATGACCTGCTGTGGCGCGATGCCAACGAAATCAACATCGGCGACCTGTGGAAGATGCTTTGCACCTATTGCTATTTGCCGCGCCTGGCCAATTTCGACGTTTTGCAGCAGGCGATTCAAGTCGGCGTGAACTCCGAGGATTACTTCGCGTATGCAGAGGGCGTTGGGGACGGAAAATACAAGGGTCTTAAATACAACCTGTATGTGGGCTATATTGACCGTTCTGGATATTTGGTAAAGCCGCTGGCCGCGTTGAAACAGCTGACCCAGGAGAGAGCGCAGCCAGGCCCTGGCTCGAATCCATATCCGCCGTCATTCCCCGGTACTGTACCTGATCCTTATTCTCCGCCGCAGCCCGGCGAGGAGCCTGTGATTGACGATCCGCCGCTGCGCCCGCTCACAACGCGGTTTTCCATGACGACGCGATTGGATTCAACCCGCGTCATCAAAAATATGAGCAGCCTGATGGACGAGATCATCAACCATATCACCTCAATCAACGGTTCAAACGTGGAAATCCGGCTGATCGTGGACGCCTCAATCCCGGATGGCGTCCCGCAGGCCATCGTCCGCACGGTCACCGAGAACTGCAAGACCTTGAAGGTGGAAGATTTCGGGTTTGATGAATAAAATCAACCCCCGGCGTTAAAACACGTGCCAGGGGATTGTCATGTGGGCTTCTGCGTCGTCCGGAGCGGTTCTGACGCTTGAGCCCTATTGCTTCATCAGATACGAAAAGATCAGAAACGCGGTCTTCAGGGCGTTGTGGCGGATGCGGCCCTCCTCGTCGATGGAGAAGATGTCGTCCTCTATGACGCACGCGCCCTGTTTGGCGATGGCCTCGCGGTCCAGCGCCACCAGCGTCTTGTTCTCATGGGTCAGGTAGCGGGCGACCACCTGGGGGTCGATCACGGCGTTGTTGCCCACCACCAGGTCCACCCGGCGGCCCTTCAGGTACCGGTTCAGCACGGCCAGGTGGTCGCTGACGTTGTAGCGGTCGGTCTCGCCGGGCTGGGTCACCAGGTTGGACACGTACATGATCGGGGCGCGGGAAGCGCGGATGGCCTCCACGATCTCCTCCGAGATCAGGTGCGGCAGTATGCTGGTGTACAGGCTGCCGGGGCTGAATATGATCAGATCGCTCTCGGCGATGCCCTGCTTCACGGCGTCCGCCACGTGGATGTCGTGGTCGTAGGACAGGCTCGATATGTAGCGCATGTTCTGGCTGACGCTCTCCTCGCCGAAGAACTCCTCGGCGCCGGTGGCGCTCTTGCCCACCAGCTCCACCTTTTCCTCGGTCAGCGGCAGCACCGTGCCGCGGATGTTCAGCAGCGCGCACATGTAGCGGGTGGCCTCGGTGAGGCTGCCCTTCAGGTCGATCAGCGCCGTCAGCAGTATGTTGCGCACCGGGTGATTGTCCAGCGACGAGCCCTCCCGGTGGAAGCGGTAGCGCAGCAGCCTGACCAGATCGTCGTCCACGTTGGCCATGCTCAGCAGCACCTTGCCCACGTCGCCCACGGCGGGGATGTCGAACTCCTGCTTCAGAACGCCGGTGGAGCTGCCGTTGTCCGACACGGTGATGACGGTGGTCACCTCCACCGGGAACAGCTTCAGCCCCGACAGCAGGCAGGACAGGCCCGTGCCGCCGCCGAATACGATGACCTTCTTCATACGCTTATTTGACCGCGTGGCCCTTGGCGATGATCACGTCCACGACCTTCTGGGCCAGCTCCAGGCACAGTTCGTCGCTGTCGGCCTCCACCATCACGCGCACCACCGGCTCGGTGCCGGATTCGCGCACCAGTATGCGGCCCGTCTCGCCCAGCCGCTCCGCGACCTCCTTCACGGCGGCCTGCACGTCCGGGTCCGCCTGGGCCTCGGCCTTGTCGTACACCCGCACGTTGATCAGCTCCTGCGGGTACATGCGGAAGCCCTCGCACAGCTCGCTCATCTTCTTCTTGCGCGCCAGCATGCACTCCATCATCTTCAGGCTCGTGAGGATGCCGTCGCCGGTGGTGGCGTACTTGGAGAAGATGATGTGGCCGCTCTGCTCGCCGCCCAGCCGGCAGCCGTGGGTGGTCATGTACTCGTAGACGTACTTGTCGCCCACCTTGGTCTTGACCACGTCGATGCCCCGCTCGTTCAGCGCCTTGAACAGGCCGAAGTTGCTCATCACCGTGGCGACGATGGGCTTGCCCTGCAGCTTGCCCCGGTCCTGCATGTAGCAGGCGTAGGCGAACATGATGTGGTCGCCCGTCAGCACTTCGCCCTTCTCGTCCACGCACAGGCAGCGGTCGGCGTCGCCGTCGTAGGCGAAGCCCACGTCCAGCTGGTTGTCCAGCACGAACTGCTGCAGCGCCTCGATGTGGGTGGAGCCCACGCCATTGTTGATGTTCAGGCCGTTGGGCTCCGCGCCCATCACGTAAGTCCGGGCGCCCAGCGCCTCGAACACGGCCTTGGCGATGTTCCAGGACGCGCCGTTGGCGCAGTCCAGGCCGACGCGCAGCCCGCGGAAGCTGTACAGCCCGTGGCTGATCAGATAGCCCACGTAGCGGTTGCGGCCGCTGACGTAGTCCACGGTGCAGCCGATGTGCTCCTTCGTGGCGAAGGGCAGCTCCTTCACGGACTGGCCGAACACGTTCAGCTTGCCGTCCAGGTAGTCCTCGATCAGGCCGATGGTGTCCTCGCCCATCTTCTCGCCGTTGCCGTCCAAGAGCTTGATGCCGTTGTCGTAGAACGGGTTGTGGGAGGCCGAGATCATGATGCCGCAGTCAAACTCGTCCGCGTGGGTGACCCAGGCCACGCTGGGCGTGGTGGTCACGTGCAGCATGTAGGCGTCCGCGCCGCTGGCCGTCAGGCCCGCGATCAGCGCGTACTCGAACATGTAGGAGGAGCGGCGGGTGTCCTTGCCGATGACGATCTTCGCGTTCTCGCGATTGCCCGCAAAGCGCCGCTGCTGGGTGTAGTACCAGCCCAGAAAGCGCCCCACCTGATAGGCGTGGTCCGCCGTCAGGTTCACATTGGCTTCGCCCCGGAAGCCGTCGGTGCCAAAGTATTTGCCCATGGTTTACAACCTCTCTTCCCGTTCAATGTCCAGGAAGTATTTGTAGCTGTCCACGGTCAGCTCGCCGCAGGCGGCCTCGTCGCAGGCGATGATGGCGTTGGGATGCAGCTGCAGCGCGCTGCAGGTCCACTTCTGGCTGACGGCGCCCTCCACGGTGGCCGCCAGCGCCCGGGCCTTGTTGTGGCCGTTGATCAGCACCAGCACCTCCCTGGAATCGGTGACCGTGCCGATGCCCACCGACAGCGCCTTCGCCGGCACCGCCTCCGGGTCGTTCCCGAAGAAGCGGGAGTTCACGATGCGGGTGTCCGTGGTCAGCGCGCGCACGCCGGTGCGGCTGGTCAGCGAGGTGAAGGGCTCGTTGAAGGCCAGGTGGCCGTCCACGCCGATGCCGCCCATGAACAGGTCGATGCCGCCGCAGGCCGCGATCTTCTCCTCATAGCGGGCGCACTCGGCCTCCGGGTCCTCGGCCATGCCGTTGAGTATGTTGATGTTCTCCGGCTTCATGTCCACCAGGTGGTCGAAGAAGTTGTCGTGCATGAAGTACCAGTAGCTCTGGTCGTGCTCGTGGGGCAGGCCCAGGTACTCGTCCATGTTGAAGGTGATCACGTTGGCAAACGAGACCTCGCCGGCCTTGTTCATGCGCACCAGCTCCTGGTACACGCCGATGGGCGAGGAGCCGGTGGGCAGGCCCAGCACGAAGGGCCGGTTTTCCTTGTGGGCGTTGATGCGATCCGCGATGTGCTTCGCGGCCCAGGCGCACATGTTCTGGTAGTTCTCCTGAATGACGACGCGCATAGCTTGTTCTCTCCTTTACTTTTTATCGACGATTTCCCTCGTCACCTTGTAGATGCTGTTCTCCGGCACCACGCCCCGCACGCAGGACGTGGGGTAGATGTTGCTGTGCCGGCCCACCACGGTGCCCGGGTTCAGCACGCAGTTGCAGCCGCACTCCACGTAGTCGCCCAGCATCGCGCCGAACTTCTTGAGCCCGGTCTCAATGTCGCCCTCGGGGGCGTGCACCGCGACCAGCTGCTTGTCCGAGCGCACGTTGCTGGTGATGGACCCGGCCCCCATGTGGGAGCGGTAGCCGAGGATCGAATCCCCCACGTAGTTGTAGTGGGGCGTCTGCACGTTGTCGAACAGGATCACGTTCTTCAGCTCGCAGGAATTGCCCACCACGCAGTTCGCGCCCACCAGCGCCGAGCCGCGGATGAAGGCGCAGTGCCGCACCTCGGTGTCGGGCCCGATGATGCAGGGCGCGCCCAGGTACGCCGACGGGAAGACCTTCGCCGTCCGGTGCACCCACACGTGTTCGGAGACCTCCTCATAGTCCTCCCCCAGGGTGGGGCCCAGGGCGAGGATCAGGTCCTTGATGCCCTTCAGCGCCTCCCAGGGATACGTGAAGGCGGAAAGGTAGTCCTTGGCCAGGGTATGTTCCAAGTCGTAGAGATCGGAGATGGTGTACATCGCAAATGCCTCCTTCGACGCTCCGGGGAACAAAAGCGCCGCCGCCCAGCGGGCGGCGGCCTTGTGCCGTCTCATGTTCCCCACGGCTATGGTGGTATTTTACCATCGCGTCGGGGCCATTGCAATAACCGTCGTTTTCTTTTATATTGCTTTTAACGCGCACGCCAAAAAACCGGGCGCTCCCGTCCTACAGTATCTTTCCGAGGAACTCCTTCAGCCGGGCGTTCTCGGGGTGCTCGAACATCTTCTCGGGGGTGCCCTGTTCGATGATGCGGCCGCCGTCCATGAAGATCACGCGGTCGCCCACCTCGCGGGCGAAGCCCATCTCGTGGGTCACGACCACCATGGTCATGCCCTCGCGGGCCAGCTGCTTCATCACGTCCAGCACCTCGCCCACCATCTCCGGGTCCAGGGCGGAGGTGGGCTCGTCGAAGAGCATCACGTCGGGCTCCATGCACAGGGCGCGGACGATGGCGATGCGCTGCTTCTGGCCGCCGGAGAGCTGGTTGGGATAGGCGCCCGCCCGGTCGGACAGGCCCACGCGCTCCAGCAGCTGCTTGGCCTGGGCCTCGGCGGCCTCTTTGCTCTTCTTGCGCAGCGTCACCGGCGCGCAGGTCATGTTCTTCAGCACGGTCATGTTGGGAAACAGGTTGAAGTGCTGGAACACCATGCCCATCTTCTGGCGGTGCAGGTTGATGTTCACCTTCGGGTCGGTGATGTCCACGCCCTCGAAGGTGATGGTGCCCGCCGAGGGCATCTCCAGCAGGTTCAGGCAGCGCAGGAAGGTGGACTTGCCGGAGCCGGAGGGCCCGATGACCACCACGACCTCGCCCCTGCGGATGTCCACGCTCACGCCGTTCAGCGCGTGGATGTTGCCCTTGAAGTGCTTCTCCAGCCCTTCCACGCGAATCAGCACGTCAGTGGTCATTGCTCCTCAGCCTCCTCTCCACCCGGCCGACCACCCAGGTCAGCGACATCACCAGCGCCAGATAGATCAGCGCCACGGCGATCAGCGGCATAAAATAGGAATAGGTCTGCCCGGCGATGGTGTTGCCGCCGTAGGTCAGATCCCGCACCGCGGCGTAGCCGGCGACGGAGGTCTCCTTCAGAAGCGCGATGAACTCGTTCATCAGGCTGGGCAGCACGTTCTTGATCACCTGGGGCAGCACCACGTGCCACATGGTCTGCAGGTAGTTGAAGCCCAGGCTGCGGCCGGCCTCGAACTGGCCGTTGTCGATGGACATGATGCCGCCGCGGATGATCTCCGCCACGTACGCGCCGGAGTTCAGGCCGAAGGCCAGCGAGGCCAGCGCCACGCCGTTGTCCGACCAGGCGAATATCACCAGGCAGATGATCATCAGTTGCACCACCACCGGAGTGCCGCGCAGCACGGTGATGTACACCTTGCACAGCCCGTTGAAGAAGCCCAGCACCTTGCGGCCCAGGCCCGGGCGGGCGGTGTCGGCGGTCTTGTCGTAGGTGGAGCGCACGCCCGCGATGATCACGCCGATGGCCACGCCCAGCAGCAGCGCGAACAGCGTGATCAGCAGCGTGTTCCCCAGGCCCGTGGTGATGAAGCGCCAGCGGTTGCGCTGTATGAAGTTCAGGTCAAATTGTGCCTTCAGGTCCTCAAACCATGCCTGCAAAACGCAGTCCCCCTTTGGCGGTCGCTCTTACAACGCGCAAACGGGGGGCATGTGCCCCCCGGTCTGCCCGGATGTGTCGCGGATTATTCGGCGGGAATGAACTCGTCGATGATGCCCTGCACGGTGCCGTCGGCGATCAGCTCGGCCAGCGCGGCGTTGAAGTCGGCGTAGATGGCGCTGTCCTTGCCGAAGGCCATCGCGTAATCCTCGACGGCGTAGGCGGTGTCCAGGATCTTCAGGCCCTCGTTCTGGGCGATGAAGTTCTTCGCGGGCTCGTTGTCGATGACCACGCAGTCCACCTTGCCGGCCAGCAGCGCCTGCACGGCGGCGGCGCCGTTGGCGTAGCGGTCCACGGTGCCCTTGCCCTCGTCTTCATAGTCCCAGGTGCTGTACAGGTCGCCGGTGGTGGCCATCTGCACGCCGATCTTCACGGTGCCGTTCGCCTCGACGATGTCGTCGATGCTCTCGAACGTGGCGGCCTCGGGCGCGATGATGGACTGGATGCCGGTGGCGTAGGTGTCGGTGAACTGCACCATCTGCTTGCGCTCCTCGGTGACGGTCATGCCGGCCGCGGAGAAGTCATACTTGCCGGACTGCACGCCGGGGATGCACTGGGCGAACTCGATGTCGACGATCTCCAGCTCGTAGCCCAGCTTGGCGCAGATGGCCTTGGCGATCTGAACGTCGATGCCGGTGGGCTGGCCGTTCTCGTCGTAGAACTCATAGGGCGGGAAGGCGACGTTGGTGCACATGGTCAGGGTGCCCTTCTCGGCCAGCGCGGCGATGCCGGACAGCATCAGCGCGGCCACGATCAGCATTGCAAACAGCTTTTTCATTTGATTTCCCTCCATTGCTCGCGGAGTGTGCTCCGTTTGAATTGCCCCGATTATACATCCATATGCGGAAAAGCGCAATAGATATTCACGTTATTTAACCTAATATGCACAGATCGTGCATAAACATACCTGATAATGCATGTTTTTGCATTTTCGATTGGGGGTTGACATGGAATCCAATATGTGCTAATATTATTTTGCAAATAATATTAGCACATATTGGATTATACCTATTACTGAAAGGAGATGTGTTTCATGAAGAACACCATGGACGAACCGTCCTTCCGCCCCATCACGGTGGAGGACCACAAGGAGCTGGGCCGGCGGCACACGGCGCGCAACCTGACGGCGGTGAACGACGCGCTGGGCTTCCCCGTGGGCGACCAATTCGACAGGGATCTGAACGACATACTGAACGGCGACGCCGAGCAGAACGGCGAGGTGGTGGCCATCGCGCTGATCGACTGCGACGAGTTCGACCACATCAACAAGGACTTCGGCCCGGACGAGGGCGACCGGGTGCTGATCGAGCTGGGCCGCTACATCGCCAGCCGCCTGCCGGAGGGCGCGGCGGTCTACCGCATCGGCGGCGACGAGTTCGGCATCATCTTCCGGGGCACGCTGGAGCGGGAGGAGATCTTCCTGCTGCTGAACGACCTGAAGAACAACTACCAGGTCACAACGCCCGACGGCGTGCGGCAGACCATGACCATCGGCATGGCCACGGCCTTCGAGGACGCCTCCCGCTGCGCGGAGCTGATCCGCAAGGCCGACGGCGCGCTGTACCGGGCGAAGGTCGGCGGGCGCGACCGGGTGGCCATGGCCAAGGAGGAGAAGATGGTGCCCAAGACCAGCCACTACACCCAGGACCAGCTGCAGCGCCTGGCCAAGCTGGCCAAGCGCGAGGGCGTGGGCGAGGCCATACTGCTGCGCGAGGCGCTGGACCTGCTTTTGAAGAAGTACGATATATAGTTTCCCGCAACGACGACAGGCGGCGCGACCCGAAGGTCCCGCCGCCTGTCATTCGTTTTGCGTTTATTCGCTGACGATCGCGATGCCGCTGCTGGCGCCGATCCGGTTCGCGCCGGCCTCGATCATCGCCAGCGCCTCCGCCCGGGTGTGGATGCCGCCCGCCGCCTTCACGCCCATGTCCGCTCCCACGGTCTTGCGCATCAGCGCCACGTCCTGCACGGTGGCCCCGGACTTGGAGTAGCCGGTGGAGGTCTTCACGAAGTCCGCCTTCGCGGCCTTGGCCGCCAGGCACGCCTTCACCTTCTCCTCGTCGGTCAGAAGGCACGCCTCGATGATCACCTTCAGCTTCGCCGCGCCGCAGGCCGCCTTCACCGCCGCGATGTCGCGCTGCACGTAGTCCCAGTCGCCGTCCTTCGCGGCGCCGATGTCGATGACCATGTCCACCTCGCGGGCGCCGTTCTTCACCGCCACGGCGGCCTCGGCCGCCTTGCTCTCAGCGGGGATCGCGCCGAAGGGGAAGCCCACCACGCAGCAGGGCGTCACATCGCTGCCCTCCAGCGCCTTCGCCGCCAGGGCGATGCGGCTGGGGTTCACGCACACGCTGGCGAAGTGATACGCCTTCGCCTCGTCGCACAGCTTCAGGATCTGCGCCGCGGTGGCGTCCGGCTTCAACAGGGTGTGATCGATGGTTCCGGCCAGTTCTCTCGCGTTCATATTTCATCCTCCGTTCTTATATGTCAATGTATATACATTGCATGATCCATCGAGAAATCCACATTTTCCACACAGTTATCCACAGGTTTTGGGGGTAAAACCCCCGTTTGGACGGCTTTTTGGAGGGTTATCCACATATTCAGACTCCATGCATAAAAATTATCCACAGACTTCGGTCTGTCACGGTCAAATTCGCTCCTCAATTCCGGCTTGATTGTGACTTTTCATGGCGTGATATTTCCAATTTCCGTCACATTTCAGCGGCGGAACCGCCATACACGGGCCGGCGGGCGGCGGTCCGGCCGGTCGGAAACCGGTCGAATCATTACAATTCTGTTACAAAAGAATGGACCGCTCCTCCGCTACCGGCGGCCCGCCGCCACCGCGCACACCGCGTTGATCAGTACCGCGGTCAGCACGGCGCACAGCGGCCCGGGCAGCTCGAAGCCCTCCACCAGCGCGTCGCAGCCGTACAGCAGCCCCACGTCGATCACCATGCCGAACAGGCCCAGCGTCATGCAGCCCAGCGGCGCGGTGATCAGCCGCAGCGCCGGCCTGAGCAGAAGGTGCGCAAGCCCCAGCAGCGCGCCGGTGGCCAGCGCGGGCGCCAGCTGCTGGGCCGTCGGCGTGCCCGCGTAGGCCCCCGTCATCGCCGCCACGGTGGGCACGGCCAGCGTGCAGCACAGGAATATGACGGACCAGCGCCCGCCCTTTTTCTTTTTCACGCGTCGTTCTCCTTGAAATAGGCTTCGATCTCCGGCCAGAAGGCGGTCCAGGGCTCCGTCCGGGGCGGCGGGCACGCAAAGCGCATGGCCACGTGCCGCGTGGGGTGCTCCAGCGCCAGGCTGGCCGCCCACAGGGCGATCTGCTGGCCGGGCCGGCCCTGGCCGTAGCGGGCGTCGCCCCACAGCGGAAGACCCGCGTGGGCGTGCTGCACCCGGATCTGGTGGGCCCGGCCGGTAAAAAGCCGCGCCTCCGTCAGCGTCAGGCCCTCCCGCCGCGCCAGCGGCCGGGAGGCGAGCCGGGCATGCTTCGCGCCGGGCGTGCCCGCGGGCGCCACGCGCACCGTGCCGGTGGCCGGGTCCTTCACAAGGTCGTCCTCCAGCGTCACCTCGCCGGGCAGGCTGCCCCGCAGCACCGCCAGGTAGCGCCGGTCCTGGGCGTGCTCCGCGAAGGCTGCTGACAGCCGGGCCGCCGCCTTGGACGTGCGGGCGAACACCATCACCCCGCCCACGGGCCGGTCCAGCCGGTGCACCAGCCCCAGGTACACGTTCCCCGGCTTCTGATATTTATTGCCAATGTAGCGCTTCAGTATGCTCAGCAGGTCGTCGTCCCCCGATCGGTCCGCCTGCGCCGGCAGGTTGGGCGGCTTCACCACCGCCAGAAGGTGGTTGTCCTCGTACAGCACGTCTATGCCGTACCGCCCCGCGCGCACGGTGTCGATCATCGGATTCGCACCTCCCCCGTGCATTTTACCACCATTGTTCCCCGGATGCAAGCATTGCGGAAATAGCGGTTGCAACAAAGGCCAAAATGGTTTAAAATAGAGGGGAATGTGAAATTCGATCAGCAAGGAGACCCGCCCCCATGATACGCCTGATTGCCACGGACCTGGACGACACGCTGCTGGACGCCGGCAGCGCGCTGACGGCGCGGTCGCGGGCGGCGCTGCAGGCGGCGATGGCCGCGGGCTGCGGCGTCGCGATCGTCAGCGGCAGGATGGTGGAGGCCACGCTGCCCTTCGCCCGGCAGATCGGCGTGAACGCCCCGATGGTGGTCTACAACGGGGCCATGGTGTACGACCACCGCTCGGGCGAGACGCTGTTCGCCAGGCGCATCCCCTTCGATACGGCGCTGGGCATGCTGCGCATGATCGAGGCCATGGGCCTGTACGTGCAGCTGTACCCGGGCATGGGCTACTGCTGCGACGTGCCGCTGCCCCAGACCGAGGCCTACGCCCGGCAGATCCGGGTGCCGGCGACGCCGGTGGGCATGCCCCTGTCCCGCTGGCTCAAGGCGCACCCCTGCGACCCGCAGAAGCTGCTGATCATCGACACGCCCGAGGGCGCGACGGCGGCGCAGGCGGCGCTGACCGAGGCGTTTCCCGGCGGCGTGTGCTGCATGAAGTCCAAGCCCCACTTCCTGGAGATCATGCCCGAGGGCGTGGACAAGGGGCGCGCGCTGGCCCTGCTGGCCCACAGGCTGGGCGTCGACCCCGACGAGGTGATGGCCTTCGGCGACGGGGAGAACGACGTGCCGATGCTCACCTTCGCCGGCGCGGGCTTCGCCATGGCCAACGGCTGCGAACCAGCCCGGGCCCGCGCGAAGCGCATCGCCCCGCCCAACACCGAAGACGGCGTGGCCCGGATCGTCGGGCAGTACCTGCAACAGGGCCTGATCGGCCCGCTTCCAAAGACCCCTCAGGAGGTATCGCGTTCATGATATCCGAAGCCGATTTTGTCAAGAGCCTCGGCCTGACCCGGGTGCTGGCCACCGACAGCAAGGAGCTGAACATCGAGGTCAGCAACACCAACCGCCCGGGCATGCAGTTCGCCAATTACTGGGACTTCTTCCCCTACGAGCGGCCCCAGCTGCTGGGCAAGGTGGAGATGACCTATCTGTCCCAGCTGGACGAGCTGACCCGCCGCGAGCGGCTGGGGAAGTACTTCAACTACCCGCTGCCCTGCATCATCATCTGCCGCGGCTACCCCTGCTTCGACGAGATGCTGGTGCTGGCCATGGCGCGCAAGGTGCCCATCTACTCCACCAAGAAGGAGACCACCCAGTTCGAGCTGGAGCTGATCGCCTTCCTGCGGGACCGGCTGGCCCCCCGGGAGACGCGCCACGGCGTGCTGGTGAATGTGTTCGGCGCGGGCCTGATGATCACCGGCAACAGCGGCGTGGGCAAGAGCGAGGCGGCGCTGGAGCTGATCAAGCGCGGCCACCAGCTGGTGGCGGACGACGTGGTGGACATCCGCCGCGTGGAGGACAACCGGCTGATCGGCGAGGCGCCGGAGCTGGTGCGCCACTTCATGGAGATCCGCGGCGTGGGCATCATCGACGTGTCCACGATGTACGGCGCCGGCGCGATCATGCGCAGCAAGACCATCGACCTGATCATCCACCTGGAGCTGTGGCAGGCCGACAAGGAGTACGACCGGCTGGGCCTGACCGACAACTACACCGAGATCCTGGGCGTGAAGGTGCCCAGCCTGCTGCTGCCCATCCACCCCGGCCGCAACCTGGCCGTGGTGCTGGAGGTGGCCGCGCGCAACCAGCGCCTGAAGCAGATGGGCTACAACGCCGCCAACGAACTGACCCGCCGCCACATGGAGCGGTTTCAGCATTCCATTGAGGAATAATATGAGGAATAATATACAGGAGGGTAATCTCATGTACTATATCGGTATAGACCTTGGCGGCACCGGCATCAAGGCCGGCGTCGTGGACGAGAACGGCAACATCATACTGAAGGACAGCTGCCCCACCGGGGCGGAGCGGGGCTACGGCGCCGTGATCCAGGACATGGCCATGCTGGCCATCGACGTGACCAAGCGCAGCGGCCACCGCATGGACGAGATCAAGGCCATCGGCATCGGCCTTCCGGGGGTGATGGACCCCCGCACCGGCCGGGTGCCCTTCTGCACCAATCTGGCCTGGCACGACGTGCCGATCATCGAGGAGATGGCCAAGTACACCGACCGGCCCGTGTTCGTGGACAACGACGCCACGGTGGCGGGTCTGGCCGAGTCGGTGGCGGGCGTGTCGGCGGGCTGCCAGAACAGCGTGTTCGTCACGCTGGGCACCGGCGTGGGCGGCGGCGTGGTCATCGGCGGTAAGGTGTTCTCCGGCAGCCACGGCGTGGCCTCGGAGATCGGCCACATGGTCACCGTGGCGGGCGGCGAGATGTGCACCTGCGGCAACCGCGGCTGCTGGGAACGCTACGCCAGCGCCACCGCGCTGATCCGCGAGGGCCGCAAGCTGTGCGGCGCCAAGCCCGACACCGCGCTGTTGAAGGCCGTGGACGGCGACCTGAAGGCCATCACCGCCAAGCACGTGATCGACCTGGCCAAGGCCGGCGACCCGGACTGCAAGGCGCTGTTCGACGGCTACGTGTACCACCTGTGCGTGGGCCTGAGCAACCTGGTCAACGTGTACGACCCCGAGGTCATCGCCCTGGGCGGCGGCGTGTCCCACGCGGGCGAGTTCCTGCTGGACGCCGTGCGCGCGAAGCTCCCGTCGATGATCTTCTACAAGGACATGCCCTACGCCCGCGTGGAGCTGGCCAAGCTGACCAACGACGCCGGCATCATCGGCGCGGCGATGTTAGGCAGGTAATATGAATATGACAGCAACTGAACGCTTCTTAAACTACGTAGCCTACGACACCGCGTCGGACGAGAACAGCCCCACCTGCCCGAGCACCGAGAAGCAGTGGGCGCTGGCCCGGGCGCTGGCGGAGGAGATGAAGGGCCTGGGCATTGATAACGCCCGGGTGGACGGGCACGGCTACGTGTACGGCAGCATCCCGGAGAACGCGCCGGGCCTGCCGGCCATCGGGCTGATCGCCCACATGGACGTGGTGGACTGCGTGCCCAGCGCGCCGGTGAAGCCCGCCGTCATCGAAAACTACGACGGCAGCCCGGTGACGCTTCAGAACGGCGACGTGCTGGACCCCGCCCTGTTCCCGGTGGTCAAGGGGGCGAAGGGCAAGTCCCTGATCGTCACCGACGGCAACACCTCCCTCGGCGCGGACGACAAGGCCGGCGTCGCCGAGATCATGACGGCCTGCGCGCGCATACTCGCCGACCCGTCGCTGAAGCACGGCAAGATCTGCGTCGGCTTCACCCCGGACGAGGAGATCGGCCGCGGCGCGGACCGGTTCGACGTGCAGGGCTTCGGCGCGGACTTCGCCTACACGGTGGACGGCGGCGCGGTGGGCGGCATCAGCTATGAAAACTTCAACGCCGCCGCCGGCAGGGTGACGGTGCACGGCCGCAGCGTGCATCCGGGCAGCGCCAAGAACATCATGCTGAACGCATCGCTGGTGGCCATGGAGTTCGCCCGCCTGCTGCCGCCCCAGGAGCGGCCGGAGCACACCGAGGGCTACGAGGGCTTCTACCACCTGACCGATATGCAGGGCCAGGAGGAGCTGGCCACCCTCAGCTACATCATCCGCGACCACGACAGGGCCCGCTTCGAGGCCCGCAAGGCCCGGTTTATGGGCATCGCCGACTACCTGAACGGCGTGTACGGGCCGGGGACGGTGGAGGCGTCGGTGAAGGACTCCTACTACAACATGCGCGAGGTCATTGAAAAGCGCATGGAGATCGTGGAGCGGGCCAACGCCGCCTACCGCGCCGCGGGCGTGGAGCCCTGGAGCGAACCCATCCGCGGCGGCACCGACGGCGCGCGGCTGACCTTCATGGGTCTGCCCTGCCCCAACCTGGCCACCGGCGGCATGAACTTCCACGGCCGGTTCGAGTGCATCGCGGCCCAGGACCTGGAGCTGATGACCGAGGTGCTGGTGCGCCTGATCTGTGAATGACCCCCTGAAAGGAACCGACATGAACAAGACCCCCTCGAAGGCCCTGTCCCGCGCCGTCGCCGCGGTGCTGGCGGCGGCGTTTCTCGGCTTTGTGTTCACGGCATTCTTTACGATGCTGATCCAGAGCGGCGACGCGCTGCGCCACTCGGTGCAGATGACGCCGACGATGAAGAAAAAGCTCCCGGAAAACCCCGACCGGCTGGACCGGCTGTCGGCGCGCATCAACGGCTTTACCTCGGCCGCCGCCGCCAACATGTGGCTGAAGGACGACATGGGCTATGTGAACTCCACCTTCCAGTACGCGCTGGGCAAGAAGGTCATCAACACCGGCAGCCGGAACATGATCAGGCTGAACAGCGGCCACCTGTACGACCTGACGGACTACAAGTCGCTGACGGGCAACGCCCGAGACATCGCCGCGCTGCGCAACACCACGCTGAAGGACTACCCCTTCCTGTTCGTCTACGAGCACCCCACGCTGTACGACGCGGCCATGCTGCCGCAGGACTACGCGGCGCTGGACCACTCCGCAGAGATGGCCGGCGAGGTGCTCTCGGCCTTGAGGAACGAGGGCATACCGGTGCTGGACAGCCGCGACGTGCTGCCCCATTGCGGCCTGCCGATGAACGATCTGTTGATGTTCACCGACCAGCACTGGTCCACCCTGGCGGCCATCGTCATGGGCCGGGCCATCGCAGGCGAACTGAATGAAATTGCCGGCGCGGGGCTGGACACCTCGCTGCTGGATCCGGCACACCTTCAGACGCTGCGCCACGAGAAGCTGTTCCTGGGCAAGTACGGCCAGCGGGTGGGCACCCGCTTCATACAGCCCGACGACATCGTGGAATACTGGCCGGAATACGACACCACCGTCACCCGGGACTCCGTCCGCGGCGACAAGACGGAGCACGTCGCCGGCAGCTTCCGCGAGGTCATCACCCGCGCCGACCGGCTGGAGCCCGCGCCGGGCAAGACCTGGAACACCTACGCCTACACCTACTACGGCCAGGCCGAGTCCTACGACATCATGTACAACGCGGCCGCCCCGGACTTCACGATACTGCTGCTGAAGGATTCCTACAGCGCCCCCATCGGGCGCTTCCTGTCGCTGGCCGCCCGCCGGGTGGTCTGCCTGGATCTGCGCCAGGAGGTGGAGCCGCTGGAAAGCTGGCTGGAGAAGTACCGCCCCGACGCCGTGGTGATGTCCTACAGCCTGCAGATGCTGCGGGACGACGAGTATGCGTTCAATTAAACTTGACAAAAGAAAGGAACCACATCATGACAACACAAGAAGCCCTTTCCGCCCTCTCCGCCCTGGAGGCCGAGCTGCAGGCCTACGGGCACGCCCTGGGGTGCCTGAGCTACGACGGGGAGACCGTCGCGCCGCGCAACTCCGCCCCCGCCCGGGGCGAGACCATGGGTTTTCTGAGCGGCATCATCCATGAGAAGATCACCTCGCCGAAGACCGGCGAGATCCTGGGCGCGCTGCTCTCCGCCGGAGACGCGCTGTCCCTGAAGGACCGCCGCCGGGCGAAGGTACTGAAGAAGAACCGGGACGACCTTCTGATCGTCCCCGCCGACGAGTACATGGCCTACCAGCAGCTGATGGCCGAGGCCATGCAGGTGTGGCACGACGCCAAGCTGGCCAGCGACTTTGCCGCCTACGCGCCGTACCTGGACAAGATCATCGCCTACAACCGGCGCTTCGCCGCGCGCAAGGACGCGAACAAGCCCGCCTACGACGTGCTGCTGGACGGCTACGAGGAGGGCCTGTCCCACGAGACCCTGGACCCGTTCTTCGCCCTGCTGCGGAAGGAGCTGACCCCGGTGATCTTGGAGGTGGCGAAGCGCCCCCGCCCGGACACCGCCTTTTTGCGGCAGGCCTACCCCATCCACCTGCAAAGGAAGTTCACCGACCGGCTGATGCAGATCATGGGCATCGACCGGGACGACTGCGCCGTGGGCGAGACGGAGCACCCCTTCACCACGGGCTTCAACAAGCACGACGTGCGCATCACCACCCACTACCACGAGGACAGCGTGCTCTCCAGCCTGTACAGCGTGGTGCACGAGGGCGGCCACGCGCTGTACGAGCTGGGCGTGGACGACGCGCTGCAGGGCACGGTGCTGGCGGGCGGCAGCTCCATGAGCATCCACGAGAGCCAGAGCCGCTTCTACGAAAACCTGATCGGCCGCAGCCGCCCGTTCTGCGAGGTGCTGCTGCCGGAGCTGAAGGCGCTGTTCCCCGAGCAGATGGCCGGCGTGGACGCGGAAACGCTGTACCGGGCCGCGAACCTGGCCGAGCCGTCGCTGGTGCGCACCGAGGCCGACGAGCTGACCTACTCCATCCACGTGATGATCCGCTACGAGCTGGAGAAGGCCATGATCGGCGGCGACATCCAGACCGCCGACATCCCCGGCGCGTGGAACCGGATGTACAAGGAATACCTGGGTGTGGACGTGCCGGACGATAAGCGCGGCTGCCTGCAGGACAGCCACTGGTCCTTCGGGGCCATCGGCTACTTCCCCAGCTACGCCCTGGGCAGCGCCTACGGCGTGCAGATGCTGGAGCGCATGGAAGGGGACGTGGACGTGTGGGGCGCGGTGCGCGCCGGCGACTTGCGGCCCATCACCGCGTGGCTGGGCGAGAAGATCCACCGCCACGGCCAGCTGCTGACCCCCGCCCAGCTGGTGGAAAACGCCTGCGGCGGGCCCTTCGACCCCAACAGATACGTGAGCTATCTGAAGAAAAAATACGGGGAGCTGTACAACCTGTAATCTTGTATAAAAGGAGAAATACACTATGGCAACGGCAATCTTCCAGTGGGACAGCGGCATACTGCTTTGGATACAGGACAACCTGCGGGCCGGCTTTCTGACGCCGGTGGTGAAGGTCATCACCCACATGGGCGACAAGGGCATCTTCTGGATCCTTTTGACGCTGGCGCTGCTGATCGTGCGCAAGACCCGCCGGGTGGGCGTGCAGTGCGGCGTGGCGATGGTCATCGGCCTGATCGTGACCAATCTGATCATCAAGAACTGGGTGGCCCGCGTGCGGCCCTACGAGCTGATCCCCGGCCTGGAGTGCCTGGTGGGCATCCAGAAGGACTTCTCCTTCCCCTCCGGCCACACCACCAACTCCTTCGCCTGCGCCTGGGTGCTGTTCTGGCGCGCGCCCCGCAAGTGGGGCGTACCCGCGCTGGTGATGGCCGTGCTGATCTCGCTGTCCCGGCTGTACGTGGGCGTCCACTACCCCACCGACGTGATCGGCGGCCTGGTGATCGGCATCTGCAGCGCGTGCCTGGCGCTGTGGCTGGTGCCGAAGGCGGAAAAGAAGATGCCGGAGCTGGCAGAGAAGGTGTATAGGATTTAGGGAGTGGTTGGTGATTAGTGGTTGGTGATCCAATAGCTTCCCCATCCGCAGATGGGGAAGTACCCGCGAAGCGGGGGATAGGGCACCCTATACGATCCGCCGCGCACGGCGATGCGTTCAGGACCCCCACCACCGCAAGCGGTCCCCCTCCCCGCCTGCGGGCGGGGAGGCTTAATTAGCTTCCCCATCCGCAGATGGCATCGAGCGCCCGGAAAACAGCACAGTGTGCTGTTTTCAGCGAGATGGGGCCGAGGCAGGCCCGTGGAGAAGTACCCGCGAAGCGGGGGATAGGGCACCCCATGCGATCCGCCGCGCACGGCGATGCGTTCAGGTCCCCCACCACCGCAAGCGGTCCCCCTCCCCATCTGCGGATGAGGAGGCTTGAAATGTCGCCCGAGAAAATACAGTTCACGCCCCGCGCCGGGTGGCGCGGGGCGTGGTTTATTGGTCTGGGATCAGTACCTGTAGAAGCTGTTGTCGATGACGACCTTCACCTTGATCTTGATGGTTTCCGAATTGACATTGTTGCTGAGCGTGATCGTCGTGGCGCCCGCTTTTTTCGGCCAGATTTGCAGTATGTTGTAATCTTCCTTGCCGGAATAAACCCACTCGTCCCAGGTTTCCTCGCCCCATTCGCATTCGACGATGCTCTCGTCCGCGACTTTGAACGTGGCTTGTTGTTCCACGTCGCTGTGCAGGAACACGCCCACGTTGAAGGGGGGATGTCCGAGCGCGATCGGGTTGTAATAGGCGGTGACGTTCTTGTCGTTCTCGTCCTCCAGCACGAAGTACTGGTTCGGCACCGGGGTGGGCGTGGGCGCGGGCGCAGCCGTGGGCTTCGGCGTGCTCACGGTCACCTTGAGCTTCAGCGTCTCCTTCGTGGCCGCGTTCTTCAGCGTGATGACCGCGCTGCCCTTGTTCTCGCCGTAGACGGTCAGCGTCTTCTCGCCCTTCTTCTTGCCGCCCTTCACGGTGGCGTAGGCCACGTTGTCGTCGTCGCTCTCCGCCGTCACCTTGCCGTCCACCCGCTGGGTCAGCTTGAAGGTGGCCTTGCCCTCCGTCGGGACGCTGACGCTGGTGCTGCTCATCGCAAGCCCGGGCTTCACCGTCACCTTGCAGGTGTACTTCTTGCCGCCGCTTACGGCGGTGATGGTGGCCGTGCCCTTCTTCTTCGCGGTGACCTTGCCCTTGCTTGAGACCGCGGCCACGCCCTTCTTGCCGCTCTTCCAGGTGACCTTGCCCGTGGCGTTGTTCAGCTTCAGCTGCAGCGTCTGGCCGACGTACAGCGTGGCCTTGGCCTTGTTCAGCTTCACCTTCGTCGCCGCCTGGGCGCCGACGGCCGGGGCGATCTGCGCCGGCAGCAGCGCGGGCGCGGCCAGGCACAGGATCAGCGCCAGCGCCAGCGCGGCCCACAGTCTGCGAAACTCAAAGCGCTTCATGTCTGTTTCCTCCTTCATGTCTTCGCTCTGGCCTTACTTCGTCGCGCAGGGCACGGAGGACCCCGACATGACCTGGGTAGCGGTAATGGACATGGTGATCAGCTCGTCCGTTCCCTTGCCGGGGTAGAAGGGCATGGACAGCATGAAGTAGTAGCTGTCGGGATTTGAAGTATACTGCGTCCACAGGGCGTTCTCCATCACGTAATACCACAGCGTCTGGCTCTTCCCCGCCTTGATCGTGATGCCGTCGCTGATGCTGACGCCGTAGGGATCGTTGTTGGTGTTCAGCAGCATGTAGGTCGAGCCCACGGGCTTGTTCGTCTTCCGGTCCATCAGGTAGACGTTGGCCTTCTGGTAATACCCGCCCAGGAACTGCATGTCCTTCCTGGTCTTGTTGGAGATCTTGACGCTGGCGATCAAACCCATGGTGCCCACCCAACCAGTGCCGTTGAAGCTGACATTCGTGATCTTGCCGGTGGCGGCAAAGATCAGCACCGGGTCGGAGAACTTGCTCTTCTTGCTGCCCTTGACGGCGCGCACCTTGTAGTAGAACGCCCCGGTGGCGGCCTTCTTCAGACTGTTTGTCTTCACGTTGGCAAACTTCGCGTACTTGCCGTTCTTCTTCGACGCGCGGTAGACCTCGTACCCGGTCGCGCCGCTGATCTTCGCCCACTTCAGCACCACCTTGCCGTTCTCGTAGGCGGACTTCGCGGCGTTGATCTTCGGCTTCTTCGAGGTGATGTCCGCCGCCTGCGCGGGAATCAGCATGCCGCAGAACAGCGTCAGCAGCAGCACCATCGCCAGCAGGCGATACAACCTGGATCTTCCGATATTGCCCATCGTTTCCTCTCTTTCCCGGGCGGGCGTGCCGCCCGAACCGTCGCTTCGTGCCTGAAAGGACACCCGGCGCCACACCGGATACCATTCCTACATCTTCTATTATAGTGGATTTTTTCCGGTCAGGCAAGCCCCATTGCCCCTTTTTAAGGGTTAGTTTTGGGTCAGGCGGCACTTTTTTCGGGTTTTTGGGCGATTCCAATTGAGCTGGACCGATTTATCTGGTATACTCTTGTCATGCGCAAGAACATGGGGAGGGTCTGGATGCAGCACCTGAATCGCGGCATGCTCGGCCGCTACGACATACCCGAGCACATTCCCACCACGGTGACCGCGGTGCAGTTCGGCCTGAGCGCGGCGCTGCTGGGCACGGTCGACCGGCTGATCGACGCGGCCAACCCGGCCCTGGGCCTGGCCTGCGTGTGCCCGGAGGCCGCGCTTGCAAGCGCCGCGGACCCGGCGGCGCTGCTTCGGGACCAGGAGGGGCTTTTCACGCTGCTGGTGCGCGGCTACCGGGGCGAAACGCCGGTGAAGGAAGAGGTGGTGGTCCAGTCCGTCGTCCGGGTGCTCGGCGACGGCGAGGCGCTTAATGCGCTGGCCGCGGAGCCGGGGCTGTCCCTGGCGCTGCTGGACACCTGCGACGCCGGAGCCGAGGCCGCGCTGCGCCAGGCGGCGCGCCTGATCGCGCTGCGCCGGCAGGCGGGCCTGGGGGGTCTGGACTTCATCTGCCTGGGGGAGCGCGCCGACTGCGCCGCCCTCGCCCGCGCGGCGGTGGCGGCGCTGGCGCCCCAGGCCGCGGCGAACTGCGCCTTCTACCCCGCCCTGGCGGACAGCCTGGTGTTCCGGGCCGAGGCCGGCGAGGCCGCGCGCCAGTGCGCCGAGATGAACTACGCCGACGGCATGCTGCACATCGCCGAGCCCTTCGCCCGCCTGACGGTGCAGGCCCCGGAGGCGCTGGGCAAGCGCCTGGGCCTGGCGGATTCCCCGGACATCGCCTTCACGGCGGACCTGGAAGCGGCGCTGGCCCTGAAGCGGCGGCTGTTTGACGGTGCGCTGTTCGCCATGGCCGCGCCGGGCTGGCTGCTGGGCTGCGACACGCTGGCGGACTGCATGAAGAGCGAGCGGCTGCGGGCCTTCGTGGGCCGGTGCGTGTACGACGAGCTGCTGCCCGCGGACGCCAGTGCCCGGGCCGCCGCCGCGCCCTATGTCATCGACTGCTTCGAGCGCTTTGAGAACCCGCTGAACCGAAACGGCCTGCTGCGCTGCGCCCGGCCCCTGCTGGCCCGGTTCACCCGCGGGGCGCTTCCAATTATACGCGATCGCGCGCGGGAGGATTTCGAGCCGCCCCGGCGCCTGGCCTTCGCGCTGGCGGCCACGATCATGCTGTACGCCGGGGCCCGGCCCGACGCCGCGGGCCGCTACGAGGTCGCCCGGGGCAGCCAGCGCCAGGTGCTTTCGGACGACCCCGGCGCGCTGCGGGTGTTCTCCGCCTTCTCCCACGACATGCCGCCGGAGACGCTGGCCTACGCGGCCCTGGCCGACCGGGAGCTGTGGGGCGGCGCGGACCTGCGCGACATCGACGGCCTGGAGGCCCGCGTGGCCCTGGACATCGCCCGCATCCAGCGGGAGCCGGACTGGCTGCCGGAGGAGGATTGACAATCCTCAGGGGTTTCTAATCCATCTCTAATCCATTTTTCTTGCCATTTCATTTTCGGCGGTTATAATGGGCCCATCAAAACGAACGGAGGACAAAACGATGACGCACTATGAAATGGCAGAGAAGCTTTCCGAGAAGATGGGCGTGACCCTGGAACAGGCGACCGCGGCCCTGGAGGCCTGCGATTGGGAGATGCTGGACGCGGCGCTGCAGCTGGAGCGGGAGCTCGGCGAGGCCCGGCAGGCGGCCTACTCCACCGAGGCCGAGCCGCCGAAGGACGAGGAGGCCGAGGCCCGGAAGGCCCGGGGCCGGAACGTGGTTCGGAGCCTGGGCACGCTGATCCGCGACGCGGTGAACCTGGGCAACCGGAACCGCTTCGAGGTGCGCAAGGGCGACGACGTGGTGCTGGAGCTGCCGGTGACGGTGCTGGTGCTGCTGCTGATCTTCGCGTTCTGGGTATGCATCCCGCTGCTGGTGATCGGCCTGTTCATCGGCTACCACTACACCTTCAGCGGCGCCGAGCTGGGCCGCGACAGCGTGAACCACGCGATGGACAAAGCCGCCGAGGTGGCCGAGAAGGTGAAAGAGGAAGTCACCCGGGAGCACTGAGTTTGATTATACCGCCCATGGAGACGCGGGAACGCCGCGTCTCCATAGGCGTTGAGGGGGATTTGAGCACATGGCTGAGAGGATACTGATCGTCGAGGACGAGGCGAAGCTGGCGCGGTTCGTGGAGCTGGAGCTGACCCACGAGGGCTACGCGGTGGACAAGGCCCCGGACGGCCGGGACGGGCTGGAGAAGCTGGAGTCGGGCAACTACGACCTGGCGCTGCTGGACATCATGCTGCCCGGGTTGAACGGGCTGGAGGTGCTGCGCCGCGCCCGCCGCACGGTGGACACCCCGGTGATCATGCTCACCGCCCGGGACTCGGTGATGGACAAGGTGACGGGCCTGGACATGGGCGCGGAGGACTACATCACCAAGCCCTTTGAGATCGAGGAGCTGCTGGCCCGCATACGGGCCACGCTGCGCTCGGCCAAGCGGCGGGAGCCCGCCAGCCACGTGCTGAGCGTGGGCCAGTTGACGCTGGACGCCGACCGCTACACCGCCGCCTGGAACGGCGAGGCCATCGAGCTGACCCAGCGGGAGTTCGCCCTGCTCAAGACCCTGATGGAGAACAAGGACATCGTGTTGAGCCGCAGCACGCTGATGGAGCGGGTGTGGGGCTACGACTACATGGGCGAGACCAACATCGTGGACGTGTACGTGCGCTACCTGCGCGGCAAGATCGACGACGCCCACGGCGTCAAGCTGATCCACACCGTGCGCGGCGTGGGCTATGTGATGAGGGAAGGACAATGAACGCGAACCGTCGATTCAATTCCATCGCCCGGCGCATCAGCCGCTCCTGGCGCTGGAAGCGGCTCTGGCTGACGCTGTCGCTGAACGCGCTGGCGCTGGCCACGGTGCTGGCCGCCTACCTGTACGCCCAGGAGACGGCGATCACCGGCGCGTTCGCGGGCTGGCACCTGCCGCGCACGCTGACGCTGGATACATCGCTGTCCGGCATGGCGGCGCTGCAGAGCCTGACCTATGCCTTCACCTTCGAGGGCGAGACCTACCAGGTGGCGCTGGGCGGCTTCATGGCGCTGGTCAAGCTGTTCGGCGGGCCGCTTCTGCTGTTCGAGGGGTTCTGGTACGTGGTGGGCTCCTTCGGCGGCGCGCGCCACGCGCGGCGGCTCCTGAAGCCGCTGGACCGCATGGCCCAGGCCGCCCAGCGGCTGACCGAGGAGTCCAGCGCCCGCCGGGACGCCGAGCGCGAGCAGACCCGGCGGCTGTACAAGTCCGGCGGCGAGGCCCCCGCCGCCGGCGTGGACGAGGCGAAGTTCCACGACCTGGAACACGCCATCGGCCAGATCGACATCGACGGCCGGCTGTCCACCGGCGACAAGGACCTGCAGGGCCTGGAGCACGCCATCAACGACCTGCTGGACCGCATGCAGGCGGCCTACCGGCAGCAGGCCCAGTTCGTCTCCGACGCCAGCCACGAGCTGCGCACGCCCATCGCCGTGATCCAGGGCTACGTGAAGATGCTGGACCGCTGGGGCAAGGACGACGAGACGGTGCTGGAGGAATCCATATCCGCCATCAAGACCGAGACCGAGCACATGAAGACGCTGGTGGAGCAGCTGCTGTTCCTGGCCCGCGGCGACAGCGGCCGACAGCAGATGAACCCGGAGCCGATGGACCTGTCCGCCCTGATGGACGAGGTGCTGGACGAGTACCGGATGATCGACCAGACCCACGACTGGCGGCGCGGGAGCCTGTCCTCCGCCCCCGCGTCGGCGGACCCGGCGCTGATCAAGCAGGCCGCCCGGGTGCTGGTGGACAACGCCATGCGCTACACCCCCGAGGGCGGCTCCATACGCCTGTCCGCCGGCACCGAGAACGGCAGCGCCTACTTCGAGGTGCAGGACAGCGGCATCGGCATCGACGCCGAGGACGTGCCCCACGTGTTCGACCGCTTCTTCCGCGCCGACCCCGCCCGCGCCCGCCAGAGCGGCGGCACCGGGCTGGGCCTGTCCATCGCCCGCTGGATCGTCGAGCGCCACGGCGGCCACTTCGAGGTGCTCAGCCGCCCCGGCATCGGCACGCGGATACGGGTGGTCCTGCCGGTCGGCAAGGCGAGTGAGGAGTAGCTTTTGCACAGGGGGACGGTCCTTTTGTGTTCTGAAAGAACACAAAAGGACCGTCCCCCTGTGCAAAAGCTCCGATAATTTACACGCGCTTAATTGACAACCTGGTACGACAGGCGTATAACATACTTGGATCTTGTGATCCGGTCTTCGGGGCAGGGTGAAATTCCCGACCGGCGGTATAGTCCGCGAGCCGCTTCGGCGGCATGAACCGGTGTGATTCCGGTACCGACTGTAGAGTCAGGATGGTAGAAGACGACGCATCAAGCGCCTGTGCAGAAATGTCCGCGCCCCGGGACGAATCCCGCGGGCGCGCTTTATTTCGCGCAGGGCACGGTTCCGCGCCAGAGGAGGTCTTTCAAATGTCCGAAACGAGCAACCGGAACAGCACCAAGCGGCTCACGCTGATGGCCATGCTGGCGGCCATCGCCTACGCGGCCATGCTGATCACCCGGCCCCTGCCCGCCGTGGCGGGGTTTCTGAGCTACGACCTGAAGGACGTGATCATCGCCATCGCGGGCTTTCTGCTGGGCCCGGCGGCGGCGCTGATCATCACCGTGACGGTGTCGCTGATCGAGATGGTCACGGTGAGCAGCACCGGCCCCATCGGGCTGTTGATGAACGTGCTGTCCACGGCGGCCTTCGCGCTGCCCCCGTCGCTGCTGTACCGGCGCGAGCGCACGCTGAAGAACGCGGCGCTGGGCCTGGGCCTGGGCGTCGCGCTGATGACGGCGATGATGCTGGCCTGGAACTACATCGTCACGCCGATGTACATGGGCGTGCCCCGGCAGGTGGTGGCGGGCATGCTGCTGCCCACGTTCCTGCCCTTCAACCTGGTCAAGGGCGGCCTGAACGCCGGCATCACCATGCTGCTGTACAAGCCCCTGTCCGCCGCGCTGAAGAAGACCGGCCTGCTGCCCCGCCAGGGCGAAGCCGCCAAGCCCCGCCGCTTCAGCCCCGCCGCCACGCTGATCTCCGCGATGGTGGTGATCACCTGCGTGGTGGTGTTCATCCTCATGACCCGGTAAAATGAGATAGGGGACGGTTCCTTATCTCACTTTGAAAGTGAGATAAGGAACCGTCCCCTATCTCATTTTTGGTCGATCAGTAGTTCTCCGCCTTCACCTGGAAGTAGCTCTGGGGGTGGTTGCACACCGGACAGACCTCGGGGGCCTGCTTGCCGATGTGGATGTGGCCGCAGTTGCTGCACTGCCAGATCATGTCGCCGTCGCGGCTGAACACCAGGCCGCCCTCGATGTTGGCCAGCAGCTTGCGGTAGCGCTCCTCGTGCTCCTTTTCGATGGCGGCGACGCCCTCGAACAGCTTGGCGATGTCCTCAAAGCCCTCGTCCCGGGCCTCCTGGGCGAACTTCGCGTACATGTCGGTCCACTCGAAGTTCTCGCCGTCGGCGGCGTCCTTCAGGTTGGTGGTGGTGGTGGGCACCTTGCCGCCGTGCAGCAGCTTGAACCACAGCTTGGCGTGCTCCTTTTCATTCTTCGCGGTCTCCTCGAAGATCGCGGCGATCTGCACGTAGCCGTCCTTCTTCGCCTGGGACGCATAGTAATCGTACTTGTTGCGGGCCTGGGATTCGCCCGCGAAGGCCGCCATCAGGTTGGCCTCGGTCCTTGAACCCTTCAGTTCCATGGTATGCACCTCCGTATATAATATGTCCGACCATCGACATATTATCACGGACCGGTGGGTTCGTCAATCCTTTTTCGCGCACTTCGCCTCGATGGCCCGCCAGGCGAATTCCGCCGTGCCCGGGCCGCCCGCGGCGTCGATGTTTTCGGTCATGGCGCCGCCGCCGGCGTACATGCGGCCCAGGCTCAGCAGTATGCTGTCGGAGCAGGTATAGAAGTGCTCGGTGATGTAGGCCTGCAGCTTGTCCACCTGGGCCCGGGCGGCCTCGCCGGCGGGGTCCGCGTCCCGCATGCCGCCAAAGGCCGAAAGGATGTCCATCAGCCCCGCGCCGAGGCTCAGCTCCTGCGCCTTCGTGCGGCCCGCGGACTTCTGCTCGTATTCCTTGTACTCCGCCGACTGGCCGTAGCTGGCCTTCGCCTGCCGGGCGTATTCGTCGATCTTCTTCGTGTCAAACGCCGTGAAATTCATGTGCTTCACTCCTATCGCTTTGATGCCCTTCGCCAGGTCGATCAAATTCTCCAGATGCTCGATCTTCATCCGCAACAGCTCGATCTGCTGGTCCAGCGCCCGTTCCCGGTCGAACCTCGGGCTGTCCAGTATGCCCCGGATGTCCTTCAGCGGGAATTCCAGCTCCCGGAACAGCAGTATCGCCGACAGCCGCTCCAGCGCCTCGTCGTCGTACAGCCGGTAGCCCGACGCCGACACCGCCGCCGGCCGCAGCAGCCCCAGCCCGTCGTAGTGGCGCAGCGCCCGCACGCTGACGCCGGTGGTCGCGCTCACCTCGCCGATGGTCATCATGTCCCTCGCCTCCCTGACAACAGCATAAACCCTGACGCAGCGTCAGGGTCAATAGCCATTCTGAAATTTAACAAATCAATAAACGCGGATGAATTCTGTTTATAATGACACTTGACGTTCCTTCAGGGTGAGATGTATAATAAGATAGAGATGTACGCGTCCCAAACAACCATGAAGGAGGCAACCCCTATGAGGCGAACTTTCCGGATCCTTTCCCTGATTCTTGTGCTCGCGACGCTGCTGTGCGTCGCCGCTCCCGCGCTGGCGGCGCAGAAGGTCTCCATCGCGCCCAAAACCCTGTGGGCCGGCTGCGAGTACACCTTCGGCATCGACTTTAACAACATGCCCGAGAACGCCAAGCTGGTCTCCGTCAAATCCAGCAATCCGAAGGTGCTCAAGGCGACAAAATACGGCAGCGCCATCTATGATACGGATCTCACGCCCCTGAAGGTCGGCAAGGCCAAGGTCACCGTCACCTACAAGATCGGCAGCAAGAAGGACACCGTCTCCGCCACTTACAACGTCAAGAAGTATCCCAACCCCCTCAAGCGCGTGACGGTGAACGGAAAGGCGCTGGACATCAAGAACAACAAGTACTACTACGATTTCAATAAGTTCAAGGGCACGAAGCCCCTGGTCAAGCTGACACTGGCCAAGGGCTGGAAGATCGCCTGGACCTGGGGCTTTACCCAGAAGAAGGGCGACGACAGCACCTTCAAGGAGTTCAATCCGAAGAACGGCAAGGCCTTCAACCTGCCCAAGGGCTATGAGGGCTGTGTATTCTACACGTTGAAAAACGCGAAGGGCGACGAGATCCAGTACGGCGTTCGCTTCTGGCGCTGACAGGCTTACATCTTAAAACGAGGGGGACGCGCGCGTCCCCCTCGCTTTTTTGCTCTTCACGTTTTCATGTGGGATTCCCCTCTCAGGCGCTGCGCGCCAGCTCATCCCACGGGCCTGCCTCGGCCCCAGCTCACTGAAAACAGCACACTGTGCTGTTTTCCGGGCGTTCGCTGCCCGTCACCGGGGCGAGCTCGAACTCCGCGCTATCCCCCTTGCCTCGCCCCCGTGAGGGGGAGAGGTGCCCGCAGGGCGGAGAGGGGGTATCCCACAAGTTTCCGTGATGAGCCGTTTTTATGGCACTATGCTCAGTCCGCGCGCACGCGCCAGCCGTACTTGTCCTCGATCCGGCCAGTCTGGATGCCGGTGATGGTGTCGTACAGCTTCTGGGTCACCGGGCCGATGGAGCCGTCGCCGATGGTCATCACGTCGTCCATGTAGCGCAGCTTGCCCACGGGGCTGATGACGGCGGCGGTGCCGGTGCCGAAGACCTCCTCCAGCTTGCCGGCCTTCTGGGCCTCGATCAGCTCGTCCACGGACACCTTGCGCTCCTCGACCTCCATGCCCCACTGGCGGCACAGGAACAGCACGCTGTTGCGGGTGATGCCGGGGAGGATGGAGCCGTTGAGCATCGGGGTGACGATCTTGCCGTCGATCTTGAACATGATGTTCATCGCGCCGACTTCCTCGATGTACTTGCGCTCCACGCCGTCCAGCCACAGCACCTGGCTGTAGCCGCCGTCGTGGGCCTTTACCTGGGCGATCAGCGACGCGGCGTAGTTGCCGCCGGTCTTGGCAAAGCCGATGCCGCCGCGCACGGCGCGCACGTACTCGTCCTCGATCCAGATGCCCACGGGGGCCAGGCCGCTCTCGTAGTAGGCGCCGGAGGGGCTCAGTATGACGATGAACAGATAGGTCTTGGAGGGCGCCACGCCCAGGAACTCGTCGGTGGCGATGATGAACGGGCGGATGTACAGGGACGTGCCCGGCTCGGTGGGGATCCAGTCCTTGTCGATGGCCACGACCTCTTTAATGGCCTGCACGAAGTCCTCCTCCGGAATGCGGGGGATGCACAGACGGTCGTTGGAGTTGTTGGCGCGCTTGGCGTTCATGTCCGGACGGAACAGGTACGCCTCGCCGTTGGCGCCGCGGTAGGCCTTCAGGCCCTCGAACATCGTCTGGCCGTAGTGGAACACCATGGCGGAGGGGTCCAGCTCGATCTTCTGGTAGGGCACGATGCGCGCGTCGTGCCAGCCCTGGCCCTCGGTGTAGTTCATAATGAACATGTGGTCCGTGAAGATGTGGCCGAAGCCCAGCTTCTGGCCCGGCGCCGGCTTGGCCTTGGGGGCCGTGGTGCGTTCGACGCGGATATTCAGCATGGTTCATCGCTCCTGTCTGTATAGAATTCCGAATGGTTTCATCCATGATACCGCGCTAAATCGTTAAAATCAAGCGCATGGCCGGGATATTTCCTTATCTTTACATTCTGCGCCTTGTTTTCATCCCCTTTCGCCGCGTATAATGGCATGCACAACGAAATACGAGACAGTTCGAGGCCCTCCTGTCTGACGGACGCGAAAGCGTCCCGAAAAAACAAAACCAGGTTTGCGCTGGCGCGCAAGGGGCATGGTTTACCATGCTTTTTTATTCGCGCGGGCGCTTGAAGGGGCATGGAATACCATGCCTTTTTTCGCGGGGCCTCTGTGTCTTGAGAACACAAGGAGGTCCCCCATGAATTCCATCGAAAACAAGCCCCGCTTCACCACGCGCAGCCTCGTCAACGCCGGCCTGATCGGCGCGATCTACGTGGCGCTGACGCTGATCTTCCAGCCCATCAGCTTCGGCGCGATACAGTTCCGCATCGCCGAGGCGCTGACGCTGTTGCCGATACTGACCTTCGACGCGGTGCCCGGCCTGTTCGTCGGCTGCGTGATCGCCAACCTGCTGGGCGGCGGCGTGTGGTTCGACGTGGTGCTCGGCTCCATCGCCACGCTGCTGGCCGCGATCTGCACCCGGCTGCTCCGCGAAAAGCGCATCGTCGCCGCGCTGATGCCCACCGTCTTCAACGGCCTGATCGTGGGCCCGGTGGTGTACTTCGCGTATGTCCGCGCCCCGGGCGACCCGGTGAGCGTGCCCACCCTGCTGTTCAACATGGCCACCGTGGCCTTCGGCGAGCTAGTGGTGTGCTACGCGCTGGGCCTGCCGTTCCTCTACGCGCTCGGCAAGCTGCCGAAGAGCACGATGGGGAAATAGGCGATACGCCGCTCCGAGCCAAAAACCATGGGCTGTCTCAAAACGCATCAGTATACAAGCGCGTACATGGTGTAGGGGCGGCCAATGGCCGCCCGCCGGGAAGTACGATGTGTTTCGTACCCGGGCGGGCGGCCATTGGCCGCCCCTACGCATGCTTCACGCAACCAACGCACGTTTTGAGACAGCCCCATCATTCAGCCCCAGATCGCGATGTGCGTATCAAAAAGCAGATTCATGGCGCGTCCCCTGTGAGCATATCTTCGATCTCGCTGTTTTCGGCGTCAAAATCACCCTTGACGGTGAATTTGCCCTTGGCCACGCCGATGCGCCTGGAGACAAGCGTCTCATTGATCAGCGTGATCCCGGCTACGGGCTTGCCGTTTCGCACGACCGTGATGAAGTCCTGATGCGATATCTGCTCCTCGGTCAAGGCCTCGCCTTTGTTCAACGCAAATCGCTTGTCCATTCCATTCACCCGCTTTCCCTCGCGTCAATTTCTTCCGAACACCGCAACATTGTACATTTTTCGCTCTGCCGGCGTTGCCTGTCGCGCGGATATCAAACGACAATTGTTATCCCCAATGGCACTAAGTTCAGCGGTTGGGGTGCCCTATCCCCCGCTTCGCGGGTACTTCCCCACTGCGGTGGGGAAGCTTTTGGGCGGCATCCACATTCTGTGCCTCCCCACCGCAGTGGGTTCGAGCGCCAGGAGAACAGTCCGGTGGACTGTTCTCAGCGAGAACGGGCCGGCAGGCCCCTGGAGAGGGGGACCGCTTGCGGTGGAAGGGCACCCCGGGCATTCCTTAACTGAATGCCATTGTCTTTTATCCCATCTTCCACGCGTTCGCAATAAATTGGAATACTGCTTCACAGGCTATCACTAAAGAAGTCTGAGTCAATTCGTTTTATCTCATATATCTGCTCAGTGGAAACGCCTAAATTGTATTTTATCATTAGACCCATCAATGCGTTACCATCAATTAAGACAATATTGGAAGCGCGAAGATTATCCGCATACTTTTTCGCACCGTCACTGAATCTTGTTGTTGTAATGAACAGGCCTTTTGATGCCCGTTCGCCCTGTAATGCACCGGCAAACTTTTGGATTTCAGGACGATCAACACTTCTGTCAAGTGCCCATTGTTTTGCCTGTATATATATGGAACTGAATCCCAATTGATCCTCTTTGATGATTCCGTCGATACCGCCGTCGCCGGACAGTTGCGTCACATAACCAGCGTCGTCGATTCCATTTCCGTAGCCCATTTTCAGAAGCAGTTTTACAACCAATCTCTCAAATTCGCCTGGTGTGAGTTTCATCACTTCCGTCATCAACTCCCCCGCTAGGGTGGAGTTTACTTTTTTGAAAGCATCATCCATGATTTCTGTCGGGGATTTTTCTTCCGCTTCCTCTTCTGAAGGATCCCTTTGTTCCGAACTCTCGTTACTTGGCGATACCGAATGAAATTCATTGAACGATTCAAAACGTTCCAGATATTTCAAGTCTATCTTTTCTCCGGAATTCAGGGCCTTTATACCTTCTTCCGTAATGCAATATTGACCACGATAGGGAGTACTGATTAAACCAGCGCGATCCAAATATGTCCTCGCCCATGCAACACGATTGTCAAATGTGGTCTGTCGTTTACTGGGCAACAGTTCCGCAAGATCGTGTTCGGATATATTCATATCCTTCGCTATATACGTTCTGACATCTCGCGCCTTATGTGTTTTACCATCAGACAGCGCTTTCAGGAATGTACCAAAGAATTCAAAAAAATCCTTACTTGCACAGTGTTGCTAATCCATGGTATAATCAGGCATCTTAACAGACCGAATAGGGTGCTATCAGATGCCGCAGTCCAGCAATCAT
>CACYTF010000018.1 GCA_902777335.1 uncultured Eubacteriales bacterium
TGCTGAATGTTTCGACTTCTTCTCGTTTTATCCTTTTGGTTAACACATTGTTAACTATCGCGCTCACTCTTCCTCGCTAAGTAAATGATGTCGCCCTGGGGCCGAATGAAACCGCGGGGCGCGGCGGGCGGATTCTGTTTTTGGTATGGCAATTATCGGCAATTTGTGATATGATATTGGTATACCGCGAAATGCCGTGCCGCGTGTCGGCGCCGTTTGAATCAATGGGGGAGAGTTCCATGTTCAGCAAGCACTTCATACTGAACGAACAGAGCCTTTCGATCATCGAGCAGTTTGGCGAACACCTGCCCGGCGGCTTCTTCATCTACAGGGCGGATGCGGGCGAGGAACTGCTGTACGCCAATCGGGCGGTGTTTGAGCTGTTCGGCTGCGATACCCTGGAGGAATTCAGGGCGCTGACCGGCTTCACCTTCCGGGGCATGGTGCACCCGGCGGATTACGAGCGGGTCGCGGCCTCCATCAACAGCCAGATCAGCGAAAACCGGTCGGATCAGGACCACGAGGAGTACCGCATCATCCGCAGGGACGGCGGCGTTCGCTGGGTGGACGACTACGGCCACTACGTGGAGTCCGAGGTCTACAACGGCCTGTTCTACGTGTTCGTGTCGGACATCACCGAACAGCGGGAGCGGGCGGAATCCGACAAGGCCGTGCGTTCCGCCGTCATCGAGGCGCTGACCCGCGTCTACGACTCGGTGTGGCTGATCAGCGATGTCAAGACCCAGAAGTTCGAGCTGTACCGGATCGACGAGAACATGGTGCACCTGCTGCCCGCCAATGTGGCCGTGCGGCTCACCCGCTTCTCCGACGCCTTCGCGTTCTACTCCAAGCTGGTGCTGGAGGAGGACCGGCAGGCTTTCCTGGAGGCGGTGACGCCGGAGAACATCGTCCGCAACACCGAGAACCGGCTGATCTACTCGGTGCCCTTCCGCCGCGTGTTTGAGACCGGCGCGCGCCACTACCGCGTGGAGTTTGCCAAGCTGGCCCTGCCCGGCGGCAAGACCGGCATCGTGACCGGCTTCAAGGACGTGGACGAGGAGGTCCGCAAGGAGCAGCAGATCCAACAGGTGCTCCGGGACGCCATCGACGCCGCCAACGCCTCCAACCAGGCCAAGAGCGACTTCCTGTCCAGCATGAGCCACGACATGCGCACGCCGATGAACGGCATCATCGGCATGACTGCCATCGCCGCCAACCATCTGGACGACAAGGAGCGGGTGGCCGTCTGCCTGCGCAAGATCAACGATTCCTCCAAGCACCTGCTCTCGCTGATCAACGACGTGCTGGATATGAACAAGATCGAATCCGGCAAGGTGGAGCTGCAGGAGGAGGAGTTCAGCCTGGCGGAGCTGATCGACGGCATGCTGGCCATGACCCGGCCCCAGATCCAGGCCCACGGGCACGCGTTCCAGGTGGACATCATCGACGTGGAGCACGAGCAGTTCATCGGCGACAGCCGGCGGATCGAGCAGGTCTTCGTCAACATCATGAGCAACGCCATCAAGTACACGCCCAACGGCGGCAGGATCTCCCTGCGCATCCGGGAGACGCCCACCCGGACGCCGGGCTTCGGCCACTACGAGTTCATATTCGAGGACAACGGCTACGGCATGACCGAGGAGTTCCAGAAGCACCTGTTCGAGCCCTTCGCCCGGGCCAACGACAAGCAGACCGCCGGCATACAGGGCACGGGGCTGGGCATGGCCATCACCCGGAACATCGTCAGGATGATGGGCGGGGACATCACCGTGGACAGCGTGTATTCAAAGGGCTCCAAGTTCACGGTCAACATGTACCTGAAGCTGCAGAACACCGATGCCGTCAACTACGACCGCTTCGTGGACCTGCATGTGCTGGTGGTGGACGACGACCCGGTGTGCTGCGAGTCCACCTGCGAGCTGCTCGGCGACATGGGCATGAACAGCGAATGGGTGCTCTCGGGGAAGGCCGCCGTGGACCGCGTGAAGACGCGGCGGGAGCAGGGCCGGGATTTCTTCGCCTTCATCATCGACTGGAAGCTGCCGGACCAGGGCGGCGTGGAGACCACCCGGCAGATTCGGCAGCTGGCGGGCCCGGACGTGCCCATCATCATATTCTCCGCCTACGACTGGACGTGCATCGAGCAGGACGCCCGGGAGGCGGGCGCCACCTCCTTCATCGGTAAGCCGCTGTTCCGCACC
Organism: uncultured Eubacteriales bacterium; assembly: GCA_902777335.1. Taxonomy (GTDB): domain Bacteria; phylum Bacillota; class Clostridia; order Christensenellales; family Aristaeellaceae; genus UBA2862. Next base: position 2,202 of record CACYTF010000018.1, read on the forward strand.
AAGCTGGTCAAGCTGTTCAACGCGCTGGTCAACCACCAGTCCGGGGACGAGGGCATGGGGGACCCTCTGCAGCGGCTGGAGAAGATGGGCCTGGAGGGCCGCCGGATACTGCTGGCGGAGGACATGGAGATCAATGCGGAGATCGCCACGGACTTTTTGGAGATGACCGGCGCGCAGGTGGACTGGGCGCGGGACGGCGCGCAGGCCGTGGAAAAGCTGGCGGCCTCGCCCGACGACTACTACGCGCTGATCTTCATGGACATGCAGATGCCGAACATGAACGGCTGCGAGGCCGCCCGGGCCATAAGGGCCATGGAACGGCCCTACGCGAAGCGGATTCCCATCGTGGCGATGACGGCCAACGCCTTCGCCGAGGACATACTCAGCTGCAAGCGGGCCGGCATGAACGACCACATCACCAAGCCCATCGACGTGGAGGTGCTGGCGCGGGTGCTGGATACCTACGTGAAGTGAAGATTGGAGAGAGAATACAGGGTGCAGGCGCGGTTCGCGCCTGCACCCTTTGTTATGAAAGCGGTTTAAATGTCTTCTGATTCACCGGCTGCATCGGAACCGGCCGGCGCGTCATTTGCGCCGTCCGCCGCGACCGCGGTCTGCAGCGCGGCGCGGCCCACCAGCCCGCCGGTGGATACGTCCTTCAGCATCCTGGGGATGTCCAGGCCCACGGCCTGCTTGATGGCCTCGAAGCTCTGCAGCATCGTGCCGGCGGTGTCGCGGGCCATCGAGGTGGCGCCGCCCTCGCCGAAGAGTATGATCTTCTCGGTCTTGCTCAGGGGCTCGGCCACGCTGGCGGCGATCTCGGGCAGCTTGTTGACCACCATTTCCAGCATGGCGGCCTGGCCGTAGCGCTGCATGGCTTCGGCCTTCTTCTGGATGGCCTCGGCTTCGGCTTCACCGCGCATGCGGATGGCCTCGGCCTCCTTCTCGGCCTCGTACAGCTGGGCGTCGGCCTGGGCCTGACGCTCGAACCGCTCGGCCTCGGCGGTGTACATGCGGGCGTCCTTCTCGGCGGCGGCCTTCTCGCGGATCTCCACGTTCAGGCGCTCGCGCTCGATCTCGACCTCCTGCCGCTTCAGATCAGTCTCCTTCTCCAGGCGGGTCATCTCGGCGGCGGCGCGCTCGGCCTCGTAGGTCTTGCGCACGCGCTCCTGCTCGATCTTGTAGGCCTCGTCGGCCTTGGCCTTCTCCTGGTCGGATTCGATCTTGTAGCCGGCCTGCAGCAGCGCCAGCTGCTTGTTCTGCTCGGCGATGGCGGCCTGGGCCTCCACCTCGGCCTTGTGGCCCTCCTGCTGCGCCTTGGCGCGGGCGATGGCCGCGTCCCGCTCCTTCTGGACCACGTTCTGGATGGCCATGGTCTCGATGACCTTGCCGTCCTTGTCGGAGAAGTTCTGGATGGTCAGGTTGATGATCTCAAGGCCCATGTTGTTCATGTCACTCATGGCGGCCTTGATGGACTCCTGGGCAAACTTGTCGCGGTTCTGCACCAGCTCGGCGATGGTCATCTGGCCGATGATCTCGCGCATGTTGCCCTCCAGCACGTCCTTCGCCAGCGACTTGATCTGCTCGGCGTCGTAGTGCAGCAGCTGCTCGGCCGCGGTGGCGATGGAAAGATCGTCGGAGCCGATCTTGATGTTGGCCACGGCGTCCACCAGCACGCTGATGTACTCCTTGGTGGGCACGGGCTGCGCCGTGCGGATGTCCACCTGCATCAGGCACATGTCCAGCTGGTCGATGCGCTCGATGGCGGGGATCCAGAAGGTCGCGCCGCCGCGGACGATGCGATAGCCGAACTTCTTCGTGGCCACGGCGCCTTCCGGCGTGCGCACCTTGTAGCTGCGGCGCATCAGGCCGGAGATGATCAGCGCGGTGTCCGGCGGCGCGATCTTGTAGCGGGGGACCAGCTTGACCAGCGCGAATATACCGGCCGCGACGATCAGCAGAACCCACCACCGGGTCGTGAGAAACAGCAAAATATCCATGGGGCGTCCTCCTTTCAGTCGGATGGGGTGCGCAGGCTCCCTGGCGTCCTGCTGAAAGGAGTGTACCAAATTGCGGACCGCGCCGCAATATCAACCTTCCAAATTGTCACGGGCGGATTCCGAATTGTCACGGGGGAAATCCAAAAGCGACGGCGTCGAAACCGCGGCAGGAGCGGGGAATTGCACTTGACGGCCCGCGGGAATAGCCGTATAATGGATGTGCGGCTCCCGCGCGTCCGTGGTTGAAAGTCGATGCCAGTCGCAGGCGAAACGATCCACGTAAGCCGGGAAAATTCCGGTGAGCATGGTGCGGCTTAGAAGTAAGTCCAACCCGCCCGTACGCGGGCGGAGAGGGGCAGTAGTGGGGAGGCAGGGTCCTTAGGAGCGAACCCTCCGGTTGGCGAGTGTGGGGTCAAAGACCAGGTCGGGCGCGGGAGCCGTATTTGAAAAGACGCCGGGCGCACTCCGCTTGCACAGCGGAAAGCGCCTGGCGTCTGTGTCCAATGCTTACAGATACTTTTTCAGCGCATCGACCTTGTCCAGCTTTTCCCAGGGCAGGTCCAGGTCGTGGCGGCCGAAGTGGCCGTAGCTGGCGGTCTGAGCGTAAATGGGCCGCTTCAGGTCCAGCTCGCGGATGATGGCGGCGGGCCGCAGGTCGAAGCACTCGCCGACGATCTCGGCCAGCCGCTCGTCGCTGAGCGCGCCGGTGCCGAAGCTGTCCACGAACACCGAAACGGGCTTCGCCACGCCGATGGCGTAGGCCACGCCCACCTCGCACTTCTTCGCCAGGCCGGCGGCCACCAGGTTCTTGGCCACGTGGCGCATGGCGTAGGCGGCGCTGCGGTCCACCTTGCTGGGGTCCTTGCCGGAGAAGGCGCCGCCGCCGTGATGGGCGTAGCCGCCGTAGGTGTCCACGATGATCTTGCGCCCGGTAAGGCCGGAATCGCCCTGGGGGCCGCCGATCACAAAGCGCCCGGTGGGGTTGACGAAGTACTTGGTGCCCTCGTCCAGCATGGCCTCGGGCAGCGTGGGCCGGATCACGTGGGCCATCATGTCCTGGTAGATCGTCTCCTGGGAGACGTCCGGCGCGTGCTGGGTGGAGATGACCACTGCGTCGATGCGCACGGCCCTGTCGTCGTCGTACTCGACGGTGACCTGGCTCTTGCCGTCCGGGCGCAGGTAGGGGAGCGTGCCGTCCTTGCGCACCTGGGCGAGCCTCCGGGTCAGCTTGTGGGCCAGCGAGATGGCCAGGGGCATGTATTCCTCGGTCTCGTCGCAGGCGTAGCCGAACATCATGCCCTGGTCGCCGGCGCCCTGGTCGTCGTTGGCGCGGGTCACGCCCTGGGCGATGTCGGGGGACTGCTCGTCCACGCTCACCAGCACCGCACAGGAGGTGCCGTCAAAGCCGTACTTGGCCCGGTCGTAGCCGATCTCCACGATCTTGTCCCGGGCGATCTTGTCGATGGGCACGTAGGCCGAGGTGCTGATCTCGCCCATCACCAGCACCATGCCGGTGGTGGCGGCGCACTCGCAGGCCACGTGGGCCTCCGGGTCCTGGGCCAGTATGGCGTCCAGCACCGCGTCGGAGATCTGGTCGCAGATCTTGTCCGGATGACCCTCGGTCACCGATTCAGAGGTAAAGAAGTGTCTCATAGCGGTATCTCCTTGCAATATAATAGCCAACAAAAAACCCGCCTTCGGCGAGCTGAAAGAATCCATCTCGCCTCATCTTTCGACTTGGGGGGAACCCCGCGTCGCAGGAATTGGCACCTCGTCGGCGCTGCCGCCGACCGGTTGCCGGGCATCATCGGGCCTGTCCCTCCGCCACTCTGGATAAGGCATTTTCTGTTGTCAACGCTATTATATCGGATGGCGTATTAAGAATCAAGCATCACTGACAATGGCACAATATTTGACAAAACCGCCCTCAGGGTCTACAATAGAGGCATACAAAGGAAGGGGGCGGACCGTGCATGGCGCTGATGATGGTCCATCTGCTGGCGGGCGACCGCTGGGCGCAGCGGCACCCGGCGTATCTGGATTGCCCGGAGTTCTACTACGGCGTCATCTCGCCGGACGCCATACACATCCGGGACGGCAACGACAAGTCCCACAAGGATGAGATCCACCTGCACAACTGGGGCCGGCCCCATCCCGACGAGGTGGTCGACTACTGGCGGGAGCACCGCACGCCCTTTGACATTGGCTACGGCGTGCACGTGCTGACCGACGCCCAGTGGGTGCCGCGCTACCGACAGCGCCTGCCGGGCATTCTGAAGCCGGACGGCAAGCTGGACACCGACATCTACTACAACGATACCTTCGTCACCGACTTTGCGCTGTACCGCGGTAACCCGCGCCTGGAGGCGGCGCTGAAGCTGATCGAGCAAGCGCAGACGCCGGGCGACCACCCGCAGCTGACCGCCTATGAGTTTTCGGAGTGGCGGAAGATGATACTGGAGCTCTACCGCGGGGCGTGCCCGAAGCACGACCCGGTGCGCTTCATCGACGAGAAGTACGTGCTGGATTTTGTGGACGATTGCCAGGCGATGATCGACGCGGTGTTTGAACGGGCCTGTGAAATCTGGAATGGGAGCTCTGGCGCATGAAGAATGACCTGATCGGCTTTTTCGATTCCGGCGTGGGCGGCATCAGCGTGCTGCACGAAGCCCGCAGGCAGATGCCCAACGAGAACTTCCTGTTCTACGGCGACAACCTGAACGCCCCCTACGGGCCGCGCCCCATCGAAGAGATTCGCGCGCTGTGCGCGGCGGGGCTGGACCGGCTGCTGGAGCGGGGGGTCAAGGCCATCGTCATCGCCTGCAACACCGCCACCTCCGCCTACGCCGAGATCGTGCGCGCCAAGTACCCCCGGCTGCCCATCGTGGGCATGGAGCCGGCGCTGAAGCCGGCCCACTTCGCCCGGCATGGCGGCGAGGTGATCGTGCTGGCCACCGAGGCCACGCTGCGGCTTTCAAAGTTTGAAAAGCTGATGGCGCGGTACGGCGACGACGCGATACTGGTCGCCGGCCATGGGCTCGTGGAACTGGTGGAGGCCGGACGGGCCCGCTCCCCGGAGGCGGATGCGCGCCTGCTGGAGCTGCTGGGCCCCTACAGGGGCCGCCAGGTGGACGCCATCGTGCTGGGCTGTACCCACTACCCGTTCCTGCGGGAGGGCATACAGCGCCTGTTCCCTCAGGCGCGCCTGTTCGACGGCCGGGAGGGCACGGCGGCGCGGCTGAAATACCTGCTGGACACGCGCGGCCTGCGCTCGGACGCCGCGCCCGGAAGCATCGAGCTGCAAAGCTCCGCCGGCACGGCGTCGATCGAATTGATGCGCGCGCTGATGGCGTCGCTGGACGATGAAACGGTATGACCGCCGAGATCCCGCGGGATTTCGGCGGTCATATCATATGATTGCAGCAATGCCCTACTGATTGATGACGACCTTCTGGTAGTGGGGCATCACGATGCCCTCACTGTCAAAGCGCGCCTTGACCCGCGTGCGCAGGTCGCGCTCGATGCGCCAGTGCTCGCCGATGGGGCACTGGGCGGCGATGCGCACCACCACGGCGTCCGTCTCGAAGGACAGTATGCTCATGACCTCCGGCGCGGCGGTCAGGCCGTCGATCTCCCGGCCCGCCTTTTCCATCTCGTCCTTCAGGATCTCCACGATGTGGCCCTGGTCGGCCTCGTAGGGGCAGCGGATGTCCACGATGGCGCGCTTGTAGCCGCGGCTCATGTTCGTCAGCGTGCGTATGTCGCCGTTGGGGATCACGTACACATTGCCGTTGTAGTCGCGCACCACGGTGGTGCGTATGGCGATGGACTCCACCACGCCGGACAGGCCGTTGATGGTGACGATGTCGCCCACGGCGATGCTGCCCTCCATCCATATGAACATGCCGGAAATGATGTCCTTGATCAGCGTCTGCGCGCCGAAGCCGATGGCCACGCCGCCGACGCCGGCCACCGCCAGGATCGACGACACGTTCACCCCGAATATGCTGAGCACGATGGTGACGATGATGAAGTACATGATGTAGTTGAATATGCTGGTCACCAGCGAGCGGACCGTGTTGACCTGCTGGACGGACTTCATGCCCTTCTGGCCGCGCATGCCCACGATGGACGAGATCACGCGCCGCCCGATGCGGATGATGATGACGCCCAGAAATATCGCCAGCGCGGCCATCAGCAGCTTGGTGGTCAGCATCGGCAGCCCGGACAGGAAGTTGCCCGCGCGGTCGCCGGCGGTCTCGATGATGTCGCTGACCTGGGCAACGACCTCGTCCACCGGGGAATCCGCCGCCTCCGCCAGCGCGGCGTGTATGGGAAGCAGCATGGCCTCAGCCCCCTTTCGTGGTTGTCGATGGCGTAGCCTCTTCCGGCGCCGCGGCGCGCTCTTCCCTGCGGCGCTTGCGGCGCATGCGGTTGATGTGCCGCTCGAAGTCGCCGCTTGTGATCAGGTCGGCCAGCAGGTATTGCTCGAAGGCCGGCACGGTGCAGGAATAAAACCCCACCCGGCGCTCGAACAGCGGCATGAGCGCGGCGGGCAATACCATGTAGCCCACGCGGATGGAGGGCGACACGGTGCGGGAGAAGGTGTTCATGTAGATCACGCGCGCGCCGCCGGAGCGGGTGAACACGGTGTCCTCGGGCTTTCGCAGCAGCGAGAACTCCGATTCAAAGTCGTCCTCGACGATGTACCGGTCGCCCTGCGACACCCAGCGGATGTACTCCGCCCGCTTCGAGGCCGACGCCGTCACGCCCGTGGGGTAGCTTCGATAGGGCGTGATGTGCAGCACCGACGCGCGGGTGGCGGCCAGCGCCGGGCTGCGTATGCCGTCGTGGCCCAGGGGGAGGGGATCGCAGCGCACGCCGCGGGCCTGGTAGACCCGCTCGATCTTCTCGTAGGAGGGGTGTTCGATGGCGAATTCCCGCTGGGCGCCGAGCATCTCCACCACCAGCCCGTACAGGTACTCGGAGCCCGAGCCGATGACGATCTGGTCCGCGCCGGCTTCGATGCCCCGATTCCGGGAGAGATACCCGGCCAGCGCCCCGCGCAGCTCGGGACAGCCCGCGTTCGGCGACTTCTTCAGCATGTCCTCGCCGTAGTCGGAGATCACCCGGCGCATGGCCCGGGCCAGCACCGAGAAGGGAAAGCTCTCCTTGGGCGCGGGCGCGGTGCTCTGCCGGTGTACCCGGGGCTGCGGCTGGGCGCCGGCAAAGCCGTCGGAGCTGCGGTAGGCCACGTAGTAGCCGCTGCGAGGCCTGGATTCGGCATAGCCCTCCTCGCACAGCAGCTCATAGCTGTGGTCCACGGTGATGGCGCTGACCCCCCGGTCCAGGGCGATCTGACGCCGGGAGGGCAGCCGCGCGCCCGCCGGCCACGCGCCGCGGGTGATCTCGTCCCGCAGGAATTCGTACAGCTTCAGGTATTCCGGCTTTTCGCTTCTCATTGGCCTTATATTTTTCTCCCGTTCTGGCACTTTTCATATTATCAAATTTAGTATATACTGGGCAGCGTCAACAGTCAATAGCCAATCGACCCGGGAGGTGCCCCATGAAGAAAAATAACCTGAGCGTTCTGAACATCACCTTCATGGCCATGATGGCCGCGATGGTGTACGTGGTCACGCTGTTCCGCTTTCCGCTGCTGGGCTCAAAGGTCCACTTCGCCAACGCCGTGTGCCTGCTCAGCGGCCTGCTGCTGGGCCCGCTGCAGGGCGGCCTGGCCGCCGGCATCGGCTCGGCGCTGTACGACGCGCTGGCGGGCGGCTACGACTTTGTCAACGTGATGATCACGCTCGTCAGCAAGTTCGCGATGGCCTGGGTCTGCGGCATGATCGCCCGCGCGCCGGCGGAGCACCGGGACCGGGCGGACCGCACGGTGCTGGCCTGCGTATGCGGCGCGCTGACCTACGTGGCGCTGTACATGCTGAAGACCTTCATCTATCAGAAGCTGGTGTACGGCTTCCCGATGGACGCCGTCTGGGCGACCATGTGGGCCAAGCTGATCCCGTCGCTGATCAACGCCGCCGCCGCCGTGATTGCCGCGCCGCTGTTCTACCACGCGGTTCTGCCCGCCCTGAAGGCCAGCGGCATACTGAGGGAAATGCGAGCGGAAGAGTGAAGAATGAATAATGAAAACTGAAAACTTAAAACTGAAGAATACAAAGCGAAAACCCTGCCGACATTCGTCGACAGGATTTTCGCTTTGGTACACCATCAGGGGCTCGAACCCTGGACACCCTGATTAAGAGTCAGGTGCTCTACCAACTGAGCTAATGGTGCCTATGGAGCGGTAGACGAGACTCGGACTCGCGACCTCCACCTTGGCAAGGTGGCGCTCTACCAACTGAGCTACTACCGCATGGTCTATGGAGCGGGTGATGGGAATCGAACCCACGTAGCCAGCTTGGAAGGCTGGAACTCTACCATTGAGTTACACCCGCACGCTACGATGGGATGGTTGGAGCGGTAGACGAGACTCGGACTCGCGACCTCCACCTTGGCAAGGTGGCGCTCTACCAACTGAGCTACTACCGCAGATTTGTCGGCTGCGCTTTGGGGAATGGTGCGGGCGAAGGGACTTGAACCCATACGCCGTTGGGCACCAGAACCTAAATCTGGCGCGTCTGCCAATTTCGCCACGCCCGCACAACCAGTCTGAACGCGCTGTCCGGTCGCGGGAGGTCAGTCGCGACAACCAACGCATAACAGTATACCGCCGATGGCTGGATTTGTCAATACCTGACGCGTATTAAATTCTATGGTCAGGCGGCCCGCTTCTCCGGCAGCTGGGCGATCACCGAGGCCGCCAGCATCAGCGCGCAGCCCAGCAGCTCCCGGGGGGAGAGGGACTGGCCCAGCAGCAGCCAGCCGCCCAGCGCGGCGAATACCGATTCCAGGCACATCAGTATCGCGGCCAGGGTGGGGTCGGTGTACTTCTGACCCACCATCTGCAGCGTGTAGCCGATGGCCCCGGAGCACACCGCCACGTACAGTATGCTGGGCCAGCAGTTCATGACGCCGTCCAGGCGGACGGTCTCAAACAGCAGCGCGGCCACGCCGGAGATCACGGCGCATACGGCGAACTGCAGCGCGCTCAGCTTCAGCGCGTCCATGTTCGGCGCGAAGCGGGAGATCATGATGATCTGCAGCGAGAACATCAGGGCGCTGCCCAGCGTGAACAGGTCGCCGATGTTCACCGACAGGTCGGTCTGTACGCATAGCAGCACCATGCCGGTCAGCGACAGGGCCAGGCCCAGCCACAGCATCCGCCCCACGCGGCGGCCCATGAACAGCCCCAGCAGCGGCACCATCACGATGTACAGCGCCGTCACAAAGCCGGACTTCGCCGGCGTGGTGTGCACCAGGCCCACCTGCTGCAGTATCGTCGCCAGCGCCAGGAACAGGCCGATGATGGCGCCGGGGATCAGGTGCGCCTTCCAACCGGAGTTCTCAGAAGACGCGCCGTCGCCGGAGAAGCGCCGGATCAGCGGCATCGCGGCCATCAGCACCAGAAAGGTGATGACGGAGCGCAGGAACACGAAGGTGTACGGCTGCAGGTAGCGCATGGCGGTGCTCTGGGCCGAGAAGGCCATGCCCCATATGATCGAGGTGCAGATCAGTATGAGGGATCCCTTGAGCTGACTGTTGATGGTGATCATCTCCCCGGAGAATTTGCATAATTATACCAAGTGTACGTAGAGTTCCTGTTGACAGAAAATTAATTTCGAAATACCGGGCCGGACCTATTGACAAATGGCTGGATATGGGTATAATAGTCAAAGAAAGTCAAATTGGACTTTGAACCATCACAACCCTGCGGAAAGGGGGAGAATATATGAACGCCGAGAAATTCACCCAGAAATCCATAGAGGCCATCCGGGAGGCCCAGGAGTGCGCCATCCGGAATCAGAACATGCAGATTGACCAGCAGCACCTGCTCTACGCGCTGCTCAACCAGGAGGGCGGTCTGACCGGCCAGATGATGAAGAAGCTGCGCATCGACACGGCCCGCATGGCTTCGGCCTGCGACCGCGAGATCCAGCGCATCCCCAAGGTCAGCGGCCCGGGCCGGGAGGCGGACAAGGTGTACGTGTCCCAGGCCGTGGACGCGGCGCTGACCGAGGCCGAGCAGCAGGCCCAGTACATGAAGGACGAGTTCATATCGGTGGAGCACATCGTGCTGGGCCTCATCGAAAAGCCCAACGGCGCGCTGAAGGCGATATTCACCGAGTTCGGCCTGACCCGCGACGCGTTTTTAGAGGCGCTGCAGAAGGTGCGCGGCAACATGCGCGTGACCAGCGAGAACCCGGAGGACACCTATGAGGCGCTGCTGAAGTTCGGCCAGGACCTGACCGAGCAGGCGCGCACCCAGAAGCTGGACCCGGTGATCGGGCGCGACAACGAGATCCGCAACGTGATCCGCATCCTCTCGCGCAAATCGAAGAACAACCCGGTGCTGATCGGCGAGCCCGGCGTGGGCAAGACGGCCATCGCCGAGGGCCTGGCCCAGCGCATCGTGCGGGGCGACGTGCCCAGCACGCTGAAGGACCGCCAGCTGATCGCCCTGGACATGGGCGCGCTGATCGCCGGCGCGAAGTACCGCGGCGAGTTCGAGGAGCGCCTGAAGAGCGTGCTGGAGGAGGTCAAGAAGAGCGAGGGCAGGGTGATCCTGTTCATCGACGAGCTGCACAACATCGTCGGTGCGGGCAAGACCGAGGGCAGCATGGACGCGGGCAATCTGCTGAAACCCATGCTGGCCAGGGGCGAGCTGCATTGCATCGGCGCGACCACCATCGACGAGTACCGCAAGTACGTGGAGAAGGACCCGGCGCTGGAGCGCCGCTTCCAGCCGGTGATGGTGGACGAGCCCACGGTGGAGGACACCATTTCCATACTCCGCGGCCTGAAGGAGCGCTACGAGGTGTTCCACGGCGTGAAGATCGCCGACCAGGCGCTGATCAGCGCGGCGCGGCTGTCCGACCGCTACATCAGCGACCGCTTCCTGCCGGACAAGGCCATCGACCTGGTGGACGAGGCCTGCGCCATGATCCGCACCGAGATCGATTCGATGCCCCAGGAGATGGACGGCATCTCCCGCGAGATCATGCAGAAGGAGATCGAGGAGGCCGCGCTGGCCAAGGAGGGCGACGCGTCGAAGCACCAGCTGGAGCGGGTGCAGGGCGAGCTGAAGACCCTGCGCGACAGGTTCAGCGGCATGAAGGGGCAGTGGGAGCAGGAGAAGGCCGCCATCACGAAGGTGCAGAAGCTGCGCGAGGAGATCGAGCAGATGAACGCCGAGATCGAGAAGGCGCGCCAGGAGTACGACCTGAACCGGGCGGCGGAGCTGCAATACGGCAAGCTTCCCCAGCTGAAGGCCGAACTGGAGGCGGCGGAGAAGCAGATGGAGGCCGGCAAGGGCGCGAGCCTGCTGCACGACCGCGTGACCGAGGACGAGATCGCCCGCATCGTGTCCCGCTGGACGGGCATCCCGGTGACCAAGCTGGTGGAGAGCGAGCGCAGCAAGCTATTGCACCTGGACGACGAGCTGCACAAGCGGGTCGTGGGCCAGGACGAGGCCGTGCGCAAGGTGGCCGAGGCCATACTGCGCTCCCGCGCGGGTATACAGGACCCGAACCGGCCCATCGGCTCGTTCCTGTTCCTGGGCCCCACCGGCGTGGGCAAGACGGAGCTGGCCAAGACGCTGGCCCAGGCCCTGTTTGACGACGAGAAGAACCTGATCCGCATTGACATGACCGAGTACATGGAGAAGTTCTCCGTGTCGCGGCTGGTCGGAGCGCCTCCGGGATACGTGGGCTACGAGGAGGGCGGCCAGCTGACCGAGGCCGTGCGCCGCAAGCCCTACAGCGTGGTGCTGTTCGACGAGGTGGAGAAGGCCCATCCCGACGTGTTCAACATACTCCTGCAGGTGCTGGACGACGGCAGGATCACCGACTCCCAGGGCCGCACGGTGGACTTCAAGAACACCATCATCATACTGACCAGCAACCTGGGCAGCCAGATCATACAGCAGGGCATCGACGCCGACGGCCACCTGACCGACGCGGCCCGGCAGCAGACCGAGGCGCTGCTGAAGACCCAGTTCCGGCCGGAGTTCCTGAACCGCCTGGACGAGACGGTGATCTACACGCCGCTGACCCGCGATGAGATCGTGAAGATCATGCAGCTGATGATCGGGGGCCTGAACCGCCGCCTGGCGGAGCGCCGCCTGACCGTGCAGCTGACCCCCGCCGCCGAGCAGTGGGTGGTGGACAACGGCTACGACAGCGTGTACGGCGCGCGCCCGCTGAAGCGCTTCATACAGCGCGCGGTGGAAACGCCCATCGCAAAGCTGCTGATCGAGCGCGACCTGAAGGAGGACACCGCCATCATCGTGGACGTGGAGAACGACGAGGTGACGCTGAAGACCCGGGAAGGGCTGCTCGAAGGCGAAGCATAACTCGAATCGGGAAGACCAAAATCAAGGGGACGGTTCTCTGTGTCATTGACACAGAGAACCGTCCCCCTGATTTTGGAGGCGGGTTTGCCATGAAGACGGCTCTGTGTTATAATGATTGGCATCACTATCCGTTTGAAAGGGGTATGCGCCCATGCAGATAAAAACCGAAAGGCTGGTGCTGAGGCCGATTTGCGCCTGTGACCTGCACACGACCCACGCCTACGCCTCGGATCCGGAGAACACGAAGTACATGATGTTTCTGCCCAACGACAGCCTGGAGGAGACGGAACAATGGCTGCGGCTTTGTGAGCAGATGTGGCAAAGCGACGCGCCGCACCACCTGGAATTTGCGATAATGCTGGACGGCGCGCACATCGGCAGCGTCACGCTGTATCCGCTGGAGAACCGCACCGCGGAGCTGGGCTGGGTGCTGAACAAGCGCTGGTGGGGCCATGGCTACGCCGCCGAGGCCGCCCGTGCCGTCATCGACTACGGCCGGCGGCAGCTGGGCGCGCGCCGCTTCTTCGCCCAGTGCGACAGCGAGAACGACGCCTCCCGCCGCCTGATGGAGCGCCTGGGCATGCGCCGGGTCAGCTGTGTCGGCGGACGCAAAAACCGCTCCACAGGGGATGAGGAGCGGATGGAATTGACGTATGAGATTGTTTTTTAGGGAACAGGGAACAGGGAACAGGGAATAGGGGACAGGGAACAGGGAACAGGGAACAGGGAGTAGGGGCGCCGATGCGGCGCCCGCCCGGGAGTCCGGGAGGGAACAGGGAACAGGGAACAGGGAACAGGGACCGGAAGCTTCAGTGCTTCGGGCCCCGTTCGCGTCGCTTGGATGGGCGGTCGGTGTTTTTTCGATTGCCGCGGGCGTCCGGGCGGCGGCGGTCCTGCATCGGGCGGCGAGTGCGGGTCTTCTCGGTGATTTCAAACCGACCGAGGTCGGCTCCGTCCAGCAGCCTGGCCCGGGCCTCCGGGGAGAGCTTCAGCGCGCCCCGGCGCTGCGGGGCGGGGGACTGGGCCTGGACGCGGGCAGGTGCCGGGCGGTCGGTCCTGGCCCGCGGGCGGCGGTCATACGCGCGGCCCGGGGCGGGGCGCTCGTCGCTCAGCTTCGCACGGACGGGCTGGCCGCAGATGGTCGCGCCCTGCATGGCCTTGGCGATGTCATCGGCCCGGTCCGCGGGGACGCCGACCACGGTCTTTTCGTCGTAGATTTCGATCTTGCCGATCTCGCTGCCCGGAATGTTGGCCCGCCCGGCCACGGCGCTGACCACGTGGTTCGGCGCGAGCTTCTGCCGGCGGCCGATGTTGATGACCAGCTTCCGATATAACAGACCGTCGTCGGCTTTGCGGTCCCGCTGTATGTCCGTAAGCCCGGCTTCGTTCCGGGCGAAGCAGAGCCACATGGCCGCGGAGGCGATCATGGCGGGCTGGTGGCCCTCGGCCATCAGCTTGCCGACCATGGTCTGAAATTCCATCGGTATCTCGCCGCCCAGGGCCTCGCGCACGCGCTCGAGGCTCTTTTCGTTCTGCCGCTCACGGATCTCGGCCACGGTGGGGATCGGTATCTCCTCGGCGGCCGTGTGAACGGCGCGGCCGATGTCGCGCATGCCGAAGAACTGACGGCGGCCGCTGCACAGCGTGATGGCGGTGCCCGCCTTGCCGGCGCGCCCCGTGCGGCCGATGCGGTGCACGTAGATATCGCTGTTTTGGGGCAGGTCGTAGTTGATCACGTAGTCGATGTCGTTCACGTCGATGCCCCGGGCCGCCACGTCGGTGGCCACCAGTATCGGGATCCGGGCTGACTTGAAGCCCTCCATCACCCGGGTGCGCTGGCTCTGGTTCATGTCGCCGTGGATGCCCTCGCAGGAAAAGCCGCTGCGGTTCAGGTAGGACGATACCTCGTCCACCATCAGCTTGGTGTTGCAGAAGATCATCGTGCGCACCGGCTCGCGGGCGCGCAGCAACAGGTTCAGCGCGTCCAGCTTGCGGCCCATGGGCACCTCCATGAACTGCTGGCGGATCTGATCCAGCGTCACCTTGTCGGCGTCGATTTCGATCAGCTGCGGGTCACGCATGTATTTGTCCGTCAGCTCCAGTATCGGCTGGGGCATGGTGGCGGAGAACAGCACGGTCTGGCGCGTCTCGGGCACGTCCTTCAGGATGGCCTCGATGTCCTCCCGGAAGCCCATGCTCAGCATTTCGTCCGCCTCGTCCAGCACCACCAGCTTCACGTGGGAAAGGGACAGCGTGCCCCGGCGCATGTGGTCCATCACGCGCCCCGGCGTGCCGATGACCAGATTGGCCCGCCTCAGCTTGAAGATCTGCCGGTCGATGGCCGCGCCGCCGTACACGTCCGCCGGCCATACGTTCAGGGTGTAGCGGATCAGCTTCTTGATCTCGTCGCAGCCCTGCTGGGCCAGCTCGCGGGTGGGGCAGAGGATCAGCACCTGCACGGTGGGCTCCGCCTCCGTGCGGTCGATCATCTCCACCGCGGGTATGGCAAAGGCCATGGTCTTGCCCGTGCCGGTCTGACTGCGCCCGATCACATCCGCGCCGCTTCGAAGCAGCGGTATGGCCTGACGCTGGATCTCGGTAGGTTCGGTAAAGCCCATGGCCTGAACGGCGCGCAGCAGCTCGGGGCTCAGCTCAAGCGCCTCAAAATTATCCATCATTTCACCAGCAGCTCGGCGATCTGCACGGCGTTGGTCGCCGCGCCCTTGCGGATCTGGTCGCCGCAGCACCACAGGGACAGGCCTCTTTCGTCGGTCAGGTCCTCGCGGATGCGTCCGACGAACACGATGTCCTGGTTGCTGGTGTCCAGCGGCATCGGATAGATCTTGTTCTCCAGGTCGTCCACCAGGCGGCAGCCGGGGGCCTGGGCGATGGCCGCGCGGGCTTCTTCGACGCTGATCTTGCGCTGGGTGCGCAGGGTCACGCTGATGGAGTGGCTGCGCAGCACGGGCACGCGCACGCAGGTGCAGGTGACCAGAAGCTCCGGCAGGTGCATGATCTTCCGGCCCTCGTTCTGCATCTTCATCTCCTCGGTGGTGTAGCCGTTGCCGGTGTCGCTGCCGATCTGGGGGATCAGGTTAAAGGCGATCTGCCAGGGGAACACCCGGGCCTCGGGGGCCTTGCCGGCGGCGTAGTCCTTCACCTGCTGCTCCAGCTCCGCCAGCCCGCCCGCGCCCGCGCCGGACACGGCCTGATAGGTGCTGGCCACCATGGTCTCGATCGGCGACACGCGGTTCAGGCCCGCGACGGCGGTCAGCGTGATGATGGTGGAGCAGTTGGGGTTGGAGATGATGCCGTTATGCCTGCTCACGTCCTCCGGGTTGATCTCCGGCACGATCAGCGGCACGTCGTCCGACATGCGGAAGGCGCTGGAGTTGTCCACGAACACCGCGCCGGCCTTGACGATGGCGGGGGCGAACTGCTTCGCCAGCGGGTTCTGGGCCGCGCCCAGCACGATGTCCATGCCCTCGAAGGCGGCGTCGGTGGCCTCCTCCACGGTGACGGTGCCGCTGCCGAAGGGCAGCACCATGCCCGCGCTGCGGGCGCTGGCCAGGGCCTTCAGGTGTTTGACGGGGAAGTTGCGCTCGGCCAGGACCTTCAGCATTTCGCGGCCCACGGCTCCCGTGGCGCCCAGTATGGCGACGTTGACCTTTTTCATATCGTTTGCCCTCTTTCTGTCCATGATTGGTCTATTCGGAAATGCCGGCGAAGAACAGACCGGGGTCTGTTTCACGCAGCTTTTTCGCCAGGCGGTGCATATCGCGCACGCCGATGGGTTCGGTGACATATGCCCCGCCCGACAGGGCGCTGGCGGCGATCTCCAGCGGCGCCGATGTGCGCACGTAGTAGCGGCGCTTCGCGGCGGCGTTGTCGATACGCGCGTAGCCCTCGGGAATGGGGTTCAGCCTGGGGGATACGCCCTCCAGTATGTCCCGCAGGCCCAGCTCCACGGCGAAGGCGGTGGGGTCCTTGCCCGCGCCCTGCCCCATGAAGGTGTGCACGCCGAAGTATTCGCCGGTGACGGAGATCGCGTTGTTGTTCAGGCGCACCGCGGCCTCGGTGGAGGCGTCGGGCACCAGCGTGGGCTCCACGCAGGCGCTGACGCTGCCGTCGGCGTTCAGCGCGGAGCTGGCGATCAGCCGGCAGACGCGGCCCATCTTCTTGAAATGTATGATGTCTCCGGCGGTGATGTGCCGTATGCCCTCGGTGTCGATGTCCTCCGGGCGCACGTACTTCTGATAGGCCACGGCGCTGGCGATGCTGAGCTTGCACATGGCGTCGATGCCGTCGATGTCCGCCGAGGGGTTCGCCTCGGCGTAGCCCATGCGCTGGGCCTCGGCCAGCACGTCGTCAAAGGCGCGGCCGTCGGTCTGCATCACGTCCAGGATCAGGTTGGTGGTGCCGTTGACGATGCCGGACAGCCCGACGAGCCGGTCCGCGCCGCGGTAGCGCATCAGGTTGTACAGGAAGGGGATGCTGCCGCCGACGCTGGCGTCGTAGCGGTAGTGCACGCCCATTTCCCGGGCCAGCGTCAGGATCTGTTCCATGTGGTGGGAGAGCATCAGCTTGTTGGCGGACACCACGTTCTTGCCCGCCTTCAGCGCCTGCACCGTGAAGGTGTGGGCCGGCTCCATGCCGCCGATCAACTCCACCACGGTGTCGATCTCGGCGTCGTTCAGGATTTCATTGAAGTCCGAGGTCTCCAGGTGCTCCAGGCCCGGGTGGCGCACCAGCTCCAGTATGCGCTTGACGCTGATGTCGTCCCGCCGGGACAGGTGCTCATATACGCCCGAGCCGATCGTTCCGAGGCCCAAAAGTCCGATTTTCAAGGGGAAACAACTCCTTCGTGTCTTCCGTAGAAAAACACATGTTTTTGAGATGAAAACACTATAGCACAAAGCCACGGTTTTGTCAAAGGCTTCGGGCGCTTGTTATCAGCCTCTTAACGAAAGGCCGGGGCATTTTTATCGCCCGAGGGGCGCAGGCGCAAAGATGCGCTTGCTTTTTTCCGGAAAAACCGTTATGATAGTGTCAGACACCAAACGGGAAGCGAGGACTGTTCTATGATTTTCTACAGCAGCCGTTCCGAAAAGTACACCGCCGACTCCGCCCAGGCCGTGCTGAAGGGCATCGCGCCGGACGGCGGCCTGTACACGCCTGTCCGCTTCGACCAGATGCGGGTGAACGTGGCGGACCTGCTCAGCAAGAGCGCCCGGGAAATCTCCGCGGAGGTCATCGGCAGGATACTGAACGACTTCACCGGCGAAGAGATGCGCGAGCTGATCGACGCCGCCTACGACGGAAAGTTTGAGACGGAGGACCTGACCCCCGTGGAGAAGGTGGGCGACGACTTCGTGCTGGAGCTGTTCCGCGGGCCGACCTCCGCGTTCAAGGACGTGGCGCTGTCCGTGCTGCCCCGGCTGATCCTGGCGGCGCGGCGGAAGCTGGGCGTCGAGGAGGAGATCGTCATACTCACCGCCACCAGCGGCGACACCGGCAAGGCCGCGCTGGAGGGCTTTCACGACGTGCCCGGCACGCGCATCGTCGTGTTCTACCCGGACGGCGGGGTCAGCGACGTCCAGAAGGCCCAGATGGTCACCCAGACCGGGGACAACGTGGGGGTCTGCGCTGTGCGCGGCAACTTTGACGACGCCCAGACCGGCGTGAAGAACATATTCGCCGACGACGAGCTGAACCACTGGGCCCAGGCCTCGGGCGCGCGGCTGTCCAGCGCGAACTCGATCAACATCGGCCGGCTGGCGCCCCAGGTGGCCTACTACTACAAGGCCTACTGCGACCTGGTGCTCCGGGGCGAGATCCGCCTGGGCGACCCGGTGAACTTCGTGGTGCCCACCGGCAACTTCGGCGACATACTGGCCGGCGAGTTCGCCCGGCGGATGGGCCTGCCGGTGGCCAAGCTGGTGTGCGCGTCCAACGCCAACAACGTGCTTACAGATTTTATACGGACCGGGGTGTACGACCGCCGGCGCACCTTCTACCGCACGGCGTCGCCGTCGATGGACATACTGGTGTCCAGCAATTTGGAGCGCTACCTGTTCATGGCCTCGAACGGCGACTTTGACCTGGTGGCCGATCTGATGGCCAAGCTGCGCGACGAGGGCGTCTACACCGCGCCGGAATCGCTGATGAAGGTCATGCGGGAGAACTTCTGGGCCGGCTGCGCCGACGACGACCGGGCGCGCAGGGCCATCGGCAAGGTCTGGCAGGACTACGGCTACCTGATGGACACCCACACCGCCGTGGCCTGGTCGGTGATGGAGGACTTCAAGGCCCAGGAGGACAACGGCTGGGTCAACGTGGTGCTGTCCACGGCCTCGCCCTACAAGTTCAGCCGCGACGTGCTGTCCGCCATATCCGACGCCGAGCCCCAGAGCGGCTTCGGCGCCATGGACATGCTGAACGCCCTCACCAACGTTCCCGTGCCCGAGCCCCTGACCCGCCTCCGCGACCTAACGCCCCGCTTCAACGACTGCGTCGACCAGCCCGACATGCTGGGCTACGTGAAGCGCGCCGTAGCGAAGTAAAACCGTTTGAGTGAGGAGTGAGGAGTTAAGAGTGAGGAGTGAGGAGCAAAAATGCCATTCAATGCTCCTAACTCCTAACTCCACTCTCCACTCTCCACTCTTCACTCTCCAGAATACCCTCCCCTCCCGCCGCATACCATCCCATGATGGATATCGGACAGGAGGGGTTTTTATGGCGCTGCAGGCAGACAGGCAGACCCTTGAAACGGAGAGGCTGATCGGCGCGCAGAGCGCGCAGGCGCTGGTGCGGGCGGAGACGCTGGTGCCCGGCGCGGGCCGGGACGCCATCGAGCCGCTGCTGGCGGACGCCCGGCTGTACATCGGCCAGGCGGACGTGCAGGCGGACCGGGTGGTGCTGGAAGGTCAGGTCAGCTGTCAGGCGGCCTACCGGCAGGGAGAGGCGTGCGAAATTCGGGCGCTGACGGCCCAGACCGTGCTGAACCAGGTGCTGGAGATCCCGGGGGCCGAGCCCGGCATGCTGTGCCGGGTGCGCGGCAGCGTCGGCCACGTGGACGCCCGCTATGAAAACGGCCACATGGTGTTCCAGGTGACCTGCGACGTGCAGGTGCAGGTGCTGAGCCTGGCCCCGGAGGAGGTCATCACCGCGCTCAGCGGCCAGGAGGGCCTGCAGACCGCCTATCGACCGCTGAAGTCGGTGAAGCTGGCCGCGGAGGCCAGCGAGATGGCGCTTTTGAAGGAGGAGGTGGCGCTGCCGGCGGCGCTGGACGCCAGGACGGCGCTGATGGACTGGGTGGCCCTGCAGATCGACGAGGTGGCCCCGGACCTGGGCGGCGCGCGGGTGAAGGGCCGGGTGCTGGTGGAGACGCTGGTGTCCAGCGGCGTGACCGGCCGGCCGGCGGTGCTGGTGCGCTACCCGTTGGCGCTGGACCAGCTGGTGGAGCTGCCGGACTGGCTGACGGGAGACTTGATCGCCGAGGCGGACGTGCAGAGCGTGCGCAGCGAGGTGGCCGCCCGCGAGGACGGCGACATGCGCCTGAGCTGCGAGGTGCAGCTGAGGGTGCGGGTGCTGGCGAACATCGCCGAGAGCGCCGACGCGCTGACGGACGCCTTCGCCACCCGCGGCGCGTCGCTCGAGGTCAGCCGCCAGACGCTGGAGCTGTGCACGGCGGTGGAGCACCTGAGGACCGGCGAGGTGGTGCGGGGCACGGTGCTGCTGGGGGAGAACGCGCCGGGCGTCGGCACCGTCATCGCCACCCAGGTGAACCCGGCCATCGGGGAATGGCGGGAGGAGAACGGCCAGGGCAGGATCGACGGCGTGATGGAGACGCGGGTGCTGTACATGCCCGCCGGGTCGGACCTGCCGGCCTCCGCCGAGGCGGAGCTGCCCTTCTCGGTGACCGTGCCCCAGGCGCTGGACGGGCAGTCGCTGATCGACATACAGGTGATCTCCGCCGAGGCCAACGCGCTGATGAGCGACCGCCTGGAGATGAAGCTGCAGCTGTCCATAGCCTGCCAGACGCGCAGGCGCGAGCGGGTGTCGGTGGCATCGCAGGTGGAGGAGGGCGCGCCCGTCGCCCGCCGCGCGGGCATCGTGATGGCCTGGCCCCAGGCGGGGGAGACCGCCTGGGACCTGGCGAAGCGCTACGCCGTTGGGCCCGACCGCGTCGGCACGGTGGAGGCGGGCCAGTGCGTGGTGATCCGGGTATAGGCGCGTGAAAAACCCCGGTCCAGCGGATGCTGGACCGGGGGCGTTGTATTGGGAGGTCGAATCAGTCGCGGGACAGGATGGTCTTCTCGGTTTCCACGTCGAAGAAGTGGAGGCGATTGACGTCCAGGCCGACCTTGATCTTGTCGCCGCCGCGGGAGGTGGTGCGGGGGTCGACGCGGGCGATGAAGTTCTCGTCCTTGCCGCTGGTGGTCATGTACAGGTAGGTCTCGGAGCCCATCAGCTCGATGATCTCGACGTCCACGTCGATGCAGGCGTCGGGATAGGTGGAGGTGAACACGGCGTCGTCGGAGATGTTCTCGGGACGGATGCCCATGAAGACTTCCTTGCCGATGTAGTCGCCGGTCATGCGCTGGACCTTGCCCTCGGGCACCTTGATGGCGTTGTTGCCAAACACGGCCCACACGCCGTCGGAGCGCTTCTCAAGCTTCACGCGGAAGATGTTCATCTGCGGCATGCCGATGAAGCCGGCGACGAACAGGTTGGCGGGATAGTCGTACAGGTTCTGCGGAGAATCGACCTGCTGGATGTAGCCGTCCTTCATGACCACGATGCGGGAGCCCATCGTCATGGCCTCGGTCTGGTCGTGGGTAACGTAGATGAAGGTGGTCTGCAGCTTCTTGTGCAGCTTGGTGATCTCGGAACGCATCTGCACGCGCAGCTTGGCGTCCAGGTTGGACAGAGGCTCGTCCATCAGGAAGACCTTCGGCTCACGCACGATGGCGCGGCCCAGGGCGACACGCTGACGCTGGCCGCCGGACAGCGCCGCGGGCTTGCGGTTCAGCAGGGCCTCGATGCCCAGGATGGCGGCGGCTTCCTTGACGCGACGGTCGATGTCCGCCTTGGGCATCTTGCGCAGCTTCAGGCCGAAGGCCATATTGTTGTAGACGGTCATGTGGGGATACAGAGCGTAGCTCTGGAACACCATGGCGATATCGCGGTCCTTCGGAGGAATATGGTTGACCAGCTTGTCGTCGATGTACAGCTCGCCCTTGGAGATGTCTTCCAGGCCCGCGACCATGCGCAGGGTGGTGGACTTGCCGCAGCCGGAGGGGCCGACCAGAATGATGAATTCCTTATCCTCGATCTCCAGGTTGAAGTCGCTGACCGCGACGACGTCGCCGGCGTAAATCTTGTAGATGCCGCGAAGAGACAAACTTGCCATGTGAAACTACCTCCTCAAAAATATTCAACGCCGTTATTATAACAGAAACGGGCGGAAATGTGAATGGATTGATTTCACAAAAAGAAGGGGGATGATTGTGGCGGGTTGACAGCCCCGCCAAAAAGTGGCCGGTCCAATGCAGCGATTTGACAATAGATGAGCACAAAAACGTATTATTGACCCGTGGACGATGCCAATCTGCCACATTTTTGTTGAATTCTTGCGCAAAAAGCAAGTTGGCATTTGCGCCGTTTTGTATTATAATAGATTCGGGAAGAAAGAATCGCGGAGGAGGTGGCGGACGTGGTGCAGATCAGGGAGCTGTTTACCTCGATCGGCGCGCTGTTTACCAATCTCTTTGAGCATCCGGACTGGCACAACATCGTGGACGTGGCGATACTCGCCGTTCTGATATATAACATCATCAAGCTGGTGCTTCACACGCGGTCCAATTCCCTGTTCAAGGGCATCGCCATGGTGCTGGTCATGGCGTGGCTTTCCAATGTGCTGCGCTTCAGCGCCGTGTCGTGGCTGCTCAACCAGGTCATCAGCATGGGCCTGCTGGTCATCGTGATACTGTTCCAGCCGGAGTTTCGCCGGGGGCTCGACCAGCTGGGCCGGTCCAAGCTCATGCGCAAGGTGTTCGGTTCCTCCGGCAAGACGCCCGAGGAGCAGGTGGAGCGCCCGGTGACGGAGATCATCCGCGCGATGAACGATATGGCCCGCAAGAAGATCGGCGCGCTGATCGTCATCGAGCGGCAGACCGGCCTGGGAGATGTGATCGAGACGGGCACCCGCGTGGACGCCGAGATCAGCGCCCCGCTGATCGAAAACATATTCGAGCCCAATACCCCGCTGCACGACGGGGCGATGATACTGCGCAACCGCCGCATCAACGCGGCCGCCTGCATACTGCCGCTTTCCGAGGACCCCACCATCAGCCGCGATCTGGGCACGCGCCATCGGGCGGCCATCGGCATCACCGAGACCACCGACGCGGTGTCGCTGATCGTGTCCGAGGAGACGGGCATCATATCGATGGCCAGGGAGGGCCGGTTGACCCGGCACCTGGACGCGCGCTCGCTGAACATCCTTCTGACCGAGCTGTTCACACCGGAGCGCAACATGTACTCCTGGCTCGGCACGCTTCGCAGGGAGGAGCGGGAAGATGAAGCATAGAGACAAGAGCCTGCGCGAGCGCATCAACGAGAGCAACTTCTACAAAAGCGCGCCCAAGCCGGTGCGCTGGATCATCGGCTCGCTCTCCAACAACCTGGCCTACAAGCTGCTCTCCCTGGTGCTGGCGATACTGCTGTGGAGCTACGTGATCTCCACCAACACCTCCATCACCCGCACCAAGACGGTCTACAACCTGACGGGCTATCCCAACGGCCAGTCCACGCTGGCGGACCGCCGCCTGGCCCTGAAGGACGACCCCACCAAGGCGCTCTCGGGCATCGCCGTGACGGTGGAGGCCCCCCAGGCGGACTATTCCAAGGTGTCCGCCGACAACGTGCTGGTGACGCTGGACCTGTCCAACGTGCGCACCACGGGCAACCAGCAGGTGCCCCTGCGGGCCACCACCAGCTACGGGCGCGTGCGCGGCATCACCCCGTCCACGCTGACGCTGGCCTTCGAGTCGCTGGATTCGCGCAACGTGTCCGTCAATACGGAGATCGTCGGCGCGCGCAGCGGCATGTGGTACAACGTCACCCGCTGCAACCCGGCGACGCTGACGATCTCCGGCGCGTCGTCGGTGGTGCAGAGCATCGCCTCGGCGAAGGTGAGCGTGGACGTGAGCGCCATGGAGAGTTCCACGATCAAGGCGCTGCCCTACGTGCTGCTGGACGCGGCGGGCGAGGAGATCTCCCAGACCATGCTGAACTGCTCCACCTCGTCGGTGTCCGTGAGCCTGGATATCTATCCCGCAAGGGAGATCCCGGTGTCCACCGACGCGGCCAGCGTGGTCACCGGCCAGCCCGCGCCGGGCTACGTGCTGCAATCGCTGTCCATACAGCCCGAGACGCTGCAGGTGGCCGCCGAGCGCGAGCTGCTGGATGGCCTGACCGAGCTTCGCATCGAGCCGGTGTCCATCGAGGGCGCCAGCCAGAGCTTCTCCGCCAGGGCGGCGATATCGCGGCTTTCCGACTTCAAGAACGTGTCCAGCGAGCAGGTCTATGTGAGCGTGAACATCGTGGAGGAGTCCATCAGCGGCTACGTGGACGACGTGAAGGTGCAGTTCCAGGGCAAGGCGGAGGGCCTGATCGCCACCTATGAGCCGCTGACCGTGCTGGTCACCGGCGCGCGCAGCGTCGTCGAGAACCTGATGGATTCGGGCGTCACCGTCAACGTGGACCTGACGGGCCTGGACGCGGGCACGTATCTGCTGGAGCCCACGGTGGATCCGCAGCTGTACCCCGACATCAGCTTCCAGTGCGACGCGGCTTCCGTGACGCTGACCAATATCAACCCCGACAACGGGGGCGGCGAGGGCTGACGCGCCGGTTTGACCGGACACGCGCCCGGCACAGATGCCGCTTTGGAGGATACTGTACGACATGACAATCAGCGGATATTCCAACGCTATCGTAGACGTGATGCTCGGCTGGCTGAAGGGCCTGGCCAACTGGGTGCTCAGGCTGTTCAACCTGGCGGGAAGCGCCAGCGGCTCGCCGCTGGTGTGGCTCTCCCAGAACTGGCTGAAGCTGCTCATATTCTTCCTGGTGCTGGGCGTGGTGCTGGACCGGCTCATCTGGCTGATCCGCTGGCGCCCCTACTGGGTGTGGTTCCGCAAGGAGCGGGTCATCGTCAACGACGACCGGTTCTTCGCGGGGGTGGACATGGACAAGGCCAACGAGTGGGAGGGCGACCTCGTCTCCAACTGGGACGAGCACGACTATGTGGTCGCCAGCACCGTGGTCAAGCGCCAGAGCCCGTCGCAGGGCCGCGGCGACAGGGCGCGGGAGAGCGGGCGCGGCCCGCAGGGTGCGGGCCGCCGCCGCGAGGGCACGCGGGTGCAGCGCCACGGGGCGACGGCACGCCCGGCACAGGCAAAGCGCCGGCATGAGGACGGGGCCGCCCGCCCGGAGAAGGACCGCGGCCCGGCAAAACAGGCCGAGGAAGCGCCGGACAGCTTCTTCGCGGTGGACCTGGGCAAGCGGGATGTGTCCGATTCCTACGAGGACGAGGTCTTCAACGTGGCCAACCTGCCGGTGTTCGATGAATTCGAGGCCCAGCGGCGGCCCCGGAAGGCGAAGAAGGTCAGAGGCAGAAAATAGCGGCGCAGCGGGGGAGGAGAGCGCGATATGAAGGATTTTGTCCATTGCGTGCCGACGCGGTTCGTGTTCGGCCGCGGCGCGGAGCTGAAGGCCGGCGAGCAGATCAGGGATTTCGGCGGCACGAAGGCGCTGATACTGTACGGCGGCGGCTCCGCGGTGCGGTCGGGCCTTCTGGAACGGGTGCAAAAGGCCCTGAGCGACGCCGGCGTCGAATACGTTTGCCTGGGCGGCGTGCAGCCCAACCCCCGGGACACGCTGGTGTACCGGGGCATAGAGCTGGCGCGCCGGGAGGGCGTGGACTTCATACTGGCCGTCGGCGGCGGGTCGGTGATCGACACCGGCAAGGCCGTGGCCCACGGCGTGTGCTACGACGGCGACTTCTGGGATCTGTGGTGCGGCAAGGCCAAGTCCCGGGCGGCGCTGCCCGTGGGCGTGGTGCTGACGATGTCCGCGGCGGGCAGCGAGTCGTCCAACAGCTGCGTGATCACGCGGGAGGCGACAAAGACCAAGCGCGGCCTGCGCAGCGAGCTGAACCGGCCCCGCTTCGCCATCATGAACCCCGAGCTGCCCATGACGCTGCCGCCCTACCAGATCGCCAGCGGCGCGACGGACATACTGGCCCACATCATGGAGCGCTACTTCACCTGCGAGACGGAGGTCGACCTGACCGACCGGCTGTGCGAGGGGGCCATGACGGCGGTGATCCGCGCGGCCCGCATCGCCGTGAAGCACCCCGACTGCTACGACGCCCAGGCGCAGCTGATGTGGGCGAGCACCATCGCCCACAACGACACGCTGGGCGTGGGCCGCGTGCAGGACTTCGGCAGCCACCAGATCGAACACGAGCTGTCGGCGCTGTACGACGTGGCCCACGGCGCGGGCCTGGCCGTGGTGTTCCCGGCCTGGATGCGCTACCACATGCACAGGAACGTGGCGCGCTTTGCCCAGTTCGCCGTGCGGGTCTACGGCTGTGAGATGAACTTTGAGCGCCCGGAGGAGACCGCCCTGCGCGGCATCGAGGCCCACGAGGCCTTCCTGCGGGAGATCGGCATGCCGCTGACGCTGAAGGAGCTGGGCGCGCGCAGCGAGGACATACCGGCGCTGGCCGCGGGCACGAAGAAGACGAACCCCGACGGCACCACCGGCGGCGTGTTCCACATGACCGCACAGGATATCGAAGCCATACTGCGCCTCGCCGACCGCTGACGGCGGCGGGGTTTGCGATATCTATATAGAAAACAATCCACGAGGAGGGCGTTTCAATTGAACACGAATGAAATCCGCGGCATCATCGAAAATGGGCAGGCCCGGCTGGGCGTGGAGTTCGGCTCGACGCGCATCAAGGCGGTGCTGATCGATCCGGCGGGCAATCCCATTGCCCAGGGCGACCACGAGTGGGAGAACCAGCTGGTGAACAACATCTGGACCTACGACATGAAGGACGTGTGGGCCGGCCTGCAGGACTGCTACGCGAAGATGGCGCAGGACGCGCAGGCGCGCTACGGCGTCGGCCTGACCCGCCTGGGCGCCATCGGCTTCAGCGCCATGATGCACGGCTACATCCCCTTCGACGGCGAGGGCAACCAGCTGGTGCCCTTCCGCACCTGGCGCAACACCATCACCGGCGAGGCCTCCGAGGCCCTGACCGCGCGGCTGAACTTCAACATCCCCCAGCGCTGGAGCATCGCCCACCTGTATCAGGCGATACTCAACGGCGAGGAGCACGTACCGCAGATCCGGTTCCTGACCACGCTGGCGGGCTACGTGCACTGGATGCTGACCGGCGAGAAGGTGCTGGGCATCGGCGAGGCCTCCGGCATGTTCCCGATCGACAGCGCCACAAACGATTACGACACGCATATGCTGGGCCTGTTCGACGATCTGATCGCCGACAGGGGCTTTGACTGGAAGCTGCGCGACATACTGCCCCGGGTGCTGATGGCGGGCGATGCCGCCGGCAGGCTCACCGAGGCGGGTGCGAAGCTGCTGGACCCCAGCGGCAGGCTGCAGAGCGGCGCGCCGCTGTGCCCGCCCGAGGGCGACGCGGGCACCGGCATGGTGGCCACCAACAGCGTGGCCCCGCGCACCGGCAACGTCAGCGCGGGCACGTCGGTGTTCGCGATGATCGTGCTGGAAAAGGCCATGTCGAAGGTCCATCCGGAGATCGACATGGTCACCACGCCCACCGGCAAGCCGGTGGCCATGGTGCACTGCAACAACTGCACCAGCGACCTGAACGCCTGGGTGAAGCTGTTCGGCGAATTCGCCGAGGCCATGGGCCTGAAGGCGGACGCGGGCCAGCTGTACGGCACGCTGTACCGCAAGGCCCTGGAGGCGGACGCCGATTGCGGCGACCTGCTGGCCTACAACTACTTCTCCGGCGAGCACATCACCGGCTTCGAGGAGGGCCGCCCGCTGTTCGCGCGCACGCCCGAGAGCCGCTTCACGCTGGCCAACTTCATGCGCGCGCACCTGTATTCGGCGCTGGCGTCGCTGAAGATCGGCCTGAACATACTGCTGGACGAGGAGCACGTGCAGGTGGACCAGATCCTGGGCCACGGCGGCCTGTTCAAGACCAAGGGCGTGGGCCAGCGGATCATGGCCGCGGCGATGAACGTGCCCGTGGCCGTGATGGAGACCGCCGGCGAGGGCGGCGCGTGGGGCATCGCGCTGCTGGCGGGCTACATGGCCGACCGCAGGGACGGCGAGACGCTGGAGGCCTACCTCGCAGACAGGATATTCGCCGGCAAGCTGGGTGAATGCGTGGCGCCCGAGCAGGCGGACGTGGACAGCTTCAACGCGTTCATCGCGCGCTACACCGCGGGCCTGCCCATCGAGCGCGCCGCCGTGGAATGCATGAAGCTGTAAACGGGCGGTATACACGGGAATCAACGCCGCCGCATCGCGCGGCGCGGTAAGGAGACAGCAGCAGTGATCGACGGATTGGTATCCATCATTACGCCGTGCTACAACGCGGATAGGTTTGTCGCGCAGACCATCGAGTCGGTTCAGCGGCAGACCTATCCGAATTGGGAAATGCTCGTTGTGGACGACGGCTCGGTGGACGGCTCTGCCGATATCGTGGCGCGCTACGCGGCCTCCGACGGGCGCGTCCGGCTGATCCGCCAGAAGAACGCCGGCACCGCCTGCGCGCGCAACGCGGCGATGCGCGTCGCGCAGGGGCGCTATATCGCGCTGCTGGACGCGGACGACATCTGGGAGCCCACGTTCCTCGAGGCGCAGCTGAGCTTCATGCGCAAGTGCGGCGCGGTGTGTGTTTGCAGCGGCTATCGCCGCATCGACGAACAGTCCAACGAGATCCTGCGGCCGACGGTGCCCAAAGCGGTGATCACGCCCAGGGACATGCGGGTGATGAACCGCATCGGCTGCCTGACCGGCCTGTACGATTCCCGAAAGCACGGAAAGATCATGCTCCACGAGGAGTTCAAATCCATACGGGACGACTACGCCTACTGGTACGACATCGTCGCGCTGGAGGGAAAGGCCTGCGGCAATCCCGAGATATTGGCGCGCTACCGCGTGCTGTCGGGCAGCACCACCGGCAACAAGCTGAAGCTGGTGGTCAAGCAGTACCGCTTCTACCGGAGCTACCTCCGGGAGAGCGTGGCGGCCGCGCTGCTGAACACCGCCCGGTGGGGCCTTTCCGGCATACGAAAGTTTTCATGAGGAGCGGTGAGCTTGAATAACAGCGTGGCCGCGATCGTGGTAACCTACAACCGCAAGGCGCTGTTGGGCGAGTGCGTCGACTGCCTGATGCGCCAGACCCCCGACCCGCCGGACATACTGGTGATCGACAACGCCAGTACCGACGGCACCGGGGAAGCGCTTGCGCCGCTGATCGACAGCGGCGCGATTCGCTATGAGAACACCGGCCGCAACCTGGGAGGCGCGGGCGGCTTTCAGCATGGCATGCGAAGGGCCGTGGAGCTGGGCTACGAATACCTGTGGGTCATGGACGACGACGCCATGCCGTCGCCGACGGCGCTGAGCGCGCTCATGGACGCGGCGCGGGCGCTGGGCGACTTTGGCTTTCTGTCGAGCCGGGCGCTGTGGACGGACGGCACGGCTTGCCGGATGAACCGGCAGCGCGACCTGAAGATGAACAACATCGCCGATTATTCGCAAAAGCGCGTTTCCTGCGGCGCGGCGACCTTCGTTTCGCTGCTGGTGCCGGCCCGCGTGGTGCGCCGGGTGGGGCTGCCCATCGGCGCGTTCTTCATATGGGCCGACGATCTGGAGTATACCCGGCGGATCTCGCGGCGCTTTCCCTGCTATGTGATCACGGACAGCGTGATCACCCACAAGTGCCCGACGAACAACGGCGGCAACATCTCCACCGACGAGGTCTCCCGCATCGAGCGCTACCGCTACGCCTATCGCAACGAGGTGTACGTGTACCGGCGGGAGGGCCCGCGGGGCTTCATGCGGCTTGCGCTCAGAACGCCGCTGCACATACTGCGGGTGCTGGCAAGGGCCCCGAGCCACAGGCTCAGGCGCATCGGCGTGATCCTGGGCGGCACGCTCAGGGGCCTGTCCTTTCGGCCTGAGATCGAGTACGTCGACGACGATACAAAGTCCGGGGGCGTTCAATGATGAAAGTGTTGGAAATCAACGTGGATGACGTGGGCCTGGGCGGCGTCTACGCCCTGGTCACCAGCGTGATCCGCCACACGCCCCGGGGCCTGAAGCTGGACCTGGCCGGCATCGCGCAATTCGAGAACCCGGACAATGTCCGCGCGCTGAACGCGCTGGGCACCGACGTCTACTACATCGGCACGGAGGGCGGGCTGCTGTCAAGGCCTGCCGCCTACTACCGGAACACGCTGCGGCTGCTCCAGTCCGGCGGCTACGACTGCGCCCACATCCACGGGGACCTGGCCTACTTGCTGCTGATCTTCGCGAAGGCGGCCCGGCGCGCCGGGGTGAAGAAGATCATACTGCACTCCCACGCCGCCGGCATCGACGGGCGGCTGCGCCGGGTGAAGGGGGCGCTGCACGCGCTGACGCGGCGGGCGCTGAAGCGCTGCGCCACGGACTTTGTGGCCTGCTCCGACAAGGCCGCCCGATGGATGTACCCGAACCTGGACGCCGAAAGCGTGGTGCGGATCAACAACGGCGTGGACCTGAGCCGCTTTGCCTTCGACCCCAAGACCCGGGAGAGGCTGCGGGGCGAGCTGGGGCTTACGGACGCCTTTGTGGTGGGCCACGTGGGCCGCTTTGCCTGGCAGAAGAACCACGAATACCTGCTGAGGGCCTTCGCGGCCATCCGCGGGCGCGTGCCGAACGCCCGGCTGCTGCTGGTGGGCGAGGGCCCGCTGTTCGACGCAACGCGGGCGATGGCCGGCGAGCTGGGGCTGCTGGACGGCGTGATCTTCTACGGCGCCAGCTACGACGTGGGCGGGCTGATGCAGGCGATGGACCTGTTCCTGCTGCCGTCCCGCTTCGAGGGCCTGCCGGTGGTGGGCGTCGAGGCCCAGGCCGCGGGCCTGCCGGTGATCTTCTCCGACGCCGTGACCCGGCAGGCGAAGCTGACCGACGGCGCCTGGTTTTTGCCCACGGACGCGGGCTCGACCGACCGCTGGGCCCGGCAGGCCCAGGCCGTCGCCGGGGCGCAAACCGACCGGCGGCAGGGCCTTGAGGCCGTGAAGCGGGCGGGGTTTGCCATACAGGACACCGTCGAGGCGTTTTTGGCCCTCTACGGCATCTCCGGCGCGGGGCCGGATAAGGGCGGTGACGGGGCATGATCTACATCGTCAGCCATGAGAACCGGGCCCTGCCGAAGCTGATCGGCTACCAGCCGATCCAGGTGGGCGGCGCGGTGGAGGACTTTCCGGGCTACATTCGGGACAACACCGGTGACAACATCAGCGCAAAGAACGCGAACTACTGCGAGCTGACCGCGCTGTACTGGATCTGGAAGAACGTGGACGCCCCCTTCAAGGGGCTGGTGCACTACCGGCGCTACTTTGGCCGCCGCCGGCTCAGCAGCCGCCCGCGGGACATACTCAGCTACGAGGCGCTCTGCGGCCTGCTGAAGGACGCGGACATCGTGGTGGCGCGGCCGGCGCTGTATCACGTCAGCGCGCGGGAGCAGCTGCTGATGGACTGCTGCGCCCCCGAGCGCTTCGACCTGCTCCGGCGCACCGTGGAGGCGCTCTGCCCGGATTATCTGGGCGACTTCGACGCGTTCTTCTCCGGCAACCGCGCCAGCCAGTACAACATGATGTTCTGCCGCGGCCAGCGGTTCGACGCCTACTGCGCGTGGCTGTTCCCGATACTGTTTGAGCTGGAGAAGGGCGTGGACCTCACCGGGCAGAGCGATTACCGCAAGCGGCTCTACGGCTTTCTGTCGGAGCGGCTCATGAACGTGTGGATCCTCCACAACCGGCTGCGGGCGGTCCGCGTGCCGGTGATCAGCACCGCCTACACGCTCAGGGATCACCTGACCTATCTGCGCCGGGACGTCACCAACGACATCCGGTTCAGGCTGAATCACAACAAGTAAAAGGAGAAGCGCTATGAAGTACGACTATCTGATCGTCGGCAGCGGCCTGTTCGGCGCGACGTTCGCCCGACAGGCCACGGACGCGGGCAAAAAGGTTCTGGTCATCGACAGGCGGCCGAACATCGCGGGCAACGTCTATACCGAGGACGTGGAGGGCATCCACGTGCACCGCTACGGCGCGCACATCTTCCACACCAACGACCGAACCGTGTGGGACTACGTGAACCGCTTCGCGACCTTCAACCGCTTTACCAACGCGCCGGTGGCGAATTATAAAGGCGAGCTGTACTCGCTGCCCTTCAATATGTACACCTTCAACAAGATGTGGGGGGTCGTGACGCCGGAGGAGGCCGCGGCGAAGATCGATCAGCAGCGCCGGGAGATCACCGGCGAGCCCCGGAACCTGGAGGAGCAGGCCATCAGCCTGGTGGGCCGGGACATCTTCGAGAAGCTGGTGAAGGGCTATACCGAAAAGCAGTGGGGCAGGGACTGCCGCGATCTGCCGGCGTTCATCATCAAGCGCCTGCCCGTGCGCCTGACCTTCGACAACAACTACTTCAACGCGCTGTACCAGGGCATACCCATCGGCGGCTACACCGGCCTGGTGGCGAATTTGCTGAAGGGCATCGAGGTGCGCCTGAACTGCGACTATCTGCAGGACAAGGCCGCGCTGGACGCGCTGGCCAATCGCGTGATCTACACCGGCCCCATCGACGCCTACTTCAACTACAGCCTGGGCGCGCTGGAGTACCGCTCCGTGCGGTTTGAGACCGAGCTTCTGGACATGCCCAACTTCCAGGGCAACGCCGCCGTCAACTACACCGACCGGGAGACGCCCTGGACCCGCATCATCGAGCACAAGTGGTTCGAGTTCGGCAAGGACGCCGAGGGCAACGACCTGCCCAAGACCGTCATCAGCCGCGAGTACAGCAGCGAGTGGGAGCCGGGGGACGAGCCCTACTACCCGGTCAACGACGAGAAGAACAGCGCGCTGTACCAGGCCTATAGGGCCCTGGCGGAGAAGGAAGCCGACGTGGTGTTCGGCGGCCGGTTGGGCGAGTACAAGTACTACGACATGGACCAGGTCATCGCCGCCGCGCTGCGGCTGTGCGAGAAGGAGCTGTAAATCAGGCATGCGAAAACGGGCGCCGCGTGGCTGCGGCGCCCGTTTTCGCATGCCTTCACCCGAGAAGCTGCCTGAGGTCGGCGATCAGGCCGTCCACGTGGGCCGGCACGGTGGCCCAGCTGGTGCAGAACCGCACGGCGACGTGGCCTGCGTCCACGCGCTGTATGGTGGCGTAGCCGTAGTGCTTGCGCAGCATGTTCAGCACCGCGTCCGGAAGGATCGGGAACTGCTGGTTGGTGGGGCTGTCCACCAGGAAGGGCACGCCCAGCCCGGCGAGCGCGTCCTTCAGCCGCAGCGCCTCCCGTATGGCGTGCTCGGAGAGCTGTGTGTACAGGCCGTCCTTCAGCATCTCCTCAAACTGCACGCCCAGCAGCCGGCCCTTGGCCAGCATGCCGCCGCCCTGCTTGATGAAGTAGCGGAAGTCGCGCTTCAGGGCCGCGCTATTCACCACCAGCGCCTCGCCGAACAGCAGCCCCTGCTTGGTGCCGCCGATGGTGAACGCGTCGCACACCCGGGCCAGGAAGGGAAGGTCCAGTGTGTTCTGGGGCGAGGCCAGGCCGTAGCCCAGGCGCGCGCCGTCCAGGTACAGTATAAGGTTCCAGCGGTCGCACACCGCCCGGAAGGCCTCCAGCTCCTCCCGGCTGTAGAGCGTGCCCAGCTCGGTGGGGCTGGACAGATACAGCGCGCCGGGCATCACCATGTGCTCGTGGGATTCGTCGCCGTGGTGCAGCCGGCACAGCTCGGAGACCTGCCCGGCGTCGATTTTGCCGTCATGGCCTGAAAGCGCCAGCACCTTGTGGCCCCGGGCCTCCACGGCCCCGGTCTCGTGCACCGCGATGTGGCCGGTGTCGGCGCTGACGACGCCCTGGTAGGGGCGCAGCGCCGCGGTCAGCACGGTGGCGTTCACCTGGGTGCCGCCCACCAGGAAGTGCACGTCCGCCTCCGGGGCCTCACAGAGTTCCCGGATGATGCCCCGGGCGCGCTCGCAGTATTCGTCCTCGCCGTAGCCGGGCGTCTGGATCAAATTGGTCTCGGCCAGGCGCGCCAGGATCCGGGGATGGGCGCCCTCCAGGTAGTCGCTGTTGAAGTAGATCATGGGGATTCTCCTTTGTGACGCGCCCGGCGGCGCGCCGGTTTGATATCGTGGCGTTCAGGCTTGCGGCCTGTATCCAGTGTATCACCAAAAGGCCGGAATGTAAATGCGCGGAGGCGGATAATTCGGGAAAAACCAGCGCTTTTGTTAACAAAAACGGATGTAATGACGGTATAAGAATTCTTTTGTTAAAAAGTATAATTTTCAGTAAAAAACGTGTTGACAAATGGCGCGCCGTATGGTAATATAGAGCCAGAAAGAGGGAGAACAAAGAACCTCTTGGGAGATAGCAGATCTCCAATAAACGAGTAGGGAGGCGATGCCATTGTACTACAGCGAAACAGAGTGCCTGGCCTGCATTTCCCGAAGGATGAATCAATGACAATCCAAATCGGGACCCGTTTTCCAGGTGAATGCATCAGGTCCATAGCGTGAAGAGGAAATGATTGCTCATGGGAAATGCAGGTACCCTTTGATACCCCGGGGTAAGGGGTTTCAAATAGAACAACTCAATAAGTCAGTAACAAGTCCCGCCGGCAGCAGATGCCGGCGGGTTTATCGCGTCGGGGCCGGGCCCTGCGCCGCGCAAAACGCGGGGGTCAGAAACCGTTTGGAAAACCGCTGAATTAACCTGGGATGGGTATTGACAAACGGGAAATCATGAAGTATAATATAACACGTTGTTCGGGGTTATAGCTCAGTTGGTTAGAGCGTTACGTTGACATCGTAAAGGTCGATGGTTCGAGCCCATTTAACCCCACCACGCAGGCCGCCCAAATCGGGCGGCCTGCTTTTTTCCATGTCTACGCCTTTCCCTCGGAGCCGAACAGCGCGATCTTCTCGCGCACGACGGCCTTCATGGCGTCGATCTCGTAGGGCATGAGCTCCATCAGCGTGTTGGCGCCCGCCTGCAGGCCCGCCTCCGCGCCTCGGCGGCCGGCCTTGTCCAGGTCGGTGAATATGTTCACCTTGCAGATGCCCCTTCGGGCGGCCTCGCGAAAGTCGTCGTCGGAGAGGCCGCTGCCGCCGTGCAGCACCAGCGGCTTGCCGGTGACCCGGGCGATCTCTGAGATGCGGTCGAAGTCCAGCTTCGGCGGGAACTTGTAGTCGCCGTGGGCGTTGCCGACGGCCACGGCCAGCGCGTCCACCTGGGTCCGGCCCACGAAATCCCTGGCCATGGCCGGGTCGGTGTAGTAGTCCGACGGGTTGGCCAGCCTGCCCGCGCCGAAATTGTCGCCCACGTGGCCCAGCTCAGCCTCCACCGTCGCGCCCATGGCGTGGCAGATGCGCACCATCTGGGAGACGTTGGCCAGGTTGTTCTCGTAGGGCGACATGGAGCAGTCGAACATCACCGACGTGAAGCCCAGCTTCAGCGCCTCCATGCACTTTTCAAAGGTCAGCCCGTGGTCGTAGTGCACCGCCACCGGCACGCTGGCCTTTTTCGCCATCGGGATCAGGTACTCGGCGACGTGCTCCAGCGACATGGCGGGCAGCAGGATCTCGGCCGTGCCCACGATGACCGGCGCGCGCATGGCCTCCGCCGTCTCGATGACCGCCCGGGCCATCTCCACGTTCACCGCGTTGAAAAAGCCCACCGACCAGCCGCCCCGGCGCGCCTCATCCAGCATCTGCTTCATGTTGACCAGCATAACATCATCCCTCCATCGTCTTCCAGCCGGCGTCGATGCGCCGCTTCAATTCGTCCAGTGGCAGTATGCCGCCCAGGGTGTCATAAGAGGATACCGCGGCCGCGCCCTCGGCGGCGGCCAGCTTCACGCACATTTCGGGGGATTCCCGGTTCAACAGCGCCGTCAGGAAGGCGGCGATGCTCACGTCCCCGGCCCCCGCGGCGCTGCGCACGGCCTCCGCCTGAAAGCAGGGCTGCCCGAAGCACCGGTCGGCCCAGGCGCCGGCGTCCGGCCCCAGCCGCGCGCCGATCTGTAGCACGCGCCCGCGCCCGGCGGAGGCGAAGACCATGCCGGACAGGCCGCACTTCAACAGCACCGCGGCGCAGCCCATGTCCAGGCACGCCCGGGCCAGAGGCAGCGCGTCTTCGGCCAGGCTCAGGTGCCTGGTCATGTCGCCGCCGGCGGCGCAGAGGCGCTGGTACAGCGGCCTGTCGAGCATGAAGCACAGTTCTTCAAAGCTGGGCACGAAGAAATCCACGTGGGGGAGCGCCCGGCAGAGTATCGCACGCCAGTCGGCCTTACCGGCCTCGCTCATCGGGTCCACCGCGGTCATGTCCAGGCTGGTGGCGACGCCGCGGGCCTTCACGTCGCCCAGCATGCGCGACAGCGCCGCGCCGCCGTCGCGGTAGAACCGCTTCATCAGCGTCGGGTAGCCGAAGTGGAACAGCACCGCGTCTCTCAGCGCCGCCTCCGGGATGTCCGCGGGCACGAAGGTGTCGTTCGCCCCCGGGTTGTGCAGAAATATCCGGTCGATGCCGGGCACCGCCAGCACCACCGAATAGGAGGTGGAGCCGGCCGGGTCCACGATCAGGCCGCCCGCGCCGTCCTCCGACAGCGCGCGCTGCAGCGCCGCGCCCAGCAGGTCGTCGCCCACCTTGCCCAGCAGCGCCACGTCGTTGCCCAGCCGCTTCAGCGCCAGGCCCGTGTTGCCCACGCTGCCGCCGGCGTACACGCTGGCCGCGCCCACCTGTATGAGCTTGCCCGGCACCAGCAGGTCGGCGAGCCTGTCGTGGGTCTGCCCCGGGCGGAACGTGGGCGTGATGTCCAGGCAGATGTGGCCCGCGGAGATGATCTTCGCCATCGCGCGCCTTCCTTTCCGGCGTATCAGCCCAGTGCTTCCAGCATCTGCGCGGGGTTGTCGGCGGCCTTGACGTTGCCCAGGGCCCGGACGATCACGCCGCTTTCGTCGATCAGGTAGGTGGTGCGGACCACGCCCATCGTCACCTTGCCGTAGTTCTTCTTCTCCTTCCAGACGTCATAGGCCTGTATGACGGCCCGGTCCTCGTCGGAAAGCAGCGTGAACGGCAGGCCGTGGCTCTGCTCAAAACGCTTGTGGGACGCCACCGAATCCTTGCTGACGCCCAGCACCACAGCGCCCTTCTCCATAAACTGCGGGTAGAGCTGGGCAAAGCCGCAGGCCTGCTTGGTGCAGCCCGAGGTGTTGTCCTTGGGGTAGAAATACAGTATGACCCGACGGCCCCGATAGTCGGACAGCGTGTGCGGCGCGCCGTTCTGGTCGGGCAGCGTAAAGTCTGGGGCGGGCGTTCCGATCTCGAGCATGGTATCGTCCTCCTGTCCAGCGGCAATATGTACGGTTCAATAATAGCACAGTTTTGGCCGCTTGACAATCCGCCCGGGGATATTTAAAATAATATGCGGTGATGTGACATGGCGTCCGGGCTGCGGGCAAAGCTGAACAGGATGAATACGTCGGCACCCGCCGCGCCCATGCGGCGGGGCGGCGTGATGTGCCGCGTCACCCGCGTGCCGCTGGACGGGGCCATCTACGACCTGCCCGCCGCCGGCCTGCGCCGCATCGGCTGGTGCGGCCCCCGGTTCGACGTCACCCGCTGCCTGTTCCTGGATACGGAGACCACGGGCCTGTCCCACGGGGCGGGCACGGTGGCCTTCCTGGTGGGCGTGGGGTATGTGGAGGGGGAGGAACTGGTCGTCGAGCAGTACCTGATGCGGGACTACGCCGACGAGCCGGAGCTGATCGACCGCCTGGCCCGGCGCATGGAGCGCTGCGACAGCGTGTGCACCTTCAACGGCAGGACCTTCGACATGCCGCTGCTGGAGGCGCGCTTCACGATGTGCCGCATGCGCGACCGCTGGCCGTCGCTTGCGAACCTGGACCTGCTCACGCCGGCCCGCCGCGCGTGGAAGCTGCGGCTGGGCAGCTGCCGGCTGTCGGTCATCGAGGACCGGATCCTGGGCATGCCCCGCGAGGACGACCTGCCCGGCAGCGAGGTGCCTGCCCGGTACTTTCAGTTCATGAAGACCGGCGACGAGGCGCTGCTGGAGGACATCGTGCGCCACAACTGCCAGGACATCGCGACGCTGGCGACGCTGCTGGTGCGGCTGTGCGACATCAACGCCCGGCCCGAGGCGCTCTGTGACCAGCGGGACCAGTTCAGCATGGGCCGGTCGCTGGAGCGGCAGGGCGAGCTGAAGCCGGCGCGGGAGATGTACCGCGTGGCGGCGAAGCCCAGGCCGGCGGGCACGCTGTCGGCGCTGACCGGCGAGCGCGTGGCCGGCATGGCCAACTGGCGGCTGTATTTGCTGTGCCGCAGGTCGGGCGACTGGGACGGCGCGCGGGACACGCTTTTGCAGATGCTGAACCGCGGACAGATGCCCGGCGCGGCCTGCACGGAGCTGTCGAAGCTGTACGAGCACCGGCTGAGGGACTGTCGCCGGGCGCTGGAATACGCCGGGCAATCGGCGCGCTATCCGGACGGCGAACCGGAGGCGCAGCTGCAGAGGCGGCTGGCCCGGCTGAAAAGCAAAATCGAGAGGGAGTTGGAGCATGGGACTGTTTGACGGCGCGAAGGCCACATTGACGGGAAACAGGGCCTACAAGATTCACGTGGAGGCCAACAAGCTGGCCGCGGCGGGCAAGCCGCGGGAGGCCGCGGAGAAGTACAGGACCGCCCTCGGGCTGTACGAGGAAGCGGAGCGCCTGGGCATAGAGGCTCAGAACATACTGCGCGGCTACGCGATACTGCTGATGCGCGAGGGGAACTTCGACAGGGCCGACGCGCTGATGCGGCGCATGGGCCAGATGAAGAACCTGTCCAAGGACGACTGGTTCGAGCTGCGGGTGGACTACTCCATCTGCCTGTGGAAGCTGGGACAACTGGACAAGGCCATCGAGACCATCGGCCGCGCCGCCCAGCAGAAGATGAACGGCATGATCTACGGCACGCTGGGCATGTACCGGGTGGAGAAGGCGAAGGCCGACGGCGACTTCCAGAGCGCGCTGGAGTTCAACCTGGAGGCGCTGGACTACGACGACGAGGACCCCTCCACGCTGGACAACCTGGGTCAGCTGTACGAGGCCATGTCCGAACAGGGCGGCGAGAAAGCGGCGGAATACCGCGCCACAGCGATAGACTATTATCGGAAGGCCCACAAGGCCAAGCCCCGCCAGATCACCACGATCTACTACCTGGCCCGCCTGTTCCACCAGGACGGCGACGACGAGAAGGCCCGCAAGCTGCTGTCGATCAAAGACACCCTCTACGTCAGCGCCATCTGCCCGATCACAAGGCAGATGCTGGATGAGCTGGCGAGGGAGGTTGGGGAATGATGGGGAGAGGGGAGAGTGGAGAGTGAAGAGTGGAGAGTGAAGAGTGGAGTGTGGAGTTGTGGTGCAAATCCATGACGGGATTTGTTTGATTCACAGGGGAACGGATTGCCACGTCGCGGGCTCCTGCGTCGCCCGCTCCTCGCAATGACAGGGCGGAGAAGGCTGCCTCCAGCATGTCATTGCGAGGCGGCCGAACGCAGTGAGGCCAACGTGGCAATCCGTTCCCCGGCTATTCCTGTTCCCTGTACCCTGTTCCCTGTTCCCTCTCCGGCGGGCGCCGACCTCTTCCGTCAGCGCTGACGCGCTGCCATCTTCCCCTGAAGGGGAAGGCTATGGCACCCCTACTGGTGTGTCCCTAATGCCTATTGCCTAATCCCTATTGCCTACAACCCCTACGCCGTCCTTCTCCGTTTCCTCTCCGGCATATTGGAAAGCAGCGCGCCGCAGGTGGCGCCGAGGGCCGCGCCGATGAGCACCTCGCCCAGCATTTCGCCCACGGAGAAGGCGCTGCCGCCCAGCAGTACGTAGCCGGCGTAGCCGAGTATCATGTACAGCATGGCCAGCGTCGCGCCGGTCACGAAGCCCCGCCGGCCGCCGCGGCCCACGGCGAGCGCGGTGCCCAGCAGTATCGACAGCACCTTCATCACCTGGTTCAGCCCGGTCAGCAGGCTGTCGGACAGCCTCAGCCATACGATCAGCGCCGCGACGACGGCCATCATCAGAAGCGTCAGCCCCACGGCGGCCAATAAGCCCTTCAGTATGTCGAGGCAGACCTGTTTTCGCGTCTTTTCCATATCCCGCGCCCCCTTCAGAGTCGATGCTCAAGCCTATGCAACACGCCCCCGGTTTAGCAGCGCGCCGGACGGATTTGTGCCCATCTGTTAATCGAAAATTTACTCTGATAAACTGGTAAAGCATATATGTGTTAAGTTATAATGTAGGCTAACCTGAACAGAAAAGTGAGGCGGTTCCATGAACATTACCGAACTGGTCGTATTTATCATCTACCTCCTGTTCATGATCGGCATCGGCGTCTTCTTCTTCACCCGTTCCAAGGGCGCGAACGAGAAGGACTATTTCCTCGGCGGCCGCAAGATGGGCGCGTGGGTCTCCGCGCTGTCCGCCGGCGCGTCGGACATGAGCGCCTGGGTGCTGATGGGCCTGCCGGCGTCGGTGTTCGCCGCGGGCATGGGGCAGACCTGGATCGCCATCGGCCTGGCCATCGGCTACGCGCTCAGCTGGATATTTGAAGCGCCGCGCCTGCGCCGCTTCTCGATCGAGGCGAAGGACTCCATCACCATACCGCAGTATCTGACCAACCGCTTCCTCTCCGGCAGCAAGGCGCTGCAGATCATCTGCGCGGTGATCTTCATATTCGCGTACACGATCTACGCGGCCTCCAGCATCAAGGCCTGCGGCACGCTGTTCAACACGGTCATCGGCATGAACGCCACCACGGCCATGTATTTGGCGGCGGCGATCATCATCGGCTACACGTTCCTGGGCGGCTTCCCGGCGGTCTGCTGGACGGACTTCTTCCAGGGCCTGCTGATGCTGGCGGCGCTGATGATCGCCCCGATCTTCGCGCTGGCGGCGGTCAAGGGCGCGCCGGCGCAGGCCGTGAGCGAGATGCCCGAGAACTACTGGGCCTTCACCGGAAACTGGCGCGAGATCGCGTCCGGCCTGGGCTGGGGCCTCGGCTACTTCGGCATGCCCCACATCATCATACGCTTCATGTCCGTCAAGTCGCAGAAGGAGCTGCGCAAGTCCAGCGTGATCGGCATCTCCTGGACGCTGATCATACTGACCATGTCCGTGGCCGCCGGCGCGGTGGGCCGCGTGATGTCCTCCCGGGGCATCATCGAAATCACCGACTCCGCCACCGTGTTCATCCAGATGACCCGCAGCATCTTCCCGGCGCTGATCTCCGGCATACTGCTCTCGGCCATACTGGCGGCCTCGATGTCCACCGCGGATTCCCAGCTGCTGGCCTCGGCCTCGGCCTTCGCCAGCGACGTGTACAAGCCCATCTTCCGCAAGAACGCCTCCGACCGTGAGATGCTGTGGGCGGGCCGCGTGGTGGTCATGGCCATCGCGCTGATCGCGCTGATCATCGCGTCCAACCCGAACAGCGGCACCATCATGGGCCTGGTGGAGAACGCCTGGGGCGTGTTCGGCGCGGCCTTCGGACCGACGATCATGCTCAGCCTGTTCTGGCGCAGGCTGACCTTCGGCGGCGCCGTGGCGGGCATCGTCACCGGCGCGCTGGCCGACATACTGTGGCTGGTGTACCTGAAGGGCACCGGCGTCTACGAGATCATCCCCGGCTTTGTGATCGGCCTGATCGCCGCCGTCGTCGTTTCGATGATCACCCCCGAGCCCGACGCGAAGGTCAAGGCGCTGTTCGACCGCGCCACGCGCAACATGGGCGACTGATTCAATGAACGCAAGCGCGCCGCTCCCTGAAGGAGCGGCGCGCTTGCGTTCAGTTGAACTAAATGCTGTAGCACCACTGCGCGTCGTCGCCGGGCACGTCGGGCTGGAACACGTAGCCCTGGCCGTTCTTGTACAGCAGCTCCTGGCTCTTGATGCTCACCCGGGTGCCGGGGGCGATGGGGTGGGTGATGAACACGTTGGAGCCGATCACGGAGTCGTGGCCGATGATGGTCTCACCGCCCAGTATGGACGCGCCGGCGTAGATGGTGACCCGGTCCTCGATGGTGGGGTGGCGGCGCTTGCCCCGCAGCTTTTGCCCGCCGCGGGTGGACAGCGCGCCCAGCGTGACGCCCTGGTAGATCTTCACGGCCTCGCCGATCACGGTGGTCTCGCCGATGACGATGCCGGTGCCGTGGTCGATGAAGAAGTAGCGGCCGATCTGCGCGCCGGGGTGGATGTCGATGCCGGTGCGGCTGTGGGCGAACTCGGTCATGATGCGGGGGATCAGCGGCACGTTCAGCTGGTACAGCGCGTGGGCCAGCCGGTTCACCGTGATGGCGTACAGGCCGGGGTAGGCGATGATGACCTCGGCCTTGTTCTTGGCCGCCGGGTCGCCGTCGTAGGCGGCCTGCAGGTCGGTCTCCACGTAGGCGCGGATCCCCGGCAGCGCCGACAGGAACGCCGCGGTGATGTCCTCGGCCTGCTTTTCCACGCCGGCCTCCGCCTCCATCGCGCCGCCCCGCAGCGCGATGGCGATCTGGCGGTTCAGGTGGAAGGCCACGTCCTCGATCAGCGCCGACAGGCTGTTCTTCGGGTTGTAGATGCGGTAGTTGTAGTCCCGGAAGTAGCCGGGAAACACCAGCCGCAGCAGCTTGCCGATCAGTTCCTCGATCACATGCCGGTCGGGCTGGGTGAACATCTCCAGCCGGTCGATGACCCGGTCGTTGCCGTAGTCCTTCAGTATGCAGTCCGCCAGCGCCTGTATCCGCGCTTCAAATCTCTCGGTCGCGTCTGTCATGTTCAACGTCTCCCCATACAAGCTCTATCGCGATTATAGCAGGCGGGAACGGCAATGTCAACGGGCATGCCGCGCTTGCTTTTCCCGCGCGCATGGCCTATAATGGTACCGACACCCACGAAGGAGGGATCGCTATGCCTGTCATCGCCGCGTTTATGGTGCCCCATCCGCCGATGATCGTGCCGGAGGTGGGGCGAGGGAGCGAAGCGCAGGTCGAGGCCACGCGGGCGGCCTATGCCCGCGTCGCGGAGGAGATCGCGGCGCTGAAGCCCGAGACCATCGTCATCTCCAGCCCTCACGCCACGATGTACGCCGATTATTTCCACATCTCCCCGGGCCGCGGCGCGGAGGGCTCCTTCGCGCGCTTCCGCGCGCCCCAGGTGCGCTTTAAGGAGGAATACGACGCGGAGCTGGCCAAGACCATAGAGCGCCTGGCCATCGCCGCCGGCCTGCCCGCGGGCACCCGGGGCGAGCGGGACAAGGCGCTGGACCACGGCACGATGGTGCCGCTGTACTTCATCCGCCAGGTTTGCGCGGGCTTTAAGATCGTTCGGGTGGGCCTGTCGGGGCTGCCGCTGGAGGACCACTACCGCCTGGGCCAGCTGATCGGGCGGGCCGCGGAGGAGACCGGCAGGCGGGTGGTGTACGTGGCCAGCGGCGACCTCTCCCACAAGCTGCAGGCCTACGGCCCCTATGGCTTCGCGCCCGAGGGGCCTCAGTACGACGCCCGAGTGATGGACGTGTGCGGGCGGGCCGCGTTCGGGGAGCTGTTTGACTTCGACGAGGCCTTCTGCGAGCGCGCCGCCGAGTGCGGCCACCGCTCCTTCGTGATCATGGCCGGGGCGCTGGACGGCATGGCGGTAGAGGCCCGGGCGCTGTCCCACGAGGACGTGACCGGCGTGGGCTATGGCGTCTGCGCGTTCTATCCGGGGAAACGGGACGACGCCCGCCGCTTCCTGGACATCCGCCAGCGGGCGCAGGCGGCGCGGCTCATGGACGACCGGGCCAAGTGCGACCCCTGGGTGGCGCTGGCCTGGCAATCGGTGGAGAGTTGGGTGCTGGGCCGCAGGGTCATGGACGTTCCGGAGGGCCTGCCGGAGGCGCTGACCCGGGGGCGGGCCGGGGCCTTCGTGTCCATCCACAAGCAGGGCCGGCTCCGGGGCTGCATCGGCACCATCGCGCCTACCCAGAGCAGCCTGGCGGAGGAGATCATCCGAAACGCCGTCAGCGCGTGCGCCCGCGACCCGCGCTTTCCGCCGGTGCGGGCGGACGAATTGAAGTGGCTGGAGATCAACGTGGACGTGCTCGGCGCGCCGGAGGACATCGCCTCCGAGGCTGAGCTGGACGTGAAGCGCTACGGCGTGATCGTCAGCCGGGGGAGCCGCCGGGGGCTGCTGCTGCCGGACCTGGAGGGCGTGGATACCGTCCGCCAGCAGGTGGACATCGCCCGGCAGAAGGCCGGCATCGGGCCGTCGGAGCGGGTGGACCTGCAGCGCTTCGAGGTCGTGCGGCACAGATAGGAGGGGTGCGGCCATGGCGGTTTGCGACGTCTGCTTCAGACACTGCGACATTTCCGAGGGCGGCCGGGGCTTTTGCGGCGCGCGGACCTGCTTAGGCGGCCGAGTGGTTCCGGAGAACTACGGCAGGGTCACCGCGTTGGCGCTGGACCCCGTCGAAAAGAAGCCGCTCAGGCGGTTCCATCCCGGCGGCATGATACTGTCCGCGGGCAGCTACGGCTGCAACCTGCGCTGCCCGTTCTGCCAGAACAGCGATATCTCCTGGTCCCGGGAGGCGCTGCGCCTGGCGGAAAGCTGCGACACCGTGACGCCCCGGGCGCTGGTGCAGGCGGCGCTGCGGCTGAAGCCCCGGGGGAACATCGGCCTGGCGTTCACCTACAACGAGCCGCTGATCGGCTGGGAGTTCGTGCGGGACGCGGCGAAGC
Source organism: uncultured Eubacteriales bacterium (assembly GCA_902777335.1). Taxonomy (GTDB): domain Bacteria; phylum Bacillota; class Clostridia; order Christensenellales; family Aristaeellaceae; genus UBA2862. Next base: position 46,787 of record CACYTF010000018.1, read on the forward strand.
TTTGCCACGAGGCGGGCATGGTGAACGCGCTGGTGACCAACGGCACAGCGGGGCTCAATGTGCTGGACGCCCTCGCGCCGCACATCGACGCCATGAACATCGACCTGAAGGGCTTCACCGAGCGCTACTACAACCGGGTGCTGGGCGGGGATTTTGACATGGTCAAGGCCTTTATCGCGGCGGCGGTGCAGCGCTGCCACGTGGAGCTGACCACGCTGACCGTGCCCGGCGAGAACGACACCGAGGACGAGATGCGCGCGCTCGCCTCCTGGGTGGCCGGGCTGAAGGACGCCGCCGGACGGACCGTCGGAACGGACGTGCCGCTGCACATCTCCCGCTTCTTCCCGCGCTTTCACATGGCCGACCGCGGCCCGACCGATGTGCGGAAGGTCTACAGGCTGGCCGAGGTGGCGGGGGAGAGGCTGAGGTATGTGTATACGGGGAATTGTTGAGGGAACAGGGAACAGGGGACAGGGAACAGGGGACAGGGGACAGGGAGCAGGGGCGGCGATGCGCCGCCCGCCCGGTCGACGATTGATGTTTTTGGGATCGTGTGGTATAATGGATGCATTACGGGTGGGAAGGTGATCGCGTGGCGCTCAGGCGGGCAGAGGTACGCACCGAATGGCATGAGTCAAACAGCGGCGTGAAGGGGCTGTTTCGGCTGGGCGACGCCGCCGAAAACCTGCGGGCGCTGATGCCGGAGTACGCGGGCCGGATCAAGCTGATTTACATGGACCCGCCCTTCATGACCGGCGACCGGTTCTACATGCGGGTCCGCGTCGGCGCGGAGCAGTGGCGTCGAGGCAAGGGCGGCATGGCCATCGAGACGTTCCAGGACAGGCTGAGCCGGGAGGCGTACCTCTCGATGCTGCGCGAGGTGCTTGCGCTGTGCCGCCAGCTGCTCAGCGACGACGGCATGATATTCACCCACATCGACTACCGGGCGCACCCCCACGTTCGCCTGCTGATGGACGAGCTGTTCGGCGAGGAGAATCTGCTGAACGAGATCATCTGGGTGTACCAGACCGGCGGGCGCAGCGTCCGCCACTTCAGCCGCAAGCACGACGTGATCCTGTTCTACCGCAAGGGTCCGGAGTACGACTTCAACATCGACGCGGTGAAGACGGTGCCGGTGAAGCCTCGCACCAACCACATGCGTCGCCACGTGGACCCGGACGGCCGGGTGTACCGCTCGGTGCGGGTCGGCGGGCGGGTCTACACCTATTACGACGACGAGCCCGTCGCCCCCAGCGACGTGTGGCAGGACCTGAGCCACCTGCAGCAGAAGGACCCGGAGCGCACCGGCTACGACGCCCAGAAGCCGCTGGCGCTGCTGGACCGCATCGTGCGCTGCGCGTCGCGGCCGGGCGACTGGGTGCTGGACCCCTTCGCCGGCAGCGGCACCGCGCTGGAGGCCGCCAAGCGCCTGGGCCGGAATTTCATCGGCGTGGACATGTGCCCGCTGACGGTGAACATCGTGCGGCGCAGGCTCGCGGGCGCAAACTATCGCATCGAGTACGAGGCCGAGCCCCCGCGGGATGCGCCGGTGTGCGAGGCCGGCGTCCGCCCGGGCGTGGGCTTCTACCACATCCAGCTGGACCGGTTCGACGCCGATATCCCCGGCATGCCCGAGGGCGCGGCGGCGCTGGACGCGGTGGACAGCTGGTCCGCTGGCTACCTGAAGCCGGAGGGCTACCGGGCGATGGCGGAGTTTTCGCGCAGCCGGCGCGAGCCCCAGTTGCTGCGGGAGCTGGCCGTGCCCGCCTACGCCGGGGAGATGGCCATTTGCGTCAGCGACGTCACGGGCCGGAGCTTCTACTACGCGCTGGAGCGCTGAGGGCCCAACATTTTCAATCGTTATTCCAAAATTCACATTGAGGCAATATTCATCCACTATAATACGATCCGGAGGCGGTGCGATGCTTCTGCATGTGGGCGATCTGGTGAAGATGCGCAAGGCGCATCCCTGTGGCAACGACATATGGAAGATCACCTATGTCGGCGCGGACATCAAGATGCGCTGTGAAAAGTGCGAGCGCATCGTGATGCTCGAGCGCCCGGTGTTTGAAAAGCGCATGAAGAAGCTGCTGAGCAGCGCCGAACCGGGGGAGCAGGCGTGAGCCGGTCCCGCGCCGCGTGGAAGGCCGTCGCGTGGCTGGCGGCGGCGCTGGCCGTCGGGCTGTGCCTTAGGCACTGGGCCGTGGGCGCGGTGCGCGTGTCCGGCGCGTCGATGCAGAACACGCTCTGCGGCGGCGACGTGGCGCTGGTGACCCGCTTCGACTACATGTCCGGCGGCGCTCCGGAGCGCGGCGACGTGGTGGAATGCCGGTTCCCCGGCAGGCGCGACACCTACATCAAGCGGGTGATCGGGCTTCCGGGCGAGGCAATCCGCTTCCTCGGCGGCGCGCTGACCGTCAACGGCCAGGCCGTGGACGAGGACTACGTGTCCAGCCCCACCGGCGACTACAGCGTGGCGCTGGGCGAGGGAGAGTACCTGGTGCTGGGCGACAACCGCCAGGAGAGCTACGACAGCCGCATGGCGGACATGGGCCCCGTCGGCGCGGAGGCCTTCGAGGGGCGCGTGCGCTTCATCATCTGGCCGCCGAACCGGGTCGGCCCGGTAAAATAGACGACAGGAGATTATGGGACAGGAGATTATGGGAATGGAAGACAAGAACGGCTTCAACAAGGCCGAAACGGAAGAACAGCCGGTCGCGCAGGACGCCGAGGCAAGCGCCCAGGACCAGATCGACGAGGCCCAGCAGAAGCTGGCCGCCCGCAAGGCCAAGGTCATCAAGGAGATCCGCGAATGGGTGGTCGCGCTGGTGGTCGCGGTGCTGATCGTGGTGGTGATCCAGTCGCTGCTGTTTCGGATCATCCGCGTGGACGGCCACTCGATGGACACCACGCTGGCCAACGGCGAGCGCCTGTTCGTGACGGTGGCGGACGTGCGCTTCGGCAGCGTGCACCGGGGCGACGTGGTGATCTGCCACTATCCCGGCCGAGGCTGGACTTACTTCGTCAAGCGCTGCGTGGCGGTGCCCGGCGACACCGTCTACTGTGAAAACGGCGTGACCCACGTGGTCTACGAGCAGGACGGCCAGACCGTGGACGAGGCGCTGGACGAGCGCTTCGGCCAGTACTTCCTGTACGGCAGCGATCACGACTACGAGGCCCACGTGCTGGGGGACGACGAGTACTTCGTGGTGGGCGACAACCGCTACAACAGCCACGATTCCCGCGACTGGAACGGCCCGGACGTGACGGGGGCGTCCGGCAACGACGGCTCCCCCGACAACAACGTCGGCCCGATCTCCAAGGGCAAGATCGTGGGCCATGTGCGCCATGTCATATGGCCGCTGAACCAGATTCGACCGGTGCATTGACGGAGGCAGTATGAGAAACAAGAAGCTGATCAGGTTCATCGCGATCGTGCTGGCGGTGCTGCTGGTGGGCGGCGTGGTGGTCGGCGCGCTGGTGAGCGCGCTGGCGGAGGAAACGCCGTCGGCCGGCGGGCGAAACCTGGTGACGCTGACGATGGAATACCTCGAAGACGAACAGGCGCTGCGCGTTGCGCAGCGCCTCGTCTATGTCAATCCGTCGGGAAAGCGCCTGGACGGCGTGGTGTTCTGGGCGGCGGGCAACATGTTCCGCCGCCAGAGCGCGCTGATGTACGATTCAAAGGACCTGGACAGCGTGTTTCCCAACGGCTACGCCCCCGCCGGCATCGACCTGCGCTCGGCGCGCTGTGACGGCAAACCGGCGGACTACGGCTTCATGGGCGAGGACGAGCTGTACCTGCGCGTGGCCTGCGACCTCGGGCCGGGGCAGGCGTGCGTGTTTGAGTTTGAGTATTACCTGCTGCTGATGGCCTGCGGCGCCTTCCAGGGCGTGGGGGAGACGGACGTGCGCCTGAGCGCGTTCTGTCTGGTCCCGGCGGCGTATGACGGCAACACCGAAGCCTTCGCGCTGAAGAAGCCGCTGCCCTTCACCCGCTGGCTGGACTGCGAAAGCGCGGACTACAGCGCCGAGCTCTGGCTGCCCGAGGGGTGGATGTGCGCGGGCACGGGCGTCTCCCGGCGCGTCCAGGGCGACGGCACGCGGGCGCTGTGGCGCATTGAGGCCGAAGACGCGCGCGATTTCGCGCTGTCCTTCGGGAAGCGCTGGCGCGTCTACGAACGCGAGAGCGCCTCCGGCGTGCGGGTAAGGGCGCTGACGAACGTGCGCGGCGCGGCGAATCGGGTGCTGGACACCGCGGTGCGCTCTGTCGAACAGTGCGAGGCCTGGTTTGGCGAATTCCCGGTGAAGGAGCTTGACATCGTGCAGTCGGATTACCCGCTGGACGCGCTGTGCTTCTCCGGCGCCATCTGGCTGCCGGAGGCGCTGCTGGGGCGTAAAAACGCGAAGGCATTGGCCCGTTCGCTTCGCTTCTGCGTGGCGCAGCAGTACTTTGGCCTGACTGCCTGGGTGGAACCCTGCGCCGACGCCTGGCTCAGCGATTCGGTCAGCCAGTACGTCGCCTGCCTGCTGCTGGAGACCGAAGCGGGCCGCGACGCCTTTCTCTCAGATGTCAACCGGGACTGGGTCAGCGCCCTGCAGCAGACCGTGCCCGGCGGGCTGAAGGTCAACAGCGACGCCGAGCTGTTTGACCCCTATGCCTACGACATCGTCATACTGCGGCGCGGCGCGGTGGTGATGCACGAGCTGCGGCTCGCCATGGGCCTGGACGGCTTCCTGAACGGCCTCGCCGAATTCTGCAAAATGGGCCGGGACGGGGGCACGCTCACCGAGATGGACTTTGTTTCCGCCATGGACCGCGCCACCGGCGGCGACTGGGAGGCCTTCCTGACCGACTGGGTGTTCAACGTGGACAAATACACGGAACAGACCATGTTCTGGTATGAGTGACCAAAATCAAGGGGACGGTTCTCTGTGTCATTGACACAGAGAACCGTCCGAGACCACTGATTAATGCAAACATAACAATCGAAGTTATAAAACCAAAAGGACAACGGGGTGAGGATGTCGAAATAGTATA
>CACYTF010000019.1 GCA_902777335.1 uncultured Eubacteriales bacterium
CTACGCGGCGGGCGCGGCCTACAACACCGGCATCTGCAAGATGAACCTGGGCGACTACGCCGGGGCCATCGAGGCGTTCACCACCTGCGAGAAGAAGGGTGGCGCGTTCGAGGGTCTGTACTACAACCGGGGCGTGTGCGCGCTGCTGGGCGAGCAGTGGGAGAGCGCCGCGGCGGACTTTGAAAAGTCCATCGAGACGGAGCCCTACGTGGACGACGCGCGCTACAACCTGGCGATCTGCCAGATGCAGCAGGAGCAGTACGAGACGGCGGTGGCCACGTTCACCGAGCTGATCGACGGCACTGAAAAGCAGACCGAAGTCGGCGAAGGCGAGACCGAAGTCGAAACGCCGAAGACCGTCAACGACGGCGCGTACTACTACCGGGCGGTGTGCAACGCTGCGCTGGGGAACCTGGAAGCCGCGGTGGCGGACTACACCACCTGCATCGAACACGGCTATGAGCTGGCCCAGACCTATTACCAGCGCGCGCAGGTGTACGCGGCGCTGGGCGACACCGAGAACCAGAACAACGACCTGAAGAATTCCCTGACGTACGCCGGATAAGCGGCAGCTGAACGAGCGACATAACCGAACCCCCTTTTTGCAGACAGACCGCCCTTAATCCATTATCGGAGGTGTGCCCCATGAGGAGCAGTATGATGAGCAATATTAGGAGAATCATGGCGCTGGCGCTGGTGCTGGCCATGACGCTGACCACCCTGGGCGGATACGCGCCCACGTGGTTCAGCGCCTTTGCCGAGGAAGCCGCGGCCCAGGAAGCACCACAGGATCATACTGCTCCCGAACAGGGGGAGGCGCCACCGGAAGAAGCGCCTTCGGAGGCGGAGACGCCCCAGAGGGAGGAGACTTCTGAGGAAGCGCCCGCTGAGCAGGAAGCGCCCGCTGAGCAGGAAGCGCCCGCTGAGCAGGAAGCGCCCGCTGAGCAGGAAGCGCCTGCAGAGCAGGAAGCGCCCGTAGAGCAGGAAGCGCCCGTAGAGCAGGAAGCGCCTGCAGAGCAGGAAGCGCCCGTAGAGCAGGAAGCGCCCGTAGAGCAGGAAGCGCCGGCGGAGGAAGCCCAGAAGCAGGCTGAGGCGCCTGCACAGGACACGATATCCGTGGCAGAGGAAACTGCGCCTGTCGAAGTGGCGACACCTGTCGAGGAAGCGGCGCCTGTCGAAGCGGCGGCACCTGTCGAGGAAGCGGCGCCGGTTGAGGAAGCGGCGCCGGTTGAGAAAGCGGGTCCTATCGAAGAAACAGCCCCCATCAAGGAAACAGCTCCTGTAGAGGAAGCAACGCCCGCTGAGGAAGCGATACCTGTCGAGGAAGCGGCTCCTATCGAGGAAACAGTTCCGGGTGAGGAAGCGGATCCTGTCGAGAAAGCTGCATCTGTTGAGGAAGCAACTCCTGTAGAGGAAACTACACCTGTCGAGGAAGCGACTCCTGTAGAAGAAGCGGCTCCGGTTGAGGAAGCGGCGCCTGCCGAAGATGCTGTATCTGTCGAAGAATCGGATCCTATTGAGGAAGCGGCACCTGCGGAGGAAGCAGCGCCTGTCGAGGAAGCAGCATCTGTCGAGGAAGCAGCGCCGGTTGAGGCAGCTCCCGTCGAGGAAGCGGCTCCTATTGAGGAAGCCGCACCTGCCGAAGACGTTGTACCGGTCGAGGAAGCGATACCAACTGTCGAGAGCGTCGAAGCGCTGAACGCCATTGTCGAGAGCAAGCTGGCGGGCGAGCCGGCGGCGTTTGACATCGCCATGGCGCCCATGGAGAACGCGGTCGTCATCGATCGGACCGTGTCGACCGACGCCGAACCGGAAGCCGGCGCGGCGGAGGCGGGCGCTGATGCCGCTGAGGAAGTCGCGCCGGTCGAAGGAGCGCCTGTTGAGGCTGCGCCTGTCGAAGAAGCGCCTGTCGAAGAGACCCCTGTCGAAGAGACCCCTGTCGAAGAAGCACCGGTCGAAGAAACCCCGGTCGAAGAGGAACTCGTCATAGAGGACATCGTCGGGGAAGAGATCGTCGAGGCGGCCGCGCTTTCGGACGAAGCGCCGGCGGCCGCGCTGACCGTCGCGCCCCGTATGGCCTCCGGAAGCGACAGCCCGAGCAAGACCATGCTGCAGTCGATGATCGACGACGCCCTGGCCTCGGTCAACGGCAAGCTGACCGGGCGGCTGATGGTGGTGCTGAAGAGCAACGTCACCTATAAGGGCGATGTCAACATCCAGGTGGGCGATCGCGATGTGGCGGACGACTTCGAGCTGGAGCTGAGCGCCGACGACGCCGGGGAGAGCGGCATGGACGGCTCGGGCACCACGAAGGTCGACGGCAATATCACCATCTACGGCATCAAGGTGCTCATGAAGAGCCTCATGATGGCCAGCGACAAGGTGGTGGTCAAGGTCCAGAACCGCTCGGATTCCACCAAGGAAGAGAATCGCAAGATCGGCGGCGACCTAATCTTCATCGGCAGCAAGAACGCGCCGAACGAGGCGACCTTCGTGGTGGGCGACAAGTCCAGCGCCACGATCACCGCCACCGACGACGACGATATCTTCACCGTCACCACGCTGCAAGGCGCCAAGTCCCTCGCGATCAGCACCGGCGACGGCATCGACACCGTCAACGTCACCATGTCCGGCGGCAAGGCGGACATCAGCACCGGCTTTGGCGACGACAAGGTGAACATCAATGTCGCCGATAAGATCGAGGAGCTGCGCGTGGACACCGGCGACAGCATCGACGAGGTGAAGATCACGAACAACGGCTCCGCCGACCCCATCAAAGCGGTGGAGGTGGAGGAGACCGACGAGGTCACCGGTCAAAAGAAGAAGGTCAAAAAGCAGACCGGCGGCATGATCATCAGCACCGGCGCGGGCGACGACATCATCGACATCGACGTGCGCGACAACGCCGGCAGCATGACGGTGGACACCGGCGACGGCGGCGACGTGGTGACCGTCACCAAGGGCGACCATTACACGCTGCAGAGCGTGGATTACGACCGGTATATCGCGGAAAGCGAAAACCCGAACGCGGCCAGCGCCGCGGTGCTGACCATCGCGAACGCAGACCGCAGCGACCGGGTGACCATCGACGCCTCCACGGCCCTGGCCGTCAAGGCCGTGGACGTGACCGGCAAGGGCGCATCGGTGTACCTGAAGGGCGAACTGGCCAAGGTGGACGAGCCCATCACCGCCATCTCGGACGCGAACGGAAAGATGACGGGCTTTACGCTGCACACCCAGCTGGCCTCCGAGGCGACGAAGAACGACTATACGCTGGACATCAAGCTGAACGACAACAACTTCACCGACAGCCTGCAGAACAAGAAGCGGGTGGAGCTGTACACCGTCCGCGTGGCCGACGGCGTGTATACCTACGGCGGGGCGACCCGGAACTTTACCGACTACGTGATCAAGTCCCCGGTCAACGACCTGAAGAAGATCGTGATCACGTCCACCGCCGGCGAAAACCTGCTGCTGAGCAACCTGGTGCTGGACGTCGACGAGACCATGGACGAGGACGATGCCATCACCCTGCGCGACGTGGAAGCCAAGCACATGAACGTGCTGATCAAGGGCAGGACCATCAACCTGAACGGCCACATCCAGGCCAGAAACGTGCGCGCGGAATCCGCCCAGGGCACCCAGCGCCTCGGCAAGACGGTGTCGGATCTGCTGTTGGGCGAAGCGGATGTGGGCGATACGATCGCCAATCTGATCAACATCATGCATTCCGCCGTCATCAACGTGAATAAAGACGCGAACATCGAAGCGGCGGAGGATGTGGCGCTGGTGGCGCGCGTGAAGCAGACCGGCGGCATGCTCACCCTGCTGCCCGCGGACATAAACCTGATCAACGTCAAGGTGGCCGACGCGAAGATCAACATCGCCGTTGGTGCGCAGCTGACCGCCAAGGCCGGCAACGCCACCGCCGAGGCGAAGATCCAGACCACCGCCGGCTACCAGTACGACGATACGAAGAAGGAAGAGGAAGCGGTCAAGACGGGCATGCCCCTGGCCATGACCGTGATCGTGAACGAGGCCGTCGTGAACGTGGCGAAGGACGCGACGGTCACCGCCGGCGCGGACGTGGTGCTGAACGCCCAAAGCGACGTCAAGAGCGCGACCTACGCCAATTCCAGCGCCATGCTGCCGTCCCCGCTGGACATCGCGCTCACGGTGATCGACAACGACGTCAAATCCAGCGTCTACGGCACCGTCACCGCCGGCCGCAAGGTGCAGGTGAGCGCCACGGGCACCGTGAAGGACGAGAACGTGGCCACAGGCTCGGCGGCGAAGGGCGGCCTGTCCGGCGGCTACATCGCCGTGAACGTGGTCGATCAGGACGTGGACGCCCTCATCGGCAGCGGCGCGGTCGTGAACGCGGGCGGCGACGTGCGCGTGGCCACCCGCGCCACCGCCAACGCCACCACCAGCGCCGTCTCCGGTGAAATGCAGACGCAGGAAGCGGCGCCGGGCATCATGAAGTCGCTGAACGGCCTGGGCGCCGTGCTGGGGAAGAAGCTGTGGAGCAAGTCCGGCGGCATACTCTGGCAAAAGTTCCAGGAATGGTACAAGGACGACGAGAAGAAGGCCGAGGAGAAGCGCGCGAAGCTGGAAAAGCTGTTCAAGAGCATCAGCAAGGACGACTACAGCGTCAAGGTGGTCAACACCTCCTCCGACAACGCGCAGAAGGGCTCGGCCACCGTCACCACGAGGACCATGAGCGACGGCAGAGTGGCGGCCATCATCGATCCGCAGCCCAGATCCGGCTGCAAGGTGAAGAGCGTGCGCTATCGCTATCTCGTGCCGGGCGAGGATCACTACACCTACCAGGACGCCGTGCCGGACGATATGGACGCGGGCGCCTGGGGCTTTACCATGCCCAACGCCGACGTAGAGGTCATCGTGACTTACGAGGGCGAGCCCGACGGCAAGGACGCGCAGCAGCCGAAGAAGGAACAGTCCAAGCAGGAAAACAAAGAAAAGCAGGACAAGGACGAGGATTTCATCGACATACTGGGCCTGTTTGAGGACACCCAGGACAGCGTGGGCGGCAGCGCCGAGGAGGACGACGAGCTGTTCGAGATCGACGGCGACGCGGTTCAGGTCAAAACCAACCACACTCTGGCGTTCTCGGACAATATGCAGCATGGCGCGGTGGTGACCTGGCTGACCGGCGACGACGGCAAGAGCCTGAAGAATGTCTACGCGACCGAGAAGCTGCTGCTGGTGGTGAACCCGGAGCAGGGCTACAAGCTCAAGGAGGACGCGCTGACCGTCAGCTATATGGTCGAAAAGGACGGCTTCATGATCATCAAAAAGGAGGTCGTGACCCAGGACAAACAGGGCCGGTATGTGTACACGGTTCCGGACGGCCTGAAGCAAAACGAGCTGTTGACGATCGACGCCGAATTTGAAGCGGCGACGCCGGACGCGGCGCAGCAGGAGAGCCACGACCAGGTGGCAGGCGCGGTGGCCGTGGGCGTTCTGAACAACGACAGCCACGCCCTGATCGAGACCGGCACCGAGGTGAACGCCGGGGGCCAGGTGGACATGTTCGGCTTTGAGATGAACCGCAACACCACCACCGCCGACGGCACGCCCGTGCAGGCCGGCGCCGCGAAGAAAAAGGACGAGGACAAGCCCAAGCCCATCCTCAAGACCGGCTTCGGCACCGGCGGAGCGGAGTTTGCCCTGCGCGTGAACAGCAATGTGGACGGCAGGGTGACCTCCACGGTCGACAAGAAGGAACAGAAGGGCGCTTCGGCCTACCACCCGGTGTTCACGATCAACAAGACTGACGCCGAGAAGATGGACCGGATCCTGATCTCCTTCTACAGCAAGTATGATTCCAGCAATCCGCTGAAGAACTACGGCACCCGCCGCACCGCGATCATCACACGCGTCGTCGGCAGCGACGGAAAGGTGACCTATAAGCAGGAGGGCGGCACGATCGCCAACGCGGTGTTCGACGTGAACGACGTGATCACCGTGAAGGAACGGGACGGCAAGGAGGTCCTCACGCTGAACCTGACCGGGCTGGCCATCCAGAACGGCAGCACCGCGGACGTGAGCTTCGTGTTTGGCGACGAAGCCGCCGCCGCGCAGGCGGGCTCGCAGGAATACCTGATCCCCAATTCCATACAGATCAGCTACAACGCGCTGAAGAACAAGGACAACTCCGAGATCTCCATGGGCACCGTGACCTACGACGGCAACAAGAGCACCCTCGGCGAGAAGACGAAATACTATTTCCGCGTGGAGCCGAACCGGGACAAGGGCTATACCATCGACGCCCGGGACGTCAACGACCAGACCAAGACCAAGTCCAACAAGGACGCGCTGTACGCCTCGTGGACCGGCGCGGACGGCAAGGTGCAGAAGGCCGAGCTGAAGCGGGACGAACTCAGCGGTGAAAACGTATGGTACTTCCAGCCCACCGGGGGCAGCTTCGCCATACCCGACGGCGCGGTGATCACGATCAACGCCGTGTTCCGCGAGGACCTGCGCAAGGTCAAGACCGGCGACGACTTCGACGCCAAGGAGGCCCATGGCAGCGTGTCCATGAGCAAGGCCGAGGCCAAGGCGGGCGACAAGGTGAAGCTGACGCTGAAGGCCGACAAGGGCTACGCCGCTTCCAAGGTGCGCATCTCCTGGTTTGAGGAGGGCTCCGCCACCTGGAAGACCAAGGACTATGACGTCGACAAGCAGACGGGCACCGTCGAGATCATCGTGCCCCAAAGCGCCGACGCCGATACCAGCTACATCAAGGTGACGCCCAGCTTTGCCGAGAAGACCGTTAAGATCAACCGGTCGGACGACATCGCCGTCGACCAGGCGGACGACATGGCCTGGCCCGGCGCCGAGCTCACCGTCACCCCCTCCCAGGACAAGCTGAAGGAGGGCTACAAGGTCACAAAGATCACGCTGATCTATAACGGAAGCCAGTATGTGCAGGCCGAGGGCGGCGAAAAGATCAAGGTCCCCGAGGCGCTGGCCTCAAACGACGTGGAGATCTCGGCGACGCTTGAGCGCAAGACCGTTCGCGTGGCCGAGGGCCTGGGTGTGAACGGCAAGGTCTCGCCGGTGTGCGGCTATGCCGACGCGAGGGAGAAGGTCTATGTGCAGGTGGAGCCGGAGGACGGCTATCGCCTGAAGAGCGGCACCCTGAAGGCGGAGGTCCTCACCGGCTTATCCAGCAGCCAGATCGTTTTAAAGAAGGACGACAAGGGCTACTGGTTTACCATGCCCTCCGACGTGGACGCCAACACCACCGTCCTATTGACCTGCGATTTCGAGCCCGGCAGCGAGGGCCTGGACGACAGCGTGGGCGCGGCCGTGGCCGTGGGCGTGCTGAACGGCGGCAACGAGGTGGAGATCAAGGGCGGCAAGGTCAGCGCGGCCAAGGGCTACAGCCTGATCGGCCTGACCGTGGGCGGCAAGGCGATCACCGAGGCCAAGGCCGGCTACAGCAAGGCGGAGATGGGCCTGGCCGGGGCGCTGGCCGTACAGGTGGCCTCCGCGGACACCAGCGTCGCCATCCGCAAGGACGAAAACGGCTCCATCAGCCTGGATAAGGGCGCGTTCTTCATGCTGGGCAAGGGCAAGCAGGAGTTCAAGGTGACCGGCGACGCGGCGGGCAAGAAGGAGGCCGCCGAGGCCGGCGGCACCGGCGTCGGCGCGGGCATTGCCGTCGCGGTGGACAGCATGAATGTCGACGGTGAGATCGAGGACGGCGTGAAGCTGGTCCGGTACAAGGTCAATAAAGACGAGTACAAGAATCCGACGGTCACCGGCGTCACGATGAACATCGGACAGAAGCACAAGAGCGAGATCACGGCGAAGGCCGGCGCGGCGGGCGGCTCGGCCTGGGTGCCCGTGGCGGCCGTGGACGTGACCAGCGCGGATGTGCTGGCCAAAATGGGCAAGCTGGACCTCAGCGACGTGAAGGCCCCCATCGAGAAGAAGATCGCCGAGCTCACGGATAAGTATACCCAGGCGGGCAAGACGGCGAAGGAGATCGTCCAGCTGATCGAGGCCGATCTGACCGCCGATGAAATGAAATACGCCCAGGGCTTCCTGCCGGTGAGCGGCAAGGTGAAGATCAAGGCCTCCGACGCCTCCGCCAAGGCGGAATACAACCACATGGTCACGGCGGACGCCTCGGCCCGGGGCGGCGATACCGCCATCGGCGGCGCGTTCATCGTCACCTGGATAGGTGACAACGCCAGGGCCGAGCTGAACCAGAGCCTCAATGCCGCCAAGGCGGTCAGCGTCACCTCGTCCACCGACAGCGCGCTGAAGGCCGTGGCCAAGGCCGCGGTCTCCGGCGGCGTGGCGGGCAAGAAGGACGGGAAGACCGGTCAGGGCGGCGCGGACAAGCAGGCCGACAAGCTGCTGGGCGGCGCGGGCGGCATCGCCGGAAAGTACGGCAACATGGACGGCGCGCAGATCCAGAACGACGCCAAGGGCCGCCAGCAGGCGGAGACCGCCGAGAGCACCGTGGCCGGCGCGGGCGCGTTCGTGCTGAACGTGCAGAAGGTCAAGTCCAGGGCCGAGATCATGGACGGCGTGGATCTGACCACCGGGGGGAAGCTGGAGGTCAAGTCCATGAACCGCACGGACGCGACCATCAAGGCGGATTCCTCGGCCACGAAATCGGATACCGGCGTGGGCGTGGGCATCGCGCTGAACCTGGTGACGATGGAAAACATCGCCCGCATCGGCACCGGCGCCGTCCAGGCCAGCGAATTGGAACTCTCCGCGACCATCGCCAAGGCCCCGCCGCGCGTGTCCGTCGCGCTCGTCGTGGAGAACGCCAGCACCCTGCGCACCACGATGGAGAAGGAGATCGCCGAGGCGATCAACAGCCTGATTCCCGAAAAGTACACCAACATTGGCGGCGTGGACCTGTCGAGTGTCATCGCGAAGTTCGCGGGCACCTTTGTCGCCAAGCTGTTCGAGGACATGGGCCTGGACAAGGTGATCAGCCTCGCCGCGGGCGACAGCGTCGACAAGGGCTTCGAGAACGCCGGCAGGGTGATCGTGGACCGGCTGAAGCAGTTCCCGATGACGCTGGTGGCCCCGATGGCCTCGGTGTTCACCGAGACGCTGGAGACCGCCGTGGATATGAAGGATTCCGAGTGGTGGGAGACCACGCTGACGGACGCGCTGAAGACGGCCATCGAGGAAATCGGGGGCGACGCCTTCTCGACGGTCAGGAACAAGATCCTGAAGGAGAACGGCATCGCCATCGCAGCCAGCGCGCTGGACATGGTGACGAGTAAGCTCTCCGGCAAGGGCTGGGACGCCTCCAAGCTGAAGGAGAACCTGAAGAAGGCAACCACCGCGGCCATGGAGTCCTTCGTGGATCAGTTGGTGAACACCGTCATCAACAAGATGGGCGACCGGATCCCGGTGCTGACGCAGGCCAATGTGCAGCGCGTGAAGGAGCTGAAGGCGGCGCTCAAGGACAAGACCATGGAGCAGATCCGCGGGGGGCTGTGGGCGGACATCACCAAGACCTTCCGCGAGGAAGTGTACGACTACGAAAAGTATCTGATCAAATACTCCGACGGCGACTTCGTGACGAACGTCAAGAAGGAGCTGCTGTCCTGCCTGAAGGAAGCCGCCGTGGCCGAGACCAACGCGTTCCTGGATCAGCTGAGCGGGGCGCTGGGCGTGCGCTTTGACAAGGAACTCAAGGACGACCGCCATGTGATCACCACCCAGGCCATCTCCGGCGCGGGCGCGAAGGAGAAGAGCGGCGCGGGCAGCCTGGCCGTCAGCTGGGTCAACCTGACCACAACCGCCGAGATCGCGGACAGCGGCAAGGGCGTGAAGGTCACCGGCGACGGCATGCTGTCGGTGAAGGCCGAGGAGCTGCGGCGCATCCGCACCCACGCCACCGCGGCCGTGGACGCGCGCGGCGACGCCGACAACGACGAAGGCGCGGGCAGCGCCGACGAGGAAGAGACCGGCGGCAGCGCCGCGGCGAAGAACACCGTCTCCAAGGACAGGGTGACGGTGTCCACCGGCGTGGGCGGCAGCGCGCACTTCGAGACGGGCGACACGGCGGACGACCTGAAGGTGCTGTTTGAGGTGAAGCCCGGCTATACCCTCAAGGAGGGCGACAAGCTGGGGTTCAGCTTCAAGACCAAGGATTCCGAGGACGAGGATTGGGGCGAGGCCGTGATCCAGAAGCGGGGCGACAGCTTCTACGTCGAACCCTTCAAATGCATGCCCGACGCGGACGCGAGCCTCTACAACGCCGATGTGGAAAATGTGCTGATCCACTTCGACGTGGAATTCGACGAGGTGCTCCACAGCGTCGCCAGCCCGAAGGCCGAAAACACGGACGACAGAGTGGCCATGGCCGCCGACAGTGTGTCGGTGGGCGTGAAGGGCCGCGAGGGGAAGGACGGCGGCGCCAGTGCCCGGGTGGGCGAGCTGGTGACCGTCACCGTGGACCGCAAGAAGACCCAGGGCAACCGGGTCAGGAACATCGAGGCGAAGTATCGGGATGCCGCCGGCGAGGTCCACAAGGTGTCGCTGTACGGCGCCATCCTCGAGCTGACCAGCAACGCCGATGAGATCGTGTACGGCTTCAGCATGCCCGATTACGCGATCACCGACATCACCGTGACCTTCGAGCCCGGCGACGACGGCCGCCAGTCGCAGACCGAATCCAAGGACGCCAACGGCCGCTCCATCGGCGTGGGCGCCGCGGTGGCCTTTGCCTACGGCAACTCCGACGTGAACGCCACGATCGGCAAGCGCGACGCGGGCGTCACGGCGGGCACGGTGGCCGTGCGCGCCGGCGTTGAGCACGAGCAGGAGAATTATGCCACCGCCGGCACCGACCCGTTCGAGGGCACCGATACCGACGAGGATTCCGAGAAGGACATGGGCGTGGACGCCTCGGTGTCGGTGTTCATCGTGGACAACGACGTGGTGGCGAAGATCGCGGCGGGCACGGTGGTGACCACCACCGCGAAGGCGGACGCCGAGTTGAAGCCCTCCTTCAACGTCAACGGCGACGATGACGGCCAGAGCGAGGCCGTGAAGGTCACCTCCGGCGCGGTGGTCGTGCAGGCCAGCGAGGAGGGCGCGACCGAGACCAAGGCCAGCGCGTTCGCCACCGGCAGCAACACCGCCGTGGGCGCCAGCGTGGCGGTGAACGTGTCGCTTTCCGACATCAAGGCCGAGGTGGGCGGCAAGGTGACCGCCTCCGGCGCGGTGGCGGTGAAGGCCGACAGCGCCAGCGAGGACGAGACCTGGTCCATGACCACCGCCATGGGCGCGGACGTGCAGCGCAGCCTGAACAAGTTCGCGGACAAGGTGGAGGCGACCTCTGAGAACGCCAACAAGCTGACCACCGGCGGCTTCTTCGACGATATGGCCAAGAAGAAGGACAAGAAGTCCAACGACACCTCCAAGCGCATCACCAACCGCCTGAACGACGACCGCGTGAAGGCCGAGGACGGCGACGACGCCAGCGAAAACCTGAGCGTATCGACCAATGTGCTGCGCTCGCAGGGCTCCAAGTTAGAGGCGGGCGACGACGCGAGCGACGCCGCGAAGGGCGCGGGCGACATGCTGAATGAGGAAGCCGGCCGCGACGACATCAACGCGTCGGGGGACGAGAACCAGACCAAGAAGCTGCAGGTGGCGGCCACCGTGGGCGTCAACGTGGCGCTGCACAGCGCGGAAGTGACCGTGGACGGCAACATCACCGCCGGCGGCGCGGTGGCGCTGGACGCGGTGAACTACGGCAATTTCAGGACCCGCAGCACCGCTGCGGCCATGACCGTCGAGAAGGCGAAGGGCAAGACCATCGCCGCCGCGGTGGGCGTCAGCGTGAACAACAACAAGGCCACCGTGGAGGCAAAGGGCGATATCGACGCCGGCGGCGACGTGGAGATCAGCGCCGATCTGACCCAGAACATGGACGAGCCCTACGTGGGCCTGTTGGCCGCGCAGGCGATCTCAGGCTCCGTGTCCGGCAAGGGCTCCGACGCCTCCGTCGCCGGCGCGGCGGCCATCGTGGTCAGCCACGCCACCACCACCGCCCAGTTCTCCGGCAAGACGCTGAAGGGCGGCGAAGTGGCGGTCTCGGCCAACGACAAGTCCAAGCTGGCAGTGCGCGCGGGCGGCATCAACGTGGCCCGGGGCGCGAACCTGGGCATGGGCATCTCGGCGGCCACCATCTGGAGCGGCAACACCGTGGAGGCGAAGGTCGCGGACGGCGCGACGATCACGGC
The DNA here is from genome assembly GCA_902777335.1 of uncultured Eubacteriales bacterium. GTDB lineage: Bacteria > Bacillota > Clostridia > Christensenellales > Aristaeellaceae > UBA2862. The sequence goes on from CACYTF010000019.1 coordinate 12,264, forward strand.
GGACGCCTTCGACCTGTCCGCCACCAAGGAGGCCGTCACCTTCGACGACTACAAATTCCCGCTGAGCGTGCAGGATGTGTTCAGCGACTCCTCGAAGCTGAACGACGAGCAGCGCGAGAACGTGTACACGGGCCTGATCGACATTCACAGAAAGCCGGGCGAGACCAGCTACACCGTGGATGTGAACGCGGACACCTACGCGCTGATGAAGGTGTTCGACGCGCTGGACTTCCTGTCCGCCACCAACTACTACGCCGAGTCCATCGCGGGCTCGCTGGCCACGGGCAGCGCGGACGGGAAAAAGCCCAACGCCTTCAACGGCGCGGGCTCCTTCTCGCTGGTGCGCATCAGCAACACCGTGAAGGCCACGCTGGGGAACAACGTGACCGTCGCCAAGCGCGAGGATTCCGAGGGCGGCGTCTCCATCGTGGCCGACGACGCCACCAACGCCCGCCTGATCGGCGGCGCGGTGTCCGGCGGTCCGGCGAACAAGAGCGCGGGCGTCACCGTGACCTACATGAAGGACGAGGACGAGGCCATCGTCTCCATTGGCAAGAACGCGAATATCACCGGCGCGGGCGACGTGACCATCGCCGCGAAGGGCGATACCGACGCCCAGGCCTTCAACGCCGCGGCCAGCGTCAATACAAGCGATAAGGCCAGCTTCACCGTTGGCGGCGCGCTGAACATACTGCTGCTGAACAACAAGGCCAAAACCGATGTCGGCGACGGCGCGAAGCTGACCGCCGGCGGCAAGCTGAACGTGACCGCCGGCGCGGACATGGACCTGAAGCTGGTGTCCGTGGGCGTGGCCGGGGCGAGGAAGGCGGTGGCCGCGGGCGGCACCGTGGCCTGGATCGAGGACGACGCCGCATCCACCGTGACCATCGGCAAGGACCACGCGCTGAAGGCGGCGGACGACGTGACCGTCCGGGCGAAGACCACCGACCGGCTGCTGTCGGTGCTGGCCAGCGCCAGCGCCGCGCTGGAGAACGATAAGACGTCCTTTGCCGGCGCGCTGAACATACTCCAGTCCAGAGCCAAGGGCATCACGACCTTCGGCGCGGGCGGCAAGGATCACGGCGTGACCTCCGAGGGCGGCAATGTGAACCTGCTCGGCGAAACCGACACGCGGGCGATCAACGTCACCGTTTCCGCGGCGGGCAGCCGGGGCAAGGCCATCGGCCTGTCCGTGAACGCCAACCTGTTCCGGCGTGAGTCCACCGTGGACATCGCGGGCGGCAGCGGCTACGCCATCAGCGCCGCGAAGGACGCGCTGATCGAGGCCTCCGGCAACGACACCACCGTGATGGCGGCCCTGGCCCTGGCGGGCAGCACAAGTAAGACCGCCTTCGGCGGCAACCTGCCCATCATCTCCAGCGCCAATACGCTGAAGACCACCCTCGGCTCCGGCAGCGTCAGCGCTTCGGGCGAGGCGGCGATCTCCTCCCATCTGAAGGATCGCACCTACGCCATCGCCGGCAGCATCGCGCTGTCCAATGCCGGCAGTGCCGTGGGCGGCACGGCCCTGCTGGCCTCCAAGCGGAGCACCGTCAAGACCGACCTGGGCACAAGCGCCGTCACCGCCCTCGGCGCCAGCGGAAAGCTGGCGGAGCGCGTGGCGGGCAGCCCGAGCTTCAAGGGCCTGTACGTGGGCGCTACGGTGGACAACACCACCGTCACCGGCGCGGCGGGCGTGGCCCTGGGGGGCAATAAGGGCGTCACCGCCAACGGCGTGCTGCTGTCCAGCGAGAACACCGTCGAGGCCGACGCCTCGAAGGCGAAGCTGACCAGCAACGGAAAGTGGAAGGACGGCTCCGTCCGCATGCGCTATCTGGCGACCGACGGCTGGTGGTATGTGACGACCCACAAGATCTCCACCCTCGTCAACACGGACCTGAAGAAGCTGAAAAACGGCACCTACAGGAAGCTCGGCTATCAGGTGAACGGCGTATACCACTATGTCGATCTGAACGATCCGAACTTCGACGAGCTGAAGATCAGCGGCGATGTCAACGTGGTGGCGAAGAACGACGTGTACAACGCGGTGTTCGCGGGCGGCCTGAACTTCGGCAAGTCGCTGGGCGTCGGCGCGAACGTGGTGGTGCTGTCCTCGAACAACACGGTGACCGCCAAGGCCCATGAAATCGACGCCTTCGGCAACGCCAACGTGACCGCGGACAACCAAGAGAAGCACCTGCTGATCAACGTGAACGCGGGCGGCTCCGGCAAGACGGCCGTGGAGCTGGGCGTGTCTGTGGCCGACCTGGGCAACAAGGTCAACGCCATCGTCGCCAGCGAAGTGAAGTCCCGCGATGGCGACTTCAATCTGAAGGCCAACAACACCACCGACCTGACCGACGTGGCCGTGGCGGTGGCGGGCGCGGGCAAGAACGCCGTCACCCCGGTGTTCGTGTACACCGGCTTCTCCGGCGAGACCAACGCCACGCTGCAGTCCGGCACTGTGTCGGCCGCCAGGGGCGCGACCGTCAAGGCCGATTCCAACAAGACCATCGACCAGTACACCGTCGGCGCGTCCTTCGCGGGCCAGACGGCGATTTCCGGCGCGGTCTCCATCGTGTCGGTGAAGGATGGGACCAACGCCCAGACGGCGGCGGGCACCGACATCACCGCCAGGACGCTGAACCTTGAGGCCGGCAGCGACTACAAGTTAGTGGGCGCATCCGCCGCGGTGGCGGGCTCCGGCAGCAACGCCGTGGCCGTCAACGGTCTGGTGACCGTCATGAAGGCCTCGACGCTGGCCGAGCTGGGCGGCGACGCCACGGCCACAAACGGCGCGGCGAACGTGTACGCGCACTCCAAGCGCGACGTCGTCGACGTGGCGGCCTCCGTGGCGGCCTCCGGCCAGAACGCCGCGGGCATCACCGTGATGGCGCTGGTGGCCGGCGACAGGATGACCCAGGACGCTGCCGACCAGTTGACCTACGGCAGCGGCGGCAAGGCCAAGAACCGGAAGGCCTTCGACGCCTCCGCCGTCGTGAACCAGTTGGGCAAGATGGGCGTCAACACCAAGCCCATGGGCGGCATGGCCGACGACCTGAAGGGCGACGGCGAGAACATGGATACCCATGTGGGCTCCAACGGCGGCTTCGACGTGGCCTCCGGCTATACCAGCGACGGCGTCTACAACGGCGGCAGCAGTGAGAATGCCAAGGCCGATGAGACGAAGGATGTGAAGAACGCCAAGAAGATCGGCGCCAGCGCCCGCAGCGCGGATCCGAAGGATTCCGTGACGGCCCGCGTCTCGAGCGGCGTCACCGTGAACGCCAAGGGCGTGGCGGTGAAGGCCGAGCAGGAGACGCTGGCTGACCTGTTCGGCGCCACCGTGGGCGCGGCGGGCAGCATCGGCGGCGGCCTGAGCTTCACGCTGGCCAAGCTGCGCAGCAACGTGATCGCCGCGTCACTGGGCGATATCAACGCGAATCAGAAGGACGTCAGCGTCCAGGCGATCTCAAAGTCCGGCGAAGTGACCCCCGAGGCGGGCTCCGATGAGGAGGCCCGCATGGCCGGCGCGATCAAGACCCTGGGCAGCAAGCTGAACCCGACCAAGCGCTCCATCCGCGCCATCGGCGTGGCGGCGGGCGTGGGCGGCACGGCCGGCGCGGCCATCGCCGCGGGCGCGGTGCGCACCGACAACATCACCAGCGCCACGCTGGGCGGCACCATCACCGACGCGGGGAAGGTGGCCGTGACCAGCGACCACAAGTACAGCCACATGCTGGCGGCCACCGTCGGCCTGGCCGGCGGCGGCGAGGCGGGCATCGCCGCGTCCATCGCGGGCGTCGGCGCCTACGGCACGGTATCCGCGAAGCTGGACGACGACGCGATCATCAAGGGCGCGAATCCCGAGGTGTCCGTCACCACGGATTCCGCGGTGAACGCCGATACCGTGGCGCTGAGCGCGGCCATCGGCGGCGGCGCGGGCGTGGCGGCAGGCCTCAGCTTCGTGCGCAACGAGCTGACCCAGAACACCTCCGTGGACCGCGGCGCGAAGATCGACAATACCAACAGCGCAAACGGCGGCGCGCTGACCGTGCTGGGCAAGTCCGTCACCAAGGCCAACAGCCTGCTGATGGGCCTGAGCGGCGGCACCGTGGGCGTGGGCATCGGCGTGGGCGTCGCCAACGTCAAGCCCACCCTGAAGACCACCGTGGGCGTGAACGGCTCCGGAACGACCGCCTTGAACAGGCTGGGCACGGTGAAGGTGCAGAACGACGTGTCCAGCACGGCCAACGCGAACATACTGGCCGTCACCGCGGGCGTCGGCGCCGTGGGCGCGAACGTGCTGCTGGTGTACAACGACACCAGCGCCACCGCGAAGGCCGCGAACGTCTCCGGCAGCATGGACAACTTCACCATCGACGGCCAGCTGGACGCGGCGGCCAATTCCGACGCGGTGTCCGTCGCCGCCGGCGGAGTCGCGGTGGGCGTGAACGTGAACTACGTGGACGTGAACTCCGACAACACCGCCGAGCTGGATGCCGACAACTTCAGGGCGACCGTCGCGAAGAAGCTGTCCGTGACCGCCGGCGACGAGAAGGGCAAGCGCGTGACCTCCGCCGTCACCCAGTCCGCCACCGGCACCGCCGGCGCCATCGCCGTGGGCGTGAACGTGTCCGTGGCCCGCAACCGGGCGCTCAACGACGCGATCATCACCGGCAAGGAACTGAACGCGGCCGACGTGACGCTGGGCAGCTACGGCAAGGGCACCGTGAAGGCGACCATGGACGGCGTCTCCGTGGGCGGCATCAAGATCACCGCTTCGGTGATCGACGCCCTGAACGAGACCACCAACCGGGCGCGGATGACCCTCAGCGGGGCGTTGAACGGCAATCTGAAGGCCGAAAGCAAGGTGACGGGCGAGACCACCGCCAAGCTGACCACCGGCGGCGGCAGCATCGTGGGCATCGACACCAACGTGGCCACGGCCTACGGCAAGACCAACGCGCTGACCACCGTCAGCCTCGGCAAGGCGAGCGCCGAACAGCGCACCGTCACGGCGACGGCGAACGGCAGCGACAACGTGACCACCGAAATCGACAACAAGATCGGCCTGAACGCCATCAGCGTGGCGACGATGGTGGGCGCGGCCCACGCGCAGGATGTGTACAGCGCGAAGGTGAAGCTGAATGGCGGCGACTACAAGCTGACCGGCGTCTCCGTCAGCACCGAATCCGACATCGACGTCAAGTCCACCGTCACCCCGTCTTCCTCCGGCGTCAACCTGTCCGGCGCGTCGGTGGGCGTGAACAGCTCCACCGCCACCAGCACGGCCTACGCGGGCTCAGAGCTGGAGCTGCTCTCCGCGAAGCTCATTACGGATGACGACGTGGATGTCAAGACGACCACCTCGTCGAACGCGGAGGCCGTCGTAAAGCCGGCCACGTTCTCATGGGGTGTCGCCATCGACGTGGGCGTGAACAGGGTCAAGTCCGACCTGAAGAACACTCAGGCGGCCACGCTGCGGCTCAACAAGGGCCAGATCACGGGCGCGGAGAATGTGAATGTAAAGAGCCTGGTGAAAAAGGCCGATTCGAAGGCCACCGTCAGCACCAGTGGCGCGGACAAGGACAACAGGAGCCGCGTGAAGCTGGGCGCGGTCTCCGCCGATTCCAACATTGCCAAGGCGAACGAGCGCCTGGGCAGCACGGCGGCCGTCATCGGCGAGGGCGGTAAAGAGGCGACGATCAGCTATAATACCTACTACAATATGTATTACCGCAGCTCGGGCATCTTCTATGCCAGAATCACGCCGGAGCAATACGCTGAATACCAGAAAAACGGATACATGAAAATGGCGTACAGGTTCAGCAAGGTTGAAGAGCCCATCATCGGCATTGTATATGATGACAACGTGATCAGCGCGAATGCCCTGACCGTCCTGGCGGGCACGACCGACGAGAGCGTGGAGACCACCTCCCAGGCCTATACCCAGGGCGCGGCCCAGGCCGGGCTGATCACCGTGGGCAACCTGGACGGCGAAGCGCATACCAACGAGAAGATCAGCGCCATGTTCAGCGGCGCGGTCGCGAACGTGACCGGCACCGCGCAGATCAACGCCGCCGGCAATACCAAGGCCAACGGCAAGGGCACCATGCCCGGCAGCCTGTCTCTGGTGGGAAAGGGCAGCTCCAATATGAAGGCGGGCGTCGGTGAGAACGGCGACCGGCAGACCGTGAAGGCGCTGGTCGGCGACGGCGCGAAGCTGACCGCCGGGCTCATCCAGATCTTCGCGACCAACATCGGAAACGCCGTCTCCGGCATTGAGAAGGGCGTCTCGGTGTCCCTGGCCAGCGTCGGCGATTCCAGCCAGCCCACCGATTCCTGGTACGACACCGGCGTGGTGATCGGCGACGGCGCGGAGCTGACGGCCATCTTTGGCGCCAGCAAGAACGGGAACATCTCCATCAAGACGGACGCCCACAGCAGCGCCTCCTCCACGGTGTCCGGCACGAGCGTCGGCGTGTTCCTCAATCTGAACACGATGAAGGGCGAGAACGCGATCCACGACGAAAACAACATCGACATCGGCAAACGTGCGATCCTGAAGACGGTCAATCAGAACAGCGACGTCCAGCTGCCGCCGACCGGCTGGATCACGGTCACCAACAACACCCGCTCTGCGGCGACGGCCAAGACCGAGATGACCGGCGGCGGCATCATCGAGGGCACCACGTCCACGGCGTCCAACAGCATCACGCGCGCGGCGCGGATCAACGTCGGGGAATACGCGAAGATCAACGCCTTCGGCGACATCCGGCTGCACCTGAACACCGGCGCAGGGGACAACATCTACACCCTTGCCAAGGTGGAGACCGACGGCGCGCTGGCGCTGGGCAACGCCAACGCCACCACCACGCTGAATTCCAATTCGGAGCTCAACGTCAGGCAGGGCGTTGAGATCGTCGGCGGCGGTGTCGTCCGGCTGCAGGCGAAGGGTACCAGCGGAAAAGAGGACCTCAACAACGCGCGCGGCATCGAGACCAATGCCGTCGTGAAGGCCAATGGCGGCGGCATCAACCCGGAGGCGACCGCAAAGACCGTGCTGAACGTTACCAACTACATCGACGTGAATCGCAGGAATGGTACGGCCGGGGAGAAGGTCACCATCCGCAGCGAGAGCGGCATGGTAAACCTGTGGGCGACCAACGAATACATGCACGTGATCACCAACGCCAACTCCGACGGCAAGGCCGCGGGCGGCCGGTCGGTGGCGAAGACCGTCATGAACGTGAGCCTGCAGAACATGGTCTGGGTGGACGACACCAGCCTGGAAGCGCCCAAGAGCAAGGTGCTGCTGGAGGCGGACAACGGCGACCGGCACCGCGCCTACATTGAGGCGCATCCCTACGGAGAGCTGTACGCGGCGGGCGGCAGCGTGTCCAGCGACATCGAATGGGAGCAGGGCACGAGCTTCAATCAGATCCGCACCGGCGACCGGAATTCGGTGAAGACCGCGGGCAGCTTCGTCCATAAGATGGTCGCCCCGATCCTCGGCATCCAATGGAACCTGACCCGGGACATCAGCCGCATCACCAGCATTACCACGTGGAACTACAGCGAAGTGATCGGCTCCTTTAACCAGTATGTCCGCTGCGACTTCTGTGGCGGTTACGGTTACAGCTGGGACGTGACCACCGCCGCCCGCGCGGGCGACACGGCGGCGAACAAGGCCTTTGAGAAGGCCCTGGCCCCGATCAACGATATACAGCGCATGGTGGATATGGTGAACGCCATCACCAAGGCGCGCTACGGCGAGGAGGACTACGCTGCCGCCGGCAAGCTCTACGCGCTGGATGTCCGGTCGGCGCTTGAAAAGGACGCGACACTGGACGGCGATGGGATCAGGCGCTATCGCCTGTGGAACAACGCCGATACCTTCCTGAATGTGTATCTGCTGCCCAACGCCACCCGCCTGTACGGCAGCGACCTGGGCGGCGCCATCAAGCTGCAGTATGTCGGCGAGGTCCTTCGCGGCGACGTGCTCGGCAACGGCGAGATCCACGACATCGACATCATCACCGCGCTGACGGCCTATGCCGTCCAGCACCCGGTGATATCCGTCGGCGCCAGCGGCAGCCTGGATTTCAGCACCGGCATACTCACCGTTCCCTCAAAGGCCGATTTCGAGCTGTACCTGCACGAGATCTCCGCGAAGTGGCTGATCGAAAAGCTGGAGGAGGGCTTCATAGAGGCGCTGATCGCCGACCAGGAGGACGTCAACGACGGCGCGCTGAACGGCGATCAGCTGCCGGATGGCGTGATCTTGGGCGGCCTGACGGACGGCGGCGAAATGGACGGCTGGCAGGTGTACTGGCTGGGCGACACTCCCGAAACGGCGGTGGACCCGGACCACGTGCTGATCGGCCTGCTGGTGAACCCCGAGACCGACGAGGTGGACGCCTTCCGCACCAGCCGGGCGATGCTTGAAAGCGGCGAGAAGCCCGTGGACGTGTCGCTGTACCTGTACCGCGACAGCAAGTCCGACCGAATGGAGGTGGAGAAGTACAACGTGATGTTCTTCGACACCCCCGAGGGCGAGATGAGCCTGGTGAAGATCGTGACCGACGTGCTGATGGAGCGCAAGCTGGAGATGCCCCGCCCGCTGAAGATCGCGCTGCGCGCGTTTGAGATCGACGGCGCGGACTTCCCGGTCTACAGCCTGACGGATCACTTCTTCGCCCTGTGCGACGGCTCCGACGGCCGGGTGAGCCTGTTCGAAGGCTTCTACGGCAACACCTTCGACGGCGATGTGTTCGATTCCGACTACATCCGCATCGAGGGCATCGTGGACGGCAAGCTGAACGTGACGATCAAACAGGGCCAGCCCGTCTGGCCCGAGTGGACCGGCAGCGACGCGGCCGAGGACATCCAGGGGCGCGGATTTGTCCGGGTTGACGGCGTGTGGTATAATGAAGGTGAAGCGCCCGAGCCCGAGCCGCTGCCCGACGGCGCCGCGGCGGCGTAGGACATTTCAAAAGCATTCCCCTTTGGGAAAGCCTTTTGGAGGTCGAATTATGACCAAAGGGAGCCGTTTTCCGCGGTTCCCTTCGGGCGTTTAAAAAGGAGGCGGACATGCGGAAAATAATCTTGCGCGCGCTGATGGCGGCGCTTCTGGCCGCGCTGGCGCTCTGTGCCCTTCCGGCCCTGGCCGAGGCCCAGGACGAACCTGCCGAGTGGACGGTGATGTTTTACTTCTGCGGGTCCGACCTGGAATCGAAGTACGGCTACGCCTCCGGCAACCTGCAGGAAATATCGTACGTGCTCTATCCGGATTCGTATCTCCAGCAGATTGCGCACTATTACGAGCTGGACCCGGCGACCATGGAGATCACGACGCCGGGCAAGGTGAACGTGCTGGTCGAGACCGGCGGCAGCAAGGCGTGGCACACCCGGGATGAGAATTTCGATGTCTTCCTGGACATGGACATCGACACGAAGGCGCTGCAGCGCTGGCGCTACAACATCTATCCCGGCGGCGGGACGTTTCCGGACGGCCCCTGGAACGGTTTCGAGCTGATGCAGACGCTGCCCCTTCAGAGCATGGCCGATCCTGAAACGCTGGCGGATTTTATCCGCTGGGGCGTTGAGACATATCCGGCAAAAAAATACGCGCTGGTGCTGTGGGATCACGGCGGCGGGGCGGGGACGGGCCTGTTTATCGACGAGCTGTTCGACAAGGACGTGATGTACCTTTATGAGCTGAAGCAGGCCCTCGCGGATAGCGGCGCCCATTTTGAGGCGCTGATCATCGACGCCTGCATGATGGCGAATATCGAAACGGCCTGGAACGTGAAGGACTGGGCCAACTGGATGGTGGCCTCGGAGGAGATCGTGCCCGGCAAGGGCACCGCCGTGAACGATTGGCTGCAGGCGCTGTACGCCCATCCCGAGTGCGACGGCGAATGGCTGGGCCGCTGCGTCTGCGACATGACGGAGATCAAATACGCCAACGATTCGGACGAAATGGCCAAGTCGCTGCTCACCTGGTCGGTGATCGACCTGTCAAAGATCGACCGGCTGGTTGAGGCCTGTAGCGGGTATTTTGAGATCATGGCGGACGCGCTGAAGCGGTATCCCGGTTGGACCACAACGTACGCGCGCTACATCCTCAAGGCCGAGGAATACGGCGACGGTCAACAGGACATGCACGACCTGGGCGCCGTGTTCTACAACGCGGAGACGGCTTCCGACGTGCCCCTTCGCGTTCGCAACGAACTCATGGAAGCCCTGGCGGACGCGGTGACCTACATCGTGCGCGGCCCGGGGCGCAGCATGGCGCGGGGGCTGTCCTTCTGCTATCCGACGGATTTCAGCGAGGAACAGCTGGACCTGTACGCGAAGAACTGCCCGATGCCGCTGTACCTGGCCTATCTGGACGCCATATCGCCCTGGACCGCGCCGGACTGGGTGTACGAGAAGACGGAGCGCCTGCCCGATGTCGACAGCATCGAGGATCTGAGGATCGCCCCGGTCAAGACGCTGGACAGCAAGGGCATGCCGGGCCTGAACTTCGGTACGATGGCGGTTAATGTGCACGAGGTGTACTATCGCCTGTACCGGCTGGACGAGGCGACGGGTCAGACGGTGCGCCTGGGGCGCACGGTATGCTCGTTTGATTATGTGGGCGACGATGAGATCTGGAGCGCCACCGACCCCATGCACTGGCCGGCCATCGACGGCGAGCTGTGCTGCATCGACATGATCTGGGACGACGGCTTCATCCGCCTGTACAACATACCGATGCAGATCGACACGCAGAATGCCGTTCTGCGCTGCGGCAGGACCATATGGTACGCCGACGAAGGCCAGGGCCGGTACAGCGATTACGAGGCCTACGGCGTGTGGGAGGGCTACGACGAAAACAGCGAATTGATGAACCGCAGCGTCAAGCCCCTGGCAATGCTCTCCGGGCGCGATTACAGGCTCCTGTATCCCGTCGACGGCAGCGACAGGACGCTCTATGCTTCCGGCAAGACGATGACCCTGTATCGCGCGCTGGATATCCATGAGATCCCGCTGCCCGCGGGCACCTATTACCTGGAGTACGAGATCGAGGATGCCTTTCTGCGTTCCAAATTGGTGGATCGCTTTGAGATTCGGTGGGACGGCAGGGAAATGACCTTCCCGGAGGGCTTTGCCTGGGAGGGCGAAGCGCAGATGTACACGGCCAAATAATGCGTGATCAGGCGCAGAGGAGGATAGAGAATGAAAAGACGCGTTTCGATACTGTTGGCGGTCCTGCTGGTGCTGGCGGGCTTCTCCGTACACGCGGAGCAGGCCCCGGCCCTGGCGCGGGACGTGCTGGTGCTGTTCACCAGCGACGTGCACTGCGGCGTGGACCAGAACTTTACCTACGTCGGCCTGAAAGCCATCAGGGACGCCGCGAAGGACGCGGGCGAACACGTGCTGCTGGTGGACAACGGCGATTCCGTGCAGGGCGAGTCCCTCGGGGTGCTGACCCAGGGCATGGCCGATATCGAGCTGATGAACGCCGTGGGCTACGATCTGGCCATCCCCGGCAATCACGAGTTCGACTACGGCATGGAGCGCTTCTACGAGCTGGTCGGGGCGGCCGACTTCCCGTACATCAGCTGCAACTTCCGCAAGGATGGCGCGCTGGTGTTCGAACCCTATAAGGTCTTCGAGTTCGACGGCGTGAAGATCGGCATCGTCGGCGCGACCACGCCGGAGACGCTCGTTTCCTCCAAGCCGCGGTACTTCCAGGACGGCGCGGGCAATTACATCTACGATTTCTCGCAGGGCGGCGACGGCTCCGATTTCTACGCGGCGGTACAGCGGGCCGTGGACGGCGCCCGGGCCGAGGGCGCGCAGTACGTGCTCTTGATGGGCCATCTGGGCAACGAGGCCTCGGTGATCCCCTACACCTACGCGGATGTTCTCGCGCACACCACCGGCATCGACGCGATGCTGGACGGCCACAGCCATGACACCGAAAAGGTGGTCATGAAGAACAAGGACGGCGAGAACGTCGTCCGCCAGGCCTGCGGCACCAAGCTGGCGGGCATCGGCTGGCTTAGGATTTCCGCTTCGGACGGTTCGGTGGACACCGGCCTGTACACCTGGAACAACGACGTGTCCGCGCCTGAGCTTCTGGGCCTCTGGAACAGCATGAGCGTCGAGCTCGCGCGGGCCACGGACGACATCAAGGCGCAGCTCTCCGAGGTCGTCGGCACGGCCAATGTCGATCTGATCATCAGCGACCCCGAAGCGGTGGACGACAGCGGCACGCCGGTGCGCATCGTGCGCAGCGCGGAGACCAATCTGGGCGATTTGTGCGCGGACGCATTCCGCGCGGCGAGCGGCGCGGATGTGGCCTTCGCCAACGCCGGCAGCATGCGCTCAGGGCTTTCCAAGGGCGAGATCACGCTGGACGACGCGATGAGAGTCTATCCCTTCGGAGATCGCATCATGCTGGTGGAGGTCACCGGTCAGCAGATACTGGACGCGCTGGAGTGGGGCGCGCGGGCCGTGCCCAGCGAGAACGGCGGATTCCTGCAGACCTCGGGGCTGACCTATGAGATCCATACCTACATCGAAAGCGGCTGCGTGAAGAACGACGACGGCATGTTCGCCGGCGTTAATGGCGAATACCGCGTCAAAAACGTGATGGTCGGCGGCGAGCCGCTGGACCTGGAAAAGACCTATAAGCTGGCCGCGCTGGGTTTTACGATGGTGGAACACGGCGATGGGCACACCGCCTTTGACGGCGCCGAGATCCTTTGGACGTCGGAGAAAACGGACGTTGAGATGCTGATCGACTACATCCGCGACGATCTGGGCGGCGTCATCGGCGAGGGCTACGAGAATCCCTATGGCCAGGAGCGCATCGTGGCCGTGGAGGAGCCCGCCGGGGAAGACGCCGGGGAAGACGCCGGGGAAGAGGCGGAGGAGACGGCCGAAGCGGCTGAAGCGGCGCTGCCCGAGGGCGTGGTGCCGGTGACCTGGGAGGTGACGCCGGAGCACCCGATGATCGACACCGACGAGGCGCGGGCGCTGTATCAGCAGATCGACTCGGGCGACTATCCCACGATGGAGGAGCTGCTGGCGAACCCCGTGGTGGCCCAGCTGGACGCGCTGTCGACGTACTACAAATCGATGTACGGCAACACCGCCGACATCGACACGCCCGAGCGCGAGCAGCTGCGCGAGGACCTCAAGAACTGGTTCTTGACCCTCGGCTCGGCGCGCACCGTGAGCGTGGATGAAAACGGCAAGCATCACTATGTGTACGACGGACCTCTGAACCGCGATTTCCAGATGGAGCTGGCGCTGGGCCTGCCGGCCAGCGGCAAGTCCACCTTCATCGCCGATCCGGACAGCGAGGCCATGGGCGCGTTCATACTGGACCCGGACGTGATCAAGGCCCAGATCCCCGAGTACATCGAGAGCCAAGGCGCGGCGGCGGACGCCATCCACTTCGAGGGCATGGCCATCTTCCAGCGGGCCATCGACGCCTTCCTGACCGGCGACATGAAGGGCGTGAACATCGTGCTGCCCATCGTTGGCGGCGACTACGACGAGATGATGCAGCAGTACGTGCTGCCCTTTGAGGCCGCGGGCTACAACGTGCGGGCGAAGTTCCGCCCGGCCAAGGAGAACGAGGCGGCGGCCCGCGTGGTGAAGCGCGAGCTGGGCGGCGGCCAGCTGATCAACAGCGCGGTGGCGTTCAACTTCGGCGACGGCCCGGAGAACGTGTACAACCAGATGAAGGATCAGATCAACGCCAAGGGCGAGCCCTACGGCATTGAATAGGGTATGCGCGGCAAATGCCGCTCAACATACATGTACCACAAAGACGATCAATGACGAACAAGGAGGAAACGAGACATGAGGAAACTGATGAGAATGCTTCTGGCATTGGTGCTGGTGCTGGCGATCGCCGCGCCGATGATACCGGCGCTGGCCGAGGAGGTCGAGACCAAGGAGTACGACGGCCCGCTGCCGCTGTACGTGACGAAGGAGACGGTGAAGGCCTACAAGCACCCCGACAAGGAGAGCAAGGTGCTCAAGAAGCTGAGCGGCGGCGACGCCGTGATGGTGGAACTGGTGACCAAAAAAGGCGACTGGTGCGGCATACTGATCGAGGACACCAAGAAGGGTGGCCAGAAGATCGCGTGGGTCCTGACGAAGTACCTGTCCGAGGAGATGCCGCAGAGCTTCTGCAAGCATGATTTCGGAAAGTGGACGGTCGAGATAGAGCCCACTTGCGAACATGAGGGTTATCGCTATCGCTTCTGCAAGCTCTGCGGCATCCGTCAGGAGGACAGCCCCAAGAAGCTCGACCACGAGTGGGGCAAGTGGAAGGTGAGCAAGGAAGCCACCTGCACCAAGAAGGGCGAGCGCGTGCGCACCTGCAAGAACTGCGGCGAGCAGCAGAAGGAAGAGTATCTGGAGGACCACGACTTCGGCGCGTGGAAGATGACCAAGGAGCCCACCTGCACCGAAAAGGGCGAGCGGGTGCACACCTGCAAGGTGTGTGGCACCGAGAAAAAGCAGGAGCTGGACAAGCTGCCCCATGACTATGAATACCGGGTGACGCTGGAGGCCACCGACCATTCCGCGGGCGTCCGCTCAAAGGTCTGCAAGGTGTGCGGCCACGTGGGCGGCGAGGAGAGCTTCGACCCCGAGGGCACCATTCGCCGCGGCGCCAAGGGCGAAGAGGTGCGCTATATCCAGCAGCTGCTGGTGGAGCAGGGCTACCTGAACGCCGGCGGCGCGGACGGCGTATTCGGCGGCGGCACCGAGAAGGCCCTGATGAAGTACCAGCAGGACCGCAATCTGAACCCCGACGGCATCGCCTGGCCCCAGACCCGCGCGGACCTGGAGCACGACTACGGCCCGTGGGAAACCGTGAAGCAGATGACCCGCGCCGAGGCCGGCGAGCGCGTGCGCGTGTGCCGGGGCTGCGGCTTTGAGCAGCACGAGATCATCGAGCCCGGCACCGTGTTCGAGCGCGGCCGCAGGGGCGAGGACGTACGCGCGCTGCAGCAGATCATCAAGGAAGTCGGCTATGACGCCGGCAGCTTCGACGGCATCTACGGCAAGAAGCTGGACGCCGCGCTGGCGGGCTTCGCCCAGGCCGAGGGCATGATCGTGGAGGAGGGCAAGGTGCGCCCCGCCGACGTGGACGCGGTGGTGAACGCCTGGCTTGAGACCATTCCCGCCGACACCTGGATGGGCGAGGGCGACGTGAACAGCCCCGTCAACCTGGCGCTGACCGTGACCGCCGAGGGCGGCGCGGACGACAGCGGCGTGACCAGCTACAGCTGGTCCCTGACCAATTTGGGCACCGAGAAGGCCATGTTCAACGCGCTGCTGCTGACCTTCGGCGACACGCCCGACTTCAAGCAGGAGGACCTGGTGATGGTGCTGGACGGCGTCGAGCTGAAGCCCGGCGCGGCCAACAGCGCCTCCGGCAGCTTCAACGCCGACGACGAGTGGGGCGAGGGCAACCTGAACTTCGCGGCTATGGCCGTGTCCGAGGTCACCGGCGCGAAGTGGCTGAGCAACGCCGTGACCTTTGAGAACGCGAGCACCGCGGGCGCGAAGACGATCGCCCCCATGGTCAGCGACGTGGACGTGAACAACCTGGCGGACGGCATCTACCCCGTGTCCTTCGACCGCGGCGACGTGTTCAGCGGCGCTTCCGGCATCTACATGAACGCGGTGCACATCTACACCCAGGACTGGTACGACATCGTGGACGTCAACACGCTGGCGGTGGGCGACACCATCGTCGTGGAGGGCGAAGAGGTGCCGGTGCTGTCCCTGGATAACACGGAGTACGGCATCGAGGTCAACGCCGATCAGGACGCGCGGGCGTTCGTGCTGGCCAGCCAGGAGGATTCCAACGGCTTCTTCATCCGCGGCCTCGACGACATGACCACCTACACCGACCACGGCGAGACCGCGCTGATGATCGCGCCTGAGGCCACCTTCACCGATGCCTGGGACATCGAGAAGGAGCCGGTCACCGTGAACGCCGACGGCATCGTCGAGGCGATGCAGACCTCCGAGAACGACGCCTTCACGCAGTTCAACACCACGGTGCGCGTCGAGGGCGGCAAGGTCGTGGAGATCAACCGCGTATTCGTGCCGTAAGCGCCGGATAGAACGGTCAAAAACAGAAGATCGACAGGGCGGGCACATCCCGCCCTTGTCGGGTATTCGGCCCAGGTATCCCGAGACCCTTCGGGATACCTTGCGCCGTGTGATACGGCCCGGGCCCGGAGGTACACATGAAGAAGGCATCCCTGCAAATCGCCGTGCTGGCGCTCATACTGCTCGCGGTCTGCGCCGTCTGCCGCGTGGCGATGCGCGGCGGCTACATGGCCGCGATACCCATCGGCGTTCAGAACGTCCGGGCGGAGGAGCTCCGCTTCGTGGACGAGACGCCGGGCGTGATCGACCGCGGCGCGCCGCGGGTCGAGGGCAGCTTCATACGCGTGCCCATTTACCCGGTGCGCGCCGGCGAGACCTATGTGGATGTGAGCGCCGGCAACGGCAACGAATACGTGATGCACCTGCAGGTGGGCCGCTTCGGCACGATCTACGACGGCGTCACCGGCGGCTTTACCGGCGACACCGTGGTGCTGGCGGCGTTCACGGCCTTTTGCCTGGCGGTGGCGGCCATCATGTTCTACACCTATCGCCGCGCGACGGGCCCGGCCTTTTACGCCTATGACACCATGTACGCGGCGGGCCTTGCGCTGTTTGGGCTGCTGACGGGGCTGACGATGCTGGCGGTCACGGTGCGGCACATGCTGCGGCCCTACGAGTACAACATGCTGGTGGCCTATACCGCGATCACCGGCGCCAGCTGGCGCTTCATGATGCTGACCGCGCTGCCGGTGGCGGCCTTCGCCGCGGCGATGGCGGTGAGCAACGCGGCGCTCATACGGCACGAGGGCTTCAGTCCCAAGAACATGCTGGGCATCGGCATCGGCCTTGCGCTGATCGCGGGGGAGGCGCTGGCGTTTTTCCTGTACAGCCGGAACGTCTCCGGCTCCGAGCGGGAGGTGCGGCTGTGGGACACGCTGTGCAACGTCTACGCCACCGGCTTTGCCTGGTTTGAGTGCATGCTGATCGGCGCCATCGTCTGCGGCCCGAAGGCCGCGCGGCACAGCCCGGCCCCCGGCGCGGACTGCATACTGATACTCGGCTGCAAATTCAGAAGGGACGGCACGCTGACCCCGCTGCTGCGGGGCAGGGTGGACCGGGCCATCGACTACTGGAAGCGCCAGCGGGAAGCGACGGGCCGCGAGGCGGTGCTGATGCCCTCCGGCGGCCAGGGCGCGGACGAGCCGATGCCGGAGGCGCAGGCCATGAAGCGCTATATGCTGGAAAAGGGCATCCCCGAAGCGTGCATCGTCACCGAGGACAGATCGCACAATACATTTCAGAACATGCAGTATTCCAAGGCGCTCATCGAGCGGAACGCGCTGGGCAATAGGGTGGTCTTTGCCACCACGAACTACCACGTGTTCCGAAGCGGCGTGTGGGCGCGGCGGGCCGGGCTGCCGGCCGAGGGCATGGGCAGCCGCACCCGGTGGTGGTACTGGCCCAACGCCTTCATGCGGGAGTGCGCCGGGCTGATGCTGAACCACATCCCCCAGGAGCTGATGCTGCTGGCGGCGATGCTGGCGCTGTTTGGCGCGCTGTCGGTGGCGCTGGGGTAAACTGTGGCAGAGGAGAGAAGATTGCGATGAAGACCATCAAGAGCGTGTACAAGATCGGCAACGGCCCTTCCAGCTCCCACACGGTGGGCCCGTACCATGCCGCGAAGACCTTCGGCGCGCGCTACCCGGAGGCGGACCGCTTCCGCGTGACGCTGTACGGGTCGCTGGCGTTCACCGGCGAGGGCCACGGCACCGGCAAGGCCATACGCTCGGCGCTGCCGGGCGCCCAGGTGTTGTTCGACCGGGAGAACGCGGACCTGCCCCATCCCAACACGATGCTGTTCGAGGCGTTCAAGGACGGCCGGAAGATCGGGTCCAACCGCATCTTCAGCATCGGCGGCGGCTCGATCCGTATCGAGGGGGAGCCCTCCGAGGACGAGATCGAGGTCTACCCCCAGAAGAACTTCACGGAGATACTGAAGATCTGCCGCGAGAGGAGCCTGAATCTGGCGCAGTTCATCTACCGCATGGAGGACGATCAGCTGCGCGCATCCCTAAAGACGGCCTGGGAGGCCATGAAGGACGCCGTTCACCGCGGCCTGTGCGCCGAGGGCGTGCTGCCCGGCGGCCTGGGCGTGGCCCGCAAGGCCAAAACGCTCTACGAGAAGCGCTGCTACAACGAGAGCGCCGACGTGACCATGAACCGCGTGATCGCCGCCTACGCCTACGCCGTCAGCGAGGAGAACGCCGACGAGCACATCGTGGTCACCGCGCCCACCTGCGGCAGCTGCGGCGTGCTGCCCGCCGTGCTGTACTACATGCACGCGGACCGGGGCTTTCCGGAGGACGAGATACTGGACGCGCTGGCCGTGGCGGGCATCATCGGCAACGTGATCCGCACCAACGCCAGCATCTCCGGCGCGGAGTGCGGCTGCCAGGCGGAGATCGGCAGCGCCTGTTCGATGACCGCCGCGGCGCTGGCCGCGCTGTACGGTCTGAACATCGACCAGATCGAGTACGCGGCGGAGATCGCCATGGAGCACAACCTGGGCCTGACCTGCGACCCGGTGAAGGGCCTGGTGCAGATTCCCTGCATCGAGCGCAACGCCGTGGCCGCCATGCGCGCGATCAGCTCCGTCAACCTCTCCCGCTTTCTGTATTCGACCCGAAAGATATCCTTCGACGAAGTGGTGACCACCATGTACCGCACGGGCATGGACATGAACGAGAAGTACCGCGAGACCTCCCACGGAGGCCTGGCACAGATCTATCACGGCAACTGACGAAATACGCCGCCCGGCACGACCGGCGGTTATAGTGAAAGGAGTATTCATCATGAAGAAGCTTGTTTCTGCAATGCTGGTAATCGCCCTGATGCTCTGCGGCTTTGCCGCGCTGGCGGAGGGAACGCAGGACGCGGCGGGCCTTGAGGTCAACACGCTGACGGAGGACGGCAGCTTCGTCATTCAGATCGGCGCGGGGGACGACCTGGGCTGGATCGCCGACGACATGGCCCAGGACGATTCCGTGGTGAAGCTGGCGTTCGAGGACACCCTCGAGGGCACCTATGTGGCGCGCTACGAGCCCACTGGCGACGGCGACGTGACGGTCGGCGTGCGGCACTATATCGGCATCGCCTGCGACAAGCGCCTCACCTGGGATCTGCGTGTGGCGGACGGCGCGGTGCAGGAGGTCACCGGCGGCAGCCAGGCGTTCTCCCCCGACGAAGCGGAGCAGGACCCGCTGCTCTCCGGCGAATGGCTGCAGGCCGAGACGCAGTTTACGCAGATGACCGTCCAAAAGAACGAGGCGCGCGGCTGGGACGTGGAGATCGCCGCCCCGATGACGCACGGCGCGTACATCTTCAAGACGACCATCTACTACGACTGCGACGTGAACGGCTTTGTCTACGACAAGGGCAAGTTCTGGGATCTGCCGATCACGGACTCCGATGAGGCGGTGGAGCTGGGCGAGGCGAAGCTCGCCGGTACCACGGGCGTGTTCGCCTTTTCCGAGGACGATCAGGAAGTGTACCTGTCCTGGTACGACGACCACGACCCCGAGGCGGATATCGTGGTCTTTGAGCGCGCGGCCGACGCGGCTAAAGAAGCCGTTTCCGCCGATTAACGCGCGCCTGCGCGCCGCGCTCAGGCGGGCATGGACAATATCGACAGGTAAAGAGGGGAAACCAGCATGAATGGCTTGAAAAGACGAATGGCGTTGTTCCTGATCCTCATACTGGCGTTGCCGTCGGGCGCAGCGATGGCGGAAGGAGCGGGCCAGCCTACGCGGCTGGCCCGGGCCTACCGCAGCATGATCCTGAACACCGATTTCGGCGAAGACGTGACCTATGTCATCGGCCACCGTCACCCGGATTCCGACACGGTGAGCGCCGCGATGGCCTACGCGAACCTGCTGAACGCGCTGGGCGTGAAGGCCCAGGCGGCGGTGGCCGGGGACATCAACAACGAGACGCGATACGCGCTGGAATGCTTTGGCATCGAGCCGCCCCAGGTGATCGACGACGCGGCGGACAGGCAGTTCGTGCTGGTCGACCACAGCGCCTATACCCACGCGATCGACGAAATGCCGCTGGCCCGCGTCGTCGGCGTGCTGGACCACCACGGCATCGGCAGCGTCCAGAACAGCGAATTCATCAGCGTGCGCTCGGCCCCCGTGGGCTCAACTGCCACGCTGGTGTACCTGAGCTATCTGGAGTGCGAGGTTCCCATCTCGCGGGAGATGGCCCGGATCATGCTCATGGGCATACTCTCCGATACCAAGAACCTCACCAGCAACGCCACGGCCATGGACCAGCTGGCCGGGCAAGACCTGACGGCGCTGTCGGAGATCGACGATGTGGACGCGCTGTACCGGGGCATGCAGGAAGCCGCCGCGAACTACGACGGCATGAGCGATATCGACATCTACATGACGGACTACAAGGAGTACACGGCGGCGGGCCTCAGCTTCGGCGTCGGCGACATCCGGGCGAACGGTGAGGCGGCCATGGCGCAGATGTGCGACCGCATGCTGGCGGCCATGGCGGAGCACTACGAATCCATCGGTCTGGACATGCTGTTCGTCAAGGTCAACAACGTCAGCGGCGACGACGGCGAGAATCAATCCTACATGGTGGCCTATCCCGAAACGGCGCAAGCGCTGCTTGGGCAATGCTTTGGCGCTTTTGACGGGAAGTACCTGGTGTTCAGGGAATATCAATCCCGCAAGAAGGCGATCATTCCCGCGCTGACGGCGGCGCTGGAGGCCGCCGGACCCGCGAAGTAGCGGCGCGCCCGGCATTTGAGATCCGGGTACAGATGCGCCGGGCGGCAGACAGAAGACGGCGAGAACCGCTGGAGGTAAGTACAGATGATCAAAAAACTGGTTCGGCAGATGCTGACCGCGCAGATACTGTCCGCGCTGACGGTGTCACTGTGCCTTTTGATCGACAACATCATGATCGGGCGCTTTCTGGGCGAGCGCGCGCTGACCGCCTACGGGCTTGCCAACCCGATGCTGCTGGTCATCGGCGCGGTGGGCAGCATGCTTTGCGCCGGCGCGCAGGTGGCGTGCAGCAAATCGCTGGGCCGCGGCGACCGGGAAGAGACCGACGTCGGTTTTTCTTCCACCGTCGCCGGCGGCCTGCTGTTCTCGGGTGCGTTCATGGTGCTGGCGCTGTTGCTGCGCACGCCCATCGCGCGGATGCTGGGCGCGGACGAGCCCGCGCTGCTGGGCGACACCAGCCGCTACATCGCGGGCTTCAGCATCGGTGCGCCGGCCTCCGTCGGCGCGCTGATGCTGGTGCCTTTTTTACAGCTGGCAGGCCAGAGCAATCTGCTGATCGCGGCGGTGCTGGGCATGACGGTGACGGACGTAGCCCTGGACCTGATGAACGTGTTCGTGTTTCACGGCGGCATGTTCGGCATGGGCCTGGCCTCGGCGCTCAGCTACTACGCGGCCGTGCTGATCGGCATCGGCTACTTCTTGTCGAAGAGGTGCGTGTTCTCGTTCTCGCTGAAGCGGGTGAAGTGGCAAAAGATTCGGGAGCTGTTCGCCGGCGGCGTGCCGTCGATGGTGGGCATGGTGTCCTCGGTGGTGCTGATCTTCGCGGTCAACCGCATACTGATGGGCGCCGGCGGCGAGGCGGCGGTGGCGGCCTACTCGGTGGTCAACACCATCATGAACGCCAGCAATTGCATCAGCACCGGCTCCGGCGGCGTGGCGCTGACCCTCTCCGGCGTGCTCTACAACGAGGAGGACCAGACCGGGCTGGAAGAGCTGCTGCGCACGCTGGCGCGCGCCTGCGTGGTGCTGGGCCTGGCGGTCATGGCGCTGCTGATGGCGTTCGCGGGGCCCTGCGTGCGCCTGTTCATACCCTATGCCGGCCAGAGCCAGGCCATGGCGATGCGCGGCGTGCGCCTGTTCTCCACCGGGCTTGTCTTCTGCTGCCTGACCAACGCCCTGCGCAACTGTTACCAGGGCACCGGCAGGGTGCGCATGATGGAGGTCATATCGGTGCTGGACAACGCGCTGCTGCCGACGCTGTTCGCGTTCCTGTTCAGCCGGGCGGCCGGGGTGGGCGGCGCGTGGTTCCTGTTCACGGCCAGCGAGCTCATGACGACCCTGGGCATACTCGGCCATGTGTGGCTGAAGAAGGGCCGCTTTACCCTGAAAGCGGAGGATGTGCTGCTGCTCAGAAGCGACTTCGGCGTGCCGCCGGAGGACCTGTTTGAGGCCGACCCGAGGGACCTGGCGGGCGTGATGGACGCGTCCCGCGCGGCGGAGGCCTTCTGCCGCGTCCGGGGCGGCAGCGCCCGAATGGCCAGCCACCTGGCGCTGTGCATCGAGGAGATGGGCGGCAACATCGTCACCCACGGCTTTGCCGGAGGGAAGAAGAACCGCCTGTCCATACGCCTGCAGCGCAAGCGCGGGCGCTGGACGCTGCGCTTCAGGGACGACTGCATGGCCTTTGACCCCGTGCAGCACATCGCCCGGGTGGAAGATGAAAACGGCTTTGGCATCCGCCTGGCCATGCGCATGGCCGACGAGGCGCGCTACACCTATTCCATGAACCTGAACAACCTGACGCTGATCCTGAATACTACAGATGTGGAGAGAGACAAATGACGGCAATCGCGGATTTTTTCAGGGCCCACCAGACCCTCTGGCAGTCCATAATGCTTGTTTTCACGACGGTGGTCACGTTTGTGGTGGCCTTCTTCGCGCTTCGGCTGGAGAAGAAGGCGGCGAAGCGGCTGAAGGGGATGCGCGACAACATCAACCTGCGCTTCGTGGAGAGCATCGCCCGCTTCATCGTGATCTTCCTGGCGATACAGTTCGTCGTCATGAGCTCGCCGCTCACCCAGAACTTCGGGCGGGTGCTGTTCCAGGGCACGACGGTCATCGCCGCCATCGCGGGCTTTGCCGCGCAGCCGGTCATCGCCGATCTGATCTGCGGCCTGATGCTCAGCGCCACCAAGCCCTTCGACATCGGCAACCGCATCGAGCTGGATGACGGCACCGCCGGCATCGTCAAGGACATCACCATGCGCCACGTCACGCTGCAGGACATCGACACCGTGGTGCGCATCATCCCCAACAGCAAGCTGAACGGCATGAAGATCACCAACATGAGCTACCAGGCCCAGACGCGGTCGGTGCACTTCCGCTTTCACGTGGCCTACAATGCCGACGTGGAACAGGCCAAGGCCGTCATTGCCCGCGCGGTGGCGGACAGCCCCTGGTCGATCCCCGGCGGGCCGGACGCGGCCGAAGGCGCGTACAGCCCGGTCTACTTCATCGCCTATGCCGACAGCAGTCTGGTTTTGGCGACTACGGTCTATTATAACCCGGGCACGCGCACCGAGGTCCTGAAGGACGACGTCAACACCCGGGTCCGGCGGGCGCTGGAGGCGGCCGGCATCGAGATTCCGTACAACTACGTCAACGTGGTGCTCAACGATTCCAGGAAGGGGTAAGACAAGAAGGGTAAGAAAGGACGGCCTTGGTATGGACTACAAACAGAGGGTGACCCAGGATTCCTCCGGCTTTGTGCTGTTGGCGGACTTCGTGCCGGGCATCGTGCAGGAGATCCGCTACTACTCCACCTACAACTTCGTGGGCGACCGCATCGACGGCTACGAGGCGCCGGTGGCGCTGCTCACCATCGAGGCGGCGCGGGCGCTGAAGGCCGTGGCGGCGGAGGTGAACGTTCAGGGCTATAGGCTGAAGGTGTTCGACGCCTATCGCCCGGCCAACGCCGTTCGGCACTTTGTGCTGTGGGGCCTGGAGGACCTGGACCTGCGGATGAAGCCGTACTTCTACCCGGACCTTGAAAAGCAGGAGTTGTTCAAACGGGGCTACATCGCCAGCCAGTCCTCCCACAGCCGGGGCAGCGCCGTGGACCTGACGCTGCTGGACATGCGCACCGGCAAGGAGGTGGACATGGGCAGCCCCTTCGACCTGTTCAGCGAACTGTCCCACCCTGACTGTCGGGCGGTGACGGACGAGCAGTACGACAACCGCATGTTCCTTCAAAAGGCCATGACCCGCAACGGCTTTGTGCCCATCGACTGCGAGTGGTGGCACTTCGCCCTGGGCGACGAGCCCTACCCGGACACCTACTTTGAATTCCCGGTTTCCGCCCAGTACCTGAGGCGCTGAGGCGTTTTCGCCGGCGACAGCGGCACAGACGACACTGAAGGAGGATGACTATGGCGTACACGGCATTTGAGACCATGCGGCAGATCAACCTGAAGCGCTTTGGGGAGGACCTGGGGCCCATGCAGCCGCCGGTCAACGAGGGCGAGAAGGCCAACGACCTGAAGTCGGCGGCGCTGCGGTTCCTGCGGGAGCGCTGCGAGGGCCTGAGGCACGACGCGGCCATCGCCCGGCGGGAGGCGGAGACGGGCGTCTACGCGGGCGTCGCGCTCTCGGCGCACCAGGTGCCCTACAACCTGCAGATGGACACCGACCGGCTGTGCCTGGAGAAGACCCTGGGCGATTTCATCGACTCCGGCACCGCCGAAGACGCGTACTCCGTGTACTTCTGCTACATCAACATGTTCTTCGGCCGATACGGGCAGTCCAAGAAAATGGTGGAGCTGCTCTCGGAGTACGAGTCCAACGGCAGCTCGCTTCTGATGAAGCACCGGGACCACTATTCCCATTCGGTGTACGTGTTCGCGCTGGGCCTGGCGATCTACGACACCAACGCGGCCTACCGGAGCGCCTTCGAGGCGTTCTACCAATGCCCGCCGGACAGCGCGGCGAATCTGTTCCTGGAGCTGTGGGGCCTGACGTCGCTGTTCCACGACATCGGCTATCCCTTCGAGCTGCCCTTCGAGCAGGTGCTGTCCTACTTTGAGGTGAATCACCAGCGCCGGGGCAAGGACAGCCTGTACCTGGCCTATCACGGCGTGGACAAGCTGATCGCGCTGAGCGAGCCCGCGAAGGCGCGCTTTGAGGCGCTGTTCGGCATGCGCTTTGGAACCGTCAGCCACCTCCTCGCCTGGGACATCGCCCGCAGGCTCGGCAAGGACTACGGCTTCACCGAAGCCTATCTCAGGGATGTGGTGGACGCCAAGCCCGTGTCGCCGGAGCGCTTCGGCTACTTCATGGACCACGCCTTCTTCAGCGCCGCCCGGCTCTATCGGGAGCTGGAAAACGCCTTCGGCCCCGACGGGCTGAACGCCATGCACGTGGACGCCCTCTCCGCCATACTGCTGCACAACAGCCTGTACAAGTTCGCCATCGCCTTCTACAAGGACAAAGAAAAGCACAGAGCGCCGCTGCCCATGCGGGCGCACCCGCTGGCCTACATGCTGATGCTGTGCGACGAGCTGCAGTGCTGGGACCGCACGGCCTACGGCCGCAACTCCAGGACCGAGCTGCACCCGATGGCCGCGAAGTTCGATTTCTCCGACGACGCCATACAGGTGATCTACTACTACGACCGGGCGGAGCGGGAGAAGATCGACGCCTATCACCAGGCCTACGCCGCCTGGGAGGCCGGCGGGAGGGAGGGCGACGCGCCGCGGTTGAAGGCCTACAGCGACATGGCGGAGAAGGGCCAGCGCTTCCGCACGGACATCGAAAAGATCGTGGACACCGGTGCGATTCCCCTGACCGTGAAGGCGCGCACCGGCAAGGTGGACCGCAGCGCCAAGCACACTTACCTGTCCAGCAGCAACTTTTTGCACTTCTACGACTTCGCGGTGGCTATCCACGGGCGCAGCCTGCCGCCGGAGGCCACGGCAGAGCAGATGGAGGCCAGGTTTGAGTCCCACTCGCTGGAGTACCAGCTCTCCACGCTGAACCGGGCCAGGCACTTCGCCCGCTATCTGGACGCGATACGCTGCTTTTACACCGACAAGCCGGTGGACTACGAGATGGTCACCCGCTTCACGCCGAACCAGGCCGCCGTTTTCGCGCCGATGGAGCACGAGCGCTGGGAACGGGAGCACATCGCCATGGGCTGGCGCAACGGCGACGCGTACGAGACGCTGCCGTTGGACGTGCCGGAATCGGAGGAAGCCGCGGCCCGGAAGGCGCTGCGCGAGCAGCTGCGCAGGCACAAGCTGGTGATGGACGGCAATCCCACCACCAGCGAGGTCCTGGAGCACTACGAGAGCCTCTCCGACGACGACAAGGGAAAAGACTGGAAGCCGTTCAACAAGATGCTGACACTGCTCAAAAAATACGATGGCACGCGCATCTACCGGCTGGATCGCAAGCGGAGCTTGCGATGAAACGAAGGCCATGCGCGCGGGCACGATGACGCGCGGGGGAAACCCCGCGTGTTTGATACATGCCGTCTCCGGGGCGTCGAAACGGCGCTTGCGCCGGTATGGGGGTGACTTGACCGATGGACGATAGGAGGATTCCCCTGATCGTCGGGGTGACGGGGCATATCGCGCTGCGGGAGGCCGATCTGCCCGCGCTTCGCGCGGCGGTGCGGACGGAGCTCACGGGCCTTATGAAGCGGTATCCGAACACGTCGCCCGCCATGCTGACGAGCCTCGCGGCGGGGGGCGATCTGCTGTGCGCCGACGTGGCGCGGGAGCTGGGCATGCCGGTATTGGCGGCGCTGCCCGTGGAAGACTCGGTGTACCGAAAGGATTTCTCGCCCGCGGACGCCGCCCAGTTTGACGAACACTGCGCCCGGGCACGGTGGGTGGGCGTCGCGCCGCCCACGGAGCACGCGCCGGAGCAACCCGATCGCGCCTTTTACTTTCGGCAGGCGGGCATCTACGTGGCCACCCACTGCCACGTGCTGCTGGCGCTGTGGGACGGCGGCGCGCCGGACGCGAAGCGCTGCGGCACCGGCGCGGCGGTGGACGTCGCCCTGAACGGCGCGTACAGCCCCGAGCGCGGCGACCCAGCCCTCGCGGGCGACTGCCCGGCGGTCATTCACATCCTGGCCCCCAGGGACGCGGCGGACGGGCGCGCGGCGGGCGAGGTGCGCCGCCTGGGGGACGAAGCGGCGCTTTCGGGGATACTGGAGAAGACGGAGGCCTTCAACCGGCTTGCCGATCAAAGCGGCGGCGGAGGAACGCTGCTGCCGGAGGACGCCTGCGGGGACGACGCGGTCCTCGTGCGCATGAACGCGCTGTACCACGCGGCCAGCGGCCTGAGCCGGCGCTTTGCCGGGATGTACCGGCGGGTCCTGGCGCTGCTGGCGGCGGCCAGCACGCTTTTGACGTTCGCGTTTCTGATGTACGACGAGGTCGAGGCCATCTGGATGATACTGCTGTGCAGGGCCATGCTGGGCCTGGCCTGGTTCTGCCACAGGTATGCCCTCCGCTCGGACTGCCACTGCCGCTATATCGAATACCGGGCGCTGGCGGAATGGCTGCGGGTGCAGGCCTATCTGCGCTATGCCGGCAGCCGCCTGCGGGTGACGTCGCTTCTGACATGGACCCAGTCGCAGGAGACGGCGTGGATCGCATCCGCCCTGCGCACGGTCTCGATCGGTCCAGCGCCCAAGGCGGCCCACGACATCCGGGATTGCTGGGTAAACGCCCAGCGGGACTATCACAGCCGCGCGATCGGAAGGACCTCTCTGAGCCTCAGGCGCAGCGAGGGCGTGGTCCGGGTGGCGCTGGCGGTCAGCGCGACGCTGTACATCGCCGCGGTGCTGTTCGAGCTGGGCTTCGGCGGGCTGTTCTTTGAACCGGTGGCGGCGCTTGCAGGCGTCGGCCTCTGGCGCACCGCCATCAAGGTGGCCCTGGGGACCCTGTCCTCCGCGACCATATTCATCGCCAACTACTACGGAAAGCAGTCCCTGCCCCGAAAGCGGTCCGATCACGGCAAGATGGCCCGGTTCTACGCGCGGGCCTCCGAGCGGCTGGCCGAACGCGGCCAGAGCGAGGAACTGCTGGCGCGGCTGGCGCGGGAGGAGCTGATCGAAAACGGCAACTGGCTGTCCTATCAGCGGGACAACACGCCGGATATCAACCTGTGACATGGCGCCGATCGGAGGGGAGAGATTCCAATGAAAAGGGCCGTTGCGCTGACGATCGTACTGCTGCTGTTGCCCGTGGCGGCTCTGGCCCAGGGCTATGACGATTTCCGCCCCGCCGCCGGCGCGGCGCTCGGGGCGCTCACCGGCGCGCTGGACGCGATGCAAAAGAGCGTGTACGTCTACAGGGACTTCGGCGACACCGAGAACCACTTCACCCAGAAGGCGAAGATGGCAGGCCTCGACGGCAGCCTGGTGCTGGACATGGACGAGAACTGACGGGACGATCCCCACGGCGGCGAGAGCTGCATCCGCTGTCGGCAGACCGTCAGCCCCGTGGACTGGGGCGGCTGGCTGTTTCTGAACGGCTGGCTTGCCGAGGGGGAGAGCGTGCCGCGGCTCAACGACGGCAAGACGGACGGCCAGGGCCTCGATCTGACGGGCGCGCAGGCGCTCAGCTTCTGGGCCCGGGGCGAGCGCGGCGGCGAGAGGGTGGAATTCTTCACCTGCGGCTTCGGCTACGACGGCCAGTGGGGCGCGCGGATCGCCCCCTATCCGGACAGCGCCGGCAAGCGCAGCCTGGGCTATATCGAGCTGGAGCAGGAATGGCGCGAGTATACCGTCGACCTGGCGGACGCGGACATGCGCTATGTCGTCTGCGGCTTCGGCTACGTGCTGTCGGGCGAGCAGTCGAACATGGGGGACAACGCGTTCTACCTGGACGACATCCGCTTCATTGGCGATTTCTCCGGGCGGGACGCGCACTGTATGCTGCGCTCCTACGACACCGACAACCTCTACATCCAAAACGCGGCCTTCTCCTACGACAACGCGCTGGCGGCCATAAAAAGCATGTATGACGTGGATAAGCGGGTGTTCTACACCGGAACGCTGGACGACGGCGCGACGCCCAGTGCGGACAACCTGGTGCTGGACGCCCAGGTGTGGGCCTGCATGGCGCTGGGGGAGGCCTTTGCCCCCTACGAGGCTTCACTGGAGGCCGTCGCGGCCATGCGCACCCCGGAGGGCGGCTATCCCTTCTGCGCGTCCAACGCCAACGGCGGCTGGTGGGCCGAGGGCACGGCCTACACCGCGCTGATGTACCGGCTGCGCGGCGAGGACGGGCCGGCCGCCGGGGCGCTTCGGGCGCTGGCGGACATACAGCTTGAAAGCGGCCTGTTCCCGGCGGCGACGGTGGACCACCTGTCCACGGGCTTCGGGCTGTTCGACGGCTCGCCCTGGGAATACGGCGCCGCGCCCCACATCGCGCCGACGGCGTGGTTTGTAATGGCGGTGAACGGCTTCAACCCCTACGCCTTTGGCGACTGAACGACATGCCCGGTGGAGATGATACTGTGCAAGAGATGAACCGGGGCGTTTTGAACGTGTACGTAGCGGTTCCGAGGACCCTTGAATCGGACTGGATCAGCCTGCTGAGGCAGTTTGGCTTTTTGAACGCGAAGTGCCGGGAGATGGGCATACAGCTCAACGCCCACAAGGGCAGCCATACCGGCTTCGGCTGGGAATCGGTGCCCCTGGACGCCCCCTGTATCTGCATATCGATGATGGACGAGGCCGATTACACCGAGGAGGAGCGCGGCAGGGCGGTCGAGCTGCTCAAGCGCGAGGGCGTGGCGTGCGTGATCGGCCTGCTCCAGTCGCAATCGGACGGCGTTGCCCTGTACGGGGTGGGGGGTTCGGCCCTTCACATCATCCGCTACAGCGCGCCCTCCGAAATCCCCATCGCAGAGCTGCCCGCCGTTTCCGAGCTGTTGGACAGGCTGGCCTCAAAGCCCCAGGAGGGCGGCGCGGGCGTCGGCGGCAGGGTCAGCGAGATCCATCCCGGGCTCTTCGCGGGCTACGGCCCGGACCTGTACGACCTTGCGCGGGCGAAGCCCGACGTCATCGTATCGCTGGACAGCCTTCCAGGCAGCATCTGGGAGGACTTCAGGGGGCAGATACTCTACTATCCCATCGCCCCCTACGACGCGCTGCCCTTCTTCATACTGGAGCGCCTGACGGTCGAGGTCGCGGCCCTGCTGGAGGACGGAAAGCGGGTGGCGCTGTTCTGCGGCGAGGATTGCGGGCGCGTCGGCTACGCGGCGGCCTGCGTGCTCTTTCTGCGCGGCGTTCAGGAGCCCATCGACCATCTCAGACAGAACTGGAATGCCTCGGCGCTCTCCGCCAAAGCGCAGGAGGACAGCGTCAGGCGCTTCTGCTACCGGCACGTCGCCCGGGTCTACTGGCACTGCGTGCACCTCACCCGGCACATCCAGATCGACGGCATAGACGCCTTCAAGGGCGACGCGGACATACAGCGGGCGGTTCAGCGCATCGGCGAGGCGCTGGGCGACAGGGCCCGCATACTGCTGCGCTTCTCCGGGCTTCTGCCCAGCGTGCGCGTGATGGTGGAAGCCCCCGATATGGAAAAGTGTCAAAAGGCCATCGACGATTTCATACGGGTCGTCGATCAGAAGGGCCATTACCTGGGCATCGTCGACGGCTGGTAGGAGAATTGGCACGCGGGGAAAGCCCTCTACCGGAGTGCAGTCTCGACATGTACGACGAGGACGGAGAGCTTCTTGAGAAGTGGCGCGACGGGGCGCATATGGGTTGACAATGCCGCGGGGCCTGTGTTAAAATGGGGTTGCGCCGGGCGACCGGCGCGGGACGGCATTGCCGGTTGCGGTTCCTTCGTTTACGGCGGCGAAGATGTGGGTCCGAATCCCACGCGCTTGAAATGAGCGTTGGTCCAACGGGAGGACGTTGCCTGAGAATACCGCGGTCGAAATTCATCCGTCCCTTTTCCAGACGATAACCGGCGCGACAGCGCTTGTTATACCGAAGAAGCGGCATTGCAGGCTGGAGATACTTCGTCTTTACACGGGATGTTACGGGTTCGAATCCCGTCCCTGCTCCGAAGAAGGGCAGGGTAGCTCAAATGGCAGAGCGCCAATCGTTCTCCGACCGATTTTATCCGCTTCGTTTCAAATTGCCGCGGCGACGCCGCGGCCCCAAGCTTCAAAGAGCCGTGCCTTGCTCCGTGTACCGACCATGCTGCGGGCAGGGCTCTTTTTGTATCGGCTATCATCGATCGCACCGGCGGAACGGCGTTGACGGGGGTGTTCATCATGAGCAAGTTCAACAACAGGCCCACCGGCATGACGACCAACCACGAGGCATACCCGGCCTACGCCATGAAGAACAGGGCCAAGCTGGTGACGCAGGTGCTGACGTCGTTCTTCAATGAACAGAAGTTCTACGGCGACAACAGCGCCGAGATGGAGATGACGATTCGCCGCGTGATCCGACAGGACGCGGATTTCGTGTCCCGCCTGGCCGTGTTCGCCCGCCGGGAGTTCAACATGCGCTCGGTGTCGCACGTGCTGGCCGCGTACCTGGCGCACGAGCCGGAGGGCAAGCCCTTCGCGCGCCGGACCGTCAAGGGCATCGTGCTGCGCGGCGACGACGTGACCGAGCTGATGGCCTTCTACCTCGCCACGTTCGGCAAGCCCATACCCAACGCGCTGCGCAAGGGCATTTGCGACGCGTTTTCCCGGTTTGACGAGTACACGCTCGCCAAGTACAGGGGCTCGGGCAAGGCGGTCGGGATGCGGGACATCGTGATGCTGTGCCATCCGAAGCCGGCGGACGAGGCGCAGGCCGCGCTCTGGAAGCGGGTACTGGAGAATCGCCTGGCGACCCCCGTGACATGGGAGACCCAGCTGTCCGCCGGCGGCAGCAACGCCGAGACCTGGGAGGCGCTGATCGACAGCGGCAAGGTGGGCTACATGGCCCTGCTGCGCAACCTGCGCAATATCATTCTGGCTGCGCCGCGGAACATCAATAAGGTGTACGACACCATCGCCGACGAGAACGCCGTCCGGCGCTCCAGGCAGCTACCGTTCAGGTACCTCTCGGCCTACAGGGAGATCGGCAGCATCGCGGGCAGCAGAGCGCTGGACGCGCTGGAGCAGGCGGTGAACGCCGCGGTGGACAACCTGCCCAGGCTGCCCGGACGGACCGTCATCGCCGTCGATACCTCCGGCTCGATGAGTTCGCCGCTCAGTCGCAAATCCGGCGTGCGCTGCTGCGATGTGGGCATGATGCTGGGCCTGATCGCAAACCGCATCTGCGAGGACAGCCTGTTCTATACCTTTGACACCTCCATCGCAAAGTACGCGCTCAGCGGCCACGCGGCGATCCTCCAGACCTGCATAAACCATGCCAGGGCCGGCGGCGGCACCAACATCAGCCTGCCCTTCGAGCAGATGCTGAGCGAGCGCATCGCGGCGGACAGGGTCATCATCATCAGCGACAACGAGTGCAACACTCCGGCCTATGGCACGAGCAAGCCCGTCCAATACTGGGCGGACGAATACCGCAGGCAGATGGGCATCGACATCTGGGTGCACGCGATCGACCTGATGGGCTACGGCACGCAGCAGTTCACCGGCGCGCGCACCAACATCATCGCCGGCTGGAGCGAAAAGGTGTTTGACTTCATATTGCTGGCGGAGCGGGGCGAGGAAGCGCTGGAGCAGCGCATCGCCCGCTACGAATGGCAGTGACCGTCACCGGGCGGCGTGCCAGCTGAGGAAGCGCTTATCGCCCATGCGGACGCCGCCGCCTGGCAGCACGAGCCGCTCGATCTTCGCGCAGCCGCGGAACACGTCCTCCATCAGGTGGGTCAGGCTCTGGGGCAGCATCGCGCGCTCCAGGGCGGTGCAGAACGCGAACGCGCTGCCCTCGACCCGCTCCAGCCCCTCGGGCACATCCAGGCGGGCCAGTCCCGAACAGCCGGAAAACTGGCTTTTGATCGTGAACCGCTCCGCGCTCATGCTGAATTCCTCCGCTCGGGGTGGTATTCCAAGTTCATTATGCCGCGCGACGCGCCGGTTGTCAACCGGGCGTTGACGGCATTTGCATATTTATGCTATCATGACGGTGACGGGCAACGACGGCATGGGGGAGGGTCGCGGCATGCATTACGTACTGTCGGATATCCATGGCAACGGCGCGGCGTTCGACGCGATGCTCGCCAGGATCGACATGCGCCCGGACGACTGCCTGTTCATACTCGGCGACGTGGTGGACCGCGGGCCGGACGGCGTCGAACTGCTCCGGCGCGTGATGAACATGCGCAATACCACGCTGCTGCTGGGCAACCATGAGCACATGATGATAGACGCCCTCAGGCATCCGGACGACGACTTCGCGCTGCTGAGGTGGTGGAAAAACGGCTGCGAACCGACCTTCCGGCGCTTCCACGCGCTGGACGAGGGGAGCCGGGAGGCGCTGCTGCGCTATCTGGAATCGCTCCCCGTCCAGCTTGAGACGCGGGTGAACGGGCGGGATTACTGCCTGGTCCACGCCGCTCCGGTGGAGCTGTACGAGCCGGGCGGGTGGAAGGACGAGCGGGAATTCGCCGTGTGGCACAGGATGCCCCTGTCACTGCCGCCGCAGCTTCAGGGCAGGACGGTGCTCATCGGCCACACGCCCACCGTGTTTGTGCAGCAGGCCGACTGGCCGAGGCCGAGGATCGCCCACGGCGACGGCGTGATCGACCTGGACTGCGGCTGCGCGTTCCCGAACGCCGGGGGCCAGCTGGGCTGCCTGCGGCTGGAGGACATGACGGAATACTACTCGGAGGAGGGCGTCGTGACGGCGCGGGAGGCGGCGCTCTGGAAGGAGATCGCCTGCCGGGCGGAGCGCTGAGCGGGGCTCAGTCGCCGTCGCCCAGACGGAGGTACACGACCTCCCGGGGGTTGAACAGACGGGGGATGAAGCCCGCCGTGTTGGAGAGCCCGGCGCCGACGGCCATACAGCCGTATGCCCCGCGATACAGGCCCCAGGCGTACTTTGGCAGAAAGCCCTGGCCGGGGGCGTACAGGGGGCGGCCGAACAGCCGGATCTGGCCGCCGTGGGTGTGGCCGCTCAGCACCAGGTCGATGCGCCGCTCGCTGAGCCAGGGCCGCCAGTATTCGGGGTTGTGCGACAGCAGTATGCGGTAGCCCGCCTGGCGCTCAAAGCCGTCGAGCCAGTCGAGCTTGGGCTTCGCGGGCACTTTGAACCAGGAACGGTCCCGCTCCGGGTAGCGCTCGCGCTTTCCGGCGCGAAAGTCGCGGTACTGCGCAACCCGCCCCGAGGAGAGCCCGCCGATCACCACGCCGTTCAGGGCGCGCCAGCCGTCGTCCAAGAGCTGCGCGCCGGTCTGAGTAAGGAGCCGCAGATCGTCCTCCGAGAGCAGGCAGTCGTGGTTGCCGAGGGACACGAAGGTGGGGGCCAGACCGGCGCACGCGGTCAGAAAGGGCAGTATGTGCTTTTGGTCGCGCAGTATGAGCCCGGCGCGGCGCGGCATATAGCCTTCGACCAGGTCGCCGGCAAAGCAGATGACGTCCGGCCTGTGCGCGTTCAGGGACCTGAGCGCTTCCTGAAAGGGCCGGTTGTGCAGATCCGACAGCAGGGCCACGTTCATGCGCACCGGGGCGCGAAGGGTATAGATCGTATCCTTCAACGGTATCGCCTCCGACAAGAGTGTGCCACAGCGGGCGGCAATATGGCAAGTTAAACTTGTACGAACGCGCGGCCGCCTACATGCCGTTCACGGCGCTTCAGGGCGACATTTTGTGCGCCGAAGCCGACGTTTTATCGGCTTGGCCTTGCGCGCGGCGGCGCGCCGTGGTATGATGCAGGCAATCCAAGGCAATAGAAATCCGGAGAGGGGCAAGGACCGCCATGAGCGAGAGGGCAATGCTTGAAATCAGAAACTACTCCAAATCCTACGGGTCGGAGAAGAAGGCCGTGGACGGCGTGTCGCTGAGCGTGATGAGCGGCGACATATTCGGCTTCATCGGCCACAACGGCGCGGGCAAGTCCACCACGATCCGCGCGGTGGTGGGGGTGCTGGACTTTACCGAGGGCGAGATCCTGATCGACGGCCACTCCGTCAAGGCCGACCCCATGGCCTGCAAGCGGGTCACGGCGTACATCCCGGACAACCCGGACCTGTACGAGAACCTGACCGGCATACAGTATCTGAACTTTGTAGCCGACGTGTTCGGCCTGAGCGCGGGGGAGCGGGAGGCGCGCATCAAGAAGTACGGCGACCTGTTCGAGATCACGAGCGCGCTGGGCGATCTGATCAGCTCCTATTCCCACGGCATGAAGCAGAAGGTCGCCATCATATCGGCGCTGATCCACGCGCCGAAGCTGATGGTGCTGGACGAGCCCTTCGTGGGGCTGGACCCGAAGGCGAGCTTCACGCTGAAGGCGCTCATGCGCGACATGTGCGCCCAGGGCGCGGCCATATTCTTCTCGACCCACGTGCTGGACGTGGCGGAGAAGCTGTGCAATAAGGTCGCCATCATCAAGAATGGGCGGATCGTCGCCTCCGGCACCATGGAGGCGCTCACCGAAGGACATTCCCTTGAAGAGGCATTCCTGGAGGCGGACAGTGATGAATAACGGCATTCTGCTGCTCCGGACGCTGCTGCTGTCCACCAGCCAGCGCAACCAGCTGAAGCACACCACCGACAAAAAGAAAAAGCGGAAGATCATCGGCAACACCGTCGGCACAGTGGTGCTGTACGCCATGCTGATCGCGTTCTGCGTGGCCGTCTGCATCGGCTTCGGCAAATTCGGCTTCATCGGCGCCGCGCCCCAGATGTGCGCGCTGACGGTCAGCGCCATGGCCTTCGTGCTGACGCTTTTCAAGACCAACGGCTACCTGTTCAACTTCAAGGAATACGACATGCTGATGTCGCTGCCCTTTGAGAGCAGCACCGTGGCCGCCTGCAAGTTCCTGTACATGTACCTGAAGAGCCTGCCCTGGTTCCTGCTCATATCGCTCTCCATGCTGGGGGGCTACGGCTACTACGCCCGGCCCGCCGCCGGCGTGTACCCGCTGTGGGTGCTGCTGTCGCTGCTTTTGCCGGGCATACCGATGCTGATCGCGTCGTTCCTGGGCTTTCTGATCGCCCGGATCAGCGCCGGGTTCCGGAAGACCAACATCGTCCAGACGGTGCTGACGTTCGTATTCATACTGCTGTGCTTCTCGCTGCGCTTTTTCATTGAGAGCATGTTCCGGAACGACCAGGTGCAGATCACCCTGCGCAGGGCCGCCGACTTCACCGGCGGCGCGTCGAAATACTACCTGCCCGTCCGCTGGTTCACCGACGCGGTCACAAAGCCCAGCCTCTCGGGGGCGCTGCTGCTGGCGGGCCTGACGATACTGCTGTTCGCGGCGGTGTTCGCCATTGTGGGCCGGTCCTACAGGAACATCAACTCGGCGATGAAGTCCCACGCCGCGGCGAAGCGCTTCCGCATGGGGGCGCAGAAGCGGCGCAGCGTGGTCCTCTCCATCGCGTTCAAGGAGTTCAAGCGGCTGACCGGCTCCACCGTGTACATGACCAACAACGCGATGGGCATGCTGCTGGCCGCGATCGTGGGGCTCGTCACGCTCGTCATCGGCGCGGACAGGATCATCTCCACCGTCACGGCGGGCGCGCCCATCACCCCGGCCATGCTCCAGCCGGCCATACCGTTCATCGTCCACTTCTTCATCGGCATGGTCGCCACCACGGCCTGCTCGCCTTCGCTGGAGGGCAAGAACTACTGGATACTCCAGAGCCTGCCCATCGAGAAGAAGACCGTCTACCGCGGCAAGATGCTGTTCAACCTGCTGCTGACGGTGCCGTTCATGGCCTTCTCGACGCTGTGCATGTGCGTATCGGCCCATGTGCCCGCGCTGAACGCGGCGCTGTATCTGCTGCTGGGCCTTGCGCTGTGCGCGTTCTCGACGGCCTGGGGCTGCGTGTGCGGCATCCGCCACATGCGGCTGGACTGGGAGAATGAGATCGAGGTGGTCAAGCAGAGCGCCGCCGTGGCCATCTACATGCTGCCCAACATGTTCGTGGTGATGGGCCTGATCGTGCTGATGGTGGTGCTGGGCCTGCGCATGGACCACCGGCTGCTGACGCTGTTGATGACCGCGATCGCCTCCGCCCTCGCCGCGCTGTGCTACGGCTGGGCGATGGCGCTGACGAAGAAGATCAAGCCCTGATTAAGAACCGGCGCGCACGGGCCGGCATTTGAACCCACTGAAAAACGTAGATACCGTTAATTCCCAAAAATGCGAAAATGGGTATTGACAACGCCCGGGATTTGTAGTATTATATTTCATGTCGTCACGACGGCGACATGAGGAACAATTGGGAGCATAGCTCAGCTGGGAGAGCATTTGCCTTACAAGCAAAGGGTCACAGGTTCGAGCCCTGTTGTTCCCACCATGTGGCGCGGTAAGGTCGAGGGTTCGAGCCCCTTCCGCGTCGCCACTTGCCCAGGTAGCTCAGTCGGTAGAGCAGTAGACTGAAAATCTACGTGTCGATGGTTCGATTCCGTCCCTGGGCACCATTTGCGGTAGTAGCTCAGTTGGTAGAGCGCCACCTTGCCAAGGTGGAGGTCGCGAGTCCGAGTCTCGTCTACCGCTCCAATCGTCGGCGCGCGCCGGAGCGCGCGCCGAATTTGGTGCCATAGCCAAGTGGTAAGGCAAAGGTCTGCAAAACCTTCATTCCCCGGTCCGAATCCGGGTGGCACCTCCAAAAAACCTGCCTCGAAAGAGGCAGGTTTTTTTGCGCGGGGGAGAGGCTATGCGCGTATGACCGTTCCGCCCAGCTCCTTCTGGCGGGCCTTGTCCACGTACAGCCTGTCGTCCGCCCGCTGCATGCAGCGCTGGAAGGTATCGTCCTTCGCGGCCAGTTCGTCGTATCCGGCGCCGATGGAGAGTATGTAGGGCGCCTGCTCCTTCCGGCAGCGCGCTTCGATCTGCCCGCGGATCTCCGCGATCAGCGGCTCGATCTCATCGTCCGACGCCGGGTGGACGATCAGTATGAACTCGTCGCCGCCGTAGCGGGCGAGGAACGTGGGCGTGCTGCGGTTTCGGAGGACGCTGCGCAGGCTATCGGCCACCAGGATCAGCGCCCGGTCGCCCTCCGCGTGGCCGTAGGTGTCGTTGATGGCCTTGAAGTCGTTGATGTCGAACATGACCACGTAGGTCCGCCGGCCCTCGCGGCGGATGTTGGCCTTCACCGAGGTGTAGTGCAGCAGCTGGCCCCGGTTGTTCAGCGCCGTCAGCGGGTCCGTGGAGATCTGGGTGTCCATGGCGCTGATGTAGAACAGCAGCATCAGTATCGCGCAGCAGAAGCAGAAGATCGGCGTCTCCGGCAGCAGCAGCACCTGGATGAGGCCCCCCAGTATGACCATCAGCGGGAAGAGGCCGACGAACAGGTGCTTTCTGCTTTCGATGGGGTTTTCCTCGCGCCGCGCCCGCTTGACGGCGTACCCGAGCACCGCCGCGATGTAGACGCAGGGAACGGTGATCTGGAAGGCGGAATAGGGGGGCTGCAGCTCAAGGCCCTCGCTGAGCAGTACGCGGGGCGCGATGAGATAGGTGACGATGAGCGCGACGGTGGAGGCGACGAAGGGCAGAAGTAAGAGGACCTTGCAGAGGCGCTTGTCCCGGTAGGGCACCTGCTCCACGGCCATCACGTAGCGCAGCCAGCAGTAGGTGATGGCGGACATGAGCACGCAGTTGGCGAAATTCGTGGACAGCACGGTGAAGTGGTTGCGCGGCAGCATGCCGGCGATCACCGCCGCCCAGATTGCGTCGGAGACGAAATAGAGCATGAACGCGATCAGCGCGTGGTCGTATTTGATCTGCTTGTCCTGCCGGTCTACGCTGAGCAGATCCCGCCCCAGCATGATCCCGAATATGATCACGCAGACAAGGCTCGCCTCGGTGTAGTAGATAAAGTATTCGGACATCGCTTGCTTCCCTTCCTTACGGGCGCCGGTACGAGAGTCGCAGCCACGCCCGGTATGGGATCGACGGTCATCCCGCCGGTTACAAACAAACCCATAATTTATATTTTATCACAGCCCGGGTGGCGTGTCAATTCAATCATTTGCGCGCATGGCTGAAATCACCAGTGCCAGACCTTTGATTCTTAACATGCTTCCTGTATACTATCTGATACCAATACACACGGGGGAAACGCCAATTGAGCAAGGTCAAACACCGGATAGAGGCCGACAGGCTGCCGCTGCTGCCGCTGAGGGGCGTGGTGGTCTTTCCGAATACGGTCATCACCATAGACGCCGCGCGGGATCGCTCCATCGCTGCCGTGCGCGCCGCCGCTCAGGGCGAGGATCAGCGGCTGTTCGTGGTCACCCAGCGGAACACGCTGACGGAGCACCCGGCCCTGGAGGACCTGTACACCATGGGCACGGTGGCCGTGGTGAAGCAGGTGCTGCACCTGCCGGACGGCACCGTGCGGGTGCTGCTGGAGGGCCGCGACCGGGCCATGCTGCTCAAGGTGTTTGAGGAGGACGCGCTGCAGCGCGCCGAGATCGCGGCGGTGTCGTTCGACGAGATCCTGTACACCGACGCCTCCCAGAGGGCGCTGATGCGCGCCGTGCGCGCGCTGGCGGCGCAGGCCTGCCGGGCCCGGGACATCAACATGCCGGAGCTGCTGCAGGCCATAGAGGGCGAGCGCAACCCCTCGGTGCTTTCAGACGTGGCGGCCTCCAACCTGCTCACCCAAGTCGAGGACAGGCAGGCTCTGTTGGAGTGCGCCGACGTGAACCAGCGGCTGCAGCTGCTGCTGGAGAAGCTGGCGGACGAGGTCCAGATCGCCGAGCTGGAGGAGCGCATACACGCCCGCGTCCAGGAGTATATGGACAAGGCCAACCATGAATACTACCTGCGGGAGCAGATTCGCGCCATACAGGAGGAGCTGGGCGACGACGAGGACGAGGAGGTCACCGAGCTGCGCAAGCGCATACAGGCCTCCAAGCTGCCCCCGGCGGCCCGCGAGCACGTGGAGAAGGAGCTGAAGCGGCTGGCCCGCAGCTCCGTGCACGCGCCGGAGAGCGGCGTCAGCCAGAACTACATCGAGTACATGCTGGAGCTGCCCTGGGACGTGTACGACCCCTCTTCCATCGACATCGCCAAGGCGCGGAAGATCCTGGAGGCCGACCACTACGGCATGGAGGACGTGAAGCGCCGCCTGATCGAGTACCTGGCGGTGCGGTCCGTGGCCGCCGACAAGCTGAAGAGCCCGATCATCTGCCTGGTGGGCCCGCCCGGCGTGGGCAAGACCTCCATCGCCCAGTCCATCGCGCGGGCGCTGGACAGGAAGTTCACGCGGCTCTCCCTGGGCGGCGTGCACGACGAGGCCGAGATCCGCGGCCACCGCAAGACCTACGTGGGGGCGATGCCGGGGCGCATCATCTCCGCCATCCGCCAGTGCAAGGCGATGAACCCGGTGTTTTTGCTGGACGAGATCGACAAGCTGTCCAGGGACATGCGGGGCGACCCGGCCTCCGCGATGCTGGAGGCCCTGGACCCGGCCCAGAACAACGCCTTCCGCGACCACTACCTGGAGGTGCCCTTCGACCTGTCGGACGTGCTGTTCATCACCACGGCCAATTCGCTGGACACCATCGACCCGGCGCTGCTGGATCGCATGGAGGTCATCGAGGTGCCCAGCTACACCGGCGCGGAGAAGCTGCAGATCGCCAAGCGCCACCTGCTGCCCAAGCAGCGCGAGGCCCACAACCTGTCCAAGGGCCAGCTGAAGCTATCGGACAAGGCCATTGAGGCGCTGATCGACGGCTACACCCGGGAGTCGGGCGTCCGCACGCTGGAGCGGCAGATCGCCCAGCTGTGCCGCCGGGCCACGCTGCACCTGATGGAGCACCCGGAGGACAGGAGCGTGTCCATAAAGCCCCGGGACCTGAAGGCCTACCTGGGCGCGCCCAGGTATCTGCGCCAGCCCGTGGCCGAGCGCGCCGAGGTGGGCGTGGTCAACGGCCTGGCCTGGACCAGCGTGGGCGGCGAGGTCATGCCGGTGGAGGCCGTGTGCTTTCCCGGCAAGGGCGGCATGAAGCTGACCGGCAAGCTGGGGGAGGTCATGAAGGAGTCGGCGGAGCTGGCCCGCAGCGTGGTGCGCGCGCGGCTTGAGGCCTGGGGCGCGGCGCCGGACTTCTTCGACAGGCACGACGTGCACATCCACGTGCCGGAGGGCGCGGTGCCCAAGGACGGCCCCTCGGCGGGCGTGGCGCTCAGCTGCGCGCTGATGTCGGCGGTCACAGGCCTGGCGGCCAGCGGCAGCTACGCCATGACCGGCGAGATCACGCTGCACGGCCGGGTGCTGCCCATCGGCGGCGTGAAGGAAAAGCTGCTGGCGGCCTACCGGCAGGGCATCACGCGCATACTGCTGCCCCGGGAGAACGAGAAGGACCTGGAGAAGCTGGACGCCGAGATCCTGAAGAAATTCGACATACGCCTTCTGGACCGGGTGGACGAGGCGCTGGACGCCGTGCTGATCAAGGACGGCGTGAGACAGGCAGGTTGAGCGCCATGACGATCAACAAGTCGAAATTCGTGGCGTCCCTGAGCGGCTTTGGCCCGTTCCCCGGCCAGGGCATGCCGGAGATCGCCATGGCCGGAAAGTCCAATGTGGGCAAGTCGTCTCTGATCAACAACCTGACCGGCAACTCCCACCTGGCCCGCACCTCCGCCGAGCCCGGCAAGACCCGGCTGGTGAACCTGTACCGGATCAACGAGGCGTTCTTCCTGGTGGACCTGCCCGGCTACGGCTTCGCCCGCGCGCCGAAGCAGGAGAAGCAGAAGTGGGCGGCCATGATCGAGGGCTATCTGCGGGGCTCGGAGCACCTGCGGCGGGTCTTCCAGCTGGTGGACATCCGCCATGCGCCCACGGAGGACGACCAGCTGATGGTGGAATACCTGCGGCACTACGGCATACCGTTCACGGTGGTGGCTACCAAGGCGGACAAGCTGTCCAAGGCGCAGCGGGGCAGGAGCATACCGGTCATCTGCCGCACGCTGGGTGTGCAGCCCTGGGAGGTCATGGTGCATTCCTCGAAGGACGGCACCGGGCGGGACCGGCTGCTGGAGCTGATCGAGGGCGAACTGAACGAAAAAACCGAACCGGCGGAACCGGAAGCGGGCACGCCGGAGCAACCCGACATATAACACAGGCACGCCGTTTATCGGCCGAAGGGAGAAATGAACTTGGGAATCAAAGTGGCGAAGTTTGGCGGCTCGTCTCTGTGCGACGCGGAACACTTTCGTAAGGTGAAGGCGATCATCGAATCCGACCCGGATTACCGCTATGTGGTGCCCAGCGCGCCGGGCAAGCGCTTCGATGGCGACGAGAAGATCACCGACCTGCTGTACCAGTGCCACCGCCAGGTGGAGAGCAATCGCAGCCATGAGGAGATCTTCAAGAAGATCGCGGACCGCTACTTGGGCATCGCCCGCGAGCTGGGCCTGGACTTTGACGTGGAGGGCCTGCTGATCGAGACCAGCAACGCCATCCGCCAGTACAAGAACCCCGACTTCGCGGCCAGCCGCGGCGAATACCTGAACGGCATGCTGCTGTCCAAGTACCTGGGCTGGGATTTCATCGACGCCCAGGACGTGGTGAAGTTCGACCGCCAGGGCAGCTTTGCCTCGGAGTGGACCAACGAGATCATGCGCGAGGCGCTGCAGAAGCACAGCCACGCGGTGATCCCGGGCTTCTACGGCTCCTACCCCAACGGAGACGTACATACCTTCTCCCGGGGCGGCAGCGACATCTCCGGCGCGATCGTCGCCCGGGCGGCCCAGGCCGACGTGTACGTGAACTGGACCGA
The DNA here is from genome assembly GCA_902777335.1 of uncultured Eubacteriales bacterium. Classification (GTDB taxonomy): domain Bacteria; phylum Bacillota; class Clostridia; order Christensenellales; family Aristaeellaceae; genus UBA2862. Next base: position 55,113 of record CACYTF010000019.1, read on the forward strand.
CGTGTCCGGCTTCATGATGGCCGACCCCCGCATCGTCAAGAACCCGAAGTGCATCCGCGAGCTGTCCTACCGGGAGCTGCGGGAGCTCTCCTACATGGGCGCGACGGTGCTGCACGAGGACGCCATCTTCCCGGTGCACAAGGCGGGCATCCCCACCAACATCCGCAACACCAACGCCCCGGAGGACCCGGGCACGATGATCGTCGTCAACCCCTCCCCGGACCACCGCCCCGGCGACCAGATCATCACCGGCATCGCCGGCCACAAGAACTTCACGCTGCTGAGCATCGAAAAGGCCATGATGAACTCGGAATACGGGTTCGGCCGCCGGGTGCTGCAGGCGCTGGAGGACTTCGGCGTGTCCTTCGAGCACCTGCCGACCGGCATCGACACGATGTCGGTGGTCGTTGCCGACAAGGAGCTGGTGACCCGCAAGGACCAGATCATACAGCGCATCCAGCAGACCTGCCAGCCGGATTCCATAGAGATCAGCGCCGGCATCGCCCTGATCGCCACCGTGGGCCACGGCATGACCAGCGCCCCCGGCACCGCCGCCAGGCTGTTCACGGCGCTGTACGAGGCCGGGGTCAACATCCGCATGATCGACCAGGGCTCCAGCGAGATGAACATCATCGTGGGCATCGACATCAAGGACTTCGAGACGGCCATGAACGCGATCTATCGCGCCTTTGTGAAGGACTGACATATCGACCGACACGGAAAACCCCGCCCTGCGGCGGGGTTTTCCGTGTCGGTCGATATGAATTTAGGCCTGTTCCTCCGGCAGGTCCAGCTTGACCTTCACGTCCCTGGACATGGCCTGCAGCTCCGAGATGGTCTCCTCGGCGGACTTGATCAGCTCGGCCTGGGCCTTCTGGGCGGCGGCCATCTTCTCGTCGGAGGCTCGGGCGGCGTCCACGTCCTCCACGGTGATGGTCATCAGGTCGTCCTTGGTCACGTCCCCGCTCTGGGCCAGGCGGTTGGCCTGGGCCACCAGCAGGCGCTCGAATACGTTGCGCACGCCGCGGGCGTTGCCGAAGGCGATGGAGCTGGTGTTGGCGGCCACGATGTAATCCTTCGAGGCTGCGCGGGCCTCGTCGGTCAGCCGGTACTGGCCCTTCTTCAGCTGCAGGTCCAGTATGGCCAGCATCTCGTCGGCGTTGTAGTCGTCAAAGTGCATGTACCGGTTGAAGCGGGACTCGAGGCCGGGGTTGGAGTGTATGAACTGATCCATCAGACCGTCGTAGCCGGCCACGATGACCACCAGGTCGTCCCGGTGATCCTCCATGGCCTTCAGCAGCGTGTCGATGGCCTCCTGGCCGAAGTCGTTCTCGGACTTGTTGTTCAGGGCGTAGGCCTCGTCGATGAACAGCACGCCGCCCAGCGCCTTCTCGATGGCCGCGCTGGTCTTGGTGGCCGTCTGGCCCACGTAGCCCGCCACCAGGCCGGAGCGGTCCACCTCCACCAGGTGGCCCTTCTTCAGCATGCCCAGGCTCTTGTAGATGCGGGACATCAGCCGCGCGATCATCGTCTTGCCGGTACCGGGGTTGCCCGAGAACACCATGTGCAGCGACATGTCCACCGTCTTCAGGCCGTTCTGCCTGCGCAGGTTGTACACGGTGACGATGTTGATCAGGTTGTTGACCTCGCGCTTGACGCCCTCCAGGCCGATCAGCTCGTTGAGCTCGGCCTTCAGGTCCTCGATGTTTTCAGGGGGCGTCTCCTCCTCGGCCTCCGGCTGCGCGGCGGGCGCCTGGGCCGGCGCGGCGGACGGGGCGGGGGAGGGACCCTTGCCGGAGCTCGGCTTCGGGGCGGGCTCCGCGGGCTTCCTGGGCGCGGGCGAGCCCCAGATGTCGTCGGCGAGGTTCTTCAGGTTGTTGCTGACCAGCGTGCTGATCACGTCCATTTGGGTGCGGATGATCTCGTCTCGATTGTCCATATGATATCTCCAATACAAAGGTTACTTCCACCTGACGAAATAACCGATGTTGCCATCGGTTATTCCGTCAGGTGGAAGCCATGTTTTACTCGGCGGTCTCCGCCTTTTTCTTCCTCGGGGCCCTGGGCTTCTTGGGGGCTTCGCCTTCGGCCTTTGCCCTCGGCTCGGCCTTCTTGGCAGGGGCCTTCTTTGCCGGGGCCTTCTTCTCGGCGGTTTCCTTGGCGGGGGCCTTCTTCGCCGGCGCCTTCTTGGCCGGCGCCTTTTTCTCGGGCGCCTTCTCTTCGGGCGCTTCTTCGGCCTCGGGCTTCAGCAGCTTTTCGTACAGCGCCACGTACTGCTTCGCGGACTCGTCCCAGCCGTAGCTGCCCTTCATGGCGCGAACGGCCAGGCCGTTGAACACGTCGCGCTGCTCGTGGAACAGCTTCACGGCGTTCTCGATCACGTGCAGCATGTCGTGGGCGTTGTAGTACAGGAAGGTGAAGCCGTTGCCGTCGCCGGTGAACTCGTTGTAGGCCAGCACGGTGTCGCGCAGGCCGCCGGTCTCGCGGGTGATGGGCAGCGTGCCGTAGCGCAGCGAGATCAGCTGAGAAAGGCCGCAGGGCTCAAACAGCGAGGGCATCAGGAACATGTCCGCCGCCGCGTACAGCTTGTGGGAGAGCGCGCTGTTCATCTGGAAGTTCGCGGAGACCTGCAGCGGATACTTCCACTGGGCCCAGCTGAACAGGTCCACGTAGCGGCTCTCGCCCATGCCCAGGATCACCAGCTCCGCGCCGGTGTTCATGATCTCCGGCAGCACGCATTCCACTAAGTCCAGGCCCTTCTGGCCGGACAGGCGGGTGATCATGGCGATCAGGGGCACGTTGGCGTCCACGGTGAGGCCCAGCTCCCGCTGCAGCGCCAGCTTGTTCTCCACCTTCCGGTCAAAGGTTTGGGCCGAATAGGGAGTGGAGATCAGCTTGTCGGTCTGCGGGTCGTACTCCACGGTGTCTATGCCGTTGAGTATGCCGGTCAGGTGATCCACGCGGCTGCGTAGCAGGCCGTCCAGCCGCTCGCCGTAGTAGGCGGTCTGAATCTCCTGGGAATAGGTGGGGCTGACGGTGGTGATCTCATCGGAGAACACGATGCCGCCCTTCATGCACGAGCACATGCCGTAGAACTCCAGGGCGTCGCTGGTGTAGGCCAGGTTGCCCAGGTACAGCAGGTCCTCGATGGTGTCGATGGGGAAAAGCCCCTGATACTGCAGGTTGTGGATGGTGAATACGGTTTTGATGTTGTGGAACAGCTCCAGCTGGCGGTACTGCAGCTTGTGCAGCACCGGGATCAGGCCGGTCTGCCAGTCGTGGCAGTGCAGCACGTCCGGTATGAAGTCGATCTTCGGCAGCGCCTCCATCACGGCGCGGCAGAAGTAGGCGAAGCGCTCGCCCTCGTCGCCGCCCATGCCGTAGATGTAGTCCCTGCCGAAGTATTGCTCGTTGTCCACGAAGTAGAACGTGATGCCCGCGTACTCCAGCGATTCGATGCCCACGTACTGCCTGCGCCAGCCCAGATTGACGTAGAAGTACAGCAGGTGCTGCATCTTCTCGCGCCATTCGAGGCTGATGGCCTTGTACAGCGGCAGTATGACGCGAACGTCCTCGCCGGCCTTCCGGATCTCCCGCGGCAGCGCGCCGACTACATCCGCCAGTCCTCCGGTTTTGACAAACGGTACGCATTCAGAGGTTGCGAACAGTATTTTCATAGTTGTTCCTCCAATTAAAGATGGTTCGACGCGCTCGTCGTTTTACGCATTTGCGGGACGCGCCTTACAGCGTGATGTTCTTGCCGATGACGATCGGATACTGCTTCTGGCCGATCAGGCGGCTGTGGCTGCGGATCGTGACGGCCTTGTCGAAGATCACGTTTTCAAGCTCCACATCTTCCTCGATGTAGCCGTCCTGCATGATCACGCAGTTCTTGAGCCTGGCGCCCTTGCCGATGGTGACGCCCCGGAACAGCACGCAGTTTTCCACCTCGCCGTCGATCACGCAGCCGTCGGCCACCAGCGAGTTGGTGACCTTCGCGTTGTTGCGGTAGATCGTGGGGATGGAATCGCGGGTCTTGGTGTACACCGGGTTGCCGTTGAACAGCTCCTTGCGCACGCCGGGCTTCAACAGGTCCATGTTGAAGTTGAAGTAGCCCCGGATGGTCTCGATGCGGCGATAGTAGCCCTTTTCCTCGTAGGCCTTGATCTTCAGCGCGCCGGAATTGATGGCCGGGCGCAGCACGTCGGCGTACAGGTCGTGGCTGCCGTGGCTGATGACCTGGTCCACCATGTAGATCAGCATGGTGCGCTTGATCATCATCACGTTCAGGTACAGGTTGTCGTAGGTGGCCGCGTTCGGGTTGATCTCGATGTCGGTGACCACGTTGTTGTCGTCGATGTTCAGATAGCAGTGGTTGTTCTTGGACGACGACGAGAACTCGGTGATCTCGGGCGTGGCCTTCTTGTACATCAGCGTGATGTCCGCGCCGGTGCGAATGTGCTGCTGGATCATCGGCTCGAAGCTGGTGTTCATGATGTAGTCGCTGTTGGTCAGTATCACATACTCCTGGCGCGAGCGGCGCAGGTAGTCAAAGTTGGCCCGCAGCGCGTCCAGCACGCCGTTGTATTCGCCGCCGTTCTCACGGGTCAGGAAGGGGGGCAGTATGAACAGGCCGTTGTTGCGGGTGTGCAGGTCCCAGTCCTTGCCTGAGCCCAGGTGATCCATCAGCGAATGATAGTTCTTCTGGGCGATGATGCCGACGTTGCGGATGTTGGAATTCACAAGGCTCGAAAGCGTGAAGTCAATGATGCGATAGCGGCCGGCCACGGGTATCGCGGCCACCGCGCGCTGGCTGGTCAGCTCGCGCAGCGTGAGGTCGTCCTTTGAGGTGTAGACAATGCCCATGACATCGTTCATATTAGGCGCCCTCCCTTCGGGAAATTTCATCCGTGTCTACCTGTTCGCCCGCCTTCACCACAAAGCCCTCGGGCAGCGTGGTGTCCTGGCCGATCAGGGCGATGTCGCCCTCGGCCTCGCCCACCTGGCAGCCGGAAGAGATCACGCAGTCCTCCGACACGATGGCGCGGCGCACCACGGCGCCGGAGCACACCCGGGTGCCGGGCATGATGACGCTGTCCTCAATCACCGCGCCCTCTTCCACCTGGACGCCCGCGAACAGCACGCTGTCCTTCACGGTGCCGTCGATCTCACAGCCCTCGGTGACCATGGAGTTGGTGACCACGGCGTCGTCGGCGATGAAGTGGGGCGGCATGACCGGCGTGCGGGAATAGATCTTCCAGCGCGGGTCGGTCAGGTCGAACTCCGGCGGCGTCTTCAGCAGGTCCATGTTGGCCTCCCAGAGGCTGGCGATGGTGCCCACGTCCTTCCAGTAGTCGGTGAAAGCGTAGGCGTACAGCGGCTTGTTGTCCCGAAGCAGGTTGGGGATGATGTTCTTGCCGAAGTCGTTCTTGGAGTTCGGGTCGGCGTTGTCGTCGGTCAGGTATTTCTTCATGACGCTCCAGGTGAAGATGTAAACGCCCATGGAGGCCAGGTTGCTCTTCGGGTTCTTCGGCTTTTCCTCGAACTCGATGATGGCGTCGTTCTCGTCCACGCTCATGATGCCGAAGGAAGGGGCGACCTCCCACGGCACGGGGCGCACGGCGATGGTCACGTCGGCCTTCTTGTCGATGTGGGCCTGCAGCATGCGGTTGTAGTCCATCTTATAGATGTGATCGCCGGAGAGGACCAGCACGTACTCCGGATTGAACTGCTCGATGAATCCGAAGTTCTGGAAGATGGCGTTGGCCGTGCCCTTGTACCACTCGCTGCTGTCGGCGGTGGCGTAGGGGGGCAGCACGTACACGCCGCCGTAGCTCAGGTCCAGATCCCAGGTCTGGCCGGAGCCGATGTAGCTGTTCAGCTCCAGCGGCCGATACTGCGTCAGCACGCCGACGGTATCGATGTTGGAATTGGTGCAGTTGGACAGGGGAAAGTCAATGATGCGATACTTTCCGCCGAAGGGCACGGCCGGCTTGGCCATGACCTTGGTGAGAAGTCCGAGGCGGCTTCCCTGACCGCCAGCCAGAAGCATGGCGATACACTTCTTCTTTTTCACGCTATCCCTACTTTCATATTTGCTTGTGCGAACGGAGCCGGTGGATTTGACCCCGTTACCAAATCATAATATAGTATACAACATATTTCCTGAAAAATCTATAGTTTGCGGGCAATTTTTGAGAATATTTTATAATTTGTTGGTTTTGCGCGCCACGGTTGCCCCGCGAATCGCGCCGGATGGGCGCGCGCATACTATTTGCGAGGTGATCGATGTGAACAGATCGAAGCGGCTTTTGGCCGCGATGATGCTCGTCGCGCTCTCTATGGGGAGCGCCGGATGCATGCGGGAAGAAGCGCCGAACGTCTCGTGGCGGCTGGACGGCGAAGCGGAGCGCCCCGCGCTGCCGGAGGGCCTTAAGACGGGGGAGGACGGCGTCGCGGCGCTGACGGTCTACGATGTAAAGGCGAAGAAGAACGCGCGCATGGACGTTGAAAGCTATGTGGCGGGCGTGGTCGCCGGCGAGATGAAGAACGACTGGCCCATGGAGGCGCTGAAGGCCCAGGCCGTGCTGGCGCGGACCTTCGTGCTGAAGTTCTGCAGCGATAAGAAGTCGAAGTACGCGGGCGCGGACATCTCCACCGACGTGTCCGAGGCCCAGGCCTACGCGCCGGACAGCGTGAACGCGCGCGTCAAGCAGGCGGTGGATGAGACCCGCGGCCAGGTGATGGCCTGGCGGGGCGAATACCCCAACGCCTGGTTCCACGCCCACTCCGGCGGCATGACCGAACTGCCCTCGGTGGCGCTGGACTACAAGGGCGGCGACCCGGAATACCTGAGGGCCGAGCCGTCCAGGGAATCCGACAGAGCCCCGGAAAACGCGAAGGCCTGGACGGCGACGTTCACGACCGATCAGGTGCGAAGGGCCTGCGCCGGGGCCGGTCTGAAGGTGGGGGAAATCGACAGCGTGCGGACGGGCGAAAAGGGCGCGTCGGGCCGCGCGAAGACCCTGCTGGTCAACGGCGAAGCGGTGTCCGCGCCGTCCTTTCGCATACAGATCGGCGCGAACCGGCTGAGGAGCACGCTGATCGACGAGATACAGGTTGAGAACGGAAAGGTCACGTTCAAGGGCCGCGGCTTCGGCCACGGGGTGGGCCTGTCCCAGTGGGGCGCGTATCAGATGGCCGAGGACGGCGCGAGCGCCGAAGCGATCATCGAAAAGTACTTCCCGGGGGTCGACATCGTGAAGATGTGGTAAAAAACATGCCGCGCTGAAGCGCGGCGCGGCATGATGTCAGGGTATCAGATCAGCTTTTCCCGGAGCGCCTCGTGGAGGACGCCGTTGGTCGCCAGCAGGTTGCCGGTGGCCAGGCCGTCCTCGCCCGCGTCCCAACCGGAGAAGCGCCCGCCGGCCTCGGTGAGTATCACGTATCCGGCGGCGTAGTCGTAGTAGCTGAGGGCGCGCTCGAAGTAGCCGTCGCACCGCCCGTCGGCCACGCAGCACAGGTCGTAGGCGCAGGTGCCGCTGCGCCGCAGGTCGCTGACCGAGGTCAGCACGCCGGGCAGTATCGAAAGCGTGCGCCGCATCACCGCCGGGTCCCGGTGGCCGAAGCCCGCACAGACCAGGGCGTCGCTCAGCACGGAGGTGGCGGACGCGTGAATGGGCCTGCCATTCAGCGTCGCCCCCTGGCCCCGGACGCCCAGGAACAGCTCGCCGGTGCCCGGGCAGTACACGCAGCCCGCCATCAATTGGCCCTCCTGCTCGTAGGCGATGGAGATCGTGTACAGCCGGTACCCGCGCATGAAGTTGGCGGTGCCGTCGATGGGGTCCACGATCCAGCGGCCGTGGGCCCTTTGCGCGCCGCCCGTCTCCTCGCCGAAGAAGGCGTCTTCGGGGCAGGCGGACAGCAGCGTTTCCCGGATCAGCCGCTCGCTGGCGTAGTCCATCTCGGTGACAAAATCGTTCTCGCTCTTGCGCCTCACCTTGAATGCGCCGTGGTGCTCCAGCATTTCTCCCGACGCTCTGGCCGCCCGCTCGGCCAGCGCTGCCTTTTCAACAATTGTCATTTTGCCTCATCTCCCCAAAATCGCGCAAAATAGGTTTGCATTTTGATGAAAGTGTGTTATAATACATTCAAATATGTCAAGCTGGCGTCCGATGGGTATTATACCACAGCGCGGACATGGGGCGGTGTTATTTTCATGAAAATGATCTCCTGGAACGTGAACGGCCTGCGCGCGGTGCTGCAGAAGGGCTTTTATGAGAGCGTTGGCCGCCTGGACGCGGACGTGATCTGCCTGCAGGAGATCAAGATGCAGAAGGGCCAGTGCGACGTGGACCTGCCCGGGTACGAACAGGTCATGTACTGCGCCGACCGGAAGGGCTATTCCGGCACGGCGGTGTTCTCCCGGGTGCCGATGCTGTCGGTGAAAACCGGCATCGGCATCGACCTGCACGACCACGAGGGGCGCGTGATCACCTGCGAGTTTCAGGAATTCTACTTAGTGTGCTGCTACACGCCCAACAGCCAGAACGAGCTGAGGCGCCTGGACTACCGCATGCAATGGGAGGACGACTTCCGCCGCTATCTGGTGGCATTGGACGCCGTGAAGCCGGTGATCCTCACGGGCGATCTGAACGTGGCCCATCAGGAGATCGACCTGAAGAACCCGAAGACCAACCATTTCAGCGCCGGCTTTACCGATCAGGAGCGGGGCAAGCTGACGGAGCTTCTAAGCGCCGGATTCATCGACAGCTTCCGCTACTTCTACCCGGACGTCACCGGCGCCTACAGCTGGTGGAGCTACATCGGCGGGGCGCGCTCCAGAAACGCGGGCTGGCGCATCGACTACTTCATCGTGTCGGAAAAGCTGAAGGACCGCATGCTGGACGCGAAAATCCACCAGGACGTGATGGGCAGCGACCACTGCCCGGTGGAGCTGGACATCACAGCGCCGGAGACGGACGCGCAGTGACTTCAGCCGCTTGTCAAGCGTGGCAAAATGTCGTACAATAGAGGCAATTCAGACGGGAGGCAATCGCTCATGAAGAAGGTTCACATCAAATCCGCGATACCGATCTACATCGCCGCGGCGCTGTGGCTGGTGGTCGGGCTCATTTTCCCGAAGCTGGTGTTGAAGATCCCCGGGCTGCTGATCACCGCGGCGCTGTCCGTCGGGGCCTACTTCGCCGCGTCGAAGGTGTTCCCCGGGCGCGATGTGGAGGAGAAGATCACCACCGGCGACGCCGCCGTGGACCGGGAGATCGAGAAGGCCCGGGAGCGCCTGGAGAACCTGCGCAAGGCCAACGAGGCCATACCGGACCCGGAGATCTCCAGGAACCTGGACCGCATGGTGGCCTCCGGCCAGCAGATCTTCAAGGAGCTGGGGCGAGACCCCAGAAAGGTCGCGCTGGTGCGCCGCTTCATGAACTACTACCTGCCCACCTCTGAAAAGCTGATGGAGCAGTACCAGGTGCTGATGAACGCCTCCACCAAGGGCGAGAACATCGCCTCGGCCATGCAGACCATCGAGCGCAGCCTCGGCCTGGCGGCGGGCGCGTTCGAGAAGTGCGCCGACAACCTGTACAAGGACGACGAGATGGACATCGACGCCGAGATCAAGGTCATGCAGACCATGCTCACCGGCGACAATTTGATCAACACCGGCGTGAACGACATCATGGAGAAGGTCCAGTCCGCGGCCAAGGCTCCGGCGCAGAAGGAAGCGCCCGCGGCTCCCGTGGAAGAGGAGAAGACCACCAAGGAAGGCATAAAGCTGACCCTCGGCGGGCACTGACCCGCGCGAATCGGCTGATATATCGCCCGGTTCGCCGTGCCCCGGCGCGCGGCAGGGCGATGGCATGACAAAGGAATTATTATAGGAGGTTATCATCATGGCAGACGACATCAAGCTCACCCTGGAACCCTTCGGCGACGAGAACAAGCAGGAACTGGACAGCGCCGTTCAGGCAGCGGTGCAGGCCACCGAGGCATTGGAGCAGGCTGAGACCGAGGCGAAGAAGGAAGTGCAGCAGGCCACGCTGGACATGCAGAGCTTCTCCGACGAGGAGCAGCAGATGATCGACGACTTCTCCAAGAAGATCGACGTGCGCGACAGCAACCTGGTGTTCTCCTATGGCGCGGCTGCCCAGCAGAACATCTCCCAGTTCTCCGACGCGGCCCTGAAGAACGTGCAGACCAAGGACCTGGACGAGGTCGGCAACATGATCGCCAACCTGGTGGTGGAGCTAAAGAGCTTCGACACCGACGACGAGAACAAGGGCGGTCTGCTGGGCCTGTTCAAGAAGAAGGTCAACAGCCTGGAGCTGCTGAAGGCCAAGTACGATCACACCGAGGTCAACGTGAACAAGATCGTCGAGGGCCTGGAGCAGCATCAGATCCAGCTGCTCAAGGACATCGCCATGCTGGACAAGCTGTATGACCAGAACCTGGTCTACTTCAAGGAGCTGTCTATGTACATCCTGGCCGGCAAGAAGCGCCTGGAATCCTTCCGGGCCAACGAGGTCGAGGAGGCCCGCGCGAAGGCCCAGGCCTCCGGTTTGCCCGAGGACGCCCAGGCGGCCAAGGACCTGGCCGACAAGGCCGACCGCTTCGAGAAAAAGCTGTACGACCTGGAGCTGACCCGCAACATCTCCATACAGATGGCGCCCCAGATCCGCCTGATCCAGTCCAGCAACCAGATCATGGCCGAGAAGATCCAGACCTCCCTGGTGAACACGATCCCGCTGTGGAAGAGCCAGATGGTGCTGGCGCTGGGCCTGGCCCACACCGAGAACGCCATGAAGGCGCAGCGCGCGGTCACCGACCTGACCAACGACCTGCTCACCAAGAACGCCGAGAAGCTGCACATGGCCACCGTGGAGACGGCCAAGGAAGCCGAGCGCGGCATGGTGGACATCGAGACGCTGAAGCACACCAACAAGCTGCTCATCGACACCATGGACGAGGTGCTGGAGATCCAGCAGCAGGGCAAGGAGAAGCGCCGCGCCGCCGAGGCCGAGCTGGCCACCATCGAGGGCGAGCTGCGGGCGAAGATTTTGGAGGTAAGGCCGTAAGAGAGGGTAAAGGGAACAGGGTACAGGGAACAGGGTACAGGGTACAGGGAACAGGGAACAGGGTACAGGGAACAGGGAACAGGGAACAGGGAACAGGGAACAGGGTACAGGGGATGCCGCGGCAGCCCTGTCTCTGCTCCCGCCTCCCGCATTCCTCATTCCTCATTCCTCATTCCTCATTTTCCCCAACACGGAAAGGAGCGCTCGCTATGCGCTTTTCTGAGAATCGAACCATCGCTTGGGTCGTGCTGGCGGCGTGCGTGCTGGTCAGCGTGTTTGGCTTGGGCGGCATGGGCCTGGCCAAGGAGCGCGGCAAGGTGCTGAAGGTCTACGATCGCGGCGCCGATACCACGCTGTCCACCCGCCACAGCGTGGATGCCTATCTGGATTCCGCGGCGGAGAACGCCCGGCTGATGGCGTCGGAGGCCGGCCTTCACATGGAGGCGTCCACGGCCATCGACACCGTGGCGCAGCTGGCGGAGCAGGTGGCCGCCGAGGCGGATACCAACGCCCGCTTTCAGGCCTACGACGCGCTGAAGAGCGCCGTGGACAAGCTCTACGACGCGGCCTACAGCACCGTAAAGGAGTCGGATTTCACCAACTTCAAGGTGGCCTACGACAACTTCTGGGAGAGCGTCAACATGATCAAGTATGACGACTATGCCAAGCTGGCGGCATCCTACAACGACCTGATCAGCGGCTTTCCGGGCGGCGTGGTCGCCGGCATCACCGGCCAGGGCGCGCTGAACACCTTTGGAGGTTGACCATGTTTTTCAGAAAGACCGCGAGGCTCTGCCTCGTACTGCTCGCGGCGCTGGCGCTGTTCTGCGCGCCCGCGCTGGCCAAGGTGGTTTCGCCGGGGCCGGATTTCTACTATCTGGACAACGCCGATGTGCTGTCCGAGGCGCTTGAGGGCGAGATCTTCTTCTGCAACAAGCTGCTGTACGACGCCTGCGGCGCGCAGATCGTGGTGGTCACGGTGGATACCACCAAGCGCGAGGCCATCGACGACTACGCCTACGACCTGTTCAACAGCTGGGGCATCGGCGACGCGGCCAAGAACAACGGCTTCTTGCTGCTGCTGGCCATTGAGGACGACGATTACTACGCCCGCACAGGCTCCGGCCTGGACAGCAAGTTCTCGGCGTCCACGATCAAGCGCTATTACGACGATTACCTCGAGGCGGATTTCGCGGCCAAGCGCTACGACGCCGGCGTCAAAAAGTTCTTTGAGGCCGTGTTCAAGCGCATCTCCGACACCTACGGCGCGGGCGTGACTGTGGACGACGGCATTGCCGCCTACGAGGACTATGTGGCGCAGAACAGCGCCGCGAAGGGCTACGGCGGCTACAACGGCTCCCGGCGCACCGGCGCGGTGAACGAGGATTACGGCGAGTACGACGAGGACGATTCCCACATCGGGCTGGGCTTCATCGTGTTCGTGCTGCTGATCATACTGGTGATCGTGCTGATGAGCAAGGGACGGCGGGCCAGGCGCCGCGTGGGCGTCATGCCGCCGCCTCCGCCGCCGCCCAGGGCGTTCGGCGGCGGCTATCGGCCGACGCGCACGGTGTACCACAGCGGCTTCAGCTCGCCCAGCCGCAGCTCCGGAAGCTCCTCCAGGTCGTCCTTCGGCGGCGGTTCGTCGCGCTCGTCCTTCGGCGGCGGCAGCCGGTCCTCCGGCTTCGGCGGCGGCTTTGGCGGCGGCGGAAGGTCCAGCGGCGGCGGCGCGGGCCGAGGCAGGCATTGATTGAAAATGAAATCATAGGGGGCGATCTGCTTCAGATCGCCCCCGTTATTGGCAGGGCTGAAAACGACCCGACGGAAAACGGAAGGGGGATGCTGCGATGCTGAACAAAGCGGTGCGCATGCACGGGCGCGGAGACCTTCGGCTGGATGCCTTTGAGCTGCCGCCGATCCACGAGGACGAGGTCCTCGTGCGGGTGGTGTCGGATTCCATCTGCATGTCCAGCTACAAGGCCGCGATGCAGGGCACGGCGCACAAGCGCGTGCCGGAGAACATCGCGGAGCATCCGGTGATCATCGGCCACGAATTCTGCGGCGTGATTGAGCGGGTCGGCGCGCGCTGGGCGGACCGCTTCGCGCCGGGCCAGCGCTTCACCATACAGCCGAACATCAACTATCACGACACGCTGAGGACGCCCGGCTACGCCTTCGAATACTGCGGCGGCGACGCGCAGTACGCGATACTGATCCCGGAGATCATGGAGCAGGACTGCCTGCTTGAATACAGGGGCGACGCGTACTTCATGGGCTCGCTGGCGGAGCCGCTCAGCTGCGTGATCGGCGCGTTCCACGCCCAGTACCACACGCGCAGGCAGGCCTATATCCACGATATGGGCATCCGCGAGAGTGGACGCATGGCCATGCTGGGCGCGGCCGGCCCCATGGGGCTGGCCGCCATCGACTACGCCATACACGGTGAGCGCCGCCCCTCGCTGCTGGTGGTCACCGACATCGACCAGGCGCGGCTGGACCGCGCGGCGCAAATCCATACGGTCCGGGAGGCCGCCCGCAACGGCGTTCGCCTGGTCTACGCGAATCCGCAGGAACAGGATACGCGCGCGCTGATGGCGCTGGCGGGGGAGGCGGGCTACGACGACGTGTTCGTGTTCGCCCCGGTCCCCGCGCTCATAGAGCAGGGCGACGCGCTGCTGGGCTACGACGGCTGCCTGAACTTCTTCGCCGGCCCGACCGACCGCGGCTTCAGCTCGGCCTTCAACTTCTACAACGTGCATTACGCGGCCCACCACCTGGCGGGCACCTCCGGCGGCAATATCGACGATATGCGCGAGGCGCTTGACATGATCGCCGGCGGCCGTCTGAACCCCGCCGGCATGGTGACGCACATCGGCGGCCTGGACGCCGCGGCGCAGGCCACGCTGGCGCTGCCGGCGCTTCCCGGCGGCAAGAAGCTGATCTACACCGGCATAAGCCTGCCGCTGACCGCCATCGACGATCTCGCCGGGGCAGAGGACCCGCTGCTTCGCTCCCTGGACGCCATATGCGCGCGCAACAACGGCCTGTGGTGCGCCGAGGCGGAGCGCTGCCTGCTCGAACACGCAAAGAGAATCTGAGACCCAATGAAAAACCCCGGCCAAGCGGCCGGGGTTTTTCATTGGGTCTCAAAATCAATAGACGATCCTGTTGCCCTCGCTGTCCTTGAAGATCTGGACGTAGGTGACGCCGGGATTGAATTTGACCTTTTTGCCGTTCTCATCGTAGTAGACGGTGTGGTGCTTCAGCTCGTCGCGCTTCCAGGTGCCGGTGAAGTGCTTGCCGCCCACGAAGTAGTCGCAGACGTTCTCGTCGACCATCTCCACCACGGGGCCTTCCGAGGAACCGTCGTGCCAGCTGGAGCGCACGTGCTGGACGATGATGTTGTCCACGTAGATCTGCTCGCCGGTGGCGCCGTCAGTGAAGGGCTTGTTGTTGTACAGCCTCTGATAGCGGTTCAGGGACGGATCCCAGACGTAGGAGGGCGCGTAGCTCCTGCTGCCGTAGTCGATGGCGAAGCTGGTGACATCCTCGCCCTCCGGCACCTTGAACTCGGAGCGGAACTTCAGCGGAGACTTGCAGCTGATCTCAGCCCAATCGGTCAGCGCGGACAGCTCCTGCAATTTGGCGATCACGTTGTGGGGCGCCACGCGGCGGCCGTCGCGGTAGAACTTGCTCGCGCCATCGGTGTTGCACTCGTTGTCGCGGCAGCCCACCCAGATGCCGTTGTAGCGGGCGCTGTCGCCGACAGCCTCCTTGAACTTGGAGGAATTCATGAAATCGATGGCGCTGTTGCCCTCAACGACGCGGGCGCCGTAGTACACGAACGCGCCGCAGTAGTCGCTGAACACCATGGCGTTCACGATGCGGGTGGAGCGGACGGCCTCGACCTCTTCGGGGATATTGTCGTTGAACACGGCGGTGTAGCGGGTCGCGCCGCCCCTGTACAGCTCGATCTCGTAGACGATATCGGCGCTGCCGATGCCCTTCTGGGGGCGCGCGCCGGGCTGGTTGTCCAGCTGGACGACCATGATCGTCGGATCCTTGTCGGTGGACAGACCGGTGGTGATGGAAGTGTTGCCCTCAGCGACTGCCGCGCTGACCATTATCATTATAAGTACCAAGACGAAACATGCGATTCTCTTCATTGAAAGCTTTGCTCCTTTCAAGCATTCTGTGGCAAATACAATTCACCAAGCCATCATATTCTATCAGATGGCGAATCCAATGTCCACAGAGAATATGTTATTTCAAAATATTGTTGAATTCGTTGCGACACTAAGGCTGAAAAGCGACAAAAAACGAACAAATGCGGTGCCGGCCCGTGAAATAACAAACAGGGGATTGCAATAGATGTAATCGATGGCTTAAAATGATGGTCTGGAAACGCTATACAGAAGGAACGGGTTCGAATGAAGCGATTGGCAAAGCTGACGGTGTTGTTCTGCTTGCTGTGCGCGGTTTGCGCGTGGGTGAGCGCCCTTGCGGAGGACATGCCGATCGTAAGGGATGAACCCCTGCCGCAGGCCGAAGCCGCCGATCCCGTGGCGGATGAGCGCGCCCGGGTGAAGCACGCCCAGGAGCTTCTGATCGAACTGCGCTACCTGGCGGGCGGCGCGGACGGCATACTCGGCCCGAACACCGCCATCGCGCTGAAGGCGTTTCAGCTGGACTTCGGCCTGGTCGCCGACGGCACCCTGAACGACGTGACGCTGCAGGCCCTCGAGGTCCGGGCGGAGAAGGTCGACAACATCAAGGCGCTGCAGCAGCGCCTCATAGACCTGGGCTATCTGACCGGCACCGCCGACGGCATCTACGGCGACCATACGCGCAAGGCCGTAAAGCTGTTCCAGTCGCTGAACGCTCTGGAGGCCAGCGGCGAGGTCAACGAGGCCACCCGCAGCGCGATCTATGACGAAACCGCGATGCAGCTGCCGGACATGCTGGTGGCGGGCAATACCGGCGACCGCGTCATACAGCTGCAGGAAAAACTCATCCAATTCGGCTTTTTGAGCGGCGAGGCGGACGGCGTGTACGGCAAGAAGACCTCCGCAGCCATCACCCGCTTCCAGGAGCATCTTTCGCACCAGGCGGCCTATTCTCAGCTGGACATACTGGCCAACGGCAAGGCGACCCCCGTCACCCAGATGGTGCTGCTGGACCCTTCCTACTCTTCCTATTATACGGACATCGCCCCGGGCGAAGAGGCCGGCGAGGTCCAGCGCGTGGAGCGTCGGCTGAAGGGCCTCGGCTATATGGACCGGGACGAGGACACCCACTTTGACGACTACGCCGTGACCACGGCCCAGGCCTTCCAGCAGGCCGCCGGGCTGGAGACGGACGTGTACGACAAGCGCTTCATCGACGCGCTGTTCTCCGAATCCGCGCCCGTGGCCGAGCACTACGTGCCCCATTCCATCGCCGAGGGCGACAGCGGCCTGGCCGTGCGCGAGGTCGAGGAAGCGCTGGCGTTGGCCGGCATGACCATCAAGCTGCCCAACGGCCGCTTCGACGCCAAGACGATCAGCGCCCTCACGCGCCTGCACGACTACCTGAAGGCCCAGAACCACCCCGACACGTCGCTGTTCCTCACGCCCCAGTGGCTGAGCATCGACGCGCAGCAGTGGATACTGAACACGCTGCCCGAGATCGCCGACAAGGCGGATTCCAACAGCGGCAACGCCGAGGATGTGCGCCGCGTCCAGCGAAGGCTTCACATGCTGTACTACCTGTCGCGCATCGGCATAGACGGCCGGATGGGCGGCGAATCGCTGAAGGCGCTGAAGCGGTTCCAGGAGGCGAACGGCCTGCCGGCCACCGGCGAGGTGGACGACGCCACCCGCCGCGCCGTATTCTCCGAAAACGCCGTCTATGATAAGCGCCCCTACCGCGTGGAGGTGGATCTGAACCGCCAGCGGGTCTACGTGTTCGCCCTGCAGGACGACGGAAGCTACGAACAGATCAAGACCTTCGTGTGCTCCACAGGCCTGCACGACGCGACGCCCCGGGGCATCTACCTGGACGGCTTTCCCTGCAACAAGTGGCACTACTTCAAGAAGTACAGCTGCTGGGCCCAGTACTCCTATGAGATCGAGGGCGACATCATGTTCCACTCGGTGCTGTACAGCGAGCAGGACGAGAACAGCCTGAGGACGGGCTCGGTCAACGCCCTGGGCTCGCGGGCCTCCCACGGCTGCATCCGCCTGGAGGTGGAGGCGGCCCAATGGCTGTACGAGAACTGCAAGCGCGGCAGCCTGGTCATCGTGATTTACTGACGAAAAAACAGACGCCCCGTCGAAACAATCGACGGGGCGTCGCGCTGAGCTAAGTGCCGGTGGCCGGACTCGAACCGGCATGGTTTCCCGCCGCATTTTGAGTGCGGTGCGTCTGCCAATTCCGCCACACCGGCGCATAAGAAGGGCCTGTCGCTCAAACAATAACCAGTATAGCGCATCGGGCCGAAAAAATCAAGCCCCGTTTGTAAAAATGCCACTTTCCAAACGCGATAAAATGAAGTATAATGGGTTCACGGAATCGGACAGATCCAAAAGATGGTCGTCAAGACAGAAGCGGAGGTGACCGGGCCCATGGAGGAGAGCAGACTGATACAGCGCGCCATGGGCGGCGACGCCGCGTCCTTCAACACCCTGATGGAGGCGCACGAGCGGCGCATGTACGCCGTGGCGCTGCGCATGTGCGGCAATCACGAGGACGCCCAGGATTGCCTGCAGGAGGCAATGCTGCGCATCTACCGGGCGATTTCCGGCTTCAAGGCGCAATCCTCGTTCTCCACCTGGGTCTACCGCATCACGATGAACGCCTGCCTGGACGAGCTGCGCAAGCGCAAGAGCCGGCCCAGCACCTCTCTGGACGGCCTGCTGGATTCCGGATGGTCGCCGGTGGACGGGGGCGAGTCGCCCGAGGGCCACGCGATGCGCCGGGAGATGCGCAAGATGCTGCGGCAGTACATCGGCGAGCTGCCGGAGGACATGCGCGCCGCCGTGGTGCTGCGGGACATCGAGGGCTACTCCTACGAGGAGATCGCCGGCATACTGGACGCCAACATGGGAACCGTCAAGTCCCGCATCAGCCGTGGGCGCGAGCGCCTGCGGGAGAAAATCGGCGGCAGGCCGGAACTTTTTGACAGGCCGGACGTCTAAGAAATGCCGATGGGAAGGGATACCCATGAATCATTGGAGAAGGGAGGGCTTTCATTGAACTGCGAAGCGGTGAAGACATGTCTGGATCTACTGATGGACGGCGAGCTGACCGACCAGCAGCGGCGCGATATGGAGGCGCACGGGCGGCAGTGCCCCGAGTGCGCCGAGGCCATTCGGCAGACGAAGCAGCTGAAAGCCCTGATGGAGCAGCTGGAGCCGGAGGTGGACGTGCCGCTTGCGGCCCAGGCCAAGTGGCGCGGCGCGGTGCGCGAGGCCGCCAGGCAGAGCCGGAAGAAGCGGCTGTATCGCTGGATCAGCTCGGCCGCCGCGGCGGTCGTGGTGCTGGTGGGCGTAGGCCTGGCGCTGAATGCGCGCGTCGCACCGAAGGGCGTCGAGACCACCCAGGCGGTGCTTGAGCGCGCCGTTGAGAG
The DNA here is from genome assembly GCA_902777335.1 of uncultured Eubacteriales bacterium. Classification (GTDB taxonomy): domain Bacteria; phylum Bacillota; class Clostridia; order Christensenellales; family Aristaeellaceae; genus UBA2862. The sequence goes on from CACYTF010000019.1 coordinate 73,815, forward strand.
CGAGGCGGTGGAGGAAGCGGACTATGCCGACGAGGCCGAGGAAGCCGCCGTGGCGTATGAGGCCGAAGCGGCCGAAGCCCCGGCGCGCGCGCCGGCCAAGGCCGCCGGCATGAGCGCGGTTGCCGCCGAAAACGCCGTGATCGAGGCGGACGGCGCCGCCGCCTGTGACGAAGACGATCTGATCGAGATCAACCGGAGCCCGGACGCGGGCATGTGCGCGGCGGTCGCGCAGAAGACCGCGGCCTATGAGGCGACCATTCGCGTGAAGAACGTGGACGCGGCCTGCCGCCAGATCGAGGACATCGCCCGGGAATACGAGGGCGAGGCCGACGTGCGGCGGCTGGAGGACGGCGGCGCCAGCATCTACCTGACGCTGGACGCGGTAAACGCCTCGGACCTGATCGCGGCCATAGCGCACCTGAACGCCGGAGAGGACGCGCTGGAGCTGCCCGTACAGCCGGACGACCAGGTGCTGCAGATCATGCTAACGGTCGTCGGCGAATGACCCCGGATCCCTGAGCCCCGTTCCCATCGGCAATAACGGAAAAAGGGAGGGAACGGAAACATGAAGACGAGAATCATAGCACTTATCGTCGCGGCAATGCTGCTTGTCACCTGCGCGGGCGCGCTGGCCGAGCGCACCATCACCGTGCAGGGCGTCGGCACCGTGAAGGTGGACGCTGACCGCGTGGAGATCAACCTGGGCGTGCGCGACATCGCCGGCGACGTGGTCGCGGCCCAGAGCGCCATCAACGAGAAGATCGACAAGGTCATCGAGGCGATCCGGGGGATGGGGGAATGCGTGGTCTCCATCAGCACCAACGGCATCGGCATCTACCCCAACTACAGCTATGACGACGGCGAGAGCATCGTCGGCTACACCGCCTACAACAGCGTCGCCGTGATACTGTCGGACGTGGACGCCGCGGGCAAGTGCATCGACACGGCCTTCGCCGCCGGCGCCAACAGCCTGGACTATGTCAGCTTTTCCGCCGCGAACACCGCGGAGGCCTCCGACAAGGCTCTGGCTCTGGCCATCGAGAGCGCCGCGCACAAGGCCCAGGTGCTGGCGGAGGCCGCCGGCGTGAAGCTGGGCGACATCCTCGAGATCCGCGACAGCAACGACACCGGCTACTACGCCAACGAGAGCTTCGCCCTGACCGAGGAACACGCGGGCGGGGAAGACACGAAGGTGCTGGCCTCGCAGCAGGCGGTGAACGCCGTCATCACCATAACCTACGCGCTTTCGGATTGATCGGGTGCGGTCAACGTAAAATGTCGCCGCCGCCCTTGCGCGTAAGGCCCGTATCGGCTATAATGTCGGGGCGGGGCAGTGCGCCCTGTACTACGTTTGATTGGAGGCCAAGTTCCGCATGGATGAGGATAGGGATCTTGTCGTGGTTGAGGACGACGAGGGCAATGAGTTGACACTGGAAGTTCTGGATTACCTGGCTTACGAGGGCAAGGAATACGCGCTTCTTACCGAGTACGTCGAGGACGACGACGGGGAAGAGGACGACGACGAGCCCATCGAGGCGTACATCATGGAGGTGCGCCCCGTCGGCGAGGATCAGGAGGAGTTCGTGCCCGTGGACGACGACCTGGCCGAGGAGCTGCTCCGGATCTTCGAGTCCGAGGACTTCGACGACGACGTCTTCGACGACGAGGAAGAATAAGACCAGACGACACGAAAGGGGCTTTGCATGTGAATGCAAAGCCCCTTTCACATGGACGCTTACCGGTCCAGGGGTTTGATGATGTCGTTCAGCAGCTTTGCCGTCTCCGCCGCCACGTCGGTGGGCACGTAGGCCCGCTGGGCGGCGCGCATTTCACGAATCTGCGCCTGGTCGTCGGCGAACAGCGCGTCCAGGCAGGCCGGAAGGTCCTCCGGGGTGGGGCAGTACTTCGCCACGCCGTGGGCCTGCAGCAGGTCCGGGTTGTGCAGCTCCTGCCCGGCCAGCTGGCCGAAGAGTATCAGCGGCACGTTCAGCACTATGGCCTCCATGGCGGCGTTCGGGCTGGCCCGCATGATCAGCACGTCGCTGCCGGCCATCACGTTCTGAACGTCCTCCACAAAGCCCATGGCGTTCAGCCGCCCGTGGTACTTCTTCGCGAAGCCCTCCCGCAGCTTCTTGCGCAGCTTCTTGTTGCGGCCGCAGATCACGTTGACGTGGGCGTCGGTGTGCTTGAGCAGTATGCGGGTGACCGTGCGCATGATGCCGCTGCCCTCCGAGCCGCTCATCACGGTGATGACGGTGCCCTCATGCGGCGCGGGCTTGGGCACGTTCATAAAGCGCTTGCGCACCGGAAAGCCCACCTGGATCACCTTTTCGGGGTCCACGCCGTGGGCGATGGTGTAGTCGTAGGCCTCCTTGGAGGGGGCGAAGGTCAGGTCGATGCGCGGGTCAAACCAGAAGTCCGCGATGTCCACCAGGTCCACCTCGTGGGCATAGAACGGTATGTTCAGCCCGGCCTCCTGTAATACGTCCAGCACCGTGCCCACGAAGATCGGGTGCACGGTGAGTATGGCGTCCGGCTTGAATTCGTCCAGCAGCGCCAACAGCCGCCCCTTGATGACCGACGCCACCAGCCGGGTGAGGGGCCTTAAAAGGGCCTTGCCCGCGGCGTAGTTCCACTCCCAGGCCTTGCCGGGCATGCGGGTGATGGGGCCGTAGGTGTATTCCGCCATGTACTGCTCCACCCGGTTCATCAGGCAGAAGCCGTCTATGGTCTTCACTTCGATATCGCCGTAGATCGCCAGGCGCTCCCCGAGGGCGTCGGCGACGCTCTTGTGCCCGTGGCCGGTGAACAGCGCGGACAGTATCAGCAGCTTGCGCATTTTTCAATCCTCTTCAGTATCATCATTATACGCGGGCGGTTGTAGCGCTGGATCATGACATGGCTCAGATTGCTCAGCGCGTAGCCGCAGGATATGGCCACGCCGTACCAGCCTTCGATCAGGCAGGCGAATACCGGGCTGAGCAGCGTAAGGGCCCAGTGGATCAGCTCCGCGTTGCACATTTCAAGCACCAGCCGGCGCAGGTGGGCAGGGTCCCGGGACATCGTATGCTGCTTGGGAAACGCCCGGCCCATCATGCGGCTCATGTCCAGGGTGTGCGTCTTGCGCCAGCGGATGCCGAATTTTTCGTAGACGAGGCCGTTCTTCTCCCAGGCATAGCACCTGAAGGGAAAGCGCTCCGGGTCGTACATGGAACGGGGCAGGCTTTCGCCGATGTAGAAGGTGGGTATGCCGATGATCCCCACGATGGAGGCCATCCTGAGAAACACGAACAGGGGCTTGAAAAGATGGGCGAGGCGCTCGCCGCCGGTCAGCACAAACAGGGCGACGCACAGCGCAAACAGCGCCAGCATCACCAGCGTGCTCAGATCAAACCGCTTCCTCTTCGGCTGTGTCTCTTCCATGGTCCTGGCCTCCGTCGGTGTACTCTCAAAACAGACTGCATCTTCTCTATTTTACCCGATGCGGATGTAAAATGCAACAGGCTGGAAGTGATGATTGGGAAAAATATATGCCCTGTGACCATGGTAAAGTAAAAAACTCGAAAACACATGGCCGTGGCGCTTGACAACAAATACTACTGATTGTATAGTAACGTCTAACGATATGCGCGCATGCGCGCGTACCGCAATTTCATTCGGGAGGAATGCACTATGAAGTTCAACAAGGCAATCGTTGCGATGATCCTCGCGATCGTGATGGTCATGGGCCTGGCCTGTGGCGCCATGGCTGAGGGCGCCCTGAAGATCGGCGTCATCGGGCCGTTCACCGGCGCCGCCGCGATCTACGGCAACGCCTGCAAGTACGGCGCTCAGGTCGCCGCAGAGCAGATCAACGCCCAGGGCGGCCTGCAGATCGAGTTGCTGGAGGAGGACGACGAGCACGACGCCGAGAAGTCCCTGAACGCCTACAACAAGGTGCTGGACGAGGGCGCTCAGATGATCGCCGGTACCACCACCACCACCCCCTGCATCGCGGTGGGCGCGCAGGCCAATGAGGACCGCGTGTTCATGCTGACCCCCTCCGCCTCCTCTCCGGACGTCACCGACGGCAAGGACAACGTGTTCCAGGTGTGCTTCACCGATCCCGCGCAGGGCACCGCTTCCGCGCAGTACATCAAGGAGCACGCGCTGGGCGAGAAGGTCGCCATCATCTACAACAACGCCGACGCCTATTCCACCGGCATCTACAACACCTTCGTGGAGGAGGCCGCGACCCAGGGCCTGGAGATCGTGTCCACCAGCACCTTCACCGATGAGACGGTTGACTTCAACCAGTATGTCTCCGACGCCAAGGAAGCCGGCGCCGACCTGGTGTTCCTGCCCATCTACTACACCCCCGCTTCCCTGATCCTGGCGGCCGCCAAGAGCATGGACTACGCGCCGGTGTTCTTCGGCGTGGACGGCATGGACGGCATCCTGACCATGGAGGGCTTTGACGCCTCCCTGGCCGAGGGCGTGTTCATGCTGACCCCCTTCTCCGCCGACGCCCAGGACGAGCGCACCCAGGCCTTCGTCGAGAGCTACAAGGCGCTGACCGGCGAGATCCCGAACCAGTTCGCCGCCGACTGCTATGACGCCGTGTACGCGCTGTATGCCGCTTCCCAGAACGCCGGCATCGACGCCGACACCTCCGTCGAGGACGCCTGCGAGCTGCTGATCGCTCAGTTCACCGGTGACTTCCAGGTCGAGGGCCTGACCGGCACCATGACCTGGGACGCCAGCGGCGCGGTCACCAAGACCCCCACCGCCGTCGTCATCAAGGACGGCGCCTACGTCGGCTTCAACGACTGATCGAAGCGCGCGCGTGCCGAGCCCCGGCGCATTGCCGGGGCCCGGCATGACAATGCCAGAGGTAACTGACGATTGTCAATACGAATTCGGTGTTGGCGATGGTCAGTTACCTTAAAATCGTTTTACGAGGAGCTGGAACACATGATTTCATTCCTGCGATTCCTGATCTACGGGGTGAGCCTGGGCAGCGTCTACGCCATCATCGCCCTGGGCTATACCATGGTGTACGGCATCGCCAAGATGCTGAACTTCGCCCACGGCGATATCATCATGGTCGGCGCGTACATCGCCTTCTGCGCCATGCAGTATATCGGGCTGCCGCCGCTGGTGGCGGTGCTCTGCGCCATGGCGTTCTGCACGGTGCTGGGCGTGGTGATCGAGGGCCTGGCCTACCGACCGCTGCGGCAGGCCACGAAGCTGGCCGTGCTGATCACGGCCATCGGCGTCAGCTACCTGCTGCAGAACACGGCCCTTCTGATCTGGAGCTCCAACCCCAAGGTGTTCCCCTCCGTGTTCAGCGTGGGCAGCATCCGGCTGTTTGACGGCAACCTGGTGATCTCCAGCGAGACCATACTCACGATCATCGCCAACATCGTCATCATGATCGGCCTGACGCTGTTCACCGGCCGCACCAAGATGGGCAAGGCCATGCGCGCCGTCTCCGAGGACAAGGGCGCGGCGGAGCTGATGGGCATCAACGTGAACCGCACCATCTCCGTGACCTTTGCCATCGGCTCGGCCCTGGCGGCCATCGCCGGCGTGCTGCTGTGCTCGGCCTACCCGACGCTGCAGCCCACCACCGGTTCCATGCCGGGCATCAAGGCCTTCACGGCGGCGGTGTTCGGCGGCATCGGCTCCATCCCCGGGGCCATGATCGGCGGCCTGCTGCTGGGCATCATCGAGATACTGGGTAAGGCCTACATCTCCACCGAGCTGGGCGACGCCATCGTGTTCGCCGTGCTGATCGTCGTGCTGCTGTTCAAGCCCGCGGGGCTGCTGGGCAAGCCGATCAGCGAGAAAGTGTGAGGTGAGCGCCATGAAGCTGAAAAAGAATGCGGTCAACAACATCATCTGCTACGGCCTTGTCATCGTCGTCTTCATCATCTGCCAGGCGATGATCTCAAACGGCTCCATGACCCGCTCGCTGAAGGGCCAGATGGTGCCCATCTGCGTGTACATCGTGATGGCCGTATCGCTGAACCTTGTGGTGGGCATATCGGGCGAGCTGAGCCTGGGCCACGCCGGCTTCATGAGCATCGGCGCGTTCTCCAGCATCATCGGCGCGGCCTGGATGCGCTCGGCGCTGGGCATTGAGAACGAGACGCTGCGGCTGATCCTTTCGATGATCGTGGGCGGCGTATTCGCCGGCGTGTTCGGCGTATTGATCGGCATACCGGTGCTGCGGCTGCGCGGCGATTACCTGGCCATCGTCACGCTGGCCTTCGGCGAGATCATCCGCAACGTGCTGAACTGCTTCTACTTCTCGCTGGAGGGGAACCGCCTGCACGTGGCCTTCAACAACCCGAACCTGCCCGGAACGATACTGCTGAACGGCCCCAACGGCGCCAAGGACGTGGCCAAGATCTCCACGTTCCCGGCGGGCTTCGTGCTGATACTGTTCACGCTGTTCGTGGTGCTGAACCTGATCAACAGCCGGTCCGGGCGCGCCATCATGGCCACCCGCGACAACCGCATCGCCGCCGAGGCCATGGGCATCAACGTCACCAAGTACAAGATGATGGCCTTCGTCACCGCCGCGGTGCTGGCGGGCATGGCCGGCGCGCTGTACGGGCTGAACTTCTCCACCGTGGCGGCGTCGAAGTTCAAGTTCGACACGTCGATCCTGGTGCTGGTGTTCGTGGTGCTGGGCGGCATCGGCAACATCTGGGGCAGCATCGTCGCGGCGGCGCTTCTGACCGTGCTGCCGGAGCTGCTGCGCGCGTTCTCCGACTACCGCATGCTGGTGTACGCCATCGTGCTGATACTGGTGATGCTGGTCACGAACAACCCGATGATCCGGGGGCTTGTGAACGGCCTGTTCAGGCGCAAGGGCGCCGCGGCGCAGACACAGGGGGGAGGCGCTGACGAATGAACGAGACCACTCAGAAAAAGCGCATGCTGGACACCCGCATGGTGCCGGCGCCCAGCCAGGGCATCATCCCGGAGCGCGACCTGTACAGCACGCCGGTGCTGGAGGCGCGACACCTGGGCATCGAGTTTGGCGGCCTGAAGGCCGTGGAGGACTTCAACCTGATCATCGGCAAGACCGAGATCGCCGGCCTGATCGGCCCCAACGGCGCGGGCAAGACCACCGTGTTCAACCTGCTGACCAAGGTGTACCAGCCCACGATGGGCACGGTGCTGCTGAACGGCAAGGACACCGCCGGCATGAACACCGTGCAGGCCAACAAGCTGGGCATCGCCCGCACGTTCCAGAACATCCGCCTGTTTGACAACATGACGGTGGAGGACAACGTGCGCATCGGCCTGCACAACCAGGTCAAGTACGGCATGTTCACCGGCATACTCCGCCTGCCCGGCTACTGGAAGCAGGAGAAGCAGCAGCACGAGAAGGCGCTGGAGCTTTTAAGCATATTCGACATGCAGGACCTGGCCGGCGTGCGCGCGGGCTCGCTGCCCTATGGCGCGCAGCGCAGGCTGGAGATCGTGCGCGCGCTGGCGACGCACCCGTCGCTTCTGCTGCTGGACGAGCCGGCCGCGGGCATGAACCCCCATGAGACAGAGGAACTGATGCGCAACATCATCAAGATTCGCGACAAGTTCCAGATCGCCATCATGCTGATCGAGCACGACATGAACCTGGTCATGGGCATCTGCGAGGGCATCTGCGTGCTGAACTACGGCAGGATCATCGCCAAGGGCACCGCGGATGAGATACAGGCCAACCCGGTCGTGATCGAGGCCTATCTGGGCAAGAAGAAGGAGGGCTGACCGATGAGTGAGACGAGACAGGCCAAGAGCCTTCTGAAGGTGGACGACATCCACGTCTACTACGGCAGCATCCACGCCATCAAGGGCGTCTCCTTCGAGGTGTTCGAGGGCGAGATCGTCACGCTGATCGGCGCGAACGGCGCGGGCAAGTCCACCACGCTGAACACGGTGGCGGGGCTTCTGCGCCCCCGCAGCGGCATGATCGCCTTCGAGGGGAAGAACATCGTGGGCGTCGGCGCCAGCAAGGTGGTCGGCCTGGGCATGGCCCTGTGCCCGGAGGGGCGGCGCGTGTTCCAACAGATGACCGTGCGGGAGAACCTGGAGATGGGCGGCTTCTCGCGGCCCAACGAGGAGATCCCCGCGGCGCTTGAAAACGTGTTCAACCGCTTTCCAAGGCTGAAGGAGCGCGAAAAGCAGGTGGCGGGCACGCTGTCCGGCGGCGAGCAGCAGATGCTGGCCATGGGCCGCGCGCTGATGAGCAAGCCCAAGCTTCTGATGATGGACGAGCCCTCGATGGGCCTGGCCCCGATCCTGGTGGAGCAGATCTTCGACATCATCAAGGAGCTGCACGCGGCGGGCACCACGATCCTTCTGGTGGAGCAGAACGCCCAGATGGCCCTCTCGGTGGCCAACCGCGCCTACGTGCTGGGCACCGGCAAGATCACGATCTCCGGCGACGCGAAGGACGTGCTGGCCGACGACCGGGTGCGGGCGGCGTATTTGGGAGGATGAGTAGGGAGTAGGGGCGCCGATGCGGCGCCCGCCCTTTTGAGTGAGGAGTTAGGAAGTAGGAGTTAGGAGCATAAAAGCGCCCGGTCAAGGCGCTTTGGAAGGGGTTAACCGAGCTTTCGGTTTGGGCTTGCGTCCTCTTTGCGGGGATGCACGCGCTTGAACTGTTTGAGCTGCTCCTCGGTCATTTCGGGGCAATCCTCATCATAGACGATGTCTTCGTCCCGGGGCGCTCTCGCCTCGATCACCGCGATTTCTTCAGGCGTCAGAGGCTTGCGAGGTTTGGGGTTGATTTTGATTTCATAGGTAACGATCATAGTACAAGCTCCTTTCCTTGCTGTTCGCGGGTCTGGCAGAGATCAGTCTAATGCGGTTCTTCCGTTCGGTGTACACGACAAAGAGTATATTATCGACCATGCCAATGGTATTGTATCGCTCTTCATCTATACTGTGTTCGGCATCGTAAAGTTCTATGCGATATTCATCGTAGAATACCTTCGCGGCGGTTTCAAACTTCACGCCATGCTTCTTCAGGTTCAGCGCGGCCTTGTCCGCGTCCCACTCGAATTGCACGAGCAATTCCCCCTCGTAATCTATGGCCTTATTATATCAGAAATACCTGAGCTGCGCAAGGCATATATGGACAGACAGGACAGGCGCCCCAACCGCCACTCATTCCCATAGAACCCCGTTCATCTGCACCTCCGGTTGTGCTCCGGCTGGCGGTAGAATTCACGCTTGGCGGAGAACATGGTGCTTTCCGCCTCTTTGACAAGCGCCTGCATATCAATGGGCCCCTGTCTTTTCTCACGGGCGGCCATGCCGAAGGATACGTGATACCCCTTCCCGGCCAGAACCTGTATCATCTGTTCAATGGCGTCGGACACCTCCTCTGGCGGAGTGTCCATCCGAAAGGCGACAAACTCATCGCCGCCGATGCGGCAGGTGTGTTCTGCTCCGAAATACGCCTGCATCGCATCGGCAACCTGGCGCAGCATCCAGTCGCCGGCCAAATGGCCCTGACTGTTATTGACTTCATGCAGGCTGTTCACGTCGCCGTAAACGCAGATCAGATTTGATCTGCACATTGCCGGATAGTTCTGAAGCCGCTTTTCGTAATAATTCCGGTTTTTCAGGCCCGTCAGCAAATCGGTTTGGCTCATGTATTCGATCTGCCTGGACTGAACCAGCGCGCGAATCTTGATGCCCATGATGAATACCGTTGTGGTTGCGGCCACGATGCCGAAGGTCACCATATTCCAGATGTCGGTTTCCGCAACCTCCGGCTGCTTGGCGAAGTAAACGATCATGCAAAACGCCGCGACATCCGTCGCGATCAGCGCGGTCAGTCTGGCAGGACGCTCATAGAACAGCAAGGGGGTCACCAGCAGGAAGGCGACCGCCGACACGGCGGGCTTATCCGCGTGGAGCATGGAAATGCGGATACTGAACACATACAGTACGATCTCGAATAAATAGACGAGCACCGTCACAAGCGCGGGATGCTTCGGTGCGATGAAGCGCACGCACAGCATGATCGCCAGCATAATGAAACCGCACGTCAGGTAAGTTGTGCTGTTCACGGTGGCAAACCCGTGGGAGAGCATACTGACGATGTACAGCAGGAAGAACATGATCCCCGCCACCTGGGAGAACACACTGAGCAGTACCAGGTTCTCCTTGCGGATACTGGCGGACAGGGCGCTGTAAGCCTCCTTCTCCGCTCCGGCGTACAATAACAGTTTTTTCAGCGCTTTCAGCAAATCCATTTGCGTTATCAACTCCTTTAACCGTCACTGCCGGGGCGCGCTTGTCCTGTGGCACCGTCCGGAATCGTCACCGTGACGATTGTGCCGTCTCCGTCCCGCGATATGATCTCCATCATCGGGATCAGCAGATACAGCGCAAACGCCAGCGTCTGCGACCGGGTGAGCTTTGTCCGCCTGCGCCACAGTGCCAGCAGGTTCAGCAGCATCAGCAGGACAGGCGCTATGAGCAGCACGGGATACCATGCTCCGCGCCGGGAGTCATTGTCCGGCGTGACCGTGTAGATGACGGTCGTGAACTGCGTCACAATCAGCAGCGCGAAATAGACCAGCCACAGCCCGCCGACAATTCTCAGGAGCGTGTTTCTGCGCCAGTCCTCGCCGGTACAGCGGAGCAGATAGACCGTCAGCATAGGCATGAGCAGCGAAGAGAAAAAGGATTCGCCGAACACGGCTGCCCTTTCCATAATATTATCGTTTTTTCCGCGCGACCGTCAAGAGGGTGTTCCAGAATGTCACCCCCTTGTTCAATTCCGTCACATTTTTGCGTATTGTGCAAAGAATTAATATATCTTCTCTTGATAAATTGGCACCGATGCGGTATAAATACAAAGTATGGGTATATATGTACTGCGCGTAGAGCGCATAGGGAGATAGCGATGGGTAAGCCGGACAAGACCCTGCGGGGGCATACGGCGCATCTGGCGCTGGGCGTGTTCGCGCTGGTGGCTGTGATGCTCATTGTGTACGCCGTCATCGGCAAGCTGCGGCTGCCCGTCGTGCTGGGCGCGGTGTACGCAGGCGTTCTGGGCGTCGCCAACTTTTTCGTGATGGGCCTGATGGTGAACAGCGTCGCCGAGCGCATGGCGGAAAAGCAGCGCACCGAGCAGGAGATCACCGAAATGACGATACAGATGCGAAACCGCATGCGCGTGTCCTACAACCTGCGCATGATCGCGCTGTTTCTGCTGCTGGTGCTGGGCATCGCGGTGCTTCACTTTGACCCGCTTGCCACGATACTTGCCGCGTTTTTCCCGAGCCTCGTCATACGGGTTATGCAATTTGCAGAGGCGAAGAAGGCCCCTGCCTCCGAAGGAAGTGAACAGCTTTGAGCCATGAGTTTACCGTAACCGGCGCAAAGGTATTCCTTGAGATCCATCTGTTCGGCAGTACGATCAACATCACCGAGACGCTGGTGAATACTTGGATCGTCATGGCGGTCATCGTCGGGCTGTGCCTGTTTTTGACCCACGGCATGCAGGTGCACTGCCGCACTAAAAGGCAGGTCGTCGCGGAGTTCATCGTCAAAAAGGTGAACGCGATGGTGGGCGAGAACATGGGCGAACGCTTCCTGCGGGTGGGCTACGCGCCGCTGATCGCGTCGGTGATGGGCCTGTCCGCGCTGGGCTCGCTGTCGGGCATGGTGGGCATGTACGCGCCCACCTCCGATCTGAACACGCTGCTGGGCTGGGCGCTTCTGGTGTTCGCCCTCATCACCTACAACAAGTTCCGCGCTGGCGGCCCGCTGGGCTACATCAAGGGCTACTTCCAGCCGATACCGGTGCTGCTGCCCTTCAACATCATCTCCGAGATCGCCACGCCCATGTCCATGGCCTTCCGTCACTTCGGCAATATCGCCTCGGGCACGGTGATCATGGGCCTTCTGCGCTGGGCGCTGGCGAACCTCTCCTATGCGATATTCTCGAAGCTGCCCGGCGTGCTCGGGCAGATCTTCGGCCCGATACCGCTGCTCCAGGTGGGCATTCCGGCGGTGTTCTCGATCTATTTTGACATCTTCTCCAGTCTGCTTCAGGCGTTTATCTTCTGCATGCTGATGATGATGAACATCAGCTCGGCTGCGGAGGATTGAGCATAGCATCAAGTATCATGATCTTGGGAGGTTATTTCAATGAATGAGCAACTGTGGACCAAAGCAATCGTCATGGGTTCTTCCGCAATCGGCGCAGGCCTGGCCATGATCGCCGGTATCGGCCCCGGTATCGGCGAAGGCTACGCCGTCGGCAAGGCCTGCGAAGCCATCGGCCGCCAGCCCGAGTGCAAGGGCACCGTTCAATCCACCATGCTGCTGGGCTGCGCCGTGGCGGAGACCACCGGTATCTACGGCTTCATCGTAGCGCTGCTGCTGATGTTCGCCAACCCCTTCATCGGCAAGCTGTAATCCTTCGCGCAGGAAAACCTTTCCGGGAGGAAGCAAAGTGAAAACATTGGAGTTTATCTCGATAGACGCCTGGACCATCATCTTCCAGATCTGCAACCTGCTGATACTGTTTCTGCTGGTGAGAAAGTTCCTCTGGAAGCGCGTGATGGCGGTGCTGGACGCGCGGCAGAAGGAGATCGACGGCATCTATGACGCCGCCGGCAAGGACCGCGACGAGGCCGCCCAGCTGAAGCAGACCTACACCGAGCGGATGTCGGGCGCCCGAGAGGAGGCCGACCGGCTGGTGCGCAACGCGGTGGACACCGCCCAGAACCGGGGCGACGCCATCGTGAAGGAGGCCCAGGCCGAGGCCGCCCACATGAAGCAGAAGGCCGAGAGCGAGATCGAGCAGGAGAAGCGCAAGGCCTATTCCGAGCTGATGGGCGAGATTTCCGGCATGGCCGCGGACATCGCGGGCCGCATGGTGGAGCGCGAGATCAACGCCGAAGACCATCGCCAGCTGGTGGAAGAGTTCATCAAAAGCGCAGGTGACGCGTCGTGACGGGGCTGGCCAGAGAGTATGGCGAGGGCCTGTACGAGCTGGCGCGGGACGAAGACCTGCGCCCCCGGCTTGAAAAGGAGCTCGGCCAGATCGCGGAGCTGCTGAAGCAGCAGCCGGAGTTCATCCGGCTATTGTGCTCGCGCGCGGTGGAGCGCCAGACGCGCCTTCAGATCGTGGACGACACCTTCGGCGGCCAGGCGCACCCCTATGTGGTGAACTTCATGAAGCTGCTGGTGCAAAAGGAGCACTTCGACGCGTTCCTGATGTGCCGCGAATGGTTCCATGAGCGCTACAACGACGATTACGGCATCGTCGAGGCCCGGGCGATCAGCGCGGTGCCGCTTTCCGACGCGGATCGGGCGGCCCTGCGCGCCCGCCTGTGCGAGATCTCCGGCAGGAACGTGGTGCTGAACTGCACGGTGGACCCGGCGCTGATCGGCGGCGTGCGCGTGGAGATGGACGGCAGGCGCTATGACAACACGATTCAAGACAGGCTTGGCAGGCTGAAGCGCAGCCTGACACACGGACTGTAACAGGAAAAGAGGGCAAGCAGATGCAGCTGAGACCTGAGGAAATATCCAAGATCATCAAGGATCAGATCAAGCATTACGACAACCAGATCGTACAAACCGACGTCGGTACGGTTTTGCTGGTGGGCGACGGCATCGCCCGGGTATCGGGGCTGGAGAACTGCATGGCCAACGAGCTGGTCCGCTTCTCCAACGGCGCCTACGGCATGGCCCTGAACCTTGAGGAGAACTCGGTGGCCGTCGTCTTGCTGGGCGACGACGCCGGCATCAAGGAGGGCGACGCGGTGGAGCGCACCTGCGAGGTGGTGTCGGTGCCGGTGGGCGAGGCCCTGATCGGCCGCGTCGTGGACGCGCTGGGCCAGCCCATCGACGGCAAGGGCCCCATCAAGGCCGCCGGGGAGCGCCGCATCGAATCGCCCGCGCCGGGCATCATCGAGCGCAAGAGCGTGTCGGTGCCGCTGCAGACGGGCATCAAGGCCATCGACAGCATGATCCCCATCGGCCGCGGCCAGCGCGAGCTGATCATCGGCGACCGCCAGACCGGCAAGACCACCATCGCCACCGACACCATCATCAACCAAAAGGGCCAGAACGTGATCTGCATCTACGTGGCCATCGGGCAGAAGCGCTCGACCGTCGCGCAGGTGGTGGAATCGCTGACAAGCGCCGGGGCCATGGACTACACCATCGTGGTCTCCGCCACGGCCTCGGAGCTGGCGCCGCTGCAGTACATCGCGCCCTATTCCGGCTGCGCGATGGGCGAATACTTCATGGCCCAGGGCAAGGACGTGCTGATCGTGTACGACGACCTGTCCAAGCACGCGGTGGCCTACCGCGCCCTGTCGCTTCTGATCCGCCGCCCGCCGGGGCGCGAGGCCTATCCGGGCGACGTGTTCTACCTGCACAGCCGGTTGCTTGAGCGCGCGGCGCGCGTGGCGCCGGAGTACGGCGGCGGCTCCATCACGGCGCTGCCCATCATCGAGACCCAGGCCGGCGACGTGTCCGCCTACATCCCCACCAACGTCATTTCCATCACCGACGGCCAGATCTTCCTGGAGACCGAGCTGTTCCACTCGGGCATCATGCCCGCCGTGAACCCGGGCATCTCCGTTTCCCGCGTGGGCGGCAACGCCCAGATCAAGGCCATGAAGAAGGTCTCCGGCACGCTGAAGCTGCTGTACAGCCAGTACCGCGAGCTGCAGAGCTTTGCCCAGTTCGGCTCCGACCTGGACGCCGACACCAAGGCCCGCCTGGGCCAGGGCGAGCGCATCGTGGCCGTGCTGAAGCAGAACCACAACGCGCCGGTGACGGTGGAGCACCAGGTGTGCATACTCTACGCGGTGGTGCACGACTACCTGAAGGACGTGGCCGTGGAGCTGATCGACGAGTACGAGAAGAGCCTGTACGAGCGCCTGGACGCCCAGCACGAAAAGCTGCTGCGCACCATCCGCGAGACCGGCGATCTGAGCAAGGAATCCGAGGCACAGCTGAAGGGTGCCATACAGTCCTTCACGGAGGACTTCCTGAAGCTGCACTCGGACAAGGAGTGATACCATGGCCGGCGCATCGATGAAGGACATCAAGCTGCGCATCCGCAGCGTGGAAAGCACGATGCAGATCACCAAGGCCATGCAGCTGGTGGCCTCGTCCAAGCTGAGGGGCGCCCGCGCACGCATGGAGGCGAGCCGGCCCTACATGAAGGTGGCCCGCCGCGCCGTATGGGACATCGCGCTGCACAACACCGGCGCCGAGAGCCAGTACGTGATCCCGCGCGAGGTGAAGCACCGCTGCTACATCGTGCTGGCGGGCGACCGCGGGCTCGCGGGCAGCTACAACGCCAACATGTTCAAGCGCATCGAGTGGGACAGCCGCGACGCCAACTGCTGCGTGATTCCCATCGGCCGCAAGGCGCGGGAATACTACAACCGCAAGGGCGTGAAGATCATCACCGAGGTGGATAAGGTCGAGGGGCTGACGCTGGAGGCTTGCGCCGAAATCGCCCAGCGGGTGCTGGACAGCTACGACGCGGGGGAGTACGACGAGGTCGTGCTGGCCTACACCTCGTTCGTGTCGGTACTCACGCAGAAGACCAAGCTGAAGCCGCTTCTGCCGCTGGACACCCACGACGCGCCGGAGCGCACCAGCCGCCAGATGCTGTGCGAGCCGGACGCCGACACGCTGCTGAAGGGCTTTCTGCCCCAGTACCTGGCCGGCCTCATCTACGCCGCCGCGTGCGATTCCTTCGCCAGCGAGCAGGCGGCCCGCCGCGTGGCCATGGATTCGGCCACCAAGAACGCCAGCGAGATGATCGAGGACCTCAGCCTGCGCTACAACCGCGCGCGCCAGAGCTCCATCACCCAGGAGCTTACGGAGATCGTCGCCGGCGCGGAGCACTGACAAACGGTATAAGCCTGTCGCCCCCGGGGGCTGCGGGATTCAAAGTAATATCAGGGAGAAGATCGCATGGAAAAGCATAATGTCGGAACCGTCGTGCAGGTCATCGGCCCGGTGCTGGACATCCGCTTCGCGGACGGCGAGCTGCCCAACCTGCTCTCGGCCATCGAGGTTCAGAACGGCGATCGCAAGGTGACCGCCGAGGTCGCCCAGCACATCGGCGACAACGTGGTGCGCTGCATCGCCATGTCGTCGACCGACGGCCTGCGCCGCGGCGTCGAGGCCGTGAACACCGGCGCGCCGATCAGCGTGCCCGTGGGCAACTGCTGCCTGGGCAGGGTGTTCAACCTGCTGGGCGAGCCCGTGGACAACAAGCCCGCCCCCGAGGCCGAGGAGCGCTGGCCCATCCATCGCCCTGCCCCCGCCTATGACGAGCAGGAGGGCACCACCGAGATCCTGGAGACCGGCATCAAGGTGGTCGACCTGATCGCGCCCTACGCCAAGGGCGGCAAGATCGGCCTGTTCGGCGGCGCCGGCGTCGGCAAGACCGTCATCATCATGGAGCTGATCAACAACATCGCCACCCAGCACGGCGGTCTGTCCGTGTTCTCGGGCGTCGGCGAGCGCACCCGCGAGGGCAACGACCTGTACAACGAGATGCAGGAGTCCGGCGTCATCAACAAGACGGCGCTGGTCTACGGCCAGATGAACGAGCCGCCGGGAGCCAGAATGCGCGTGGCGCTGTCGGGCCTGACGATGGCCGAGTACTTCCGCGACCGCGAGAACCAGGACGTGCTGCTGTTCATCGACAACATATTCAGGTTCACCCAGGCCGGCTCCGAGGTTTCGGCGCTGCTGGGCCGCATGCCCAGCGCCGTGGGCTACCAGCCCACGCTGGCCACCGAGATGGGCGCGCTGCAGGAGCGCATCACTTCCACGAAGAAGGGTTCCATCACCTCGGTGCAGGCGGTGTACGTGCCCGCGGACGATTTGACCGACCCGGCCCCGGCCACCACGTTCGCCCACCTGGACGCCACCACGGTTTTGAGCCGCGGCATCGCGTCGCTGGGCATCTACCCCGCGGTGGACCCGCTGGATTCCACCAGCCGCATACTGACCCCCGAGGTCGTGGGCAGGGATCACTACGACGTAGCCCGCAGGGTGCAGAGCATACTGCAGCGCTACAAGGACCTGCAGGACATCATCGCCATCATGGGCATGGACGAGCTGTCCGACGAGGACAAGTTGATCGTGGCCCGCGCCCGCAAGGTGCAGCGCTTCCTGAGCCAGCCGTTCCACGTGGCCGAGCAGTTCACCGGTATGGAGGGCCGCTATGTGCCGCTGAAGGAGACCATCCGCGGCTTCCGCGAGATCATCGACGGCCTGCACGACGACCTGCCGGAGAGCGCGTTCCTGTTCGTCGGCACCATCGACGAGGCCGTTGAAAAGGCGAAAAGAGGAGAATAGTCCATGGCGCTGATTCACCTGACGGTTGTCACCCCGGAGGGCAAGTTCTACGAGGACGACGCCCAGCGCATCGTCGTGCGCACCACCGGCGGCGACGTGGCCATACTGCCACACCACATCGACTACGCCGCCGCGCTGAGCACCGGCGAGGCCCGGGTGACCAGCCCCGACGGCACGGTCCGCCGCGCCCAGGTCTCAGGGGGCCTGTTGCACGTGGCCAGCGACGATGTGCAGGTCATCACCCACAGCTTCGCCTGGAAAGAGGAATAGCCGTTGGCTTTGAACAACCCCGCAACCGAACGCATCGGCTGCGGGGTTGTTCTTTATGCCACAAAACTGTGCCGGGAATATCAAAACTTGGCCGTTGATGGCACAACCTTCAAGCGATACAATAATTGGCATACAGTGGGATCACAGACATGAATTGTCATCGTCTTTTGCACCGCGGTGATGCAACCAATGGCGGTGTGTGCCCGTCTATGGTATGCGACATCGCGATGGAGGTATGCGTATGAAGCGAATCCAATGGATACTTTCGATGCTGCTGCTGGCGGCGCTCATCGCCTCGGCGATGGGCTGCGGCACGGCCGAGAACGCGGCCGCCGACGCCCCGTGGCAGGCGGATATACTGAAGCTGATGGACCCGAGCCAGGCCCCCAGTATCACCACGCTCTCCTGCAATCCCATGCTGCCGGAGGGGGCAGAGATCGTCCGCCGCAGCTTTTCGCAGGACCTGGTCAGCAACAGGGGCGACGTGCTGAACGTGACGTTCAACTTCGCGCTCACGGACGGCGACATGGGGGACGGACAGTGGGCCACCGTCACCGACTGGCTGAAGGCGCTGGTGCTGGCCGCCGTGCAGAATGTGCAGGCGGATTCCGAGTCGCTGGCGAACGTGATCTACGAGGGCTACCGCGCCCAGCGCGTGCTGGCCCAGCCGGGGGAGACGGGCCTGCCCGCCTGGGCGAGCGAGGCGCTGCAGCTGGAGCAGATCGTGGCCGCCGTGCCCTGGTATCCGGAGCTTTCCGTCGACGTGAACGGCGACGCCACCGCGCGCCTGCAGGAGAAGCTCATCGAGCTGGGCTACCTGACCGGCAGGGCCGACGGCTTCTACGGCGAAAAGACGAAGGCCGCGGTGATGGACCTGGAGACCTACGTCCGGGAGCTGGAGCAGGCGCTGATCGACGCGCTGCCGGACCCCACGCCCACGCCCACGCCCGAGCCCACGCCCACGCCGGAACCCAACGCCATACCGATGGTGCTGGACGAGCCGCTGACGGCGGCCGAGCCTGAGGCGACGCCCGCACCCACGCCGGTGACGCCGGTGGACGGCGTGGCGGACAGCCTGCTGCAGGCGTACCTGTACAGCCCGGACTTCCCGGTCTGCAACGGCGCGCTGCGCGTGGGCGACGAGGGCAGCGCGGTCACGCGCCTTCAGACGCGGCTCAATCGCCTGGGCTACACCACGGATACGCCGGACGGCCTGTTCGGCGGCGGGACCTCCCGCGCCGTGCGGGTGTTCCAGTACTACAACGGCCTCGATCAGACCGGCATCGCCGACGAGGCGACGCAGCTTCGGCTGTTCTCCGGCCAGGCCGTGGCGCCGGACAACGCCATGCTGAACGTGGGCGCCTCCGGCGAGGCGGTGTCGCGGCTGCAGAAGCGGCTGCGGGTGCTGGGCTTCGCGTCCATCGCCGTGGACGGCGGCTACGGCGCGTCCACCAAGGCGGGCGTTGAGAACCTGCAGGCCTATATGCGCGAGATGGAGAGCGAGGCGCTGCCCGCCTCCGCCGCCGGGACAGCGGACGAGGGCGCGCTGACCGTGGTGGTCAACGGCGTCGCCGACCCGCTGCTGTTGGACAGCTTCTACGCCGACAGCTTCCCGGAGATCCCATCTGACATGGCCTCCGGCGCCACCGGGCGCGACGTGGTGCGCCTGCAGCGCCGCCTGAAGTGCCTGGAGTACTACACCGGCGTGACCGACGGCCAGTATGGCGCCGGCACGCAGCAGGCGGTCAAGGACTTCCAGAAGCGCCACAGGCTTCCCGCCACCGGCATGGCGGACAGCGCCACGATGAAGGCCCTGTTCAACGAGAGCGCCAAGAAGGCGCTGAAGCCCTACGTGCTGAAGGTCAGCGTGTCGGACCAGCGGGTGTACGCCTACGCCCCGGACGGCAACGACGAGTACACCGACCTGGTGCGCACGATGAAGTGCTCCACCGGAAGAAAGTCATCGCCGACACCCAAGGGCACCTTCACCGAGACCGGCCCCGGCGCGCGCTGGCACTACTTCAAGAAGTTCGACTGCTGGGCCCAGTACGCCTACTATATCGAGGGCGACATCATGTTCCACTCGGTGCTGTACAACCAGAAGGAGGGCAAGGTCACCCAGAGCTCCGTCAACCACCTGGGCAGCAGAGCCTCCCACGGCTGCGTGCGCCTGAGCGTGGACGACGCGAAGTGGATCTACAACCACTGCCCCAGCAACACCAAGGTGATCGTGTACTGATTCTCCTCCCTCGGGAGGCGAGGGAAGGGGGATAGTAGAGAGTTCAAGGCTTACGCACCCGCGCGGCAACCTTGGCTCGCCCCGGTGACGGGACTGTGAGGTTCGAGGTGAGCGCACTCGCGCGGCAGCCTTGGCTCGCCCCGGTGACGGGGAGAGCTGGCGCGCAGCGCCTGAGAGGGGAATCCCTCCAGAAAAAATGAAGCGTAAAAAGCTACGCGGCCATCGCATTGCGCGGGGGCCGCGTTGTCATGATCGGTTTTATTTGTTCTCCACCAGCTCCGCCGATTTGAGCATATAGCGCATCACGTTTTCAAGCGCCGTGTAGTCCTCGTAGGAGGCGCAGAAGTGGAACACGTACAGTATGCGCCCGACGGGCCTGCCGATGACAAAGCCCTTGACCTCGGTGTCGCCCCAGTAGGCCAGATACGTGTTGGACATGCCCGGTTTTCCCAGGAAATTGATGTCGCCGCTGGGCGTGCCCACCTGAAAGGTCTTCGGGTCGTACTGGCGGTAGATCATGCGCATGTAGGACGACAGCTCGTCGGCCAGCACCGTGCCCTCGGGGGAGTGGACCAGCTTCTTGGCGGAGATGGCCACGCGGGCCGGGAACTTGCCCTCCTCGGCTTTTTCGCGGTAGCACACGGTGAACACGCCGGGGACGTTCTCCCAGTGGCTGGGGTAGTTGAACGTAAAGCCCAGCGTGGTGTCCACCAGCGCCGAATACTGGTAGGTGCTGGCGTCCAGCACGTTCGAAGCGGTCTGGGGCCGGGGCAGGGCGGATTCGTCATAGGTCTGGAATTCCGACGGCGTCTGGGTCAGCGCGTCCACGCTGAAGTAGTCGTCGGACTGCGCGCCGTCGCCCTCGATGCGCTCCACGGGCTGAAGCGTGGGCATGGCGTTCAGGGCCGCGCTCTGGTCGGTCTCGCCGTGCTCGCCCTCCACGGGCGTCTCGGTGGCGCCCGGCGCGCCGGCGCTATTCTCCTGCGAGGTCTCGCCGGCCTCCGGCTTGCTGCCGCAGCCCGCCAGCGCGCAGGCGCACAGCGCGCACAGCAGTATCGCGCATAATACTCTCTTCAACGGTGTATCCTCCCGGCGGTGTCAGGGTTTGGGCGTGTCGCCGTGCTGGGCGATCTGCTCGTTCAACAGGTCGATGTTGCCGCAGCCATGGCTGACCATCAGGTCGCCGGGCTGCCAGTGCGCCCTCAGAAAGGCCTCCGCGTCGTCAAAGGTGGAGGTCACCACGACGTCCACGCCCCGGGCGCGCAGGGGCTCCAGCAGCATTTCGGAGCGGATGTCGCCGGGGTCGGCCTCCCGGGCCCCCATGATGTCGGTGATCAGCAGGCGGTCGGCCAGGTCGAAGGTCTCCACGAACTGGTCGAACAGCGCCTTGGTGCGGGAATAGGTGTGGGGCTGCCACACCGACCACAGGGTGCCGTGGGGCTGCAGCGACGCGATCTTCAGCGCGTTTTTGATCTCGGCGGGGTTGTGGCCGTAGTCGGTGTAGCAGCGCACGCCGTCGGTCACGCTGGTGAGCTCAAAGCGCCGGTGCGCGCCGACGAAGCTGCCCAGGGCCTCGACGACGCGGGCCATGTCCAACCCGCGGATCCACGCCGTGCCGATGACGGCCAGCGCGTCCAGCATGTTGGCCTCGCTGGGCACGTTCAGCCGGAAGTCGCCCAGCGCCTCGCCGCCGATCACCGCGGTGAACGAGGCGCGGCCCAGGGCGTCGTAGCGCAGGTTCTCCGGGCGCAGCATGCAGCCCTCGCCCAGGCCGTAGGTCAGGTGGTTGCAGGCGGCGTTTTCGCACACCCGCAGCGCCCGGGGGTCGTCGCCCCAGGCCACGCACCAGCCGCTCTTGGGCACCAGGGCCACGAACTGCGCGAAGGCGGCCTCGATGTCGTCGATGTCGCGGTAGCAGTCCAGGTGATCCTCGTCGATGTTCAGCACGATGGCCACGGTGGGCTTGAAGTGCAAGAAGCTGTGGTTGTACTCGCAGGCCTCGCAGATGAAGTCCTGGCTGCGGCCGACGCGGGTGGAGCCGCCGATGAAGTCCAGCTCGCCGCCGATGTGGATGGTGGGGTCCGCCCCCGCCTGAACGAAGGCCTGGGCCAGCATCGAGGTGGTGGTGGTCTTGCCGTGGGTGCCGCTGACGCCCACGGCGAAGTCGTGGCCCTCCATCAATTGGCCGATCAAATCGCAGCGCTCGATCTGGGGAATGCCCAGGCGCTCCGCCTCCCGTCGCTCCGGGTTGTCCGAAGCGATGGCGGCGGAGTAGATGACGACGTCCGCGCCGCGCACATTGGCCGCGTCGTGGCCGATGAATACGGGTATGCCCCGCTGCTGCAGGTGCTCGGTCTTGTGGGAGCCGGTGCGGTCCGAGCCGGTGACGGTGTAGCCGGTGTCGTGCAGATAGCCGGCCAGGCCGGACATCGAGCTTCCGCCGATGCCTATGAAGTGGGCGCGCTTGCCCCTGTATTCGAATATATTGGCGACCATGGTTTTCCTCCCATTTCTGCCGCGGATGATAAAACCATCCGCTTCATATTATTATAATTCAAAAACGAACATCCTGCAAGCCCATCCTTCGGCGCTGAAGGAAATGAAAGTTAAAAGTTTCGGCAATTTTCTCGAATTAGCACAAACCGGGTGAAAATCTAACATTTCCGAATTATAATGGAACAAATCGAAAAATAATTCGGAATTGAGGCCGCGTCCATGGAAAAGATCAAGCGCAATGAACGCCTTGGGGCGTTGACCCGCATACTGTTGGATTCTCCCAACCGCATCCATACGCTCAACGAGTTCTGTGAGCTGTTCGGCGCCGCGAAGTCGACGATCAGCGAAGACATCGACCTGGTCAGCGCCTCCTTCGAGCGCTTTGACCTGGGCCGCGTGGAGACGGTGGCCGGCGCGGCGGGCGGCGTGCGCTACCGCGCGATCCCAAGCCCCGCGAAGGTTCGGCAGGCGCTGAATGATGTTGCCCAGCGGCTCATGGAGCCGGGGCGCATGCTGCCCGGCGGCTTCCTGTATACCTCCGACATCAGCGCCGAGAGCGACGTGGTGCAGAAGATGGGTCAGATCCTCGCCGCTTCGTACTATGACAAGCAGCCCCACCTGGTGCTCACGATGGAGACCAAGGGCATACCGGTGGCGCTGATGACGGCGCGCATGCTGGACGTGCCGCTGGTGATCGCCCGCAGGGACAGCCGCGCCTACGAGGGCAGCGCCGTGAAGATCAACTACATCGCCGGCGGCGGCAGCGACCGCATCGAGACCATGGCGCTCACGCGCCGGGCCGTGAAGCCCGGCCAGCGCGCGCTGATCATCGACGACTTCATGAAGGGCGGCGGCACGCTGCAGGGCATGGTGGACCTGATGAAGGAGTTCCTGGCCGAGGTGGTGGGCGTGGGCGTGATGATCGCCACCGCCAAGCCCGAGGCCAAGCGCGTGGAGGGCGTGCGCTCGCTGCTCATACTTGAGGGATTTGACGAGCAGACCGGCCGCGCCATCGTGCACCCGTCGAAGGAATACGCATAATGCGCAGCCAAACGCCGAATTTGATATTGCCATCGTCGGGAAAATCGTTTATAATAGTCAGAGACTGAATGTGGGAGGGCAATTACATGAGCAAAGTCGTCGTGGTAGATCATCCCCTCGTACAGCATAAGCTGACGCTGATGCGCGACAAGGAGTGCGGCAACAAGGATTTCCGCCAGCTGCTGGAGGAGATCACGATGCTGATGGGCTATGAGGTCACGCGCGATCTTCCGATGCAGGAAGTCGAGATCGAAACCCCGGTCGCCAAGTGCACCAGCAAGGTCATCGCCGGCAAGAAGCTGGGCATCGTGCCGATCCTGCGCGCGGGCCTGGGCATGGTCAACGGCATGCTGAACCTGATCCCCACCGCGAAGGTCGGCCACATCGGCCTGTATCGGGATCCGGAGACCCATCTGCCGGTGGAATACTACTGCAAGCTGCCCTACGACGTGGCCGAGCGCGACCTGATCGTCGTGGACCCGATGCTGGCCACCGGCGGTTCCTCCAACGCGGCCATCGACTTCATCAAGAAGCGCGGCTGCAAGTCCATCACGCTGATGTGCCTGGTGGGCTGCCCCGAGGGCGTCGCCGCCGTGCAGGAGGCGCACCCGGACGTGGACATCTACATCGCCGCGATCGACGATCACCTGAACGAGAACAAGTACATCGTGCCCGGCCTGGGCGACGCCGGCGACAGGCTGTTCGGCACCAAGTAACGAATCGGATATACAATGGAAGCCCGCGTGCGCAAGGGCAGAGACGCCAAGGCACGCGGGCTGCTTTTATGGAGGCGGCCATGAGCGAATACACCAATCCCTCGGCGGAGCTTCGCGCCCGTGTGGCGCTGGAGAAATACCGCTTTCACAAGAGCCACAGCCTGGGCCAGAACTTCCTGCTGTCGGAGGATATGATCGGGCGGCTGCTGGACGCGGCAGCGCTGAAGCCGACCGACAACGTGCTGGAGATCGGCCCGGGCGCGGGCGTCATGACGTGCCTGATGGCCCGTCGCGCCGCCCGGGTGCTGGCGCTGGAGCTGGACCGGGGCCTGGAGCCGGTGCTTACCGAGGTGCTGCAGGGCCGGGACAACGCCCGCGTGGTGTTCCAGGACGCCATGAAGGCGGACCTGAAGGCGCTGACCAGCGAGGCCTTCGGCGGCGCGCCGTACCGCGTGGTGGCGAACCTGCCGTACTACATCACCGCGGACATACTGCTGAAGCTGACCGGGGCCGAGTGCCCGCCCGAGAGCGTGACCATCATGGTGCAGAAGGAGGCCGCGGAGCGGATCATGTCCGAGCCCGGCGACAAGCAGTGGTGCGCCCTGGCGGCGGAGCTGCGCTGGTACGGGGAGGCCGAGGTGCTGACGGAGGTGGGCCCGGAGGCCTTTGACCCGCCGCCCCACGTGACCAGCTGCTTCATCCGGCTGAACCGCTATCAGGAGCCGCCGGTGCGCCCCGCCGACCCGAAGCTGTACCGTCGCCTGATTCGCGCGGCGTTTGCCATGCGCCGAAAGACGCTGTCCAACAACCTGAAGGCGGCCTTCGGCGTCGACCAGGCGCGGGTCCTTTCGGTGCTGGAGGCGGCGGGCCTGGACGCCAAGGTCCGCGGCGAGCAGCTGACGCTAACGGAGCTGTGCCGCGTCTGCGACGCGCTGAGTGAAAATTGTGGCTAAATGCGTTCAATTTGAACGATGAGATTGACATATTCTACTGAATATGTTATGATGATATTAAAGGAAGTGACGGCATGGAAGGCAACGCAGAGCGGCCCTCCGAGGCCTTTCTGAGGCAGTATCGCGTGCTGGAGGGATTGCTGGAGAAGCGCTACGCGGGCAAGAAGCTGGCGTCGGGCAGCGTGGTCATGGAGTACCTCCACGACGCGGACAGCCTGCCGTACCGCGCGGACCTGGACATGTGCCGGGACATCCGAAACCTGCTGTCCCACAACGTGGACGGCACCGGGCAGGCCGTGGTGGAGCCCTCCGAGGCGGTGGTGCGCCTGCTGGACGCCATCGTGGAATACGTGCGCAGGCCGCGGCTGGCCGTGGAATTCGGCACGCCCGGCGACAGGATCCTGTTCGCGCACCCCAACGATTCGGCGCTTGGCGTCATCCGGCACATGCTGCGCATGGGCTATTCCCATGTGCCGGTGCGCAATCGCAACGGCTTCGTGGGCGTGTTCAGCGCGTCGAGCCTGATGCACCTGGTGGACGAGCTGGGCTTTGACCGCCTCAGCGACGATCTGCGCGTGGGCGATTTGAAGGAAGCGCTGAACATCTCCGAGGACCGCAACGAGAAGTACATCTTCCTGGACAAAAACGCCACGCTGAATACCGTTCGCGCGGCCTTTGACGCGCCCCGCGAGCGCAACAGCCGCCTTTCCGTGGTGTTCATCACCGAGGACGGCACGCCCCGGGCCGACATACTGGCGATGCTGACGCCGTGGGATGTGCTCAAGAGTGGAGTTTAAACCGTTAGGGAGGCGCCTATGGAACGGAACAAGCCCAAGCCGGCGCGGGTCAACAGCGAGCTTCGACCCGTGAACGTCGGCCTGAACTATACGATGGAGGAACTGCGCCGGGAGTACGCGCAGATCCAGGGCGTGTACGAGGCGGCGATCCGCGAGATCAACGCCCGGCTGCAGACGCTGGACAGCGAGTTTTCCTTCAAGCACATGCACAACCCGATCCACCACATCGAGAGCCGCGTGAAGTCGCTGCCCAGCATCGTCAAGAAGCTGCACAGCATGGGCTATCCCATATCGATATCCTGCGCGAAGAAGACGCTGCACGACATCGCCGGCGTGCGGGTGGTCTGCCGCTATGTGGACGACATCTACAAGCTGGCCGACCTGCTGCTGGCCCAGGACGACATATCGCTGATCCTGGAGAAGAACTACATCAAGAACCCCAAGCCCAACGGCTACCGCAGCCTGCACATCGTGGTGGACGTGCCGGTCTACATCTCCCGGGGCAAGCTGTACATACCGGTGGAGATCCAGATCCGCACCGTGGCGATGGACTTTTGGGCCACCCTGGAGCATGGCATACGCTACAAGGCCACCGACGAGGTGCCCCAGGGCATCGTGGACGAGCTGCGCGCCTGCGCCGACATCATCACCGAGACCGACTACAAGATGCAGGAGATCTTCCGGGCGCTGCAGATGGTGGGCGACAAGGTGGACGAGACGCCCGAGAGCATCCTGGGCGGCGTCAGTGACAGGATATGATCATTCCTTAGAATCAGACAAAAGGGACTGCCCCATATCGGCTTCTGCGAAACCGATATGGGGCAGTCCCTTTTGTCGATTGTTTTTGCCTTACAGCTGCGGGCCGGCGGCGACCAGCGCCTTGCCGGCTTCGTTGCTCTCGTACTTGACGAAGTTCTTGATGAAGCGGCCGGCCAGGTCCTTGGCCTTCTCGTCCCACTCGGCGGGGTTGGCGTAGGTATCGCGGGGATCCAGGATGCCGGTGTCAACGCCCTCGAGCTCGGTGGGCACCTCGAAGTTGAAGTAGGGGATCTTCTTGGTGGGCGCCTTCAGGATCGCGCCGCCCAGGATGGCGTCGATGATGCCGCGGGTGTCCTTGATCGAGATACGCTTGCCGGTGCCGTTCCAGCCGGTGTTCACCAGGTAGGCCTTCGCGCCGCTCATCTCCATGCGCTTGACCAGCTCCTCGGCGTACTTCGTGGGATGCAGCTCCAGGAAGGCCTGGCCGAAGCAGGCGGAGAAGGTGGGGGTGGGCTCGGTGATGCCGCGCTCGGTGCCGGCCAGCTTCGCGGTGAAG
>CACYTF010000020.1 GCA_902777335.1 uncultured Eubacteriales bacterium
CCAGTGGACTGTTTTCAGCGAGGCCGGGCCGGTAGGCCCCCGGAAGAGGTGCCCGCAGGGCGGAGAGGGGGAACTCCAATCCCACAAGTTTCCGTGATGGGCCGCTTTTTACACTTCGCCTTGTGTCACGACAACCCCCGTCGGTATATCCATCAATACCCCAGCTCTGCGCTCTTGTCGTACACGCTCTTCAGGGCGTGGTAGATCTTCTCGTAGACCTGGTAGGTCTTGTTGTAGGCGGGCTGGTTGGCGGGGTTGGGCAGGGTCTCGGTTTCGGCCTTGATGACCTTCACGGCCTCGCTCAGGTTCTTCCAGATGCCCGCGCCGACGCCGGCGACCATCACCGCGCCGTAGGCGCCGCCCTCGCTGGCGGCGGACATGGTGTACACCGGCAGGTCGAATATGTCGGCCTGCATCTGCCGCCACAGCGCGCTGACGCTGCCGCCGCCGGAGGCGTAGACCTTCTCATTCTTCGCGAAGCCGCCGAAGATGTCCACCAGCTGTTTGAGTGAGTAGGTGACGCCCTCCATCACGCTGCGGGTGATGTCGGCCTTCTTGGTGCCCAGGGTGAGGCCGTAGAAGCTGCCGCGGGCGTTCGGGTCCGGATAGGGGCAGCGCTCGCCGGTCAGGTAGGGGGTGAACACCACGCCGTTGGCGCCGGGCACCGACTGCTCGGCGGTGTCGCCCATCACGTCGAACACGTTCCGGCCCTCACTCTTGGCCTGGATGTCCTCGGCCTTGCACAGCTCGTCCTTGTACCAGCGGTACGCGCCGCCGGCGGTCAGCGTGCAGCCGAAGGCCAGCCACAGGCCGGGCTCGTTGCCGCAGAACATCTGCAGATCGCCGTTGGGGTTGGGCTCGAAGTGGTCCAGCGCCATCGACACGTTGCCGGAGGTGCCGATCACCACGCCCAGTATGCCCTGCTTCACCAGGCCCGCGCCGGTGGTCTGGATCACCGCGTCGCCGCCGCCGTAGTAGCAGTTCAGGCCCTCGGGCAGGCCGGTCTCCTGCGCGCATTCCTTGGTGACCGTGCCCGCCAGCTCGGTGGACTCAAAGGCCTCGGGGAAGATGGCCTTGTCCAGGCCGGCGATGGCGATCAGCTCGTCGGACCAGCGGCGGTTCTTCGTGTCGAAGAAGCCGGTGCCGGAGGCCTCGGATACGTCCATGCCCAGCTTGCCGGTCATCCTGAAGCGGATGTAATCCTTCGGGCACACGAACAGCTTCATGCGCTTGAAGTTCTCCGGCTCCTCGTCCCGCAGCCACAGTATCTTGCCGCCGGTGTAGCCGGTGAGCATGCGGTTGTTGGTGTAGCCCAGCAGGCCCTCCAGGCCACCGGCCTTCTCGGTGATCCAGTCGCACTGGGCCTGGGTGCGCTGGTCGCACCACAGTATCGAGGGGCGAATGACCTCGCAGCGCTCGTCCAGCGCCACCAGGCCGTGCATCTGGCCGGAATAGCTGACGCCGGCGATGTCGGCGGGGTTCACCTTGCTCTTCTCCAGTATGGCCTTCAGGCCGCGCACCACGGCGTCCCACCAGTCCTTGGGGTCCTGCTCCGCCCAGCCGGGCTTCGGGGTGTACAGCGGGTACTCCTGGGTGGAGGAGGCGACGACGGTGCCCTCGCTGTCGGCGATGATGCACTTCGCGCCGGACGTGCCCACGTCCAGGCCGATCAGGTACTTCTTGCTCATGGGGATCGACTTCCTTTCTATTTCCTTAGCGTTTGAAGACGCTACAGTTGACAATAGGTGGTTTTCAGTATTTCGGCGATGGCTTCGGTTTCCCGCATGTTTTGCCCTGTCGTCTGAATGACAATGCCGAGTCCCTGGTCGGTCCAGGGCAAGACGATTTCAACCCTTCCGTCGGAATGGACATCGTGGATGAACTTCCTTTCGTGGGAGTTGAAGGGCAGTGAGTTGATGACTCCCAGCACATAAGGGCTCTGAACAATTCGTTTGCAGAAGGCAGTGAGCTTATCCTTGCCGTGATCGTCCCGCAGGTTGATTGATTTCAGCGTGGGCAGTAGAGCGGATTGCCTGAGTGAAGGCGGCTGCTGACATTCTATCCAATCGCGCTGCTCAATCAGACTTGGCCCGTCAAACGCGTTGTGAACCTCCAGTTCATCATTGTCTCTTTTGATTCGGAGCATTGTATGACGCCACTCAGGTTGTGAGATGCTCACACCGAGAGACTGCATGATGTATGCCAAGGACAATCCGTAGCACTTTCTATCCCCCAAATGCCATTCGTAGCAGAGATAGGCGTCCTGCCTGGCATCGACCGCGTCACTTTCGTAAGGGGATTTGAAAAAGGCATACAGAAAATTCATCAGGTTCGCATTGACGCCTGGGATTGACTGTACAGCACTGAGCAGCGTAACAAAATCATTGGGATGTATACGGCAGGTGCGTATGCCCAAAGGACCTGCTTCCCGGTAGAGCGCTGCCAGGTTTTGCATATCGATGTACTCCATGCTTCCCTCTATCGAGAGGGAAAGCTCGTTAAAGTATAGCTCCAATGAAAAGACGCCCCTTTAAACCAGTTGTGCCATCAGATTGCCCCATTCATCCAAAAGCCCTGTCGGATAATCGCTGAGATTTCCGTTCCTGTCGACAGCAATGTCTGTGACGACGGTTTCCTGGTTGCTGTTCTTGTCAAAATAATGAACGGACACATCACTGTGAGGC
Organism: uncultured Eubacteriales bacterium; assembly: GCA_902777335.1. GTDB lineage: Bacteria > Bacillota > Clostridia > Christensenellales > Aristaeellaceae > UBA2862. Next base: position 2,685 of record CACYTF010000020.1, read on the forward strand.
AGCAGCTTGTTTTTTACAGCCAAGCGCACACCGTTGATGACATGGTCGCTGTGAGATTCGCAGAATATCTGCGCGCCGTTGGAAGCCGCCCGCGCGATCAGCTCGGCGATCATCGTCTGTCCCTTGGGGTGAAGGTGAGATTCAGGATTCTCGAGCATCAGCAGACTGCTGGCGTCGGATATCAAAAGACTGATGATCGTGGGCAGTACATACGGTATACCGAAACCCACGTTGACCGGCGTGAAAGCGTCGGTCTCCAGGCGCTGTCCAATATAGGAGATGTTCAGCTTCGCCATCTCTTCATAGGGCTCGAGACTGGCGAGAATCTTGACGCCGGGGGATACCCTTGCCATCCATGCGGAAACCTGATCAAACAGACGGTTTGTTTTTCCGCTGTCCAGGCACAGGCTGTCGGGTACTTTGACGTGGTTTCCATTGACGGCCAAGAAGGGTACGGCGTATTGCCCGATGTTTCCCAGCGGATTGATGTTGCTGCTCTGCCATGACCGGGTGCTGTAACCCTCTCTTGGCCCGATATGCTCGGCCCCGAGATAGGAGAAACGGCCCTGATACAGGGCTTCGTCCCATAGGATGTCCGGTATGGAAGCATCCGGGCTCGGTTGCAGGGGAATCACGTCCTGATTAAAGCATTCGGAGTCACACAAAAAGCGGAGGTCCTGCCTGCGGTCGCCCGAAAAGCACAGTACAAAGCGCAAATAATTCTCTTCTGCGCTCTGACAGAACACATCTTTGCAGGTGCCCAGGTTGATCAAGGCCCCGTTGGTGTGGAGCCGATCGAGGGAGACCTTCTGACTTTGCCAGAAGCTCTGTCGCAGCATCAGCAATGACTGGATTACGGAGGACTTGCCCATACCATTGAAGCCGAACAAGAGATTCAGCCGTTCAAGGGGCAGGCCAACGCTTCGCAGAGACTTGAAGTTTTCAACCTGAAGATACTTAAGCATTTTACAGAACTCCTTGAATCAATTGGGTCATGGCGTGATTGCGCTTTTTTATATTGACCAGCTGTGCCGTGCCGTTTGTGATGGAATCGACAAAGGACTCGTCCTCCAATAGCCGGTTATAGTCTTTCAGAAAGCGGTCCCGATTATGAAGCAGACGCTCGGCCTCCAAATCCGACAGGGTTGACGTGCAGAGGGATACGCACTCAAACAGGGGCTTGTTGATCTTGCCAAAACGACCGTCTTTGTTCTTCTTTCTGAACGCGATCTCCCCAAAGACATCCCGGCAGAGCCGCATTGTCTTCAGAAAAATCTCCTTGTAATGCGCAAGCTCTTCCTTTGGCGCTTTCTTCAGCGCCAGTAGTACCTTGTTCAGATAGTCCTCCAGGTTATCCCGATAATTATCTGTGCCGAGCACATAGAATGCGAGGAATCGGTTGACGAATTCGCAATCCAGCATTCGCTGGGGGTTGACTTTGTGATTGGTCGCCTGAACAAATGCCTCAGAGTGCGCGAGACTTTTCAGTAATTCTGCGGCTTGACCTCTGTAAACGGAGTTCTTGATCTCGGCGGGCTCCAGTTGCAGTCCGCCCGTGTTGATTCTTGTAAAGATGCTGTTTCGTACCGCTTCCGGCGTACCGGGACGAATCAAATATGCAACGATGGTCTGTTCTCGAATGCGCCTTTGAATGGATACAGGAAGCTCTTCAAAACGTAGACCATTGAATTCCGGGAGGTATTCTAATCCCTTCAGGCGCAGCCGGTTCGGATCGTTTTTGTCCAGTACCACAAAGCGGTACAGCGTCCAGAGGCGTTGGAGGCCGTCAACCACGATATAACGATCCTCTTCATCGTAGTCGAAATAAAAGGAAGGCAGCGGAATCCGTATGATGAGGGACTCGATCAGCCGACTCTGCTTCTGATCGTCCCAAAGATTGGGACGGCGCTGAAAATCCGGTTCCAGAATGATGTCATTGTAGCGCAGACGATCCAGAATATTGCTGATTGCCATGGGCAGAGACACGATGTCAACATCCTTGGGGTTGAAGGGCTCGGTGATGACGCCGTCTGCCAAGCCGTCTTTGCCGTACAGGTTTTCTTCATCAACATAGTTACGCATGCTTATCCGGCTTTCCCTTCTTCATCTTTTCCATGACCTTCCTGGACACCTCGGAGATCTTCTTGAAGTCCAGCCGGTTTTCCTCGCCGCGGATCAGCCGCTGGATGTTGCTCCGGTGGCCGAACAGCGACAGCGCCGAGGCGATGCAGGCCGTGCCCAGGAACAGGCCGTAGTTGTCCCGGCCCCGGCACAGTATGGCCGTGACGATGGGGAAGGCCACGGTGGTGATCAGCGAGGCGACGGACATGTAGCGGGTCAGCGCCACGGCCGCGATCTGCACCACCAGCAGCGCCAGCGCCAGCCACGGGTTGATGGCGATGATCAGGCCCAGCGACGTGGCGATGCCCTTGCCGCCCTTGAAGCCCATGAACACCGGGAAGTCGTGGCCCAGTATCGCGCCGAGGCCGGCCAGCAGCATGCCGGGGTCACCGCACAGCGCCTTTCCCATCAGGCAGGCGACGTAGCCCTTCAGGCAGTCGCTCACCAGCGTCAATACGCTGGGCAGCCAGCCCAGCGTGCGCAGCACGTTGGTGGTGCCGGTGTTGCCGCTGCCGTGCTTGCGGATGTCGGCGATGCCGTAGACCTTGGCGATCATCACCCCCGAGGGGATGTTGCCGAGAAGATAGCCGATGACGGCGGCCAATATACACTTGATAACCATCGCTTATTCCTCTTTCTTCTTCCGCTCCCTCAGTATGAACTTCAAGGGCGTGCCCTCGAAGCCGAAGGCCTTGCGGAACTGTCCCTCCAGATAGCGCTCGTAGGAGAAGTGCATCAGGTTCTGGTCGTTGACGAACATCACGAAGGTGGGCGGCTGCACGGCCTGCTGGGTGGCGTAGTAGATCCGCAGCCTTCGGCCCGACGTGGCCGGGGGCTGCAGCGCCGCCTGGGCGTCGGCCAGTATGTCGTTCAGAAGCCCCGTGGTCACCCGCCGGGTGGCCTCGGCGTGGGCGGCGCGCACGGCGTCCAGCACCTTGTTCACCCGCTGGCCCGTCAGCGCGGAGATGAACAGTATCGGCGCGTAGGCCATGAACTTCAGGTTCTCCCGAACCTCCTTGACGAACTTGTCCATGGTCTTGGTGTCCTTCTCCACGGCGTCCCACTTGTTGATGACGATCACCGCGGCCTTGCCCTTTTCATCCACATAGCCGGCGATCTTGCTGTCCTGCTCGGTGACGCCCTGGGTGGCGTCGATCAGCATCAGCGCCACGTCGCACCGGTCGATGGCGGCCAGCGCCCGCACGATGGAGAAGCGCTCCAGCGACTGATACTCGATGGCCCGCTTGCGCCGTATGCCGGCGGTGTCGATGATCACGAAGTCCTGCCCGTCGTCGGTGAAGCGGGTGTCGATGGCGTCGCGGGTGGTGCCCGCGATGTCGGACACCATCACCCGGTCCTCGCCCAGTATGCGGTTCACCAGGCTGGACTTGCCCACGTTGGGCTTGCCCACCACGGCGATCTGTATGGCCCCCGCGTCCTCTTGCTCCCCGTCCGGGTCGGGGAAGTGCGCGCACAGCGCCTCCAGCAGGTCGCCGAAGTTCAGAAGGTTCACGCTGCTCACGCCGATGGGGTCGCCGATGCCCAGGTTGTAGAACTCGTAGACGTTGTCCATGGCCTTGACGTTGTCGATCTTGTTGACCACCAGCATCACCGGCTTGCCGCTCTTGCGCAGCAGGTCGGCCACGTCCTCGTCGTCGGCGGTCATGCCGGCCTTGCCGTCCACGAAGAACAGGATCACGTCGCAGGTCTCGATGGCGATCTCCGCCTGGCGGCGCATCTGGGACAGCAGCGGGTCGTCGCTGTTCGGGTCGATGCCGCCGGTGTCGATCAGCGTGAACTGATAGTTTTGCCATTCGCAGTCGGCGTATACGCGGTCGCGGGTGACGCCCGGGGTGTCCTCCACGATGGCGATGCGCCGGCCCACCATCTGGTTGAAGAAGGTGGACTTGCCCACGTTGGGCCGGCCGACGATGGCGACGAGGGGCTTGGTCATAGCTTAATCCTCCAACATCAAACGAATATGAATCAGGATTTCTTTCTCTGTTCCAGTATCGTGTTCAGCAGGTCCTCTCCGCGCCGGCCCACCGGAATGACGGGCTTGCCCAGGCGGCGCGTGACCTCGTCCAGGGTCATGTCGTCCAAAAACAGCGCGCCGTCGCGGAGCATGACCTCGGTGATCAGTATGGCCGCGCAGTCCACGCCGGCCATCTGCGCCGCCAGGTCGCCGCCGGTGATCAGGCCGGACACGGTGACGGTGGGGCCGAAGAACGTGTTCTCCAGCGGGTAGACCGCCACGTCCGCCCCGGCCACCGGATAGTCGCGCAGCATCTGCCGCAAAAAGGCCCCGGCGGACCTGCCGCAGGCGATGGCCAGCCGCGTTCCGCCTCCGGCGGCGCGGCGCAGCGGCGCGTCCAGCTCCTCCCAGGCCTGGCGGTACTCGGTCTCAAGCAGCCGCAATAGCCCCACGCCGTCGTCGATCTGCTCGTAGCCCTCGTAGGCCCCGTCCGGGGGGATGGGCCGGCCGGCCTGCAGGTAGAACTCGTCGGAGGGGAACACGAACCGCGTGCCCTTTTCCACAAGCAGTTTCTCCCGCCAGGCCTCGGCGATGTCAAGCACCGCGCGGGCCTCGTCGCGGGTGTACACGCGCAGGGCGCTCAGCCCTTCGCGGTGGCCGGTGAGCCCCACCGGCACCAGCGCCAGCGAGCGCGCGCCGGGCAGCCGGGACAGCTCGCCGATGGTGCGCTCCAGCGCCGCCCCGTCGTTGATGCCCGGGCACAGCACGCACTGGCAGTGAAACGATATGCCCCCGTCCGACAGCGTTTGCAGCTGGTCCATCAGCCGCCGGGCCCGGGGCGTGCCCAGCAGGTGGGTGCGCAGGTCCGGGTCGGTGGCGTGCACCGAGATGTACAGCGGCGCGCAGCGGCGCTCAACGATGCGGGCAAGCTCGGCGTCCGACACGTTGGTCAGCGTCACGTAGTTGCCCATCATCAGGCTCATGCGCCAGTCGTCGTCCTTCACCCGCATGCTGTCGCGGGCGCGGCCGGGCAGCTGGTCCACAAAGCAGAACAGGCACTTGTTGCAGCACAGCCGCACGCCGGACATCATCGGCGTTTCAAAGTTCAGCCCCAGGGGCTCGTATTCGCCCTTGGAAACGGCAAAGCGCAGGCGCACCCCGCCCCGCAGCACCTCCACCTCCAGCCGCTTTTGCGCGGAGAGCGCCTGGTAGTCGATGAAATCGATGACCACGACGCCGCCGATGCGCCACAGCCGGTCGCCCGCGCGCATGCCCGCGCGGCGCGCGGGGCTGCCGGGGTCGACCGAGGTGATGAGGTGGGACATTCTGATCCTCCGTGAAGCCAAACTATTCCAATTACATTATGCCCCATTTTGGTGGATTCGTCAATGATAATTTGCGGGGGGAACGTATTGACATACCCGGTTTGTGTATGATATATAGTAATCGAAGCGCAACCTGGCGCAAATACCGCCAAAGGAGATGCAGACGGCATGAACGCAGCCATACCGAGGGCCGAGCACCCCAGGCCGGATTTCATGCGGGATACCTTTTTGAACCTGAACGGTGAATGGCAGTTCGCGTACGACGACGCCGACGCGGGCCTGCGCGAGGGCTGGCAGAGGCCGGGCACGGCGCTGCCGCTGCGCATCACGGTGCCCTTCGCCTATCAGACCCGCATGAGCGGCCTCGGCCCCACCGACGAGATCCACCCGATACTCTGGTACCGCCGCGGCTTTGCCGTGCCGGAGAAAATGGCGGGCCGGCGGGTGCTGCTGCGCTTCGGCGCGGTGGACTACCGCTGCAGCGTGTACGTGAACGGCGAAATGGTCGGCGGCCACGCGGGCGGCTACATGCCCTTCGCGCTGGACATCACCGGCGCGCTGCGCGCGGGCGAGAACGACCTGTGCCTGCGGGTGGAGGACGCGCCGGACTGCGCCCAGCCCCGGGGCAAGCAGTATTGGGGCCGGGGCCTGATGGGCTGCTGGTACACGCCGGTCAGCGGCATCTGGCAGACGGTGTACCTGGAGGCGGTGGGCGCGTGCGCGCTGACGCGGCTGCGCGTGGTGCCGGACATTGACCGGCAGCTGTTCACCGCCGATATCGCGCTGGATCGGGAGCCCGACCCGGACATGACCCTGGAGCTGACGGCCTCCTTCGAGGGCAGAATGTGCCGGAGGGTGACCGCGACGCTGTCGGGCCGGCGGGCCAGCGTGCCGGTGAGCCTTTCCCAGCGGGGCGGCGTGGACCCGATCGAGCTGTGGTCGCCGGAGCGGCCCGCGCTGTACGATTTGGAGGTGCGCCTTCTGAAGGGCGAAACGGTGGTCGACCGGGTGCGCACCTACTTCGGCATGCGCAGCATCGAGGTGAAGGCGGGCCGGGTGTACCTGAACCACCGGCGGCTGTACCAGCGGCTGGTGCTGGATCAGGGCTACTGGCCGGATTCGCTGCTGACGCCGCCGTCGGACGAGGCCCTTCGGCGGGACGTGGAGCTGACGCTTCAGCTGGGGTACAACGGCGCGCGCAAGCACCAGAAGTTAGAGGACCCCCGCTACTACTACTGGGCGGACCGGCTGGGCCTTCTGGTGTGGGGCGAGGTGCCCAGCGCCTACGATTTCAGTTTTGAGACCGTCAGAAATCTGTCCGACACGCTGGCGGACTTCATCGACCGGGACTACAACCATCCCTCGATCATCTGCTGGGTGCCCCTGAACGAGAGCTGGGGCGTGCCGGAAATCAGCGCCGACCCCCGCCAGCAGGCGGCGGCGCGGATGCTGGTCCAGCAGGCCCGGGCGCTGGACGGCACGCGACTGGTCTCGTCCAACGACGGCTGGGAGCAGGTGGAGGGCGACATCTGCGCCCTGCACGACTACGCCGCGGACGGCGCGACGCTGGCGCGCCACTTTGAGGACCGCCGGGCGGTGGAGGTAGGCGGCTGCGACGTGCGCGCCTGCTATGCCCGGGGCAGCGCGCCCGCCGGCGAGGCCTTCATGGTCACGGAGTACGGCGGCATCGCCTTCAACAGCATCGGCCCCCAGGGGGAGATGGGCGGCATGCAGACCTGGGGCTACCACGACAAGGTCGGCAGCGAGGAGGCGTTCTTCAACCGCTTCGCGTCGGTGACCGCGGCGATCCGGGCGATACCGTACTGCCAGGGCTACTGCTACACCCAGCTGACCGACGTGATGCAGGAGATCAACGGCGTGCTGACGCCGGACCGCAGGTGCAAGGTGAGCGTGAAGCGCTTCGCCGCGATCAACCGCCGGGAAGGCTGAGCGGCGCGCCCGCGATGCGCTTTCCGGCCCATCCCGCTGTCAAGGAGGTAGAGCGATGACGACGTTTACCGACATCTGGACCCTGCGGCCCCGGCCCGCCGAAGGCGCGGTGATCGCGGGCGACGGCTTTCGCATCACGGTGCTGACCGAACGGCTGCTGCGCCTGGAGTACGAGCCCGAGAACCGCTTCCGCGACGGCGCCACCACGGCCGTCATCAACCGGGATTTTCCGCTGCCGGCCTTCGAGGTGCGCCGCGGGGCAGACCGGCTGACCGTCGAGACGCGCTGCGTGCGGCTGGAGTACGACATGAAGCCGTTCTCGCCCGCCGGGCTCACCGCCGTGATGAAGGACGCCTACCTGCTCCACGGCAGCGTGTGGCACTACGGCGAATCCGAGATGAACCTGAAGGGGACCGCCCGCACGCTGGACCGGGCGAACGGCGCGTTCCTCAAGCCCCGCGCGCCGGGCGAGGCCCCGGAGCCGCTGGAGATGGGGGAGGGCCTGATGTCCATGGACGGCTTTGCCGTGCTGGACGACAGCCGCAGCATGGGCATGGACGATCAGGGCAATCTGCTGCCGGCGGACGGCGTCGCCGTGGACCTGTACCTGTTCGCCTACGGCCACCACTTCAAAGCGGCGCTGCGCGATTTCTACCGCCTGTCCGGCCCGATCCCTGCCGTGCCGCGCTACGCGCTGGGCAACTGGTGGAGCCGGTACTACTGCTACACCGAGAAGACCTACAAGGCCCTGATGGAGCGCTTCGCCGCGGAGCAGGTGCCGCTGTCGGTGGCGGTGATCGACATGAACTGGCACATCACCGACATCGACCCCAAGTACGGCGCGGGCTGGACCGGCTACAGCTGGAACCCGGAGATGTTCCCGGACCCGAAGGCCATGCTCAGCTGGCTGCACGAAAGGCGCCTGAAGGTCACGCTGAACGACCACCCCGCCGACGGCCTGCGCGCCTGTGAGGACCTGTACCCGGCCATGGCCCGGGAGATGGGCATCGACCCGGACAGCGGCATACCGGTGGACTTCGACGCCTCCAGCGAAAAGTTCCTGAAGGCCTTTGAAAAGGTGGTGCTGGACAGCTTCGAGCGCACCGGCGTCGACTTCTGGTGGATCGACTGGCAGCAGCGGGGCGGCAGCAGCATCCCCGGCGTGGACCCGCTGTTTGTGCTGAACCACACCCGCTGGCTGTACGCCAACCGCAACGGCGACGTGGGCCTGACCTTCTCGCGCTACGGCGGGCCGGGCAGCCACCGCTACCCGGTGGGCTTCTCCGGCGATTCCTGCATCACCTGGGACAGCCTGGCCTTCCAGCCCTACTTCACCGCCACCGCGGCCAACATCGGCTACGGCTGGTGGAGCCACGACATCGGCGGCCACATGCTGGGCGTGCGGGACGAGGAGCTGGCCGTGCGCTGGCTGCAGTTCGGCGTGTTCTCGCCCATATTGCGGCTGCATTCGTCCATGAGCGAGTTTTTGCGCAAGGAGCCCTGGAGCTATTCGATGGAGCCCTGCGCCATCATGGAGGACTATATGCGGCTGAGGCACCGGCTGGTGCCCTGGCTGTACACCCGCGCGCTGGCGGCGGCGGAGGAGGGCAGCGCGATACTCTACCCGGTGTACTACGACTACGACCCGGGCTGGGAACTGATGAAGATACAGTATCGGGAGTACATGTTCGGCGGCCAGATGCTGGTCGCGCCCATCGTGAAGCCCGCCGACCCGGACCTGGGCCTGGGCTGCGCCGAGGTGTGGCTGCCGGAGGGCGACTGGGTCGACTTCTTCACCGGCCGCCGCTACGCCGGCGGGCAGAGCCTGCGGGTGTACCGGCCGCTGTCGGGCATGCCGGTGTTCGTCCGGCCGGGGACCGTCGTGCCGATGGACGGCGCTTATGCCCCGGAGAACGGCTGCCCGCTGCCGGGTGAGATCGCCTTCCGCGCGTTTGCCGGCGCCGGCGGGGAAGGCGTGCTGGTGGAGGACAACGGCGCGCGGCCCGGCTCTGAAGGCTATCGCCGCTGCGACACCCGGCTCGCCATGAACGCAGGCGAGGGCCTGACCTTGCGGCTGTTCCCGGCGGAGGGCGCGGCGGAGCTGCTTCCCGGCGACCGGCGCGTCAGCGTCGAGCTGGTGGGGGTGGCGAACGCTGTGCCCGACGAGGCCGACTGCGGCTGTGAGGCCAGCTATGACGCCGAAAGGCGCACGCTGAAGCTGGCGCTGGACGTGAAGCCCGGGGCGGGTGCGACGCTGCGCTGGCGGCGATACCCCGCCTGCCCGCCGCTGGACCGGGTGGCGATGACCCACGCGCTGCTGATGCCCGTGCGCATGTCCAACGCGGACAAGGACCGCATGCTGGAGATCGCGAAGCGCGTATCCCGGCCGGAGCGCCGCCTGGCCGCCTGGATGACCTTCGACCTGCCCGAGGGCCTGCTCGGGGCGCTGGGCGAGCTGGAGAGCGTGGAATGACGGGGTGAGCGGCTGCGCCACATATTCGGCGGGCGGCAGGGCCGGTCGCCCGATGGGTTCGCCGGTCAGCCGGACATCCTGCATACGGACGGGGGAAGAGCCATGGACAACGCACAGGGCCGGGCGCAGAAGACCACGCTGCGCCAGCTGATCGCGATGCTGGCGGTGATCGCGATACCGGTGGCGCTGCAGAACCTGCTGACCACCACTGGCAGCATGGTGGACACCATGATGATCGCGTCGCTGGGCGAGAAGAGCGTGGGGGCGGTGGGCCTGTGCGCCCAGTTCTCCAGCCTGATGTTCTCGGGCTACTGGGGCTTCGTGGGCGGCGGCATGCTGTTCTTCTCCCAATACTGGGGCGCGGGCAACCACGACGGCATCCGCAAGTCCTACGGCATGACGCTGAGCTTCATGATGATCTCCGGGCTGATCTGCGCCCTCTTCGCGGTGTTCGCGCCGGACAAGGTGATGGGCCTGTACACCGACAGCGTCGAGATTCGCCGCATCGGCGTGCAGTATTTGCGCATCGTGGGCTTTGCCTATCCGCTGCAGGTCATCGCTTCGGCGATGGCGGCGCTGCTGCGCTCGGTGGAGAAGGTGAAGATCCCCATGGTGGCGGGCATCGCCAGCGTGGTGACCAACTGCGTGTGCAACTACATACTGATCTTCGGCAAGCTGGGCCTGCCGGCGATGGGCGTGCGCGGCGCGGCGCTGGGCACCGTGATCGCCAACCTGGTGAACGTGGGCCTGATGGCGGTGCTGGTGAAGGCCCGCGGCATCCCCTACATGCTGGAGTTTCGCGCCCACTTCCGGTGGAACAGGCCGCTTTTGAAGGAGTATTTGGTGAAGTGCTTCCCGATACTGATGAACGAGGTGTTCATCGGCGTCGGCAACATGATGATCAACGTGGTGCTGGGCCACCAGGCGGACGAGGCCATCGCGGCCACCGCCGTGCTGCGCACGCTGGAGGGCATGGTGATCGGCATGTTCGCTGGCTTCTCCAGCGCCGCCAGCGTGCTGGTGGGCAAGGAGGTGGGCGCGGGCAACCACGAGGAGGCCTTCGCCCGGGGCTGGCGACTGATCTACCTGTGCTGCGGCATGATCGCCCTGCTGGGCGCGGTGCTGGTGGCGGTGAACCGGCCGCTACTGCACGCCATGGGCATGTCCGGCGAATCCTACCGCATCGCCTTCGGCATGCTGGTCATCTACTGCCTGGTGGCGCTCATCCGCATGCAGAACTGGTGCATGAACGACACCTACCGCGCGGCGGGGGATTCGGCCTTCGGCTCGATCATGGAGCTGACCTTCATGTTCCTGATGGTCCAGCCGGTGATCCACATCGCCAACGACGTGTTCCACGCGCCGTTTCTGCTGGTGTTCGCGCTGTGCTATGTGGACGAGCCCATCCGCTACGTGATCATGCAGGCGCACATGTACTCCCGCAAGTGGATCAAGCCCGTCTCCGACGAGGGCCGGGCCACCATCGACGCCTTCCGCAAGAAGTACAACGTGCGCGTGAAATAGCATGCGGGTGAAGCCCACACACAGCCGTATACCATGTGCCATCACAACAACATGCTGTGCTGGCAGCACAAAACATCTGAAAACAATTATTCTCCGGGCATGGTGCAAAACCCTGGCGTTCGGCTATAATAGTATCGTCAACAGGGACCGAACGACCGACCATTTTGGAGGATATGATGATGAATACATGGTACAACGCGACTGCTTACAGCATGTCTTATCTGATGGCGGAGGATACCGGCGCGCCGGAGCTTCGCAATCCGCTGAACAGTGCCATGCGCGCCGACCGGACGGACAAGCCCGAGAGTCACCCGCTGCGTGCGCTGATGGCCCACGTTCTGGCGATATTCGCGATCTGAACCATCAATAAGATATAAGCCAAACCCCGGCGACCGTTCGCCGGGGTTTGTTGTTATGAGCCCTGCCGTTTCCGGTTGAGCAATACCACCGCGGCGAGGATCAGGGCCATGCCGAGGCCGGAGAGCGGGGTCAGCGGCTCGGAGAACACCAGTATGCCGATCAGCGTGGCCACCATGGGCTCCACGGTGGCGAGGATGCCCGCCCGGCTGGCCTCCACGGTGCGCAGGCCCAGGGTGTAGGCCAGAAACGGCACTACCGCCGTGACCAGCGCGGTCACAAGGCAGAAGAGCAGCAGCGCCGCAAGGTTTGGCGCGGCGGCGAACTTCGCCAGCATGTCCGCGGGCTGGCAGATCAAAAGGGAGCCGGCGGCGGCGAACAGGAACGTCCAGGTGGTGACGGTGAAGGGGGAGTACTTGCGCAGGGCGACGGTGCCCAGTATGCTGTACAGCCCGTACCCCAGGCCGGAGCCCAGGCCGAACAGCAGCCCCGCCAGCGTCACCCCCTCGCCGGAGACGCCGGACACCAGCACGCACCCGGCAAAGGCCAGGGCCAGCGCCAGCAGCTTCAGGCCGGTGAGCTTTTCGCGAAAGAACAGCGCCGACATCAGCGTGATCCAGATGGGGGAGGTGTACAGCAGTATCGCCGCGGTGGACAGCGGCATCATCTCGATGGCGGTGAAGTAGCACACGGTGAAGAACAGTATGCTGCCGAACCCCAGCCCGAGAAACAGAAGTATGTCCCGCGGCGACAGCCTGAACCCGGAGCGGTCCCTGACCAGCTGCAGCAGGCAGAAGGCCAGCGCGGCCAGCGTGACGCGGATCGACACGATCTGTATGGACGTGAAGCCATAGGCCCCGAGCCGCCGGACGAATATGCCCATGCTGCCCCAGAAGCAGCCGGCCAGCAGGATCAGCGCCGGGCCGATGTTCCGTTTTCTTTCCATATTTCCATTCATGCTCTCAGAACTTCAGGAGTATGCCCACGGCCGCGGAGATGGCGATGTAGATCACCGGGCTCCACTTGAGCTTGCGCTGGGCGATGAATATCGCCGCCCCCAGCACAATGGCCTTCCACAGGAACAGGTCGCCGAAGCTGCCGCTTTCTTGAAAGGCCGGCAGGTTCACCAGCGCCACCTTCGCCACGTTCAGCCCGGCGGCGGTGATCATCGCGATGGAGGCGGGGCGCAGCCCGTAGAAGGCGCCCTCCACCAGCTTGTTCTCGCGGAACCGGTGCAGGAACTTGGCGATGATCAGTATGATGACCACCGACGGCAGCGCCAGCCCCAGCGTGGCCAGTATGCCGCCCGCCACCTTCGCGGTGGTGAAGCCCGCGTAGGTGGACATGTTGATGCCGATGGCCCCCGGCGTGGACTCGGACACCGCGATCATGTCCGCGATGTCGGCGTGGGTGAACCAGCCGGTGCTGTCGCTCATCTCGTACAGGAAGGGCAGCGTCGCCAGGCCGCCGCCCACCGAGAACAGGCCGGTCTTGGCAAACTCCAGTATCAGCCGAAGCAGCGTGTTCATGCCCTGCCCCCCTTTCCCCGGCGGACGCGGGCCAGCGATATCGCGATGCCCGCCGCGCCGCTGAGCAGCACCAGCACCGCCGCCGGAACCTTCACCGGCAAAAAGCCGGAGAAGGCGGTCAGCGCGAACACCACGAGATACAGCGCCAGCGAGAGCCGGTCCACCACCGACGACTTCCACAGCCGCAGCACCGCCTGCACGATCAGCACGCACACGCACACGCGGATGCCCGCGAAGGCGTGCTGCACCAGCGGCTCGTCCGCGAAGTTCTGCAAAGACGCGGCGATGACCAGTATGATCGCGATGGGCCCGGTCAGAAAGCCCAGCGTCGCCGCCAGCGCGCCGGGAAGGCCCCTGCGCTTCTCGCCGATGAAGGTGGACACGTTCAGCGCGATGATGCCGGGGGTGCACTGCCCGATGGCGAAGTAGTCGCGCAGCTCGTCCATGGTCGCCCAGCCCCGCCGGTTGACCAGCTCCCGCTCCAGCAGCGGCAGCATGGCGTAGCCGCCGCCGAAGGTCACACAGCCCAGCCGGACGAACGTCAGGTACAGGTCCAGCAAGTCTTTCATCCTGAGTACCCCCTTGACGGATGTTGTCGCCTGTATGGTATACTACCTGCGCACCCAGACGCGCATCTCGCCCGGTTCGCGGTTGGCCCAGCGGAAGTAGGGGATCCACGTCAGATGTGCGGGGGCGCTCTCGACGGCGTTCTCGCCGCTGTACAGCGTCTCGCCCCATCCCGCGTCGCTCTCGCGCAGGCCGGGGCTCGTCAGCTCCACGATGCCGCCCAGCTTGTCCGGCTTCCACGCGGCGGTGAAGTCCTGGGGCCCGGCGTCGCCCAGGCGCACCAGGTGCAGGTTGCGCGTGTTGTCCGCCTCCTCCAGGCAATAGACGAGCGGGCCGCGGGCGACGGCCACCTTGCCGGCGTCCTCGTACACGCGGGGGTTGGCCCGCACCAGCGCCACGGGCATGTCGAGCGCGAGCGCCACCGCGTCGCCGGCCTTCCACGCGCGGTCCAGCGCGATGTAGCCGTCCCGGACCTCGGCCTCCTGGGCCTCGCCGTTGACCTTCACCGTCCACCGGCGGCACCAGCCGGGCACGCGCAGGCGCAGCGCGAACGCCGCGTCGGCATTTGCGGACACGGTCACCGCGCCGTCCCAGGGGTAGTTCGTCTCAACGCTCAGGCGCACGGGCGCGCCGTCTGCCTCGGCCTCGAGGGTGCCGCCCACGTACAGGTGCACGAACACGTCCCGGCCGTTCACGGAGTAGATGTAGTCCTCCAGCGACGACAGCAGGCGGATGATGTTCGGCGGGCAGCAGGCGCAGCCAAACCACTTCTGGCGCTCCACCTTCACGTGGCTCTTTCGCTGGTCCTTCAGGCAGGCCTCCGGCAGCACCTCCAGCGGGTTGACGTAGAAAAACTTCTTGCCGTCCAGCTGCATGCCGCTGAGCACGCCGTTGTACAGCGCGCGCTCCATCACGTCGGCGTACTCGCCCTTCGCCTCCAGCGCCAGCATGCGGCGGGCGAAGAACACCAGGCCGATGGCGGCGCAGGTCTCGCCGTAGACGGTGTCGTTGGGCAGGTCGTAGTCGAAGGTGAAGGCCTCGCCGTACTCGGAGGAGCCGACGGCGCCGGTCACGTACATGCGACGGCGCACCGTGTTCATCCACAGCCGGCGGCACACCTCCGCCAGGTCGGCGTCGTTCGTCTCCCGCGCCACGTCGGCCGCGCCGGCGTACAGGTACATGGCGCGCACGGCGTGGCCCTGGGCCTCTGTCTGCTCCCGCAGGGGCAGGCCCGCCTGGTAGTACTGATACTGGAAGTAGCTGTCCTTCCAGTACAGATTGTTGTGGTGGCGCTCGCCCTCCTCCCGGAAGTACAGCGGGCGCTGGCCGCGCTGGTCGATAAAGTACTTCGCCAGCTTCAGGTGCTTCGGGTCGTGCGTCACGCCGTAGAGCCGCATCAGCGCCATCTCGATCACCGGGTGGCCGGGGTAGCCGTGCAGCTTGCCCTCTTCCGGCCCCAGCACGGCGTCGATGCCGTCCACGCAGCGGATCATGGCGTCCAGCAGCTTGCGCTTGCCGGTGACCTGGTAGTAGGCCACGGCGGCCTCCAGCATGTGGCCCGCGCAGTACAGCTCGTGGTTGTCCCGCAGGTTCGTCCAGCGCTTGTCCAGGCCGCCTATGATGTAATAGGTGTCCAGATAGCCGTCGGGCTGCTGCGCCGCCACGACCTCGTCGATCGCGCCGTCGACGGTGGCCTCCAGCTGCGGGTCGGGGTGCCAGCGCAGGCTGTACGCCGCGCCCTCGATCCACTTGGCCACGTCGCTGTCCTGGAACACGAAGCCCGCGTGTTCGCCCTGTTCCCTGCCGGCGGCGATCCTGAAATTGCGCATGCAGTGGCTGGGCACCGCGTCCGGGATCATGTCGTTCAGCGCGCGCCACTGGTAGGGGATGCCCTCCCGCCGCACGGTCTCGCGGGTCGCGCTCCAAAACGCGTCGTCGATGCGCACCTTCTGTATGAATTGTCCTGCTCCGCTCATTTTTTCTTCCTCCTGTCTGGCAAAATTATAGCATCATCCCGCGGCGAATGCAATCGGCATTTGACGGACGGCATCCGCCCAAATCCTGCCGCCAACCGTTGCGTTTTGTTCATTCAGATTGTATAATAGAATAAAGAAGCCGTGAGAAACCTGTCGGAAACGGGGGGAAGCGACGTGAAGAGAATACTGACATGGGCGCTCTGTCTGTTCATGCTGCTGGGCTTGGCGCCGCCGCTTGGGGCCGGCGCGCAGGAAAGCGAACAAAAGGTCGTGAAGGTGGGCTGGTATGAATCGACCTATTGCTATCGGGACCAGAACGGCGAGCGGCGCGGCATTGCCTACGAGTATCAGATGAAGATCGCCGCGCACACCGGATGGACCTATGAATACGTCGAGGACAGCTGGCCGAACCTGCTGCAGATGCTGATCGACGGCGAGATCGACCTGCTCAGCGACGTGTCCTTCAAGCCGGAGCGGGCGGAGCTGATGCTCTATCCGGCGCTGGCGATGGGCACGGAGTCGTATTACATCTACATCGACGCCGACAACACCGTCATCAATCCGGAGGACGTGCAGACCCTCGGCGGCAAGCGGATCGGCGTCAACAAGGGCAGCTTCCAGGAGGGGCTGCTTGCCCAGTGGGCCGAAGAGAACGGCGTGGCGATAGAGATCGTCGAGATGGACGGCGACGAAGCCTATACCATGGCCATACTGGCGCAGGGCGAGATCGACGCCCTGGTTTCGATGGACAGCTTCGGCACCCAGGAGCGGGTGGTCCCCGTCACGAAGATCGGCGCCTCGGAATACTACATCGCCGTGAACAAGGCCCGGCCCGACCTGCTGGCGGAGCTGAACAGCGCCATGTCGGCGATCATAGACGAAGACCCGTACTACAACCAGCGCCTGTTTGACGCCTACGTGCATCTGACGAAGACGAACGCCTTTCTGCGGCCGAGCCTGGAGGGATGGCTGAAGGCGCACGGCGCGATCCGCGTGGGCTACTGGGGCGACTACATGCCCTTCTGCGCCGCGAACGCGCAGACCGGAGAGCTGGACGGCGCGCTGAAGGACTACCTGGCCCACGCGGCCACCCGCCTGAAAAACGCGGACATCCGCTTTGAGGCGACGCCCTACCCCTCCACCGGCGCGGCGCTCGAGGCGATGAAGCGGGGCGAGATCGACTGCGTGTTCCCGATCAACATGAGCACCTCCAGCGGCGAGGCGGCGGGCATGCTCACCACCAATTCGATCATGCAGACCGAGACGAGCCTGCTGATGCGCGCGGATGACCGCCCGGAGATCGCGCCCGCCAGCGCGCTGACGGTGGCCATCGACGCGAGAAACACCAATTATGAGACGCTGATCAAAGAGAATATGCCGAACTGGACGATCGTCAGCTGCCCCGACGTGGAGGCCTGCTTCCGCGCGGTGGACTCGGGCAAGGCGGACGGCGTGGTCGCCAGCAATTACCGCATGGGCGCGTATGAGCCGCTGCGGGAGAAGTACAAGCTGGTCGCCCTGCCCACCGGCGAGTCGATGGGGCTGTCCTTCGCGGTGAGCATGGACAGGCCGGAGCTCTATTCGATACTGAACAAGATCGTGAACCTGTCCACCAGCGAGAACACGGCCTACGCCCTGGCCAGCTACATGTATTCCGGCCAGAAGGTCTCCGTGATGGCGTTTTTGGAGGGTCACTGGATCGGGGTCGTGGCCCTGCTGTCGGCGGTGTTCATCGTCATCATCGTGCTGCTGATCCAGAAGCTGAAGGCGGAGCACACGGCCAGCGAGCAGCGGCGTTTGCTGGAGGAGGCCGCCGGGATCGCCAAGCTGAAGCAGACGATCACCTCGCTGCTGGACAACATGCCCGGCATGAACTTCACCAAGGACGCCCAGACCGGCGTGTACCTGGCCTGCAACCAGACTTTCGCGGTGTATGCCCGAAAGCGGAATCCGGAGGAGGTGGTCGGGCTCACCGACGCGGACATTTTCGACGCCGAGACGGCTCAGCGCTTTGCAGAGGACGACCGGATGGCGCTGTCGATGGACGTGCCCTACGTGTTCTTTGAAGACGTGCGGGACGCCGCCGGGGAGCGCCGCCAGATCAAGACCACCCGGCTGAAGTACACCGACACCGACGGGCGGCTGTGCGTGCTGGGCATTTCCGTGGACGTGACGATGGACACGGCGCACATCCACCGCGAAACGGCCTCGAACAAGGAGGCCTATGAAAAGGCGCGGACCGCCGGCGTCATCTACACCCACATCGCCCAGGCGCTGGCCCGGGGCTATACGGACCTGTACTACATCAATCTCGACAACGAGGGCTTCATCGAATACCGCACCGACGAGGAGAGCGGCACGCTCACCGAGGTGCGGCGCGGCTGGCACTTCTTTGAGCAGTGCCAGCTGGAGGCCGGGCAGCTCGTGTACCCCGAGGACCGGGATACCGTGATCAAGGCGCTGGACCGCAAGGCCCTGGTGGCCGCGCTGGACCGCAACAACTCCTTCAACATGACCTACCGCCTGATCGGCGAGCAGGGTCCGCACTACGTCAGCATGAAGGTCACCCGCATGAAGGACGACGACCGCTACATCGTGCTGGGCGTGACGGATGTGGACGACGAGGCGAAGCAGCGCGCCGCGGCTTCGCGAATGAAGGAGGAGAAGATCGCCTACGCCCGGCTCGGCGCGCTGGCCGGCGACTTCCTGTGCATCTACATCGTGGAGCCGGAGACCGGCCGCTATCGGGAATTCAGCGCCACCGCGGGCTTTGAGAACATCGCCCGGCCCAGGGAGGGCCAGGACTTCTTCGCCGATTCCAGGGCGCAGGGCGGCACGGTGATCTACCCGGAGGACCAGAACCGCTTCCTGTCGATGATGACCCGTGTGAACGTGCTGAAGGACGTGGAGCGCCACGGCATATTCACGCTGAGCTATCGCCTGATGATCGACGGGAAGCCCCGGTATGTGCAGCTCAAGGCGGTCATGCTGGAGGAGAAGGAGGGCCCCCGCCTGATCGTCGGCGTCAACGACATCGACAACCAGGTCCGCCAGGAGGAGGCCTACCTGAAGAACCTGGCCCAGGCGCAGATCAGCGCCAGCATCGACGCGCTGACGGGGGTGAAGAACCGGCATGCCTACCTGACGGCGGAGGAGCGGCTGAACGCCCAGATCGCCGAGGGCCGCGCGCCGGCGTTCGCCATCGTGGTGCTGGACGTGAACGATCTGAAGGGGATCAACGACACCGCCGGTCACGAGGCGGGGGACCAGCACATACGCAGCGCCTGCAAGATCATCTGCAACACGTTCAAGCACAGCCCGGTGTTCCGCATCGGCGGCGACGAGTTCGCGGTCATCGCCCAGGGCGACGACTACGCCGCC
Organism: uncultured Eubacteriales bacterium; assembly: GCA_902777335.1. GTDB lineage: Bacteria > Bacillota > Clostridia > Christensenellales > Aristaeellaceae > UBA2862. Next base: position 21,863 of record CACYTF010000020.1, read on the forward strand.
ATCGAAGAGCTGATGGGGCGGATGGGCGCACAGAACGCGCAGGCGCTGAAGACGGGCGGCGTCGTCATCGCCTGCGGCATGGCCCGGCACGCGGACGACGCCAGCGTGGCCCCGGTGTTCGAGCGGGCGGATCAGAACATGTACGCGAACAAGAGCGAGCTGAAGGCCGGCAGGAAGTGATATGATCCGTGAAGAAGCCGGCAGGGCGGGAAATGCTTTTGATGAAATGGGCTTGCGCTGCGCGGGCATCTATGATAGAATATTATGGAAGTATTACCGGACACCGACATGAGGACGATATAAAGGATGGTGCGGAATATGAAGAGATGGGCTCTTATACTGGCTGTGCTGGCGCTCATGGCGCTGGCGGTTCCCGCGCTGGCGGAGGTGGACGCCGACGGCTTTGACCTGATCAGCGGCGGCACGGAGCTGGTGGGCTATTACGGCTATGGCGGCGACATTGAGGTTCCCGAAGATGTCATGATCATCGACGCGAACGTGTTCGCGGGCAAGACCGGCATCACCAGCGTGATTTTGCCGGACAACCTGGAGAGCATCGGCGCCTCCGCCTTTTCCGGCTGCTCCAATCTGACGGACATCAACCTGCCCGACGGGTTGACCTACATCGGCGTGGGCGCCTTCTCGGGCTGCGGCAGGCTGACCCGGGTCGATTTGCCGGACACGCTGGAGACCCTGGAGAGCGGGGCCTTTTCCGGCTGCAGCAGCGTGGAGCGCTTTGAGATTCCCGACGGCATCGATATCATCAGCGACAACCTGTTCAGCGGGTGCAGCGCGATGTCCGAGGTCGTGCTTCCGCAGACCTGCACCGCGATCGGCAACAATGTGTTTTCAAGCTGCACCAACCTGAACGCGATCGATATTCCCGACAGCGTCACGGTGATCGGGGAGGGGGCGTTCCAGGGCTCCGGACTGACCGGCATGGTGCTGCCGCCGGAGCTGAAGACCGTGTCGAGGGGCCTGTTCAGCGGCTGCAACAGCCTGATCGAGGTCAAGCTGCCCAACGGCCTGCAGGTCATCGACGAGAGCGCGTTCTCGGGCTGCGGCAAGCTGAAGAACATCGACATTCCCGAGAGCGTCAGGGCCATCAATCGTGGCGCCTTCTCGGGCTGTGTGATCCTCGAGCGCTTCACCATTCCGGAGGGCGTGGTCGCGGTCTACGACAGCGTGTTCAGCGGTTGCACCGCGCTGCATGAGGTCAGCATTCCCTCCACCTGCACCAGCGTGGGCAGCGGCGCCTTCTCAGGCTGCGGCAAGCTGACGGAAATCGCGCTGCCGGAGAGCGTGGTCAGCATCGGCAACAATGCCTTCCAGGGCACCGGCATCACCACCATGGATCTGCCGAAGCACATCGGCACGATCGGCAGCGGCACCTTCAGCGGCTGCACCGCGCTGAAGCAGATCGCGATTCCCGAAACCGTGGTCTCCATCGAACAGGGCGCGTTTTCCAACTGCAGCAGCCTTGAAACGCTCGATCTGCCGGACAGCGTCTCCAACCTGGCGTCCAGCGCCCTGTCGGGCTGCTCGCGGCTGACCGAGGTCAAGCTGCCCGCGGGCATCACGGAGATTCAGGACAGCCTGCTCAGCGGCTGTTCCGCGCTCACCAAGGTCACCCTGCCCGAGGGCATCGAGGCCATCGGCAACGGCGCGTTCAGCGGCTGCAGATCGCTGCTCGAGATGACGCTGCCCGACGGCGTTCGCACCATCGGCGACAACGCCTTCAGCAGTTGCGACGCCATGAAGCGCATCCGCATCCCCGACAGCGTGAACACCATACTGGACAACGCCTTCTCGAGCTGCAACGCGGAGCTCTACGCCACCTGCAACAGCTACGCCCACCAGTGGATCCGCCTGCACGACATGCACGGCACCATCACCGGCCACACGCTGGATGAAACCAGGGAGACCAAGGTCAGCAAGAAGGGCAAGATCATCGGCTACTGCGCCGTCTGCGGCGAGAAGTTCAAGTCCGATCCCCCGGAGACCGCCCCCGAAGCAGCCGCCACCGAGGAACCCGCCGGAGAGGCCGGCGAGGTTGCCGAGACCACCGAGGCCACTGAGACTGAGGCGAAGGGCGACTGACATCCGACGAATGAAGCATAATGGCGGCCTGCGCGATATGATCATCGCGCAGGCCGTTGTTTTTTTGGGAGCAGGGGACAGGCAACAGGCAACAGGGAGTAGGGGCGCCGATGCGGCGCCCGCCCGGCCTACCCGGGAGGGAACAGGGTACAGGGAACAGGGAACAGGAATAGCCGGAGACCGGATTGCCGCGTTGGCCTCACTTCGTTCGGCCGCCTCGCAAAGACATACAAGGGGCAGTACCTTCCGCCCTAGATCAGAGGGACGGTTCTCTGTGCTGGCCAAAATCAGGGGGACGGTTCTCTGTGTCATTGACACAGAGAACCGTCCCCCTGATTTTGGCCGGGACCACCTGGATTGATTCTTCAATGACAGGATTGGGGGATAAGCCATAAATTGAGGCGGCATTGCGATGAACAATGCCGCCTCGGTATCACGAATCACCAACCACTAATCACCGACCATCGACGCTGCCTGTTCGCTGGCTCCCGGCAGCATCACCCGCGTGGCGTGGGGGCCGATCCAGAAGTCGCGCTCGGGGTACTTGATCTCAAGGTACGCGGCGAAGCGGTACGGATCTTCGGTGTTGCCCTCGATCATCTCGTAGTGGGCGGGCACGGCCAGCCGCGGGCGAACCTCGCCCACCAGGTCCACGGCCTCCTGGAAGGTCATGTTGCCCAGGCAGCCGCGGTGCAGCCGGCGGGCGTCCCGGCCGTTGATGGGCAGTATCATCAGGTCGATGGGGCCGGCCGCCTTCAGCTTGGAGATAAGGCCCTCGTACATGCAGGTGTCGCCCAGGTGGCAGATCGTCACGCCGTCGGCGCGGACGATGAAGCCCACGTTCTCGTCCCGGTCGTTGAGCTTCTCGTGGGCGGTGGCCACGGCGCTGACCGTCACGCCGCCAACCTCCACCGTCTGGCCGTCGGCAAGCGGCAGCATCCGTTCCCTCGGGATGCCCAGCCGCCCGGACACCGCCTCCGCCAGCCCCGCGGGCAGCGCGAAGCGCGCCTGGGGCGAGCGCTGCGCCACGGCCCGCCAGACGGGGTCGTCGATGTGGTCGATGTGGTCGTGGCTGCCGAACACGATGTCCGCGTCCGCGATCAGCTCCGCCCGCAGCGGCGGGGGAAACAGGCGCTCGTTCAGCTCGGAGAGAAACAGGTCAAAGTACAGCGTGGCCGACGCGGTCTTCACCGCAAAGCCGATCTGGCCCAGCCACCAGAACGCGCACGCGCCCGGCGCGGGCCTGCACTGCGCGATATCCCGCGCCAACACTTCATTCAGCAGCATGTGCGTCTCCTTTCGCTCATGCGTCGTACCAATCGCGCATGTAGTCGTACACGTCCTGCTCGGTGCCGGTGAACGGGCCGGGCGTCTCCATCTTCAGCGACACCAGCGCCGCGGCGTAGCGCAGCGATTCGCCGATGCCCTTGCGCAGGCGCATGGCCAGGTACCCGGCGAAGGTGGTGTCGCCGCGGCCGGTGCGCCCGGTCAGGTTCCGGGGCTTCAGCGGCGCGCGGTACATCGTCTCGCCGTCGTACAGTATGACCTCGGTGTTGTGGGTGATCATGACCTCCTTGGCGCCCCAGGCGTGCAGCTGCTTGGCGGCGGCCTCCCGGTCGGTCAGCCCCGTCAGGATCTCGGCCTCGGCGGCGTCGGTCTTCAGGTAGCGGATCATGGGCAGGTACTTTAGCTTCGACGGCCAGTCGTGGAAGGCCATCTGCTCGCCGTCGTCCCGGCGCAGCAGGCACTGCACGTCCACGGCGGCGTCGCCCAGCCGGGAGAGGCGCTCGATCATATCGTCGCTGACGTCGCCGGCCATCAGGCCCGCCACGTGGTAGATCTTCGCCTTGACATCCGCGGGGATGTCCTCGGGCGCGTAGGGCTCCACATGGCTCAGCGCGCGGCAGGTGCGGCGCTCCCGGTCGGCGGTGTGGTAGACGTTGGAGATGGAGGTGCAGGTGGCGCTCTCCACCGGAATCACCTCGATGCCCGGGCGGCTGGCAAACGCGGCCACCGGGTCGGCGATGGCGCGGTTGCCCTTGGCCAGCACGGCCACCTTCGCGCCGGTGGCGTCCGCCGCGAAGCCGGAGGCCAGCACGGCGCCGCCGATCACGCGCTCCTCGCGGCCGCCAAAGTCGGTGTTCACGTCCAGCGACAGCTGGCCGACGATCAGTATATCTACATTCCTCAACACGATCCCCCCTTGAATATTGTTATCCGATTCGATTATAAGCGCACGCGCGCACTTTGTCAATAACCGCCGGCGGGCCAGCGGCCGGTTTCGTGAAATGTAAGCAGTTACATTCGGCTTGACGGCCCGGAAAACACAATTTAAACACAAAATAGATGTTTTACACAAAATAATTCTGAAATCCCCTTGCATTCAAGGGGAATATGTGCTATGATTAAACCAGTTGAAACATAACGAGAGCCTGAAAGGGCTTTTATATACAAAACAGATGTAAGCGCTTGCATTGGAGAGGCGGGGGATACGTGAAGGCGACGATCTACGATGTCTCCCGGCTTTCGGGCGTCTCCACCGCCACGGTGTCCAGGACGTTCTCCGCGCCGGAGCAGGTACGCGAGGACACCCGCCGCCGGGTGTACGAGGCCGCCAGCGCGCTGAAGTACACGCCCAACGCCATCGCGCGGGACATGGCGCTGCAGCGCACCAACCGCATCGCCTACCTGATCTGCAAGCGCCAGGCCACGATACTCGACGAATTCTACGCCGGCATCTGCGAGGGCATCATGCGGCGGGCCAACGCGCTGAACCTTCAGCTGATCGTCTCCACCGCGGACGACTGGCGGCAGATGGCCGCCAACGCCCAGAGCAAGCAGGTGGAGGGTGTGATCCTCGGGGGCGACGTGGCGCCGGCGATGGTGTCGGAATTCCAGGCGCGCAACACGTTCATCGTGCTGGTGAACAACCGGATGGAGGGCTTTGACCTGCCCTGCGTGGTCTCCGACGAGCGGCAGGGCATCCGCCAGGCGGCCCAGTGCCTGGCCGAGGCGGGGCACCGGCGCATCGCGCTGATGATGGGCGGGTATTCGCCCTTCATCGTGGGCGAGCGCTACGCGGGCTTCATCGAAGCCATGGCGGCGCTGAGGCTGCCGGTGACGGACGCGGACGTGACCATGTGCGACCGCACCGCGGCCAGCGCGGCCGAGAGCGCCATGAAGCTGCTTTCCGGGCCGGACAGGCCCACGGCGGTGCTGGCGGTCAGCGACGTGGTGGCCGCGGGCGTGATGAAGGCGGCCCGGCGGCTGGGGCTGTCGGTGCCCGGCGAGCTGGCGGTGACCGGCTATGACGATTCCGCCATCTGCACGCTGCTGGAGCCGGAATTGACCAGCGTGCACATCGACGTTAGGCGCATGGGCGAGACGGCGGTGAACCTGCTCTGCCGGGGCCTGGAGGGCGAAGACACCCCCCGCTTGACGGTCATCCCCACCCAGCTGACCCGTCGCGGCTCTGTATAAAGTTTTTATTTCAGTGAGGAATTGGGAGTGAGGAATTAGGAGTTAGGAGTGAAGAGTTAGGAGTGAGGAGTACAAGTCAGTTGTTCATTTCACGCCAACCACTCTCCACTCTCCACTCTCCACTCTCCACACTCCACACTCCACACTCCACTCTCGTTGGGAGGTCTGATCCGATGTACGCCAAGAGACACATCATGACGGCGGTCAAGGGGCTGGTCTGCGCGCTGCTTTTGCTGGTCGCGCTGTTCCCGATCTACTGGATACTGGCGATGGCCATACGGCCCACCAGCGAGATGACGGGCCACATCTCCATCATACCCCGCTCGCTGACGCTGGAGCACTTCACCCAGCTGTTCGTGGAGCGCGGCTTTGGCAGCAGCGTCGTCAACAGCCTGCAGACCACGCTGATCTCCACCGTGATCTCGCTGGCGATCGGCCTGTGCACGGCCTACATCATCGCCCGCAGCCGCTTCCGCATGAAGATCAAGAAGCCGCTGACCTACTGGATACTGCTGGTGCGCGTGCTGCCGCCGGTGGCCTTCACCATACCGCTGTACACGATGTTCTCGAAGATGGGCGTGCTGTACTCGAAGGTGCCGGTGGTGTTGGCCTGCATCCTCATCAACATACCGCTGATCATCTGGTTCATGATCAGCTTCTACCAGGACCTGCCGGTGGACATCGACCAGTCCGCCCAGATCGACGGCGCAACCGAGTGGCAGCTGTTCACCCGTATCATACTGCCTCTGGTGCTGCCGGGTATCGCGGCCATCGCCATGCTGTCGTTCATGTACGCCTGGAACGAGTACACCTACTCCATTATATTCGTGCAGACGCCCCGCAACTACACCGTGCCGCTGACGCTGGCGGTGCTGAACACCGAGGACAACCTGACCAACTTCGGCCTGGTGGCCGCCGGCGGCGTGATCTCGGTGATCCCCATCACACTGTTTGTGATCTTTGCACAGAACTACCTGATATCGGGTCTGTCAAGTGGCGCTGTCAAAGAATAACACAATAGCGAACGACAATCGACAAGGAGGAACATGAACATGAAGAAACTGCTTGCCCTGACGCTTGCCCTGATGCTGGCGCTGACCATGGTCGGCGCGCTGGCGGACGCTCCCACGAAGCTGACGCTGATCCTGCGCGGCGGCACCTACGGCGACGTCATCCGCGCCTGCCTGCCCGCCTTCGAGGCCGAGCACAACGTGACCTGCGAGGTGCTGGACCTCAGCTTCGACGAGCTGCATTCCAAGATCGCTCTGAATGCCCCCAATCCCCAGGGCGAGTATGACCTGTGCATGGTCGACGGCTCCTGGATGGCCGAGTTCACCGCCAACCACGTGCTGGCCAACCTGTCCGAGATGGGCTACAGCTTCGACGAGGACATCATCCCCGCCACCACCGCCATCTGCAAGGTCGGCGACGACATCTACCTGGCGCCCTACTTCGGCAACGTGACCGTCATGCTGTACAACAAGGCGCTGATCGAGGCCGCCGGCTACAAGCCCGAGGACATCGACACCTTCGCCGATCTGAAGGACATCGCCGAGAAGACCAACGCCGCCGGCAAGATGGGCTTCCTGATTCGCGGCGGCTCGGGCGACAACATCGTGTCAGACTTCATCCCGCACCTGCTGGTGCACGGCGGCTGGGTCGTGGACGAGAACAACCAGCCCACCGTGAACACCCCCGAGTTCAAGGCCGCCTTTGAGAACTACATCGAGCTGTACAAGCTGGGCGGCACCATGGACAAGGACGACATCGTGGCGGCCATCGACAACGGCGACGCGGCCCTGGGCCAGGGCTGGCCGGGCTGGTACGTGCCCTCCGCCGATTCCAACGCCAGCTACGTGGTCATCCCCACCAAGCTGGACGATGCTGACGAGGCCAAGAACACCTCCATGTACGGCGTGTGGACCATCGGCGTCTGCGACAACAGCCAGAACAAGGAGCTGGCCCTCGAGCTGCTGAAGTACCTGATGGATCCCGAGGTGCTGCTGTCCACCGTCGAGCTGGGCGGCGTGCCCTGCCGCTACAGCTGCCTGCAGAACGCGGACGTGCTGGCCGCCAAGCCCCACCTGGCGATCGTCTGCTCCGCTCTGGAGACCGGCGTGTATCGCCCCGTCATCGAGCAGTGGTCCGAGTTCACCAACACGCTGGGCATGGAGATGGACGCCGTCATTCAGGGCGTGAAGTCCATGGACCAGGGCCTGGCCGACGCGCAGGCCGCGCTGGAAATGCTGATGATGTAATCTGACCTGACGCCGGAGGGGGAGCCCGCTTCCCCTCCGGTTCCCCCCAAGACCCGATATCAGACGGCAAAGGAGGCTGTGCGTGCCAGGCGCACGGAAATGCCATGAAGAACAATGCTATCCCACGGCGCGGAGCCCGCGCCTCGGACGCCTCGGAGCGCGCGTTTCCGCGGTTGATGATCGCGCCGACCCTGCTGGTCATGGCGGCGCTCACGGCCTATCCGCTGATCTATACCTTCATCTACAGCTTTACCGATTACCAGTATCTGAAGGGCACCGCGGCGGCGCAGAACATCGGCCTGAAGAACTACACGACGCTGCTGCAGAACGGGTATTTCCGCCAGGCGATGGTGAACACCGTGAAGTTCACGCTGCTGGCGGTGCTGCTGGAGATGTCCATCGGGCTTCTGATCGCCGTGTTCATCAAGAGCCTGAAGCGCGGCCAGAAGCTGATGCGCACGCTGCTGCTGCTGCCGTACCTGCTGCCCACCGTCACCGTGGCCCTCAGTTGGCGCATGATGCTCTCCTCCAACTACGGCATCGTCAACCAGATCCTGGAGAGCATGCACCTGCCGGTGTACAACTGGTTCATGGACATCAAGACGGCCTTCGGCACCGTGCTGCTGATCGACGTGTGGCAGAACGTGCCCTTCGTGTTCCTGCTGCTGTACGCCAGCCTGCAGGGCGTGTCGATGAACCAGTACGAGGCGGCGAAGATCGACGGCGCCAACGTGGTGCAGCAGTTCTGGCACATCACCATTCCCAACATCAAGAACGGCATCGCCCTGTGCGCGCTGCTGCGCACCATCGATACCTTCCGGCTGTTCGAGAAGGTGAACATACTGACCGGCGGCGGTCCCGCGGGCACCACCACCACCATCACCCAGTTCCTGTACAACTACGGCATCAAGAACCTGAAGTTCGGCTTCGGCAGCGCCGGCGCCATCGTGATGACCCTGCTGGTGCTGATCCTGTCCAGCTTCTACATCAGGCGGGCGATACATTGATGAAGACACTGTATCTGACATTCGTGAACGTGGGCTACGGCGAGTCCATACTCGTCCGGCAGCCGGACAGCGGCTTTGCGATGCTGATCGACGCCGGTGGCGCCGAGGCGGGGGAGTATGCCGACAACGCCTCCGGCCGCATCCGCACCGACGACTATCTGCGCGCCGTCGGCCTGGACCACATCGACCTGATGGTGTCCACGCATATCCACGAGGATCACCTGTGCGGCATGGTGCCGGTGGCCGAACGGCTGTGCCCGAAGGCGCTGTGGCAGACGCTGCCGCCCGGGTTCACCGCCGCGCTGCGCGACATCGACCCGGTGATCGCGCCGAACGCCTCGGCCAGCAAGTTCATACGGGCGCTGAACGACGCCCGAAGGCTGTTCGCGGGCGTGGAAGCCTCCGGCGGTCAGGTGGCGCAGGTGTGCGCCGGCCATGTCGAGCAGCTGTGCCCGGGCCTGACGGCGCGGGTGCTGGCCCCCGACGCGGACAAATGCGCGCGGCTGGCGGAAGCGATGCGCGCGGCCTATGCCGAACAGGATGAAGCGGCGCTTCTGAAGGCGCTGGGGGCGCTGGACGCGGCGATGAACAACTATTCGCTGATACTGATGCTGGAATTCGGCGGCGTGCGGATGCTGCTGCCAGGCGACACCAACCGCTTGGGGTACGGCGATATCCCCGCCGAAGCGCTGCGGGCCGACCTGTTCAAGGTGGGCCACCACGGCCAGAAGGACGGCGCGGACGCGGCGCTGATCGACGCGGTGCGGCCGAGAATGACCGTGTGCTGCGCCAGCAGCGACCGCCGCTACAACAGCGCGGACCCGGCGCTGCTGGACGCCCTGCGCGCGCGCGGCTCGAAGCTGTTGTTCTCCGACTGCCCGCCCGCGGGGGAGGACACCGCCCCGCCCCACAACGCGCTGACCATCGTGATCGACGCATCCGGCGGCATGAGCGCCGAGTACGAAAAGCTGTAGAAGAACACACAAACCGCCCGCCGGCGCGCGCCGGCGGGCGGTTTGTGTGTTCTTCTACAGCATCGCGGCGTCGATGTCGCCGGACACGGTGCTGATTTCGACGCGCGGCTGGGCGTCGCGGTCGGCGGGTTCGGGGTTGTTCCGGGGCAGGTCGATGTCGCCGCTGCGAGTGTTCGCCACGATGTCGTAGCCGCAGGGCAGCGGCTCCAGGCGCAGCGTCACGTCGCCGCTGACGCTGTGCAGCTGGGCCTGGCGGGCGATGCAGCGGGTCAGGTCGATATCGCCGCTGACGGTCTGCACGGCCAGCCGCGGGTCCGATTCCAGCTCGTCCAGGCGCACGTCGCCGCTGACGGTGTGCACGGTGGTGTCGCCCGCCGCGCCCCGGTCCACCTCCACGTCGCCGGAGGCGCAGGAAACGCTCAATTCACCGCAGCGCAGGGCGCGGAGCTCCACGTCGCCGCTGGTGGTTTCCAGGCACAGCTGCCCGTCGACGCTCAGCGACGCGGCCTCGATGTCGCCATTGGCGGCTTTGAAAGAGAACGCCTCGGCGGTAAGACCGTTCAATTCCAGATCGCCGCTCTGGGTGTTGATCTCAAGCCTGCCGGCGCAGCGGACCTGCCGGATGTCGAAGTCGCCGTTGGCGCTGTGCAGCCGCGCCGCGCCGCCCAGGGCCACGGCCCGAATGGTCAGATCGCCACCGGCGCTGTGAAATTCCAGGTCGCCGGGCAGCCCCTCCGAAAGCGCCACCGTGAGCCTCAGGCCGTCGGAGGTCAGCAGGCGCTTCAGGCTGTTGAAACTGAAGCCGAGCTTCAGCGGAGATGTCACGTCCTTCTCCGTGATTTCCAGCGTTTCGCCGTCGGCGCGCCACTCGAAGCGGCCGGGGTCGGAAAAGCGCAGCTGGGCCGCCGCGCCGCCGGACAGGGGTTCGCGCACGATGTTCACGTCGGCGTTGAGCACCCGTATGCGCAGTTGCCGGAGGGCGGTCACCGCCTCGGCCGCGGCCTGCGGGGCCGAGGCGGTGGCGTCGGTGGAGAATTCCCGGGCGATGTCCGCCGGGTCGCCCATGGCCGCCACGGCTTCTTCCTCGGACACGCCGTCCTCGATGCGGTCGTCGATCATTTCCGCGAAGTATTCCAGCAGCCGCGCCTTGTCCTGCTCCGGCAGCGACGCGGTCTTCTCGTTGAGTGCCTCCAAAAATGCCTGCTTATTCATGATGATCCTCCCCTTCGATCTGGCGCAGCACCTTCATCAGCGTCCGGTATTCCTCTAAGAATTCCCGGACGCGGCGCTCGCCGGCCTCTGTGATTTGATAGTACTTGCGCAGCCTGCCGTTGTGCTCCGCGGACCGGACCGTCACCAGCCCGCCGGATTCCAGGCGCTTCAGTATCGGATAGAGCGTGGATTCCGACACGTCGATGATCTCGCCCACGTCCCGCACCAGCCGGTAGCCGTAGGATTCACCCCGGCGCAATACCGCCAGCACGCAGGCGTCCAATACGCCCCGCTTCAGCTGGGCATCCATGCAATCACCCCCTGACACGTTATATTATACAACACATAGTATTATGTGTCAAGGGGGTATTCTCTGCATTGACGAAAAAACCTCCGCACAGATTGAGTGCGGAGGTTTTACATGCGATAGGTTCAGGTTTTTTCCTTCCTGCGGCCGCGGATGAGCAGGATCAGGCAGATCATGAATCCGACTGCGCAGATCGGCCCGGCCGTCTTGATGACTTGCTTGATGAAGGCTCCGGACAGCAGGCTGGGCGCAGTATAGCTGTAATTGAACGTGCTCACCGTCTGCTCGTTGATCTCCTGCTCCTCGTAGGCCTTGAGCAGCGACCGGAAGGTATCCGTCACGGCCGTGCGCTTTTCGATCAGCGCGGCGATGCCCTTGTCCAGCGCGGCGATCTGGCGCTTGGAGGCCTCTTCGGCGGCGGCGGCGGCCGCCGCGATCTCCTCGTCCGTCAGCTCCTGGATCTCCTCCACGGATGTGGTCTCGGTCTGCACACCCTGTTCGGCTGAGCCTGTTCCGGCGGCGGTCGAGGTCTTCTGATCGCCCTGCTTCATCAGGTCGGCCAGCTTGAGCTGGTACATCGCGATCTTCGAGCCGATCTCGGTGATGTCGTCAGAGACCTCCTTGCGCGCCCTGACCAGCGAGTCGTAGGTCTCCGACGAGTTGCCGTCGATCTTCGTCAGCGCGTCCGAGGTGCTCAGGTAGATGATCTCGTTCTTGTCGTAGGAGTCGATCAGCTTGTCCAGGCGCTCCAGCTGCACTTTCTTCTTTTCCTGCTGGTTCGTCATGTCCCGAATCTCGAATTGATACTGCGTCATCAGCCTGGCGGTGTTGCGCGTCAGCGCGTTGATCGTGATGCTGGCGTTCAGCCGGGCGATGTCGCTGTCGATCAGGTTGTTCATGCGCACGTAGATGTCGTTGAAGCCCTGTCCGTTCACGCGGAACGTGGGCAGTACCTCATACATCTCCTGAGCGAAGCGCGCCTGCTGGACCATGACCTCCTGTATGACCTGCAGCTGCTGCGGATAGTCGTAGTTCTCCAGATTGTAGATGGCGTCGTCCAGCCAGTCCAGGCCCAGCGCGTAGTTGCTGGCGAAGTACATGCGGAAGGCGGTGAGGATGTTGGCGAGCAGGCCCTGCAGGTCCGCTTTGGAGACGCTCCTGTCAAAGTCGTTGTACAGCGTTACGTTGAACAGCGTGGGGTGATACTCGGTCACCGTCAGCTCGCGGTTGGCCGTGAAGCTCATCAGCGATTCGTAGCTCATCACCTGCTCCACCAGGTTCTCCGGATAGCTTCCGGTCACCACCAGGTTTTCCCGAAGCTGGTCCGGGGTGTACCTGTCGCCCATGCCGGAGGCCTTCAGCGCCGCCTCCAGCACCTGGTCCGAGCTCAACGCGGCCACGGTGAACGGGTTGCCGTCGGGGCTGTTGCCCTCCGCGGCGCCGTCAAAGCTGAACTGCAGCGCCGCCGAAGCACCGGTGCGGGCGGGATGGAGGTTGAACTGCACTGCCGCCAGGATCGTTCCCGCGACACCGCAAACCAGCAGCACGATGATCGTGTTTCTCAGCCAATGGGTCTTGCCGCTCTGCTTCGTCCGCTTCATCGTTCAGCCGCCTCCTTTCCCTGATTCGCCGCGTCCCTGTCGGATGACGCCTTCTTCTTTTCGTCCTCCCGCTTGTGCGAGAACTCCGGCGCGAGGCCGCTCAAGAACCACAGCCCGCAGCCGATCACCGCGCCGGCCAACAGGCCGATGATCATCGTCTTCATTGAGGCCTTCAGGAAGCTGTCGGACTTGCCAAGCGCCGCGCTGTGGGCCGCGTAGGTCGTGTACAGCGGCTGCTCCATCAGTTCCTCCATGTGCGCGCGAATGGAGTTGTACACCGCGAGGGAGGTGTCGATGGCGGCTTTCAGCTCCTTGTTTGCCTCATCGATGTTCGACCGCTCGGCCTCGAAGGCGGCCCAGCTGCTCGCGTTGCCCAGGCTGTCGATCTTGTCCTGCAGGTCCACGATCTTCGCCTCGAGTGCCATGGCTTCCGCGTAGTTGTCGGACTGCTGGAGGATCAACGCGTTGTAGTAATCCGTCGTCGTCTTGGTCGACTTCGTCGCGTCGCTCTCCTCCATCGACACGAAGATTTCGTCGTTCTTGTAGGTGTCGAGTATGGACTGGGTCGTCGCGATGTTTTCATTCACCACGTCCAGCTGGGATTGCGCGTCGCGCAGCTGGTACTGGTAACTGGTGATCATCGTGTTCTTGTCCTTGACGATACTGTTGGTGTAGACGTAGGAATACAGGTATTCCACGTTGATTTCACGCACCGTCTCCAGCGTCTCCATCCAGTCCGTCAGCGAGCGGCCCGTCTGCCAGGAGCGGTAGGCCTTGACCGCGCTGGACTTGGCGTCGCAGTAGTCGTACAGGTTCTGCGTGGCCGTGCGCAGCTGGTCCAGACTCTCCAGAATGTCGGTATCATCCGTGTCGATGACGGAGATCTCATCGTCCGGCAGCTTGGTGTCCGCGTAGGTCGTCACCAGGTAGTTGTTGTACGCGGTGAGGATGCGGTCCAGCAGCTGGCGCAGCTCCGCGTCTGTCAGCTCGATCTTCTTCTTGTCCTCATCGCCGCTGCTGAAGCCGTTGGCCAGGGTAACCACAAACGTATTCTCGTATCCCAGCTGCAGGTCCTGCACCAGCTGGTAGGCGCCGGAGTTCTTGTCCTGCACCATGCTGGCGGCCACTTCCTGCTGCCGCCGGCTCTCCTCGGAGAGTATGCGCTCGATGCCGATGTTCCTGCGCAGCGCGCCGATCTGCACCGGCTCGGACAGCACCATCCCCTCCAGCGCGCTCTGCAGCACGTAGGAGGAGGTGATCTGGGTCAGGTCCAGCTCCTCCCGCTTGATGGCATACTCGGCGTCCGCCGCTTTCTCCAATGTAATCCCGTTCGGCGCGGTCAGATCCTCCACCGGCACCATCGGGATCTCGTCGTCCGGGCCCAGCGCCAGGAGCTGCTCGGCGGTCAGGTCGGGGTCCGGCACCTCATACTTCAGTGTCACCACGGAGGAGACCTTCAACGGCTCCCGGGTGAACTGATACAGCGCCAGCGGCGCGCACATGCCCACGACCATGCACAGCACCAGCATCCAGGCATAGACGCGCCAGCGCAGCTTCATCGTGTGGAACACGCGGCCCAGGTCGATGGTATCCTCGTCATCGGGGTTACTCACCAGCACCTGAATCTGGGCGTCTCTGTCGATGATCAGCCCGTTGTCCCTTCGTTCGTTGTTATCCAAGCCCGTATCCTCCATTTCCTTCTTCTCCGGTCGATGCGCCCGGCGTGTATCGCTTCCGTCAAGCCGCCAAATCGTTACAGATACATAAACCCAATCCTACACCTGTATTATACCGTACTTTCCGCCCCCCGTCAATCTCCTATCCCGCCGTCAAGGGAATGTTACAAACATCTCTGACAGGTAAATCGTCGTAAATAGTTCATGACAATACCTGTCAAACACGCAAAGAACATTGACGAACCGGGCGGATTGCGATATAATAAAACTGTATACCCAGAACAACATACGCGTTAGATCGAACAAGATCAGCCGGAAGCTGTACCAGCTGGATTGGCGGACAGCCGAAGCCTGTGAACATACGCGCCGGCATCCCGGGCTGGGCAGATATGTCTGCTGTCCGTGCATGGCGAAGCCATGTCCGAACGTATACCGACCCCGGCAGGATTGGTCCGGATGATGTGCTTATTAAAGCGGCGATACAGACGGACGAGTATGAGTGGGCTGACGCGTGGGACCGGCGATCGGCCGGGTGAGAGATCGGAAGCCTCGAGTGCAGGGTGACGGATACGGATGATAACGCAAAGGTGAAATAGATGTATAGAAAACGAGAACAAGGCTGGCTGAAGCACCTGGATTTTATAATATTGGACATCCTCTGTGCGCAGTTGGCCTTTGTTTTGGCTTATGGATGGCGCTTTGGGTGGCCGGTGGAATGGCTGTCGTGGCTGTACTCCGGCATGCCGTCTGGCTATCGCCGTTGGCTCTATCAGGAAGCCATATACCGCAACCTCGCCTTTTGGATGGCGGGGTTCGGCATTGCTGTGGCTATCCTCTTCAACACCATGCACGACGTGCTGAAAAGGGGCTGGCTGGTTGGACTGCGGCAAACGCTGGCGCAATGCGGACTTGTGTTCGGCTGTGTCGTCATCTACATGTTCTCCGTCAAGGATTCAGAGCTCTATTCCCGCCTCGTACTGTGGATAACGCTGGGCGCATACATCATTCTGGCTTATTTCACACGTGCAGCGTGGAAAGGTTTGCTGAGGCGGCGAAAACAGCGGGAACAGAAGCGTGCCATGCTGCTGGTCGCGGACGAGGCGAGCGTCCACGAGGTCATACGCCAGTTCGAAACGCATCCGCTGGAAAACATCAGCCTCTGCGGCCTGGTTTTGACGGATCGGGACGCGGTGGGGGAGACCGTCGATGGCGTGAGCGTTGTGGCGGGACTGGAGAATGCCGCCCAATACATCTGCCGCGAGTGGATCGACGAGGTGTACATCGCCGCCGCGGACACAAACCAGACGCCGAACAGGCTGATCGATCAGTGCCGGCAGATGGGCGTGACAATACACCTGCAGATGGTGACGCTGGGTTCCGGCAAGCAAACCGTCGAGAAGATCGCGGGCATGCCCGTCGTGACCAACAGCATCAACATCGCCACACCCGGTCAGATGATGCTGAAGCGGGCCATGGACGTCCTGGGCGGCCTGTTGCTCAGCGTCGCCGCGCTGCTCGCCATCGTTTTTGTCGGCCCTGTGATCAAGAGAAAATCACCGGGGCCGATCTTATACAAGCAGGAGCGCATCGGGCAAAACGGCAAGAAGTTCAGAATGTACAAGATTCGCTCCATGTACATGGACGCCGACGCCCGGAAGCAGGAGCTGATGGGTCAGAACCGCGTGGCCGACGGCATGATGTTCAAGCTGGATTTCGACCCGAGGATCATCGGCAATGAGATCAAACCGGATGGAACGCGAAAGACGGGCATCGGTGAGTTCATCCGAAAAACGAGCATCGATGAGCTGCCCCAGGGCTTCAATATCCTGATCGGTCAGATGAGCCTGGTGGGAACCCGCCCGCCTACGGTGGACGAATGGGAGAAGTACGAGCTGCACCACAGGGCGCGTCTGGCCACGAAACCGGGCTTGACCGGCATGTGGCAGGTCAGCGGACGTAGTGAAATCACGGATTTTGACGAAGTTACCCGGCTGGATACAGAGTACATCGAAAACTGGAGCATCGGGCTGGATGTCAGGATATTGGTGAAGACAGTCGGAGCGGTGCTGGGACACAAGGGCGCAATGTAAAAACAGGAGGTTGGCGTTCCGATGAAACTTATATTGAGAGCGATGTTACTGATCATCCTTTCGGTATTGATCCTGTGCAATGCTTATGCCGAGTCTGAAGGGGATGCCCCTTGGACGGTGACCCAATATTCCGCCGGTGGAGCTGTGGGCATGTTTTATTCAATCGTCAATCCGTCTGATGGAACGTTGATTCTTGTCGACAGCGGGTATCCGGAAAACGCGGATCAGGTTAGACAGGTTATCGAAGAGCATGGCGGCAAGATCGACTATTGGTTTGTCACCCACTACCACGCGGATCATTGCGGCGCGTTCAATGCGCTGTACCCGGAATACAAGGACAAGATCGGCACGATCTACATCACGCCACTGACCTGGGAAGAGTATGAGCCAAACATCAATCCCTGGGATCATCCCGAGTATTTCCAAGCGTTTCTGGAGCTGACGAAGGATGCCGGGAACATCGTTCCGCTGCATCGCGGGGACGCGTTTGAGATCGGCAGTTTGAAGTTCACCATATTCAATGCCTGGGATGATGAGGTCACCTGCTCGGAGCCGGCGAACAACTGCTCGCTGATGTTCAAAGTGGAGAGCGCGAATACATCGTTCCTCTTCTTTGGCGATGTATCCTTCCTGTCTTCTTACATCCTGGAAAAATACGGCGCGGAAGCCCTCCATGCGGATTATGTTCAGGCGGGTCATCATGGATGGCAGGTGCCTATGGAGGTCTATGAAGCGATCAATCCGAACGAGATGTTCATTGACGCGATGGACGATCTTTTGAGCAATCCGGACTATTATGATCGGCATGGTGTTTTGGTTCGTTGGTGCGAAGAGAATGGTATTCCATTGCACAGGCAGAGCGACGCGCCGTTCAGCGTGGCACTGGAATGAAGATAATCCTTATATCTATCTGAATGCGTTTTGAGAGGTGAGCAAGAGCGGTGACCCAATCTATCCATATTGTCCTGGAAGTCATTCTGGGGATCATCGTTTTCTCACTGCCTTTCATCGTGGGCCAAGTGTTCAGGTCGAGGTCCATCAGCTTCACCTATCTGTGCGGTCAGATTATCCTGTGGGCGGCGTTCCAGTTCATCGCCGTTCCGATGGTGTACTACAGAGCAGATTTCAGCACACTGTTCTGGGCGTATACCGGAATTGTGATTGTACTGACCGGATTCGGCATCTATACGCTGATGAAGGGACACCATAAGGTCCGAAAGAGAGGGACAAGTGTCTGGTGGAAGCGTCTCTCCCCCTTCCTGATCATCGCATTCCTGGTGATCGGCTATCAGATGTTCATCTATATCTTCGGGATGCATCTGGACGAGGACGACGCCCGGTGGATCGCCGAGGCAAACGACGCGCTGGTGAAGAACAAGATGTTGCTCTACAACCCGGCGACGGGGGAGTACATCGGTCGATTCGTGGGTGAGATGGTCAAGGATGTGTTCAGTCCGTGGAGCATGTACTTGGCGTGGCTGAGCAGGATGACGACCATCAAGGCTGTAGTCATTGCGCATACGGTTTATCCGCCGATATTGCTTGGCTTATCGTATTCTGCATACTATGAGATTGGCGGTCAGTTGTTCTCGGATGAAAAGCAGAACGGCAAGCTGAAAAGCAAGAGGCATGAGCGCGGCATCTTCCTGCTGATGGTAAGCATGATCAATATGTTCATGGCAGGAAACGCCTACACACAATCAGTGTTCACGCTCACAAGGATCTGGCAGGGCAAAGCCGTCGTAGCGGCGGTGATAATACCGAGCATACTATCGATAATATTGAGGATTCAAGTTCCGGACAATAGAAAAGCATTAAAACGACGCAAGAAAACTACAGTTGTTCAAATAGATGAGTATAGGAACAGGCAATCAGTCAGTTATAGAGGCTGGTTGCTCTTGTTTGTGGCAGGTATGGCGTGTTGCCTGTTCTCAGGCATGGGCATAGCGATCGGGTTGATCATGATTGCCGTATATGGTGCATATGTGGTTGTCAAAGGCCTGATCGTGAGTCCAAAAAGCAGCTGGAAGCAGATGCCCTTATGGCTACTCAGTTTGGCTCCGAGTATCATCTTCAGTATAGGGTATTTCCGGCTGAAGGGGTAAACGATTCAAACGATATTTTGCGGCCTGGGACTGATTTAAGCAAAAGAAGAACACAGAGAAACGCGGTCAAATAGCATTGACAATCAAACTGTCAGGAAGGAGATGCCCGATCGATGATAGACTGGATACTGGCTGAGAGTGGCGGGCATTGCTTCTTTTATGCGTTTCCGGTGGCATTATTGCTGCTGTTCTTTTTGATGCGTGAGCGCAGGGCCAGATTCCTGATTCCGAGTGTCATCATAACGATCGTGATTGTCAATCCATGGTTCTACAGATATTGGGACGCCTTGGACCTCTATGCTTATTGGAGGGTACTTTGGATTGCACCTGTAATCCCGGTTGTAACGGCGGTTGTTCCGGCTCTGACTGAAAGAACAGGCGCAATGACCATCAATAGGTCTTGGATCAGCAGTATTATTTATATCGCGATTGCTGGAATTGGTATTCTTGGCATAGTATTGGGCGGAAGCTTTGTATACAACGCTTCCCGCGGACAGTTTGCGAGGGTGGGTATAAACAGTTCGAAGCTGCCAGAATCAATCATTGAGATTGCGGATAGACTGTTAGAGCTTGACGAGCATCCGAGAATAATTGCACAGCATCCCATAGGCGTGTATATTCGTCAGTATACCGGCGAGATAGACCAGCTCTATGGAAGAGATATTGATGGGTTTATCTTCAGAACCAAAAACGACGCTCGAAATATAAACGGCCAAGTTTCAGATCCGGAAGGAGACTTGAACGCTGTTGCGACGTTCATGGCAAATGATGAATACGAATATCTTGTCATTGCTGATGAAGGAAGAGAAGAACGGCTGGCAGAGGCAAGGTTCGAACTGATCGACCACATTCGCGAATATGGCATATACAGAGCGCACGGTATTCCTACGGTTGTCAGAGAGAGAAATGCATTAGGGCAAGTGATTTCAACAACAACTGTTGATGAGACCGGTATGCCAATCAACGTTGAATCCGGATATGCAACGATATCGTATGAATATGATAATAATGGAAACATCATCCGGGAATTCAGGACCGATGTTAATGGAAACGGCGTTGCCAACTCTAATGGGGCCGCGGGTTACATAAGGGAATATGATTCCTGGGCCAATGTGGTCTCGGATAAGACGATTGGGCCTGATGGAGCTGCCGTTGCAAATCATGTTGGATACGCGGAAGTGAAGCGGGAATATGAGGGATCAAAGCTAAAAATGGAATCCTATTGGGATGTTGAAGGACATCTTGTGGATCGTGCGGATACCAGATATGCTGAAGCTCGAATGGATTATGATGGTAACAAGAATCGAATCTCCGAGCGTTATTTTGATAAAGACGGCAATTCTGTCATGATCAGCGCTGGATATGCGGAAGTCAGGAGAGCATACAAGAATAGGCATATGACAGAAGAACGGTATTTTGGCCCGGATGGATGTCCGGTTTCAGTAGCGGCAGGATATGCGGGAAAGATGTGTTCATATGATGCTTCGGGTAATCTTACAAGAGAGGCATACTACGATGAGGAATGGCATCCGATAAATTGTGTCAATGGTTACACCTCTGATGAACGTGAATCTGATGCTGATCGGAATGTGATTGTCCAGAGATTTCTGGATATGAGTGGTCATCCTGTGGTTACCGGGTCGGGATACGCGGAAGTTCATAGAGTTTATGATCAAGGTCATTTGATTCGTGAAGAATACTATGGATCTGATGGTATGCTTTATACACAAAATGCGGGATACACCTCAATTGTGCAAGCTTGGGATGGAGACATCTTAGCTTCGCGAACCTACTGCAATCCGGATGGAACGCCGATCAATCGTTCAGACGGTTATTCCAAAGTTGTTTGGGAACAGGGAGAAACATGCAGAAATGTAAAGTTTTATGATGCTGAAGGGTCGGAAGTAGAGATAGCCGGCTTGAACTTGGTCAGAGACATTAAATACGACTCTGATGGTTGGTCGAATTGGATGATTCCGAGTTATAACACTTTAAACTCCTGTCAGAACATCGGATACGTGAATTTAGGGGAAAAGACTCAAGAGGATGTTTATGCATGTCAGATCGAGATCGAATTCAAAAACGTATCTGCGTCAGAGGGGCAAACCCTTCGCTTCTGGACTCAGGGAGCACAGGACGGAAAATGGATTGCAGCCAATATCTGGGATGGTAGTCTGATTGATCTTAGTGAAGTTCCAAAGGACGGTGTGTATAGATTCACTTCAACAAAAGCGATTTCAGAGGATATGGTAAATATCAGCACATTCAATGTTGGTTTTAGGTGTGATTACTGGGCCAGTGGAATGTATAGAGTAAGAAATGTGAAGATAGAAAAAGGTTCGCATAGCGAGTGGAGCCCGGGAATATAAGCATCATTAGAAGGTTTCAGTATTGATAATTTGGTGTGGAATGTGTCAAAGAATGCAGTAAAATCAAGGGCTTCAGCGATTTTGAAGGCGTGAAAATGTGGTACACTATTATCCTTGGGATACTTGGTTCACAAGTAGATCCTCGGAGCACCCGAAGCCCCGTAACCAACATCCATTCTGATGAGGACTGGAAGCTTCTGGATCCTGATCAGAGTGGATGAAAAGCCTCTCCTGCAAAACAGCCAGGGGCACTTCCACTACAAATATAACTTGCCATACATGAGAGGTAGATGTCAAGAGATAATTCACAATTTGAAAGTGCCCCGGAATTCAGGGGCCACAAGGATATAGCAAGGTGAGTCGAAATGGTCATTCATATTTTTACTCTAATGCGGACTGTGCGGTTTGAAAATGGTTTCTGCATAGAAGACTGTGTTAATTGGGGCGATTGCTCGATGATGGCAGATTGAATGAAAGAAGAGGACTGACGTGGGTAACAGCGCTTTGCTTCAAGAGCTTAAATATGCAAGTAGGAAAATACATAGTGAGTTGACATTTGTACAAGCGTTCACGGAGTTTCGTCGAGAAGCATATAGGATTCTTCATCCCTCTTCAAATCATGATGATCAGTATTCAAATTATTCGATAAATGAGGGCTCTTTTTCAAAAGGGCAGGAAGTAATAAAATACTACCTGTTAAAAAATGAACCATGCATGTTGGCTCGATTTGGAGCAACAGAATTAAAATCGTTTTCAACATGGATGCAATTAAATAATAAGTTAACTGGCTCTTTTGCTTATGACAAAAGAAAATATATAAAAAATGCATGTATGCCTAATTGGTTTTCTTTGTGGAATATGCATGGGATGGAATACTTGTCTGGTTTTTTCCCCGCTACCCAAGAAAATCTGCAGAGATGGGGATGTATTGTTGAAAAAGACCTAATGGAAGTTGATCTATTGTTCACCTGGCAGGAAAACGAAAAAATCCTTACTTGCACAGTGTTGCTAATCCATGGTATAATCAGGCATCTTAACAGACCGAATAGGGTGCTATCAGATGCCGCAGTCCAGCAATCAT
>CACYTF010000021.1 GCA_902777335.1 uncultured Eubacteriales bacterium
TTGGCTGAAAATCTACTTGCCGCTCTGTGAAGTTGCCGGCATTTGACGCTTGGTTGCCGGTTTTTGAGCGGGTTCTTCAGTGGTCTCGAACCGTCCCCTATTCCATGGTCTACAGTCTCTTCAATCAAACCTGTATGACGCATTTTTCATTATAGTCCGGGATGAGCGTGTCATGCGTCAGGAAAGACATGTTTTCCGCCTTGGCCTGGGCAAGAAGGATCCGGTCAAAGGGATCCTTGTGGGGCCTGGCATCCTCGGAGCGAACGAGCGTTTCAAGCGCATAGACATGCTTATCCCTGATTTCAAGCTGCAGAAAACCCGCTTCCCGGCAAAAGGCGGAAAGCTCTTTGCCGGAAAACTCAATCTCATCAGGATGATTGGCATGTTTGATGGCAATCTCCCAGATGGAAGCGGTGCTGTAGTAGATCACATTGTCCGGGTCCAGTATGAGCTGCCGCGCCTTCTCAGAGAGGCGTTCATCCTCGGTCAGCGTCCAGATCAGCACGTGGGAGTCGAGCAAGAGGTTCATAGGCGGCCTCCAAAGAGGTCGGCGATTTCATCGTTGTGCGCATCGAGGTCGGCGGGCGCTTTCAGCTTGCCCTTCGCCGCGCCGATGCGCTTGGTCACAGGAACATCCGTATAGGGCATCAGCTTGACGACAGGCTTTCCATAGCGAGCGATGACGACGCTCTCTTCCTTTCCGGTCTCTATCAGACGGATCAGCTTCGACAGGTCCGTCTTGGCTTCAAGGATATTGACCTGCATCGTGACACCTCCAATCATGGTCAGAATGGGAATGCGGGTCTTCCTGTCTATATTATAATCGAATCGAGGCAAATATACAATAGAGTTCTTACATGGAATAGGGGACGGTTTCTCATTCCACTTCTAAAGTGAGATGAGGAACCGTCCCCTATCTCATTTTCCGTATCGCATCAGCGCCTCGACGATTTGCGGGTACGGCCAGGTGCAGTCGGCGCGGTTGAGCAGGCCGAAGCGCTCGCCGTTTCCGGTGAAGGCGTTGTTGTCCCACCAGCAGCAGGGGATGTTGCGGCTGTGGGCGGCGGAGGCGTACCAGGCGGCGAAGTCCACGCGGGCCTGGGTGTTGCCGTTCTTGTCCCGCGCGCCGAACTCGCCGATGACCACCGGGATGCCGTTGGCAATGTACTTCCTGTACAAATCGTTCATGAACGTGCCGATCTCGCTGGTCTGCACGCCGGGCGTGAGGCTGAAGGCGTCGGTGCCGTCGTCCTGCAGGGCGAAGCTGTAGGGGGTGTAGGCGTGCACCGACAGTATGATCCGGTTGTCCGCGCTGTCCTCGGGCATGCGGAACAGGTCCGTCAGCACGCCCTTGGGCGCGGCATCGTAGCCGGGCACCATCAGGTAGCGGTCGGCGTTGTTGCCGCCGGCGGCGCGCACGGTGTCCACGAAGGCCTGGTTCAGCCTGTTGATGCACTCGGCGGCCTCGCGGCAGTCGGGGTTGTTCTCGTCCAGCCACCACTCCCAGTCGGTGCCCTTCTGGCGCGGTTCGTTCATCGACTCGAAGATCAGCTTCTCGCCGTAGCCCTGAAAGCGCTCGGCCAGCTGGGCCCAGACGCGGCGGATGTAGCGCTCGGAGGTCTCGTAGCAGGCCTCGGAGGGGTAGAAGAAGTCCGGGGACTCGTCGTGGTGGATGTTCAGTATGACGGTCATGTCCCGGCTCAGGGCCCAGTCCGCCACCTCTTGCACCCGGTCCAGCCAGGGCGCGCTGATGGTGAAGTCTTCGTCCACGTGGTTGTGCCAGGACACCGGCAGCCGCAGTGTGGTAAAGCCCGCGGCGCGCACGGCGTCGATCATGGCCTCGGTGGTCTTCACGCCGCACCAGTAGCCCTCAATGGCCATCTCGTCGCCGCCGCCCTCGCGGACGGCGTCGAAGGTGTTGCCCAGGTTCCAGCCCACGCCCATTTGGCGCAGGAAGGCCATGGCTTCGTTGTCCGGGATCTCACAGACATAGGGCGCGATTTCGGGCACGGTGATGTCGCCTCCTTGTTCGGCTGTGGCGGGGAGGATCGCCAGCAGAAATGCCAGCGTCAGAAGCAGTGCGCGATGCAGTTTCATGTGTTTCACGCTCCAATACAGGGGTCAGGGGCCGCGGCGCGCACGCGCCGCGGCCCCCGGGGTCGTATCGTATTGCGGTGGATTACTTGCCGTTGAAGGTGTCGATCAGGCCCTGCCAGACGGGCGTCTTGGCCTCCAGCAGCTCGGCCGGGGTGCTGCCGCCCAGGCTCCACAGGTAATCCTGGCCCTCGACGTCGTTGATCGAGCCGATGTACAGGCAGGCGTCGGAGGCGCTGTGATCGGCCTCACGCAGCATGGCGTAGGTCTCGTCCACGGCGCGGTCGTCGGTGAAGTTGTACTTGTTGCCGATCCAGGCGTCCTCGTCGTCATAGCCCGGGGTGGCCGCGGACCACAGCTTGTAGATGTAGGCCAGCTTGTTCACGGTGTCGTCGTCATACACGTTGGGGATGACGGTGATGTTGTCACTGATGATATGCACGTAGGTGTCGCCCTTCGGGCCCACGGGGAAGGCCACGCAGCCCCACTCGTCGGCCATGTCGCTCATCTCGGAGTTGTCGTTGAAGCCGCCGTAGGTCTGGTACATGTAGAAGCCGCAGAAGCCCTGCTTCCAGGCCTCCTTGTAGTAATCCCAGCTGCCGTCGGCGGGCTGCTGATAGCCGTAGGTGTTCCAGATGTCCTTGGCCCAGGCCAGGGCTTCCAGCGTCTCATCGCTGCCCGCGGTGATCTCCAGCTCGCCGGCGTCGTTGAAGCCGAAGAAGCTGCCGCCGTTGGCGAACACGGCCACGCGGTACATGTCGACGTTGGAGCCGGTCATGCCGTAGATGTCGATGACGCCGTCGTTGTCGGTATCCTTCTGGATCTGCTTCAGCATGGTCTCGAAGGCTTCCCAGGTCCAGGTGCCGTCGGCCTGCATGTCATAGATGGTGTTCCAGTCGATGCCGGCCTCTTCGAGGACGCGCTTGTTGAAGTACAGGCACTGACGGGGCTCGGAATGGCCGGTGGCCACGCCGTAGACATCGCCGCCCTTGGTCATGAAGGCCACGTCGCCGGCGTTCCACTGCTCGTCGGACAGGTCGATCAGGTCACGCCCGTTCCACTTGGCCAGCAGATCGTTGCTCATGGGGCCGCCCACGAAATCCGGGGGCAGGATG
Source organism: uncultured Eubacteriales bacterium (assembly GCA_902777335.1). Lineage (GTDB taxonomy): Bacteria > Bacillota > Clostridia > Christensenellales > Aristaeellaceae > UBA2862. The sequence continues at coordinate 3,210 of CACYTF010000021.1, forward strand.
TACAGGCACAGGGTGCCGTCGGGCGCGGTGCAGAAGTTGGTCAGCTCGGTCACGTTGCTGCCCCAGTCGCCCTTGGCGATCTGATGGATCTCGCAGTTGTAGGTGCTCATGATCCAGTCGCGATAATCGTACTGGGCCTGCTCTTCCTCGGTGGGGTCGGTCTTGCGCTCGTCGCTGGCGGTCCAGTAGTCGTAGACGTAGATGGTGGCGCCGCCAAAGTCGATGCCGTCCACAACCTCGGGATACGCCGCCTCTTCCGCCAGAGCGGCGGTGCAGGCCAGCAGCATCAGCGCAGCCAGGATCAGTGCCAACAGTTTCTTCATGTGTCTTACCTCCTAAAAATGTTGTTATAGCTACACGCACACTGTGCGTACAGTTACCAGTTATCTTATTCCTTGCTTCCCGTCATCACGATGCTCTGCACGAAGGTCTTCTGGGTGAACACGTACAGCACGATCAGCGGGACGCAGCACACCAGCACGCCGATGGAGATCAGCTGCTGCTGGCGGCCCGCCGGCACGATCACCGGCACGTCGGAGTTGCTGGAGAAGTAGCGGCCCATGCGGGACACGATGGTGGACAGCTGCGTGGAGTAGATGGACATGGACGACAGGAAGTTGCGGGTGTAGAACAGGTCCGTCCACTGCCACACGAACGAGAACAGGAAGCAGCTGAGGATCACCGGCACGGCGTCGGGCAGCATGATGCGCACGAAGGTGTGCAGCGTGTTGCAGCCGTCCATGTAGGCGGCCTCCTCCAGGGCCTTGGGCACGCTGCGGAAGTACTGGCGCAGCATGTAGATGTACAGGCCGTTCTTCAGGCCCATGCAGGTGGCGCTCATCAGCGCGTAAGGCAGAAACGAGCCGTGCAGGTTGACGGATTTGCCCGTGAAGCGCCGGAACAGGCCCAGGATGTCGAAGTTGGCGAAGTTCATGTACAGGGCCGTGGCGATGGTCTGGGGCGGGATCACGATCAGCGCCACCACGCAGCCGAACCACAGCTTCTTCAGCGGGAAGTCGTAGCGGGCGAAGCCGTAGCCCACCAGCGTGCAGGCCGCCACCTGCAGCACCGACACCACGAAGGCGGTCCACACGGTGTTCAGCATGCTGCGGGGGAAGTCCGTCAGCTCGAACACGATGCGGTAGTTTTCCAGCGTGGGGGTCCGGGGCAGCAGCACCACCGTGGAGTCGTACAGGTCCTTTTCCGCCATCAGGCTGGTGCCCAGGCGGGTCAGAAGCGGCTGTATGATCATGAAGCAAAGCCCGAACAACAGGAGCCCCCGCACGATGGAGATCGTCCAGGCCTTGGCCTTGTTGCGCACCAGCGCGCCGCCGCTGGCCCGGTTGAGCGCCCAAAAGCCCATGTGGTCCGCGTCGCGCGTCCGCTTATTCTTCATAGTAGTGCACCCCCTTGGAGATGACGAACGAGGTGACGGCGATGAACAGCAGCGCCACGCCGAAGTAGATCCAGCTCATGGCGGCGCTCTCGCCGAAGCGGAACTGGCTGTACATGACCTCGTTGATGCGCTCCATGACCTTGTTGTCGTTCTTCATGAAGAAGTCGATGATCGTGTAGATGCAGTTGACCAGCAGCAGCGGGCTGACCATCGGGAAGGTGATCTTCCAGAAGGCCTCCCAGCCGGTGCAGCCCTCCACGTCCGCCGCCTCGTACAGCGACGGGGAGATGGCGCCGAAGCCGGTCAGAAACACGATGATCTGTATGCCGCTGGACATGACGATGTCGTAGATGGAGTCGATCATCTGGAACAGTATCCTGAAGAGGCCGCCGCCCACGCCGGACACGCTCAGAAGGTTCTGCAGCGCCGCCGACAGATTGATGCCGGAGGAGTTGGCCACCTCCTGGGAGATGCCCTGCATCATGTTGTAGAACTCGTTCTGCGATTCGATGCCCGGCAGCACGCCCGAGGACAGTATCACCGGCAGGAAGAATATGGCCCTGGCCAGCGTGCGGCCCTTGAACTTCTGGTTCAGCAGCACCGCCACCACGAAGCTGAGCGCCAGCGTGGCCAGCACGTTCACGGCCATGCGGCCGATCTCCTCCACCAGGCGCTTGTTGAAGTAGGGGTCGACGCTCAGCGCGTACTGGTAGTTGGCAAAGCCGATGAAGGTCTGGGAGTAGCCCTCGCCGGACTTCAGCTGTATGCTGCACAGGCTCATCACCAGCGACTGGCAAAGCGGCCGCACCATGAACACCAGGAAGCCGATGATGAAGGGCAGTATGAACATCACGCCCTGGCGCGCCTTGCGCGAGCGCATGGTGCCGTAGGTGGCGTTGCCCGGTATGAACGAGAGCAGCCCCTCCCGGAAGCTCCACTTGCCGGGCCGGTAGGTCTTGATCTTATTGTTCGCGGCCATTATCGATCCCCTCCCGTCACCAGGTAGCTGCGGGCGGGAACCGTCACGCCGCCCAGGCGGCAGTCCGCCTCGGTGTAGTTGACCAGCACCTGCCTGCCGCCCTCGTAGGTCGTGACGGCCACGCCGTCGGCGGGCTGCTCGTGGTTCACGATGCGCGCCCGGTTCAGGCCCGCCATGTCGCGCTGGTAGGCGGCGATCAGCGCGGAAGCCTCATCCCGCCAGGCGCTCCAGGACGCGCCGAAGTAGCCGGAGTACCAGGAATCCTGCAGCGCCTGGGCGTCCTTGGCCATGAAGGTGAAGTTCAGCCCGGCGCCGTACTCGGCGCAGCGCAGCAGCTCTTCCTGCCAGTCGTCCGCCAGGTTGATCGCCTGGCCGGTGTAGTCCACCGCCCCGTGCAGGGCGATCTGGTAGAAGGGCACGTTCCGGTCGATGATCGAGTACTCGGTGCCCTGCAGGTTCATGTCGGTCACCAGGTCCGCGTAGGGCAGCGCGTAGTCATAGCCGCGCTTGATCGTCACGCGCTGGCCGGCCTCGCGGGCCTTCTTCAGGGCCTGGACGTTCAGCGCCAGCACCTGCTCGCGGGTGGTGGTGTTCTTCGGGTTGTAGTTGCCGGACAGCAGGCTGCCGATGTCGCGGAAGGCCACGCCCGGCGCGCCCAGCCGCTTCAGCGCCGCGATCAGCGCGTCGGCCCGGTCCGCGGCGTAGTGGGGCTCCGCCAGGTAGTAGGGCGCCTGCTCGTCGTCCATCTGGTACCACACCGGGGAATAGGGGTTCATGACCACCTGCTCCAGCGTGGTGAAGCGCGCCGCGTCGCGGAAGGGCAAGAAGCCCTGCAGCAGCCCGCTGCGGTACGCGAAGCAGCTGATGCCGTCGAAGGCCAGCGCCGCGCCCTTGTCCTTCGCCGCGGCGATCAGGGCCTTCATGCCCTTTTCGCCGCCCAGCTGCCGGAGCACCTTCACCCGGGTCAGCACCTTCTGGCGCACGCCGCCGTTGCACCAGCCGGAGAAGCGCACGTTCAGGTTCTGAACGCCGCCGCCGGTCAGCTCGCCGATGATCCGCTCCGCGTCGGAGAAGGTGGTGGCCGGGATCAGGGAATCCACCGGCATGCCCAGCTTCACGACCTTCTTGTCGAAGGCGCCCAGCAGCTCCACGTTCACGGGCATGGCCTCGGAGGCCTGCCGCCCGGCCAGCTCCGGGTATTGCTGGCGCAGGTAGTCGCCGTAGGCGGCGGCCATGTCCACGTAGCTGTCGCTGTCCACGAAGCGGTAGCGCTGCACGATGGTGTCCTCGGGCAGCTGCTTTTCAAACATGTACACCAGGCGCGCCGTCTTGGCCGACACGTTGTAGCGGTCGCTGTGCAGCACGTTGTACTTGGCGCACACCCAGTTGTAGCTGTTGTAGCGCAGGCTGATGTCCGCCTGCACGCCGCCGTAGGAAGGCGCGCCCTCCATGATGCAGATGAAGGAACCGCCGTTCTTGGTCATGCCGAACACCGGGAAGGCGTTCTCGGTCTCGCTGACGGCCTCGGTGCGCTCGCTGCCGTAGTCCCAGCCGTACATGTTGGCGTAGTAGCTGTTCTGGTTGAGCTTGCCGTTGTTGTAGTTGATCAGCGCGCCGCCGCCCTCGGGGATCAGCATGAAGCCCTCTTCGTCCACGCCCGCCGCGCCGAACATCGGCAGCACGGTCAGATAGGTGATCGGGTACTCGGCGCGGTAGCGGATGTCCTGATAGGGCACCTCCACCAGGAAGTCGCCGCCCTCCAGGCGGTAGTTCACGGTGACGTTGAACACCGGGCTGTCGTTCTCCTTCGCCCCGGCCACCCACTGCTGGTCCAGCTCGTAGTCCTCCTGGGTGTAGCCGGCGGCCTCGAAGTAGCCGGCGGTCTTGGCCTTGTTGTTCTCGGAGGTGTCCGCCTTCAGCACGTACAGCTCCTGCTCCGCCAGCGCCGGGTACAGAGAGAGCAGCTCGTCCCGGTTGTCCAGCGTGGCCACCTTGTCGGGCTTGTACAGCGTGTACACGCCCTTGACCTTCTTGGCGTCCTTCTTGCTCATGGCGTCGGTGAAGGCGGTGAACCGCTCCACCGTGGTGGCCACCGGCAGCAGATACACCTTTTCGATCTTGCCCACCGAATAGGTGACGCTCACGGTGTTCTCGTCGGGCTGGGACACGCTGTAGGTGCCGTTCTTGATGGAGTAGGCGTAGTTGTTGAAGTCGATGACGCCGCTGGCCGAGGAGTAGGTGACGATCAGCGTGGACTGCAGCGTGTCCTTGTTGGTGGACACGGCCACGGCGTCCTTCGCGGCGTCCGCGGGGTTGGACAGCCACTCGCGCCCGGTGGCCTTCTCGGTCAGCTTAAAGGCGGTGGTGGCGGGGTCCAGCTCAAAGCGCAGCGCGTCGTTTTCCAGCGCCAGGGGCTTCGCGTCGCCCTCATAGTACGAGATCACCGGCGCCTCCACGGTCTCGTCGGCCTGGGGCGCGTACAGCGGTATGCCCACGAACACCACCAGGGCGGCGACGGCGGCCAGCGCGATGATCCAGGGGATCAATCGCTTCAGCAGGGAATCCTTTTTCTGCATCTATGATCGCCCCCCTCAATACAGCCTGAACACGATCTCGCGGTACAGGGACACGAAGTAGCTCACCGCGTCGCTCAGCAGGCTGAAGAACACCAGCATCAGGAACATGATGATCATGGCCCCGATCACGGTGGCCACCAGGAAGATCACGGTCTTGCCCGCGCTGTAGTCGTGCACCTGCATCAGCCCCACGAACACCAGCCCCAGGCTCCAGATCACCGAGATGCCCGCCAGCACCGTGTAGTAGGCGTACTCGTCGAAGGAGATCATGTGGCTCAGCAGCACCAGCGGCAGCTGGATCAGTATGAACGGCACCAGCGCGTAGCACATGGCCATGTAGATGTCCTGGAAGCGCCCCTTGCCGTCAAACAGCGTGCTCAGGCCCCAGTTGGCGATGCACAGTATCAGAAACGGCAGCAGGAGCGAGCCGCACTGCTCGTAGATGTTGATGTACTGCAGCGGCGCGCTGATGAACTGGAAGTTCGTGCACATCAGCCGCAGCACCCAGGTCAGCAGGAACAGGCCCAGGAACGTGTGGGCCGCGGCCAGCGTGCCGCGCTTTTCGTGGCTCAGGTCCCAGAAGCCGTCGAACGGGTGGAATATGACGTAGGTGCCGTACTTCAGCGACGCCAGATAGCGCTTCCAGCCCGTGTTACGATCCAAAGCCGGCGCTCTTTCTGCGCTCATTCGCTTCCACCTCCATTCTCATCCTCCTGAACAGCCGCAGTATCAGCGGCACGATCAGCAGCGCCGCCACCACGGCCACCACCCAGCCCACGCCCTTTTCCACCGCCTCCTTGCGGTAGTAGCGGTAGGCGCGGCCGTAGTTTTCGCGGTCGTGGGCCATCTTGAAATAGTGCATCGCCTCGGCGTACTTCTCCGCCCGCAGGAGCGACCGGCCAATGCCGATGAACGCCGGGTCGTAGTTCGCGTTCAGCTTCAGCACCTCGCGCCAGGTGTCGGCGGAGGTGTCGTACTGGCCCCGCAGGTACTCGTCGTTGGCCCTGTAGATCAGGTTGCCGTAATCGGTGGGGGTGAACACGGTGATGCTGCACTCCATCTCGTCCAGCACCAGCAGGTCGTGGCCCATGCTCTCCACGGACACCGCCGAGAGGAACGCGCCCACGTTGTTGCCCTTGGTGCCGAAGGCCCACAGCAGTATGCCCTGGGCGTCGTAGCCGAACAGGCGGCCCCGGGTCTTGTCCACGGCCACGTAGATGTCGTTGTCCAGCACCGTGATGTCCTTCAGCTTCGAGGGGCCGTAGTCCATGCTGCCCTCCACCCACTGCACATCTCCGATGGGCGGGTACCTGCCGTTCTTGATCAGTATGTCGTTGCCGATGCCGTTCAGGCGGCGGATGGGCTTGGCCGCGTCGCCGATCAGGTCGTATTCGCTGAACACGATGTTGGTGGCGTAGATGAAGCCCTCGTCGTCGATGCAGATGTTCTCGTACTCGGTGGGCACGAAGGAGGCCATCTGCGCCCGCTGCTCGCGGGAGCTGAGGAAGGCCTTCCAGATGTAGTCCCACAGGTCGTACTTGGCCTGATTCGCGCCGATGAAGCCGGTGAACGTGCCGTCGGCCTCGTACTTCACCAGGCCCTTGTTCACGTTGGTGGCCAGCACGTACACGCGGCCGGCCACGTCCACCACCAGCTTGCTGGGCAGAAAGCTCAGGTTCTGCTCGAAGGTGCTGTCCTGGGGCTTCACGTACTGGCGGACGAAGTTCAGGTCCCTGTCCATCATCACCACGCGGTTGTGGTTGGTGTCGGCCACGTAGATGTCGCCCGCTTCGCTGACGAACACGTCGCCGGGAGCGTCAAAGCCCGCGGGGTCCGCGCCGCTGACTGCGTCGATGATCCGCACCAGCGCAAAGCCGCCGTCCCGGCGCGTGAGCTGCAGGACGCGGTTGTTGCCGGTGTCCGCCACGTACAGATCGTCGCCCTGCACGAACAGGCTCTGGGGGCGCAGCATCGGCTTGTCCAGCCCCAGCGTGGTGCTGTAGACCACCTGCCCGGCGCGATAGGCGTTCGGCGACTGACGAACCTCGCCCCAGTAGTCGTAGTTATACGTGTATACGCTGGAAAAGCCGTCCTCCGCCGCCTGGGCCGCCGCGCACACCAGCACGAGCAGCGCCGCGGCGAGGGCGAGGCATCTGGATAATCGTTTCAAGGTCGGGTCCCTCCCTCTGCTGAGTCAGGAGTTATGCGCGTTAATCCTTCAGTCCGGAGCTGGCCATGGTCTCGAGGATCTGGCCCTGGAAGCCGATGAACAGCAGTATCGGCACCAGCATCACGATGACGGTGGCGGCCGCGGCCTGTCCGGTGCGGGCGACGCCGCCGGCCTGGATCTGCTGCAGCGCGTAGACCAGCGTCTTCTTGGCCTCGGAGTACACCACCGTGGCCGCGTTGGCGTTCCACAGGGTCTGCACCGAGAAGATGGTCATGGTGAGCCAGGCGGGCTTCACCACCGGCATGATGACGGTCCAGAAGATGCGCAGCTCGCCCGCGCCGTCGATGTGGGCCGCCTCGATCAGCGCCGTGGGGATGCTCTCCATGAACTGCTTCATCAGGAACAGGCCGATGGGCGCGGCGAAGGCCGGCAGGATCACCGCCCAGTGGGTGTCGATCATCTTCAGGCGGCTCATGATGATGTAGTTGGGAATGCCGGTCACGTAGCCGGTGAACATCAGCGCCGTGACCACGATGCTGAAGAACAGCCGGGCGCCGGGGAAGTCATACTTGGCCAGCACGAAGGCCGCCATCGACGCGATGATCAGATGGCCGCAGGTGCCGATCACCGTGATCAGCACGGTGTTCACCAGGTAGCGCGAGAAGGGCACCCAGCTCTGGCCCATCGTGACGAACAGGTCGCTGAAGTTGTCCAGCGTCACGTGCTGGGGGAACAGCCGGGGCGGGAAGCGGAACAGCTCGTCCAGGGGCTTCAGCGACGAGGCGATGGAGAACACCACCGGGAAGATCATGGCCGCCGCCACCAGGACCAGCATCAAATAGATGCCGATGTCGCCCCACACGCTGCGGTTGGGCTTGCGCCGCTTGGGCGCGATCAGCCGGATGACGGTGATGACGGCGAACACCGCCGCCGCGGCGACGCCAAGGATCTTGCCCAGCCGGTAGAACACCGCGTAGGGCGCGTCCTTGGGCAGCTCGATATTGGGGTCGGCCTCCGCGGCCAACAGCTGCGCGTCCACATAGCTCAGCCGCAGCGTGCAGAAGGCGATCACGCCGCCCAGCAGCGCCAGCACGATCAGCGCGACGATCAGTATGCGCTTGCGGTTCACCGGGGCCTTGGTCTCTATGAGCGCCGCAACCGGTATGGGCTCGACGATGGATTTGTTGCCGTACTTCGGTTTCGCGCTCATGTGCCCACCTTCCTCAGCATGGATTGTATGGCCTTGTTGCACAGTATCATCACCAGGAACAGCACCGTCGCGATGGCCGAGGCGTAGCCCATCTCAAACCGGGAGAAGCCGTAGTCGAACAGGTGCGTCACGATGGTGCGGGCCGCGTAGTCGGTACTGGGGTAGCCCGCCAGCACCCGGGGCACGTCGCACACGTTGAAGGCCTGGGTGATGGACATCACCGCGCCGAACAGCAGCATGGGCTTCATGCTGGGCAGGGTGATGTAGTACAGCTCCTGCCAGCGGTTGCGGATGCCGTCCACGTAGCCGGCCTCGTACATCTTCTTGTCCACGCCCTGCAGGCCCGCCACGAACGACAGGAAGCCGGTGCCCATGCTCATCCACAGTATGACCACGATCAGCACCTTCATGATGTACTTCGGGTCGGTCAGCCACAATATCGGCGCGTCGATGAAGCCGAACTGCATCAAGAACGAGTTCAGGTAGCCGTACACGTCGCCCCGGAAGATGATGGCGAATATCACGAAGGCGTTGGCGGCGATGGAGGGGGCGTAGAACACCACCACGGCCACCGCCCGCAGCCACTTGGGCAGCTCGTTGATGAACCAGGCGAACAGGAAGGACAGCATGTAGCCGATGGGCCCCGTGATCACGGCGATCACGAAGGTGTTTTTCACCGCGGTGAGGAACACCTCATCCTGCAGGATCAGGTTGATGTAGTTCTGGAAGCCGATGAAGCGCGGGGGCTCCAGTATGTTGTAGTACGTGAAGCTGTAATACATCGACGTACAGATCGGCAGGATGTAGAACGCGAAGAACAGCACCGCGTAGGGCAGCAGGAACAGGTAGCACACCTTCATGCGCCTGGCCTTGTCCCACCCGTAGCGCAGGTTGTTTCGCTTCAGCTTGATGAATTCTCCGACGACCGGTTTCAACGCGCTTCACTCCTTTCCTTCCGTATTGTTCAGTCCAGCGGCAGGCCAAATTCCCTGCGCTTGACGCGGATCTCGTCGTTGATGGTCTTGGCGTAGGTCATCAGCGTCTCGCGGGCGTCCTCCTTGGAGATGATGACGCGGCGAATGGCGTTGGTGATGTGGCGCGTGGTGGAGTAGCCGCCGGCGATCTCCCGGAAGCCCACCGTGTGCGCCATCATTTCGTTGAGCACCTTCAGCTGGTCAGCGCTCCAGGCCAGCTGCGACAGGGCCCTGCGGTTGGCCGTGGCGTAGCGGGCCGAGGAGCCCAGTATGCTCTCGATCTCGCGGCCGAAGCGCACCTGCGCGTCGTCGCTGACCCACCACTTCATGAACCGCCAGGCGTTCTGCTTCACGCGCGCGTCGTCGGTGGCGATCATCATGCAGCACAGGCCCTGGGCGTGCACCGAGCGGTCCAGGCTGCCGTCCGGCTGCACCGTGGCGGGGAACAGCGTGAAGTCCCACAGGCCGCGGATCTCCGGGGCGGAGACCACCAGCGTGTTGTACACGCTGTAGCTGGCGATGCCTATCGGCATCTCGCCCGAGCGGAAGCGGCTGATGAAGTCGAACACCGTGGGCAGGCCGTAGTCGTTGTACAGCGAGGTGTACTGCTTGAAGGCCGCCACGCCGCTCTCGTTGTCGATCAGCGTGCGTGTGGCTCTGTCGTCGTAGATCTGGCCGCCGTGCTGGTACACCAGCGAGTTGAACACCGACATGTCCGCCACGGCGATGTCCGGATAGGGGATGCCCACCGACAGGTTGTTGCCCTGTATCGTGGGCAGCGCCGCGATCAGATCGTCCCAGGTGTTCGGCGGGTCGATGCCCAGCTCCTCCAGTATGTCCTTGCGGTAGAACAGCACCGAGTACTCCTGGGTCTCGGGCAGCGCGTACACGCCGTCGTTGTAGGTCATCGGCGTCAGCGCGCTGGGGTAGAACGGCTCGACCACCTGTTCGTAGTCGTCAAACTGCTTCAGGTCCTCCACGGCGTTGCGCATGGCGTAGTTCACCGGGAACCAGCTGCCCAGCGACAGCACCACGTCCGGGCCGTTGCCCGCCACCACGGCGGTCAGCAGCGTGTCCGCCACCACCAGCTTCACGTTCACGCGGATGCCGGTGGCGGGGGTGAAGGTGTCGTCCACCATGGTCTTCAGCACGGTGCTCTGGTCGCGGCCGGTGACGATCCAGACCTCGATCAGATCGTCCGCGCTGTCGTCGAACTTGTCGCCCAGGGCGTTGTAGTCCACGAAGAACGAGGCCGCGCAGGAGCGTATCTCGTGGGCCGCCTTCTGGAAGAAGCCGTCGTGCACCGCCGGGAGCTTCGCGTTCTCGCCGCCGATGACGATCAGGTCCACGTCCAGCTTCGTCTCGGACATGTTCTGCATGGCGGTGCCGAGGCTTGTGATGTTGTCCTTGAAGTTGGTGAACTGCTGGGTGATGCGCTCGTTGTGGTTCACGAACGACTCCAGCTGCACGGCCAGCGTCTGGGCCACGGCCACCCGGTCGCTCTTCTGGCCGGTGATGGCCACGGTGTCGTCCACCAGCTTGTACAGGCGCTTGCTCTCCAGGTCCATGGCCTCGATGACGCCCGGGTACACCTTGGCCAGGTTGTAGTCGCGGAAGCGGTCCGGGTTCACGCCGGTGAGCACCAGTATCTTTCTGTAGATCAGGTTCAGGCGGTAGATGCTGTCCTCCAGCCGGCGCAGGATCGGGCCCATCTCGCCCAGCGTGGCCTCCAGGCGCACGGTGTGTTTGCCCGCGGACAGGAAGAACCGGTAGGGCTCGCCGCTCTCGTCGGAGAGGGTGAGCAGGCTCCAGCTGGAGTTGTAGCCGAAGGGAATGGCCTTGACCTCGTCGAAGGGCACCTCGCCGTCGATGTACAGGCTGCGGCTGGACACCGCGCCGCGCTGGTAGGCCTGGCGCGCCTTCACGGAGATCGTGTACCAGCCGTCCTCGGGGGCCTCAAAGGACCATTCGATCCACTGCCCGGCCTTGTTCCAGGGGTCGCCGCCGATGTAGTTCAGTATCGTGTTGGTGACGCTGTATGGCTTGGTGTCCGGCGACGCCCGGTCGTAGCGGGCGTACAGCGACGGCGAAGAGCGCAGCTCGGCGGACTCGCCCTGCACCGTGACCTGCCAGCTCTTGCCCGCGTCACTCATCTGCGCGTCGGGCTGCGCCGCGCGATAGGCCGCGTAGTCGCGCTCCGGCCGCACCGGGGTCAGCTCGATGCCCCGCAGCGTCATCGGCTCGTTGACCGCCTTCAGCGTCAGCGTGTTCTCGCCGGCCTCAAAGTAGAATTGGTAGGGCTCCACCACGTAGCCCATGTTGTCGCTGCAGTAGGTCTGCTGCCAGTCGAACTTTTCCACCTGGGAGGGGCGCACGTCGTTGCCCTGGTTGTCCTTGCGCACGGGGCCCGCGTCGGTCCACAGGCGGCAGAAGGTCAGCGTGCCCGCGCCGGCGAAGGGCATCTCGCCGTTGATGTACAGCGCGCGCTCCATGTCCACGCCGCGGGAGGGCTCCGTCAGGTAGTCCACCTTCAGGTTGTACATGCCGGGCTCGGCCACGTTCACCCGCCAAGTGACCGTGGAGCCGTCGGGCGTGTACACGCAGGGGACGCCGGCCTCGTCCGCGCGCAGCTCGCCGTCGCCCTCGAAGGCGGCGACGTCCACCGGTATGGCGGCGCTGCCCGTCGGGGCCCCGGCGTGGGCCTGCAGGTAGCCGTCGTAGGTGTCGCTGCGCCCCAGGCCGCTGACCTCGGCGGTGAGGTCCGCGCCCTCGTATTTCGCCTCAAAGCTCAGGCTGCCCCGGTTCAGCAGCGCGATCAGCGCCACGACCGCAGCCAGGAAGAGCAGGAAGTACAGTTTGCCGCGATGCTTTTTGAACATTGGCCCACCTCATTGACGGTGATATTTGTTCGTGAAATAGACACGGGATCGACACACATATATATCAATTATATTTTCCGCTGACGGTTCTGTCAAGAATTTTCACAATGTTTTAAGGCATTGTGCGATAAATGTTTAGATCGACACCCCTCCGGGCGGGATGCATAGGGCACGGTTGGAAAAAGTCAGGGGATTCTAATGGAGCTCTAATCTGTTTTTCTTGGCATTTCATATTCCCGCGCTATACTGGTCCCATCAAAACGAACGGAGGACAAAACCATGACGCAGTATGAGATGACCGAAGCCCTTTCCACGAAGATGAACGTGACGATGGAGGAAGCCAAGGCCGCCCTGGAGCAGGGCGACTGGAACATGCTGACCGCGACCCAGCTGCTGGAGCAGGCCTGGTTCCAGAAGAAGCAGGCCCTGAACATGGCCGCGACCGCCGCGGCGGTCCAGACCGCGCCGGAGGAGAGCGAGCAGCAATTTGAAACCGCCCAGGCCGAAACCGTTCAGGCCGAGAGCGCCGCGAAGGCCGACAAGCAGAAGGCCCGTCGGGAGGAGAAGGCCAGGCGGGAGGAAAAGTGCCGCCGCGGCCTGCGCAACGTGGGCGCGCACATCCGCCGGCTGGTGGCCTGCGGCAACCGCAACCGCTTCGAGGTGCGCCGCGGCGACGAACTGGTGATGGACCTGCCCGTGACCGTGCTGGCCGTGGCCCTGATCTTCGCCTTCTGGGTGTGCCTGCCCCTGCTGGTGATCGGCCTGTTCACCGGCTGGCGCTACAGCTTCTCCGGCGCCGAGCTGGGCAGCGAGCGCATCAACGGCGCGATGCGCAAGGCCGCCGAGGTGGCGGGGGGAAGGTGAGGACGAGAGTGGAGACAGTAGGGGCGGCGCATCGCCGCCCCTACTGTGAGTCACGGGGACAGGTTCCTTGACTCATTTTGGCGAGGATTATGGGACGGCCCTTTGGCGACTATAATATGCCAAAGGGCCGTCCCTTGTCTTGCGAATAAACGGTATGCGTATGAATATTATCCTATTATGGTGCGCTGACAGTATACGATGATCTTGGTAAGCAGTTTTCTATCGCGGGTTTCGATAAAGCAACGACCGTCGTTATGAGTAGAGCCGCTTGTCGACGCACTATTCCCGAACGCCGTCCGGCCTATCCTGAAGCCTCGGCCCCTCCGCGCGCCTGCGGATGTGGGCGGCGTCGTTGAACAGCTCCAGCCGGGCGTGGACGTATTCGCCCGGGCGCGCCGGCAATACCACCGAAATGATCGACGTGAAGTCGTAGGGCATCACCGACGCCACGTAGGGAAACGGCAGGGCCAGCAGGTGGGCCAGCGCGCACGCGCCGGAGCCGCCGTGGCTGAACACGGCGACGGTCTCTTCGCTGCCGTCGGCGCACAGAAAGCGCGCGCCCTCGTGGCGATAGCCCAGCGTCTCAAGCAGCGCGTCGAACTTCGCCGTCACGCGGCGGTAGTCGTCCGTGGCGGCGTTGTGCTTGAAATACGGGTGCTCGCGCCAGTCGTTGGCGTAGTAGTCGAAGTTCTCCCGGTCCAGCAGCCAGTCGCCCAGCGTCCAGGGGTGGCCGTCCACCGGAATGTCCGGGCCGCCCCAGGTGATCTCGTGCATGTAGTCCAGGATCACCACCGGCAGCCCCAGCCGCCGGGCCGTCGCTGCGGCGGTCTGCCGCGCCCGGCCGTTGGGCGAGGAATAGATGCGGGCGATATTTTCCCCCGAAAGCCGCTCGGCCGCCGCCTCGGCCTGCCGCCGGCCCTCGTCGGTCAGGCAGTCCCGCGCGTAGTCGGGCTCGCCGTGTCTGATGAACAGTATGCGCATGGGTATCCGTCCTGTCTTTTGTCGTTCCGGCTTCCATTGTACGGCATGCGGCCCGCGCCGTCAAGCGGTTCCCGATACTTGACATTTATCATGTAGCAATGTATCTTTGAATAGGAGGCTGATGCTGAGGGGGGCGATCACATGTTGACGATACTGGCGCAGGCGGCGCTGTGGCTCTGGTTTCTGGGCTGCGTCACGACCTGGCGCTTCGGCAGGGTCCTGCTGGTCGAGGGCATGGGCGTCAGGAGCGCCGAGTTCGGCGTGCTCTGCCTGTACAGCCTCGGCCTTGCCGCGTACCACGCCCTGCGGCCCTGGGGCAGATGGGCGTTGCTGGGCATCCTCGCGCTCTGGTTCGCCGTGCAGTTTTCCTGCCACTGGCGCTACACGCTGTTCGGCGCCGGCGAGAGGAAGCTGCAAGGCTACAACGACTGCTTCCGGGGCACCGTCCGCCTCTTCCCGATGAGCGATAAGCGGCTCGTGCCCGACCTGTACCACATCGTACTGCATGGGCTGATCCTGGTCAACCTGGCGCTGTGCCTGGTTGGGTACGAATGAAACAACAGGGGCCCGGATTGCCGTGTTGGCGATCCGGGCCCCTGATGTTGCGGTATATCACTCCACCTTGATCTTCACCGCCGCCTTTTTACCGTTGGCGGTCCTGACGGTGATTGTGGCCGTGCCCTTCTTCAGGGCGGTGACCTTGCCGGTCTTGGAAACCTTGGCGATCTTCGGCTTGTCGCTCTTCCAGGTCAGCGTCGAGAGCGTGCCTGAGGGCAGCTTGGCCTTCAGCTGCAGCGTCTTGCCCTTCTTCAGCGTCAGCGACGCGCCCTTCTTCAGCGCCTTGCCGCCCTTGTACAGCGTGACCTTCGACGGCGCGGGCTTGACGGTAACCTTTATCTTAGAGGTCAGGCCATTTTGTGTCTGGAAGGTAATGGTTGTGATGCCTGGCTTGTATGCATGAATAAATGCGAGATCCTTGTCTGTATTAGCGATCTTGGAATTGCTGCTGTATGTTTTAACCTCCAAATCGGCGTTATTCGGCGTGACGGTCCATTCTATGGAGAACTTTTCGCCTGCCCCTATTGTCACTTTGGATTTATCTGTTTTGAACTTGATTGGCGCAATACCCGTGGCAGGAATGGCTTCAGTCTCCAGTATTTCACCACAAACCGTACAGATTCGCGTTTTTTCCCCATCCTGATACAATGTGGCTTTTTTCGTCACGGCCCATTTTCCAGGAACATGGCCGGTTGGTTCAAGTTCTCTTGAGTCCACGACCTGACCACAAATCGTACACTTCTGTGTTATTGCTCCAGGCTGACAGGTTGCGACTTTCGTGATCGTCCATTCTCCCGGAAGCACATGATATGATGGGGTGCATATCGCAAAATCAGCTTTTCCTCTGGCCCTGATATGTACCACATGCTTCCAAAATTGAAGCTGCTGCGCAGGGAAAAGGGCATCAGTCAACAGGCTCTGGCTGAAGCAATGGGTGTGAGCCAGCAGTCTATAAACAATTATGAAAACAAAACCATCGAACCGGATTTTGATTTGCTCAAGAGACTGGCTGATTATTTTGGAACGACGACAGACTATATCCTGGATTATGCAGATACCCGCTATCCTATAGAAGATACCACCGCCTACCACCTGAACGCCGACGAATCAGACCTTATCTCGCGCTACCGCGCCCTGAATCCAAAGGAGCGGGACTGCGTGAAGCAAGTGATCGACACGCTGCTGGAAAAGTGAATAAAGCCGCCCGGTACCGGCTTTTCAAAATAAACCTTCACCATACCGTCGGGCTTCATTTCGGAATGCGCGATGCCCGTATCATCGGGAAGCGTCATGTATTCGTACATCATGGGACCACCTCCTGTATCCATTATACAGCGAAATCATGGACTATTCAACGTCCAATTCCTCCAATCAAAACACATCAAAAACACAAAACGAAAAGCATCAAAAACACAAAACGCCCATTGACCGGGCACAAGGAACGTGTTATAATAATTCTGGAGTATTTCACTCGGAGGCGATGATATGCCGGAATACCTGCCCAGAGTGGTAGACGACGAGCTGGCGCTGCGGCTGGAAGCCTTTGGCGCGACGCTGATCGTCGGGCCGAAGTGGTGCGGGAAGACCACGACGGGAGAACAGCGGGCAAAGAGCATATTGCGGATGCAGGACCCTGACCGCCGGGAGGGATATATGGCCACGGCCAATGCAAAGCCCTCCCTGCTTCTGCGCGGAGAAAACCCCCGCCTGATCGACGAGTGGCAGGTGGCTCCCGTGCTGTGGGACGCCGTGCGAACGGCGGTCGATCAGCGGCAGGAGGAGGGGCTGTTTATCCTCACGGGATCGACCTCGGTGGACAACAGAAAAATCATGCACTCCGGCACGGGCCGGATCTCTCGCATGAAGATGTATCCCATGAGCCTGTTCGAGTCGAAGGAATCCGGCGGCGGCATATCCCTGAAGGCCTTGTTCGACGATCCGTCCATGGATATTGACGGGATCACGTCGAATCTGACGATCGAGGAGCTGATCTTTGCCGCCTGTCGCGGCGGCTGGCCCGGTACGCTGCGAAGAAAGAGCGATGCCGCCAGGCTGTTGATCGCCCGGGACTATATCAACAACATCTGTCAGTCGGATATTTCCACGGTGGACGGGGTGCAGCGCAATCCAGCCTGGACGCGCATGATCCTGCGCTCTTACGCGCGAAACATTTCCACCCTTGCCAAGAAGACGAACATCTTCAGGGATGTTTCCGCCAACGCGGACAGCATGACCCTGGCCACGATGGACAGTTACCTGAACGCGCTGGAAAAGCTGTTTGTGATCGAAGACATCGAGGCGTGGTGCCCGGCGATACGTTCCGCGACGACGATCCGCTCCGGCAAAAAGCGCGAGTTTACCGATCCGTCCATTGCCGTGGCCGCCATGGGCCTGACGCCAGAATACCTGCAGACCGATCTGAAGACCTTCGGCTTCATATTTGAATGCCTCTGCATTCGGGATCTCAAAGTCTATTCCCAGGCGCTCGGCGGAAAGCTTTCCTATTATCATGACCGGTTTGATCTTGAGGCGGACGCCGTCCTCCATCTGGACGACGGGCGCTATGCGCTGATCGAGTTCAAGCTGGGCAGCAGAGAGATCGAGGAGGGCGCGGCGCATCTTCTGCAGATCAGGCAGCTCATTAGAAGGAACAATGGGAAGGAAACACAGGTTCCCCTTCGCGAGCCGGATCTGCTCATGGTCATCACCGGCGGCGAAATGGCCTATACCCGCGAAGACGGGGTGAAGATCGTTCCGATCGGGGTACTGAAGGATTGATCAGAAATGGTGAGGTGAGGGGGACGGTTCCTCCAACCGCTGTAAACGGTTGGAGGAACCGTCCCCCTCACCACTTTTTGGCTTTACCCTTCGATCATGATGACCTTCTTTTCGGGCAGCTTGCGCTCGTCCTTCTTCGGGATGCTCAGGCTCAGCACGCCGTGCTCCAGCTTGGCGGTGATGTCCTGCTCGGTCAGGGCGTCGCCCACGTAGAAGCTGCGCTGCATCGTGCCGGCATAGCGCTCCTGGCGGATCAGGCGGCCCTTCTTGGTGGTTTCGTCCTTGTTCAGGCCCTTGGTGGCGGTGACGGTCAGGTAGCCGTTCTGCAGCTCCAGGTTCAGATCCTCCTTCCTGAAGCCCGGCAGGTCGATGTCCACCTCAAAGTGGTCCTCGTGCTCGTGTACGTCCGTTTTCATTTCCCGGGCCGCGTTCTTGCCGTACAGCTGACGGTCCATATTCCGGAACTCGCGGTCCCAGCCATTGAAGAATTCATCAAACAGGTTTTCACCAAAGATACTCGGCATCAACATAAGTCATACCTCCTTTTATGTCTTCGCCTGAACCCGGGGTCCCGGCCATCCGGCCGTTCTCCCTTCGTTCGCCTATTATTATACTCGTTTTGTTAGCACTGTCAAGAGGTGAGTGCTAATTTAGTTGTAAACAATTGATGAACGGTTTTGCAGGGCCCGATGCGCGCAGGCATAGTCTGGCCCGCGGGGTCATGAAATATTACCGGCCATATCATAATTTAACGAAAGAAAGACAAAACAAGCCACAGTCTTTACATTTGGACCGGGGTACTGTAAAATGATATTTAATCAATGGTGATTCCGCCGGTACAGCGGCGCGAATACGCCTGAGAACAATGTAAGGGGGAGAAACTATGGCACTGGACTATCGCAAATGCGCTGAACAGATCGCCGCGAACATCGGCGGCGGCGCGAACGTCATCAGCGCGGCCCACTGCGCGACCCGGCTGAGGCTGGTCATCGCCGACAACAGCAAGGTCAACAAGGAAGTCCTGGAGAATGTGGACGGCGTCAAGGGCATGTTTGAATCGAACGGTCAGCTGCAGCTGATCATCGGCACCGGCACCGTCAACAAGGTATACGACGAGTTCCTGTCTGTGACGGGCGCTTCCGCCGCCAGCAAGGCGGACGTGAAGGCCGCCGCGGCGAGCCGCATGCCCCTGTGGAAGAAGATTCTGAAGACCCCCGGCGACGTGTTCGTACCGATCCTGCCCGCCATCGTGGCCTCCGGCCTGATGATGGGCCTGGTGGAGGCGCTGGCCAAGGCCATACCCTCCTTTGCCGACAGCGGCTGGTTTGGCTTCCTGGATCTGGTGGCCAACACCGCCTTCGCGCTGCTGCCCATACTGGTGGCCGTCTCCGCGGCCCGCGTGTTCGGCGGCAACCTATTCCTCGGCGGCGTCATCGGCATGATGATGGTGCACCCGGCGCTGATGAACGCCTGGACCGTCAGCCCCACCAACCAGCCGGCGGTGTGGGACCTGGGCCTGTTCAAGATATCGCAGGTGGGCTACCAGGGCCACGTGATACCGGTCATACTCGCGGTGCTGCTGATGAGCACCGTGGAGAAGTGGCTGCACAAAAAGGTGCCCGAGATGATCGACCTGTTCGTCACCCCGCTGGTCACCGTGCTGGTCACCGCCTTCGCCACCTTCGTGGTCATCGGCCCCATCTTCTCGGTGCTTGAGAACTGGGTGCTGACCGGCGCCAAGTGGCTGGTCTCCTCCACCGGCGGCATCGGCGCGCTGATCATGGGCGCGCTGTATCCCTGGACGGTGGTCATGGGCCTGCACCACATGTACAACGTCATCGAGGCCGGCATGCTGGCCGTCGAGGGCGGCCTGAACATCTGGATGCCCATCGCCTCGGCGGCCAACTTTGCCCAGTTCGGCGCCTGCTTGGCCGTGGCCATCAAGTGCCGCAACGCCAAGCTGAAGTCCGTGGCGCTGCCCTCCTCGCTTTCCGCGTCGCTGGGCATCACCGAGCCCGCCATCTTCGGCGTGAACTTCCGCTTCATGAAGCCCTTCATCGCGGGCGTCATCGGCGGCGCGGTGGGCGCGCTGTTCGGCTCGCTGACCAAGCTGGGCGCCACCACCTACGGCGTCACCGGCATCCCCGGGCTGCTGGCCATCAACAACATTCCGATCTACTGCATCGAGCTTGTGATCGCCGCGGGCATCGCCTTCGCCATCACCACCGTGATCTGGAAGGAGGACGCGCCGAAGGCCGCGCCGGCCGCGCCGGCGCCCGAGAAGATCGTGGCGCCCACCGTCAGCGTCATCCGCTGCGCCAACGGCAAGGTGCTGCAGCCCGTGAAGGGCAACGTCATCCCCTACGACCAGATCCCGGACAACACCTTTGCCTCCGGCGTGCTGGGCGTGGGCGTGGGCATCCAGCCCACCGACGAGGTGGTCGTCGCGCCGTTTGACGGCGAAATCACCTCCGTGGCCGAGAGCCGCCACGCCGTGGGCGTCGCCGCCAACGACATGGAGCTGCTGATCCACGTGGGCGTGGACACCGTGGCCATGAACGGCGACGGCTTCGACTGCCTGGTGAAGGAGGGCGACCAGGTGAAGGCGGGCCAGGTTCTGATCCGCTTCAGCCGCGAGAAGATCAAGGCCGCCGGCTACAGCGACACCGTGGCCGTGCTGCTGACCAATTCCGACGACCTGGACGGCGTCGAGTACGGGGCAAAGTAAAAGCGTAGGAGGAGATTCGTATGATTTCCATTCAGGGCAAGGGCGTATCCACCGGCGTGGCGATGGGCCCGCTGTACTACTACCAGCGCGCGAAGAGCGTGATCCGCCGCTATCAGGTGGAGGACGCCGCCGCGGAGTGGGACCGCTTCAAGGCCGCCCAGGCCAAGGCCGTGGAGCAGCTGGGCGTTCTGGCCGAGAAGGCCCGCGAGGAGGCCGGCGACGAGGCCGCGCTGCTGTTTGAGACCCACCAGATGATGGCCGAGGACATGGACTACGAGGAGGCCATCCAGGGCCTGATCAACGATGAAAAGCTGAACGCCGAGGCGGCCGTCACCGATACCGCCGCCCAGTTCGCCGAGATGTTCGCCCAGATGGACGACACCTACATGCAGGCCCGCGCCGCGGACGTGAAGGACGTGTCCGGCCGCATCATCGGCATACTGACCGGCGTGGTGCAGGGCGGCATCGACAGCCCGGTGCCGGTGATCCTGGCCGCGGACGACCTGGCCCCCAGCGAGACCGTGCAGCTGGACAAGAGCAAGATACTGGGCTTTGTCACCGAGGGCGGCAGCGGCTCCAGCCACACCGCCATACTGGCCCGCACGATGGGCATTCCCGCCATCATCGGCGTCGGCAACCAGCTGAAGCCGGAGTTCGAGGGCCGCGAGGTGATCGTGGACGGCTCCACCGGCAGCATCGTGGTGGACGCCGACGACGCCACCCGCGCCGTGATGATGGCCAAGCGCGAGGAACAGCTGAAGCGCCAGAGGCTGCTGGAGCAGCTGAAGGGCCAGCCCAACATCACCAAGGACGGCCAGAGCATCAAGGTGTTCTGCAACATCGGCAACCCCGAGGACGTGGCCGCGGTGCTGTCCAACGACGGCGGCGGCATCGGCCTGTTCCGCTCGGAGTTCCTGTATCTGAACTGCTCGGACTATCCCACCGAGGACTACCAGTTCGAGGCCTACAAGAAGGTGCTCTCCGACATGGGCGGCCGCGAGGTGGTCATCCGCACGCTGGACATCGGCGCGGACAAGCAGATCGACTACTTCCAGATGCCCAAGGAGGAGAACCCGGCGCTGGGCAACCGCGCGCTGCGCATCTGCCTGAACCGGCCGGAGATCTTCAAGACCCAGCTGCGCGCGCTGTACCGCGCCTCCGCCTTCGGCAAGCTGGGCATCATGTTCCCGATGGTGACCTCCGTCTGGGAGGTCCGGGAGGCCCGGAAGATGTGCGAGCTGGTCAAGAAGGAGCTGACCGAGGAGGGCAAGCCCTTCGCCGACGACGTGCAGATTGGCATCATGATCGAGACCCCCGCCGCGGCGGTGATGAGCGACCGGCTGGCCAAGCTCGTCGACTTCTTCTCCTGCGGCACCAACGACCTGACCCAGTACACCCTGGCCTGCGACCGCCAGAACAACGACCTGGGCCGCTTCTTCAACCCGCATCACCCCGCGGTGCTGCGGCTTCTGAAGATGGTGTGCGACAACGCCCACAAGAACGGCGTGTGGGTCGGCATCTGCGGCGAGCTGGGCGCGGACCTGGATCTGACCGAGACCTTCCTGTCCATCGGCATCGACGAGCTGTCGGTCTCCCCGCGCTCGGTGCTGCCGCTGCGCCAGAAGATCCGCGAGGTCACCGTCTCCGAGGTCAAGGAGAAGGTGCTGAACGAGCTGCTCGGCGACGAGATCGCGCCGTAAGGGCATATTTGCTGAAGAAGGGCCTCATCCGCGCGCCGGATGGGGCCCTTGCGGTCGACTGTATTCTGACTGGGAGGTATGGACGTGAAGCACTATGAACTGATCAAACTCGTGCCGGGCACGGACCCGGTGGAGATCCAGGAAAAGCTGTGGAAGACCTGTCGCAAGCTGGACGACGAGCTGGACTGGTTCAATCACCCGGTGGTGTTCCGCAGCTGCAAGGCCACCGACGACTTCGACCTGATGGCCGTCGTCGAGATCGACGAGGAGGAGCGCCTGGAGGAATTCCTGAACCATCCGCTGACAAAGAAGCTGGAGGACAGGCTGGCCGAGGTCGTGAAGCAGCGGGCGGCGTTCGATCACTATTGAGTTGAAATCGGGTATCATGCCTTGACAAGAGTATATACTTTGGTATATACTCTTGTCTGTAAGGAGGGTGTGCACATGGAAGTCGCCAAGGTGTTCAGCAATGGGGGAAGCCAGGCGGTCCGGCTGCCAAAGGGGTGTCGCTTTGAACAGGACGAGGTGTTGGCAAATCGGATCGGTAATGTCGTGATCCTGATGCCGAAGGACGATCCCTGGGCGTCGATGCTGCAGGGGCTCAATATGTTCTCGGATGATTTTTTGAAGGACGGGATCGGCGATTTGCCTCTGCAGGAGCGGCCTGTACTATGAGATACATGCTCGATACCAATATCATCGCGTATGTCAGGAACAATCGCCCACAGTCTGTGCTGAAGCGGTTGACACGGCATTCGCCGGAGGATTACTGTATTTCCGCCATCACGCTGGCGGAGCTGGAGTACGGGGTTTACAACAGCACGCGGCCGGAGCAGAACCAGCTGGCCTTGATGACGTTTCTCGCCCGGATCGAGGTCGTGCCCTTTGGAGCCGACGCCGCCCGGGAGTATGGCAACATCCGCGCCGATCTGAAGCGGAAGGGCGCGCTGATCGGCGCCAACGATCTGCTGATCGCCGCCCACGCCAGAGCGCTCGATCTGACGTTGGTCACCAACAATACCCGCGAATTTGAGCGGGTCGAGGGGCTGAAACTGGAGAACTGGGTTTAGCAGACAGACGGGGCGGCCTGAATTCATCGAACTCAGGCCGCCCCGTCTGTGTCGTTTGTTATTCCCCGCACGCTTCCTTCAACACCTGGACGGCCTTTTCCAGCAGGTCCATCGGTATGTTCAGCGCGGGCAGCAGGCGCACGCCGATGGGCAGGCCGCCGCCCAGGCCCTTGAGTCACTTGGGGACAGGTTCCAAGTGACTCATTATTACTACTAATAGATATGATAAATATACCAAATGTAGTATTTTTGAGTCAACAGGAACCTGTCCCCAAGTGACTCACACACGCTTCCTTCAACACCTGGACGGCCTTCTCCAGCAGGTCCATCGGTATGTTCAGCGCGGGCAGCAGGCGCACGCGGTCCTTGGCGGTCAGGCACAGCACGCCGTTTTCGATGCACTTCGCCACCACCTCACGGGCGGGCTTGACCGTCTTGACGCCGATCATCAGGCCCATGCCGGATACGCGCTCGACGCCCGGCGCGCCGGTGAGCTGGTCGAAGATGTACTGGCTGCGTTCGCGCACGCCCTTAAGCAGCGCCTCGTCGATGCGGCTCAGTATGCTGATCGCGCCGGCGCACACGGCGGGGTTGCCGCCGAAGGTGGAGCCGTGGTCGCCGGGGCCCAGCACGTCCTTCACCTTTTCGCCCAGCAGGCACGCGCCGATGGGCAGGCCGCCGCCCAGGCCCTTGGCGGTGGACACGATGTCGGGCTTTATGCCGAAGTTCATGTAGGCGTACAGCGCGCCGGAGCGGCCGTTGCCGGTCTGCACCTCGTCCACGATCAGCGGTATGTCGTGTTCGCGGGCGTAGTCGGCCAGCGCCTGCGCGAAGCCGGCCTCCAGCGGCACCACGCCGCCCTCGCCCTGCACGCACTCGATCATCACGCCCGCCACGGGGGTTTTCGCGTCGATGGCCGCCAGGGCTTCCGCGTCGCCGGGGGCGATGTGCTCAAAGCCCGGCACCAGCGGTTGGTACAGCTCGTGGTAGTGGTCCTGGCCGGTGGCGGACAGCGTGGCCAGCGTGCGCCCGTGGAAGCTGTTCTTCAGCGTCACGATGGTGTAGCAGCCGGGGCCCTTCTTCTCCGCCGAATACTTGCGGGCCACCTTGATGGCGCACTCGTTGGCCTCCGCGCCGGAGTTGCCGAAGAATACCTTCTTCATGCCCGTGCGCGCGCACAGCATTTCCGCCAGCTTCGCGCAGGGCTCGGTGTAGTACAGGTTCGACGTGTGGGGGATCTTCCCCAGCTGGTCGGTCACGGCCTTCAGCCACACGTCGTCCGCCGCGCCGAAGCCGTTCACCGCGATGCCGGAGCCCAGGTCGATGTACTGCCTGCCGTCCGCGCCCGTCAAGAGCGAGCCCTTGCCCGAGACCAGCTCCACCGGAAAGCGGGCGTAGGTGTTCGCTACGTATGTCTTGTCCAAAGCCTGGATATTGCTCATTTCTTCGTCCTCCCGTTGCATAATTAGGAATGGGGAATGAGGAATTGAGGAGGAAATCCTTGCGGATTTCATTGATCTGGAATGGATTGGAACGATCATTCCTAATTCCTAATTCCTCATTCCTCATTATTCCTGTGCCCCTCGCACCATCGTGCCGGCGCCCTCGTCGGTCAGAAGCTCCATCAGTATGGAGTGGGGCACCCGGCCGTCCATGATGATGACCTTCTTCACGCCCTGGCGGATGGCCTGTATGCAGCACTCCACCTTCGGGATCATGCCGCCGGAGATCACGCCCTGCTCCCGCAGCGCGTGGGCCTCGGTGATGGTCAGCTCCGGGATCAGCGTGGAGGGGTCGTCCTTGTCGCGCAGCAGCCCCGGAATGTCGGAAAGCATGATCAGGCGCTCGGCCCCCAGCGCGCCGGCCACGTGGGCCGCGGCGGTGTCGCCGTTGATGTTGTAGGCGTTGCCCTGCCGGTCGCACCCCAGCGTGGAGATCACCGGGATGTAGCCCTTCTCCAGCAGGTCGGTGACGGGGGCGATGTTCACCTTCGTGACCTCGCCCACGAAGCCCAGCCGCTCGTCGCGCATCTCGGCCTCGATCAGCCGCCCGTCCATGCCGGATATGCCCATGGCCTGGCCGCCGTGCATCTCCAGCAGGTTCACCAGCGTCTTGTTGATCTTGCCCGCCAGCACCATCTGCACGATGTCCACGGTCTCCCGGTCGGTGACCCGCAGGCCGTCCACGAACACGGCCTCCTTGCCCAGCCTGTTCATGATCTGGCTGATCTCGGGCCCGCCGCCGTGCACCAGTACCACCTTCACGCCGATCAGCCACAGCAGCACCACGTCCTCCATGACCTGCTGCTTCAGCTGCTCGTTCACCATGGCGTTGCCGCCGTACTTGACCACCACGATCTTGCCCGTGTAGCGCCGGATGTAGGGCAGGGCCTGCACCAGCACCTGGGCCCGCTCGGCGTTGGAAAAGTTCTTTTCGTTCATGATCTGTAATCCCCGTTGATCTTCACATAGTCGTAGGTCAAATCGCACCCCCAGGCGGTGGCCTCCTGATCGCCCATGCCCATGTCGCACAGGAAGCGGACCGCCCGCTCGGACAGCAGCTTCAGCGCCGCGTCCTCGTCGAAGGCCTGCACACAGCCGTCGCGGTAGAAGCACAGCGTGTCCGTTTCGCCCACCAGGTACAGCTCGATCACGGCGGGGTCGAAGTCCACGCCGGCGTAGCCCAGCGCGCACAGCACGCGGCCGCAGTTGGCGTCCTTGCCGAACACCATGGCCTTCACCAGGCTGGAGCCCACCACCGAGCGCGCCAGCGCCCGGGCGTGCTCCTTCGTGTCGACGCCCGTCACCCGCATCTCCACCAGGTGGGTGGCCCCCTCGCCATCCCCGGCCATCTTCACGGCCAGGTCGCGGCAGACGGTGAACAGCGCCTCCACGAAGGTCTGATACGCCTCGCCCTCGCCGGCGATGGGCGCGTTGCCCGCCAGGCCGTTGGCCAGCAGCAGCAGCGTGTCGTTGGTGCTGGTGTCCCCGTCCACGGAGATCATGTTGAAGGTGTCGGGCACCACGGCGCTCAGCGCCCTTTGCAGCAGCGCCTGGTCGATGGCGCAGTCGGTGGTGACGTAGCCCAGCATCGTGCACATGTTGGGGTGGATCATGCCCGAGCCCTTGGTCATGCCGCCCAGATGGACCCGCACGGCGCCCTGTCCGTTGGCGGCGGGCAGGTCGAAGGCCACGGCGCACTCCTTGTTGACGGTGTCGGTGGTCATGATGGCGCGGCTGGCGGCGGTGCCCGCCTCCAGGGTGTCCGACAGCGTCTTCGCCATTTCGGCCACGCCCGCGGCGATGCGGTCGATGGGCAGGTTCGGCCCGATCACGCCGGTGGAGCCCAGCAGCACCTGGTCCGCGGGCACGCCCAGCGCCCGCGCGGCGCATGCGGCGGTCTGCTCGCACATCGCCATGCCCGCGGCCCCGGTGGCCGCGTTGGCGATGCCGGCGTTGACCACCACGGCCTGGGCGGCCTTCACCGTCTGCACGATCTGCCGGTCCCAAATCACCGGCGCGGCCTTGACCACGTTGGTGGTGAAGGTGCCCGCCACGCCGCAGGGCGCGTCGCTTGAGATCATGGCCATGTCGGTGCGCCCCTGATACTTGATGCCCGCGGCGCAACAGGCGGCCTTAAAGCCCTTCGCCGCCGTCACGCCTCCCGCAATGCGTTCAATCTTCATGATCTTCTCCTATAAATCGCGTGATGTTGTCCTTGTTCAGCACAAACTCGTAGTAGTTCACCTTGCCCTGGGTCCAGCCGATCTGCCGCCAGAAGGCGTTGCCGGCGTCGTTGTCCATGAACGCGATCAGCGACACCTTGTTGATGCCCATCTCCCGCAGCTTGCGCATGCAGTGGGCCACCATGCGGGTGCCGACGCCCCGCCGCCGGTATTCCCGGGCCACGCACACGTGGTACAGCGCGCCCTGGCGTCCGTCCGACCCGCAGAGTATCGAGCCGACGATCTTCCCGTCCACCCGGGCCACCACGCTGGTGGTGGGGTTGCGGCGGATGAAGCGCGCCACGTCCTCCCGGGAATCGTCCAGCGCCCGTATGCCGAAGCCCCGGATGGTCATCCACAGCGCGCGCACGTCGTCGTAGTCCGCCTCGCGCATGGGCAAAATCTGTATCTCATCCATGGCTTTCAAGCACCAGCCCCTCCGTCTCGTCCGCGCCCATCAGCAGATTCATGTTCTGTATGGCCGCGCCGGACGCGCCCTTGCCCAGGTTGTCGAACCGCGAAACCAGCAGCAGGCGCTCGTCGTTGCCCGCCACGGTGACGGTCATGTCGTCCAGCCCGGCGCGGGCCGCGGCGGACAGGAAGCCGCCCTCGGCGTCGTCCTCGACAAAGCGCACCACCGGGCCGCGGTAGTATTCCCGGTAGACGGCCCGCACGTCCTCCATGCTGCCCTTAAGCTGCCCGGCGAACACCGGCACCGTGACCTCCATGCCGCTGTAGAAATCCGCCACGATGGGCATGAACGCGGGGGCGTGGGCGAGGCCGCACAGCGCCTGCATCTCCGGCAGGTGCTTGTGGCTCTGGGACAGGCCGTACTGCCGCGGCGCGTCCAGCAGCGGGCTGCGGCCCTCGGCCTCGTAGTCGGCGATCATCTTCTTGCCGCCGCCGGAATAGCCGGTCAGCGACGTGCAGCACAGCAGGCTGTCCGGCTTCAGAAGGCCCGCGTGCACCAGCGGCGCGATCAGCGCCACGAAGCCGCTGGCGTGGCAGCCGGGGTTCGCGATGCGCTTGGACGGCGCGATCTTCTCCCGCTGGCCCGGCAGCTCGGCAAAGCCGTACACCCAGCCCGGGGCCGTGCGGTGGGCGGTGGAGGTGTCGATGAGGGCGGTGTTCGGGTTGTCCACCAGCGCCACCGCCTCGATGGCCGCCGCGTCCGGCAGGCACAGAAACGCGATGTCTGCCCGGTTCAGCGCGTCCCTCCGGGCCGAAATATCCTTGCGCAGCGCCTCCGGCAGCGCGATCAGTTCGATGTCCTTCCGGGCGGCAAGCCGCTCGCGGATGCGCAGCCCCGTGGTGCCCGCGCTGCCGTCGATGAAAACCCGCTTCATGCATGGCCTCCGAGATGTGTAATAAATATACACTGATTATACGCCGAAAAGCCCTTTTGTTCAAGTTAAATGTGCATTATTATTCGTTGACGATGTATATTCATGCGAAAACGAGGCAGAATATGCAGGCTTTATGCGGCGAGGAACCTTTCGCGTCGGATTGTGCCCAAGATTTAACCGTAACCGATTGACAGCGCCATGTTTTTGTGGTAGCATGGTTGCACAACCGAATACCGCAATTAAAGGATAGAGGCGCAGTTGTCATCAGTAGGGCCGGTGGAAGGCATCGCAAAGCCGTTGCCGGTTTCAAAAGGGGCCGCTGCCGAAGATGGAGAGGGCGGGCTCCGTCTGGGCAAACGGACAACATCCGTTTGACTGCCGCATTGTGTGGAGCGCTATGGATTAATTGTGCGGCCCGACAGGGCGTTGCCTTTTTGGCGCGGGCCGATGTCATTGATACACGGCGAATGCAATGCGCATTGGCTGTTTTTTAATCACGCGGCGATACAATACGACCATATATAAGGAGAATGATTATGAGCAAGCAGACCGTATTTCGCGGCGCGGCCACCGCGCTGGTGACGCCCCTGACCCCGGCGGGCGTGGACTATGACGCCCTGGGAAAGCTGATCGACTGGCAGATCGGGCAGGGCATCGACGCGCTGGTGATCGCCGGCACCACCGGCGAGGGCTCCACGCTGACCTACGACGAGCACCAGGAGGTCATCCGCTACTCGGTGGAGCGGGCGGCGGGCCGGGTGCCCATCATCGCGGGCAGCGGCTCCAACGACACCAACCGCGCCATCACGCTGTCCCGCTTCTCCTGCGACGCGGGGGCGGACGCGCTGCTGGTGGTCACGCCCTACTACAACAAGGCCACCCAGAACGGCCTGATCGCCATGTACACGGCCATCGCCGACGCGGTGGACCGGCCCATCATACTGTACAACGTGCCCTCCCGCACCGGCGTGAACATCGAGCCCGCCACCTACGCGGCGCTGGCCGACCACCCGAACATCGTGGGCATCAAGGAGGCCAACGGCAACATCTCCAAGATCGTGGAGACGGCGCGGCTGGTGGGGGACAAGCTGGCCATCTACTCCGGCAACGACGACCAGGTGGTGCCGATCCTGTCCATGGGCGGCAGCGGCGTGATCTCGGTGCTCTCCAACGTCATGCCCGCCCAGACGGCCGGTATGTGCCGCAAATACTTCGAGGGCGACGTGGCCGGCGCGGCGAAGCTGCAGATGGACTACCTGCCGCTGATCAACGCGCTGTTCAGCGAGGTCAACCCGATCCCCGTGAAGGCGGCCATGGCGGCCATGGGCTGGTGCGAGAACTACCTGCGCCTGCCGCTGACGCCGATGGAGGACGCGCACTGGCAGAAGCTGAAGGCGATCATGGAAGGACACGGACTGATTTAACACAATTAGGAATTAGGAATGAGGAATTAGGAATTAGAAGTACGGAGGATGAAGATGAACATCATCATCAACGGCGCCAGCGGGCGCATGGGGCGCATCGTGGACGAGCTGATCCAGCGGGGCGGCGAGCACGCCGTAGCCGCGCGGGTGGACTGGAGCAACGCCGCCTCCGGCGGGCTGTCCGCGCTCAGCGAGTACGACGGACCCGCGGACGTGGTGATCGACTTTTCCAACCACACCGCCACCGCCCAGGTGACCGAGTACTGCGTGGAGCGGAAGCTGCCGGTGGTGATCGCCACCACGGGCCAGACCCCGGAGGAGATGGACATGATCCACCGGGCGGCCGGGTCCGTGCCGGTGTTCCTGTCCGCGAACATGTCCATCGGCGTGGCGCTGCTGTGCGATTTGGCGAAGAAGGCCGCGGCGGTGTTCCCCCGGGCCGAGATCGAGATCATCGAGCGCCACCACGACCAGAAGCTGGACGTGCCCAGCGGCACGGCGCTGCTGCTGGCCCGCCGCATCCAGGAGGTTCGCCCCGAGGCGGAGCTCGTGGTGGGGCGGCACGAAAACGGCAAGCGCACGCCGGGCGAGATCGGCATCCACTCGCTGCGCTACGGCAACGAGGTGGGCACCCACGAGGTCGTCATTGCCGCCGGCAGCGAGACCATCACACTGAAGCACGAGGCCGAGAGCCGCGAGCTGTTCGGCCAGGGCGCGCTGGCCGCCGCGGCCTTCCTGGCGGGGAAGGAACCGGGGCTGTACGACATGAGAAGCATCATTGAGTGAGGAGTTGAGCGCCGCATGAACGCTGAAGAGCTGATCCGCTTCATCGCCACTGCCGAGAAAAAGACGCCGGTGAAGCTGTACGTGAAGGAGAGGGCCCCCATCGACTACAAAAGCGCGAAGGTCTTCGGCGCGGGGGACCGGGTGGTGTTCGGAGACTGGGGCGAGCTCGCACCCATACTCGAGGCCAACCGCGACCGCATCGAGGATATCGTGATCGAGAACGACCGGCGCAACAGCGCCGTGCCGCTGTTGGACATGAAGAACATCCGCGCCCGCATCGAGCCCGGCGCGCTGATCCGCGACAACGTGACCATCGGCGACAACGCCGTGATCATGATGGGCGCGATCATCAACATCGGCGCGGTGGTCGGCGAGGGCACCATGATCGACATGGGCGCCGTGCTGGGCGGCCGGGCCATCGTGGGCAAACACTGCCACGTGGGTGCCGGCGCGGTGCTGGCCGGCGTCATCGAGCCCGCCTCCGCCACGCCCGTGGTGATCGAGGACGACGTGCTGATCGGCGCGAACGCCGTGGTAATCGAGGGCGTGCATGTGGGCCGCGGCGCGGTGGTCGCCGCCGGAGCCGTGGTGATCGAGGACGTGCCCGAGGACACCGTGGTGGCCGGCTGCCCCGCCTGCGCCATCAAGAAGGTGGACGCCGGCACCAGCCGCAAGACCGCGCTGCAGGATTCGCTGAGGAATTTGGAATAAGCAAAAAAGATGACAACGGGGACGGTTCTCGCTGTCATCTATTTCATTCAGAAAGATGACAATGAGAACCGTCCCCGTTGTCATCTACAGGTGAAACATGATCGACTATATAA
Source organism: uncultured Eubacteriales bacterium (assembly GCA_902777335.1). Classification (GTDB taxonomy): domain Bacteria; phylum Bacillota; class Clostridia; order Christensenellales; family Aristaeellaceae; genus UBA2862. Next base: position 34,177 of record CACYTF010000021.1, read on the forward strand.
AGCAAGCCCAGGCCATCGCCCCGCAGATCGCCGCGCTGCGGCGGGATTTCCACCGGCATCCGGAGCTGGGCAACCGGGAATTTCGAACCGCGGAGCGCGTCGAGGCCTGCCTGAACGGCTTAGGCATTCCCGCCCGGCGGCTGCTGGACACGGCCGTCGTCGCCCGGCTGGAGGGCGGGCGGCCCGGGCCCGTGGCGGCGCTGCGCTCCGACATTGACGCGTTGCCGCTGACCGAGGCCACCGGCGCGGCATTCGCGTCGGAGAACCCCGGCGTTATGCACGCCTGCGGCCACGACGTGCACCTGGCCGCGGCGCTGGGCGCGGCGCGGCTGCTGGCGGATCGCCGGGAAGAGCTGCCCGGCGCGGTGGTGTTTCTGTTCCAGCCGGACGAGGAAGGCCGGGGCGGCGCCGAGCGGATGATCGCCGCCGGGGCGCTGGAGGGCGTGGACGCCGTGTTCGGCGCGCACGTGTCGCCGGACCTGCCCGCGGGTCGCGTGGGCGTGCGCTACGGCAAGTTCTACGCGGCGTCGGACACCTTCCGGGTGGTCGTGCACGGCAGAAGCGCCCACGGGGCCGAGCGGGAAAAGGGCGTGGACGCCCTCGGCGCGGCGGCGGACCTGGTGACCCGGCTGCTCGCCATCCCTCGGAGCCTGCCCGGCGAGCGGGTGGTGCTGTCGGTGGGCACGCTGCGTGCGGGGACCGCGGAGAACGCGCTGGCGGAGGTGGCCGAGTTCGCGGGCATCATCCGAAGCCTCGGGCCCGACGCCCGCCGCGAAATGCGAAGGCGCTTCAATCGGGCGGTGGAAGAAGCGCTGCCCGCCTGGGGCGCGACGGCGGAGGTCCATCTGCGGGAGAGCTACCCCGGCGTGGTGAACGACGACGCCATGACCGCCCTCGTCGAGCGCGCCGCCCGCGGCCTGCTGGGCGATGAGAATGTGCGTATCATCGGCGAACCCACCATGACCACCGAGGACTTCGGCTACTTCCTCCAGGCGCGGCCCGGGTCCTACTACCACATCGGTGTGGGCGGCGCCCTGCCGCTGCACAGCACCGCCTTCCTGCCCGACGATTCCGCCGCCGTGACCGCCGCCGCGGTGCACGCCGCGGTGCTGGAGACATTTTTGTCCGGAAAGTGAAAGATGACAGTGGGGACGGTTCTCGCTGTCATCTTTTTTGGCCAAAAGATGACAATGAGAACCGTCCCCGTTGTCATCTAAATTGCGGTTGATTTTTGCCGAAAAATGTGGTAATCTTAACATGGAACCCAATGCGGCACGGGCGCGCCTGTGGCGCGCGAATTGATCGAGCGGAGGCATTGCCATGGACTGGAAGCGTTTTGCGGAGCGGTTTGATTCGATGACCTGCATACTGTCCGTCGAGAAGAAGCCCGACGGCGGGTGCGGCGCGGTGCGCATCGTGACGGGGAACGACCGGTATCTCGATTCGCTGGCGCTGGCCGCCGGGGGCGTGGACATGCACAGCGACAAGAAGGCGGTGTTCGTGCCCAACAGCGAGTACACCCGCTACATCCCGAAGGATCTGAACTTCGAGGACGTGTGCTTCCGCTGCGCCGTGTTGAAGCAGCCGATCCACAACTGCGTGCGCGCCAGCCGGTATCCCTTCGACATCATGGCCTTCTTCCAGCCGCTGCAGGGCGACGAGGCGGACGTGTACTACTGCGCCTACACCCAGGTGCTGCTGAAGAAGGACGACGACAACCTGCTGTCGCTGAACATCTCCCAGGAGACGGCCATGGAGGTCATCGGCACCTGCATCAAGCTGCGGGAGGACAAGCCCTTCGACGAGATCATGCAGTCGGTGATCGAGGACGTGCGCACCATCTGCGACGCCGACTACTGCAGCGTGCTGCTGCTGGACGAGAGCCTGCGCAAGTGCACGGTGCTGGGGGAGGCGCGGGCGCCGGGCTCCGAATTTGCGTGGAAGGAGAAGAATCCGGACGACCTGGACGAGGACTTCTTCGACCTGGCGGAGACCTGGCTGGACACCATGGCCGGCAACTTCTGCCTGGTGATCCGCGACGCCAACGACATGGAGTTCATCCGCCAGCGCAACCCGAAGTGGTACGAGTCGCTGGTCTGCGCCGGCGTGGAGCGGCTGGTGCTGTACCCGCTGATTCCCCGGGGGCAGTTCCTGGGCTACATCATGACGGTCAACTTCGACACCGAGAACACCCAGCACATCAAGGACACGCTGGAGCTGACCACCTACTTCATCGCCTCGGAGATCGCCAACAACCGGTTCATCGACCAGCTGAAGGCGCTGAACGCCACGGACCTGCTGACCGGCGTGATGAACCGCAACGCCCTGAACGCCCGCGTGGCCGGGCTGTGCGAGGCGAAGGCGGAGGGGCCCTGCCGCATGGGCGTGGTGTTCGCGGACATGAACAGCCTGAAGTACGTCAACGACCACCTGGGGCACACGGCGGGCGACACGATGCTGAAGAACGCGGCCATGATCCTGCAGAGCACCTTCGCCGGCGAGGAGATCTACCGCGTCGGCGGCGACGAATTCCTGGTGCTGCTGCGCGATACCGACGAGGCGGACGTGCGCGCAAAGATCGCCGACATCAAGAGGAAGTCCGAGCTGTTTGAAAACGTCAGCTTCGCCGCCGGCTACTGCCTGCTGACGGACAGCCTCGACATCCGCGCGGCCTTCTCGGAAGCCGACGCCAGGATGTATCAGGACAAGGAGGCGTTCTACCGCCAGCATCCGGAGATGAAGCGAAGCTGATTAATACCAGCAAAAAGCGCTTCACGTTTTCTTCTGGGTTTCCCCTCTCAGGCGCTGCGCGCCAGCTCTCCCCGTTCCCGGGGCGAGCCAAGGCTGCCGCGCGCAGGTACTAACTTCGAACTCCGCGCTATCCCCCTTGCCTCGCCCCCGTGAGGGGGGCCGCAGCGCCCGGAAAACAGTCCAGTGGACTGTTTTCAGCGAGGCCGGGCCGGCAGGCCCCCGGGAGAGGTGCCCGAAGGGCGGAGAGGGGGAACTCCAATCCCACAAGCTTCCGTGATGCGTCAACACAAGAGCGCCGCACATGCCGTGCGGCGCTCTTTGGTTGGCGCAATATCCGAATTTATTCGGCGGCGGTCACCGCGGTGATGTGCGGGTTGGCGCCGTTGTACCAGTACAGGAAGCCCTCCAGGTCGACCACGTCGCCCACGTTCAGGGCCTTGACCGCCTCGTACACGTCGCTGCCCTCGCCGGTCAGGTAGGACTCCACGGTGAAGGTGTAGGTGGTGCCGTCCTTGGAGACGTTGAAGTACAGGTCGTTGTTCGCGCCCTCCTGGCCGGAGCCGTCCCAGTTGTACAGGAAGGCGTACTGGGTGTCGTCGCCCTCGATGGTGGAAGGCTCCACAGTCATGCCCCTGAAGGCGACCTTGCGGTTCATCATGGCGGCCAGCTCCTCGGTGCCCAGCAGGCCGGTCACGTCCTCGGGCTCGGCGATGAAGGGCTCGGCCTCCAGGATCTCAAACACGGACTCGCCGACCTCGCGGTCGTCCTCGTCGAAGGAGATTTCCACCTCGCCGGACCACTCGGCCTTGCGGCCGGTGACGCGGATCTTGGTGCCGGGGACCAGCTTCGCCGCGTCCTCCTCGGAGCAGGGCATGCTGTACAGGAAGTAGGCGCCCTCCGGGCTCTGGGTGTAGAGGGTGATGGTGTCCTGCCACCAGGACTGGTTGGCCTGCACGTAGGTCTCGACGGTGACCAGCTGGCCGACCTCAGCGGCGACGAAATCCTCATAGCTGGTGACCTGCGCCTCCTCGGCCACCGCGAACGCGGACAGGGCCAGGACGAGCATCAGCGCGACTGCAACAAGCTTCTTCATGTCTTTCTCCTCCTCAGTCAAGTGGGTGATGGGGCGCGCCCGCGCCCGAAAGAACACCTATATTATACACGCATTCGCCAATAAATCAACGAAGCGGCGCGTATCTTTAACAGGAATTTACTTCATCCTGCGCCGCCGCAGCGCCATGAGGCCCAGCGCCGCCCACACGCAGGCCAGCGCGGCCAGCAGCGCCACCGACCCGGCGGGCAGCGGGCCCAGGTCCGCCCGGGCGTCGGCTCCCGCGGCGGGGGCGCCGATCTGGTCCAGGTGATACTGGGCCATCGTGCGGGCGTACAGCTTTTCGATGTAGGCGTCGTCCACCGTGGTGCCCTTGCGCTCGGCCTTGCACACGCTCTCGATCAGCGCGCCGGCGGCGTCCCGCAGGCTGGCCGAGCCGTTGAACACCGGCGTTGTGAAGGTGTTGCCGGTGTTCTCCAGCAGCAGCCTCGCGGCCTGCAGCTTCACCGGGTAGTGCAGCGCGTCGCCCGCGTCGCTGTTCAGGTAGGCCTGGTAGGCCGCGTCGCCCTGGGCCTTGCCGGTGACGGGTACGTAGCCCTCGGTCTGGGAATAGGCGATCTGCACGTCGTTGGTCAGCAGGTACTGCGCAAACAGCCAGGCGGCCAGCACCTCCTGGGGGTCCTTCTTGTTGAACACGCACACGCTGGGGCCCTGGGAGATCATCTGCGGGTGCGCCGGGTCGAACTGGGGCACCGGGCGCACGGCGGTCTCAAACCGCACCACGCTGTCCGCGCTGATGTCCAACAGCGGCGCGTCGCTGCCCATCCAGGTGGCCCCGGCGGTGCTGTCCACGGCGAACACGCACTGGCCCGCGTTCAGGAAGTTGGCCGGATAGCTGCTGATCTTGAACGTGGAGAACGCGCCGCTCTTGGCGTGCTTCGCGATCTCAAACAGCAGCTGCCGGGTGGTGTCGTTCAGCAGCAGTATCTCCCCGGCGTCGGTGGAGTAGCCCGCGTCCAACTGCCGGAGCATCTGGATCATCATGTTGTCGGTGCTCTTGTAGATGAAGGGGATCATCACCTTCTGGCCGTTCACGGCGTACACGCCGTCGGCGTCCTTGCGGGCGGCGGCCTCGGAGACCTCCCAGATGAAGTCCCAGGTCACCGCGTCGGGCAGCTCGTAGCCCATGGCCTCCACATAGGTCTTGTTGATGTACAGCGCCTCGGTGGAGCGCATGTAGGGCAGGGCGTAGGTGCTGCCGGAGATGGCGCACTCCTTCAAAAACTGGGGGATCAGCTCCGACTTGGCGGGGCCGTCGAAGCGCAGCTCGCTGCCGCCCAGGCCGTAGCGCCCGTCGTCCATCAGGCCGTCCAGCGGCACCACCACGTTGCTGCCCGTCAGATAGGTGGCGATGTGGTCCGGATAGGTGATGCACACATTGGGCGTGGTGTCGGTGGAGATGTTGGTGATCACGTCGTTGTAGATGCGGCCGTAGTCGGTGTACAGCTTCAGCGTGACCTTGATGTTCGGGTACAGGGCCTCGAAGTCGGATATGGCCTTCTTGTAGATGTTGGTCTGGGCCTTGTTGGTGTCGTTCTTGGCCCAGAAGCTGATCTCGAACTGCCGCGACGTGTCGAACGCCTCCGGCGCCTCAAACCCCCCGCGCCCCCGCGACCCGTGGCACCCGGTGAGGGTCAGCGCCAGCAGGGCGAGCAACAAACAGTAAATGGGGAATGGGAAACGCCGTTTCCCCTGTACCCTGTACCCTGTACCCTGTTCCCTAATCGTCACCCCTTGATCCCTCCCCTCGACACGCCGGCCATGACCTTGTTGCGGAAGATCAGGAACAGCGCGATCAGCGGCACGGAGATGACCACCACCGCGGCCATCATGGCGGGGATGTTCTCGCGGCCGAAGCCGTTCTCGCGGATCTCCTGTATGCCGCCCGACACCAGAAAAAAGGCCGGGTCGTCGGTGACCAGGCGGGGCCAGACGTAGCTGTTCCAGCACTCGATGACCTTCAGGATCACGATGGTGATGATCGTGGGCCGGCAGATCGGCATCATCACCCGGGTCAGGTACTTGAAGTCGGAGGTGCCGTCCACCTTGGCGGCGCTGTACAGCTCGTCGGGGATCTGGGCGAAGTTTTCGCGCAGCAGGTAGATGTAGAACACGCTGGTCACCGAGGGCAGTATCAGGCCCGGGAAGCTGTTGCGCAGCCCCCAGCCGGTGATGGTCTGGTAGTTGGTGATGATCACCAGCTCGTTGGGAATCATCATCAGCGCCAGGAACAGCGAGAACACCAGGTCCCGGCCCTTGAACTCCAGCCGCGCGAAGGCGAAGGCCGCCGGGACGATCACGACCATCATCAGCCCCGTGGTGACCACCGTGAACACCACGGTGTTCAGGAAGTACCGCGCCAGCGGCACCTCGGAGAAGGCGCTGACGTAGTTTTCCAGCGTGGGCGTGAGCGTGAAGAACGCGGGCACGTATTCGGCGTTGTAGGTGCCGTAGCCCTTGACGGAGGTCAGCAGCATCCAGTAGTAGGGGAACAGCACCATCAGCGCCCAGAAGGTCAGCAGCACATAGGTGATGGTGCGGACCGCCGTCCTTCGGGCGCGCGCGGAACGGCTGATCTGGTCGTAGTTGTTGGACATGATATCCAGCTCCTCAATAGTGTACGTTCTTCTTGCTGATGGACAGGTTGATCATCGTGATGGTGAACACCACGGCGAACAGTATGATGGCCGCCGCCGACGCGTAGGACGGGTAGCCGCCGCTGTCGCCGTAGAGCATGTCGTACACATAGCCCACGATGGTGTTCATCTCGGCGGCGTTCAGATTGGTGCCGAACAGGGCCACCGCGTCGCTGTAGGCCTTGAACGCGCCGATGAAGCCGGTGATGACCAGGTAGAAGATCATCGGGGAGATCATCGGCAGCGTGATCTTGTAAAAAATACGCCAGGCGGAGGTGCCGTCCACCTTCGCGGCGTTGTAGTAGTCCTGGTTCACGCCGGCCAGCGCGCTGGTGAGTATCAGTATCTTGAAGGGCAGCACCACCCAGATGGTGTAGAAGCACAGCACGAACATCTTGGCCCAGTAGGGCCCGTCGATGAAGTCCACCGGGCCCCTGCCGAACCAGGCCAGCACCAAATTGGCCAGGCCGTCGGTGTAGGCGGTCTTCTTGAACAGTATCATGAACACCAGGCCCACCGCCAGCGTGTTGGTCACGTAGGGCAGGAAGTAGACCGTCTGGTACAGCTTCTTCAGCGGCGCGATGCTGTTCAGGCCCACCGAGATCACCAGCGCGATCACCGTGGACAGCGGCACCGTGATGATGACCAGTATGAAGGTGTTTTTCAGCGCCTGCAGGAAGTACGGGTCGTGCAGCACGTAGGCGTAGTTGTACAGGCCCACGCCGAAGAAGGTCTGGGAGGCGGAGTTGTAGCCCTCCTCAAACGAGTATACGAACACGTCCACCAGCGGGTAGACCATGAAGAAGCCCAGGAACAGCAGCGCGGGCAGCAGGTACAGCCAGCCCTTCAGGTTGTTCTCCTTGTTCATGCCGCCTCACCCCTTCGCCCCGGCCAGCCGGATGCGCGCCTCGCCGTCCCTTTCAAACAGGAACACCTTGTGGGGCTTCAGGCTGAAGCGCACCGATGTCGCGCCCTCGGGCAGGCGGATCTCCGAGCTGACGATGGCGCGGATCTGCGCCGAGGCGCAGGCCGGATGGCGGCACACCACGCTCACGTCGCGGCCCATCACCTCCACGCCCGACAGCGCGCAGGTGAAGGGGCCGTCCGCCTGGGGGATGAAGCCCTCCGGGCGTATGCCGGCCCAGACTGGGCCGTCCGGCGCGCCGGGCACGTCCAGCACGCGCTCATCTCCGATGAACAGCGCGCCGCCCTTCACCCGGCCCTCGAACACGTTGATGGGCGGCGTGCCCAGGAACTTGGAGACGAACAGGTTCACCGGGTCGTCGTAGACCTGCTGGGGCTTGCCGATCTGGTGCACCACGCCGTCCTTCATCACCACGATCATGTCGGAGATGGACATGGCCTCCTCCTGGTCGTGGGTGACGAACACGGTGGTGATGCCGGTGTCCCGCTGGATGCGGCGGATCTCCTCGCGGGTCTGCAGCCGCAGCCGCGCGTCCAGATTGGACAGCGGCTCGTCCAGCAGCAGCACCCGGGGCATCTTCACCACGGCGCGGGCGATGGCCACGCGCTGCTGCTGGCCGCCGGACATCTCGCCGGGCTTGCGCTCCATCAGGCCCTCGATCTGCACCAGCTTCGCCGCCTCCAGCACCCGGCGGTCGATCTCCTCCCTGGACAGCCGGGCCGTGCCCTTCAGGTTCTGCAGCGGGAACATGATGTTCTGGCGGACCGTCAGGTGGGGGTACAGCGCGTAGCTCTGGAACACCAGGCCCACGCCCCGGTTCTCCGGCGGCAGGTCCGTCACGTCGTCGTCACCGAAGAACACCTTGCCGCTGGTGGGCCTCAGCAGGCCGCTGATCAGATTCAGCGCCGTGCTCTTGCCGCAGCCGGAGGGCCCCAGCAGACCGATCAGCTTGCCGTCCGGAATCTCGAAGTTGAAGTCGTTCACGGCGATGACGTCGTCCTTCGACTTCTTGTCCCGGCTGGGAAATACCTTGGTGAGATTTTGCAGTACGACCTTCATCGGCCTTGCCTCCCCGGGGTGGTCGTCGGGCGGGTGGTTATTATTCGTAGATGAACGCGTGGAGCAGCCGGGTGTTCTCCTCGAAGTCGGGCTCGATGCACCACACGCCGTGGGCCATGCCGTCGGTGTAGGTGCCGTCCGCGGGCAGGCGGAACTCGTTCAGGTTCTCCAGGTCCACGGCCATGCAGGTCTTGGCGATGGACAGGATCTGGTCGAAGCCCATGTTGGTGGTCACGTACTGCAGAAGGTTGGTGACGATGCCCGCCAGCGAGAGCAGGTTCTCCTGCTGCAGGCGCTTGGCCAGGGCGACCAGCACGGTGCGCTGGCGGCTGGTGCGGGCGTAGTCGGAATCGCTCTTGCGGATGCGGGAGTAGGCCAGCACCTGCTTGCCGTTCAGCAGCACCTGATTGCCGGCGGGCACGCTGGTGGCGAACTTGCTCTCGCCGTTGGGGGACAGCGCGTCCTCGGCGCTCAGCCGGCTGATGGCGCGGCTCTCGGCGCGGCTGACATCCAGCTTCAGGCCGCCCAGCGCGTCCACGATGGACACCAGGCACTTCATGTTCACCAGCGCGTAGTACTGAATGTTCATGCCGAAGTACTCGTTGATCATGCGCATGGTCAGCTCGGGGCCGCCGTATACGCAGGCCGCGTTCAGCTTCTGGTGGCCGTATTCGGGCAGCTCGATCCAGATGTCGCGCATCACCGAGGTCAGCTTCACCTGGCTGGTGGTCGCGTTGACGGACATGATGATCATCGTGTCGGTGCGCAGGAACTTGGTGTTGCCCCGGGCGTCGGAGCCCAGCAGCAGTATGTTCAGCCAGTCGTCGGACAGGCCGGGGGTGATGGACAGGTCGTCGACCTCCACGTGCTTGTCCACCTCGATCTCCCCGACGTCGTCGTAGCTGTCAAACACGTATTCCTCCTCGCCCTCCGCGTAGTCCTCGGGGTCGGCGTAGGATTCCGCGCTTTCGTTCGGCTGAGTCTCCTCCTCCGGCTCGCCGACGCCCAGGAAGTAGTTCAGCAGGTCGGCGATGACGTCCACCTTCTCCGCCTGCTCCGCCGCCGCGCCAAAGGCGCCGCAGGCCAGCAGGCAAAGCGCGACGAACAGGGCGGCCGCTCTCTTGAATTTCAGCATATCAATATACCTCCGTAAGTGATTTGATTATGGATGATGATGTGTCTATTTTATCAGCCGCGGCGCGCAAAATCAACCCCTCCGCGAATCTCAAAGTACAAAAAAACCTCCCTTCATAATTGCGCGGAAAGCGTCGCGGACCGCTGAAGGACCGGCCTTGGCGCCCGCGCCGGGCGGCCCGGGCGTTGCCGCCTGGAAATCATTACCGCCTGCCGCCCGCGGCGGGGGAGCGTGGCCGCATATGCTGCTTGGACGCCGCCGCCCGCGGCAGTGACGTCTATACCGACG
>CACYTF010000022.1 GCA_902777335.1 uncultured Eubacteriales bacterium
TTCGCGCCAGCTCTCCCCGTCACCGGGGCGAGCCAAGGCTACCGCGTGCAGGTGCTAACCTCGAACTCTGTACTATGCCGTCACCGGGGCGAGCCAAGGCTGACGCGCGCAGGTGCTAACCTCGAACTCTGCGCTATGCCGTCACCGGGGCGTGCCAAGGCTACCGCGCGGGTGCGCTTACCTCGAACTCCGCGCTATCCCGTTCCCAGGACACGCCAAGGCTGCCGCGCGTAAGTGCCAAACTCGAACACTGCGCTATCCCCTATTCCGGCAAAAACTCCATGATCTCTTCGTCGTCCTGCTGCGCATCGGGCAATGGGATGACCGAACGAATCGCGGCGACCGTGGCGCTGTATTGCTCCAACAATCGCTGATGGTCTGTTTGATGCGCGGCGAGGTCGCCCGCGTCCGCCGCCGCTTCCAGTTCCGCGGCGATGTCGGAAAGCGCCGTCGCGCCGATCGTCTTGGACGCGCTCTTGACCGTGTGCGCCAGGATCGCGTATGCCTTCCGGTCGCCCGCGTCATAGTGCCTCACGAGGTCCTCCGCCCGCGCCCCGGCGCATTGCAAGTAATCCTGAAGCAGAGATCGATAGAGTTCCTCGTCGCCCTGGCAATAGCCGAGGCCGATCCCGGGGTCGATGCCCGCCGCGCGCAGCGGGGCATAGTCGTTCGCGCCGACCGCATCGTCCATCGTGACAGCCGCCGCCGCAGGCTCATCCCCGCCCTTCACCATGCGCACCTTTTCGCCCGGAAGGTATTTCAGAATCACCCGCTCCAGCGTCCGGCTGTTGACGGGCTTTGAGAGGTAATCCGCAAACCCGTCGCTCAGATACCGTTCCCGCGCGCCGACGACCGCGTCCGCCGTCAGGCAGATGACCGGCGTTTCCCGGTTCAGGCTCTCCGCCCGCGCCCGGATCAAACGCAGGGTCTCGGTGCCGTTCATCCCGGGCATGCGCTGATCCATCAAAATCACGTCATAGGCATTTTCGTCCGCCAGCGCCACCGCGTCCGCGCCGCTGATCGCCGTGTCGATCTGCATTTCCGTCTTTTTCAGCAGATTGACCACCACGTTCAGATTCATCTGCGTGTCGTCCACGATCAGTACGCGGGCATCCGGCGCGTGGAAGGCCTCCCGATAGGGCACGACCGCCTGCACGTTGGCCTCGAAGCGCTTCCTGTAATCCCCCATCGGCGCGTCGTCCGCGATGCCCTGGGGAATTTCGACCGTAAAGACGGAGCCGACGCCGTAGGTGCTCCGGACGGATATGCTGCCGCTCATCATGTCCAGCAGCCGCTTGGTGATGACCAGCCCGAGCCCGGTGCCCTCCACGGTGCTGTTGCGCTGCATATCCAGGCGCTCGAAGCGGGTAAACAGCTTCCCCTCGTCCTCCGGCCGGATGCCGATGCCCGTGTCCTCCACGGCAGCCGTCAGCAGAAGCCGCCCGTCTCCCTGCCGCGCACCGCGAACCGTCAGCCGAACGCTCCCCTGCTCCGTGTACTTGACGGCGTTGTTGAGCAGGTTCGTCAGAACCTGTCTCAGCCGCACCTCGTCGCCCCGCAGATGGTCCGGGAGCGCTTCGTCCACGTCGATGACGAACGCCAGCGCCTTGTCCTGCGCCTTGAAGAAGAACATGTTGCTCAGATCGTTGAGGACGGAGCTGAGCTGGTAGACCGCCTCCTGCAACTCCATGCGCCCCGCCTCGATTTTGGAGAAATCGAGTATGTCGTTGATGATGGCCAGCAGGTTGTGACCGGCGTTCTTCACGTCCTCCGCGTAAATGCCGATGTTCTTCAGCGCCTCCCGCACCGGCGGCGCGCTGCCCTCGGCGTGGCTCTGCGCCCGATGGCCCTCCCGCAAAATCATCTCGTTCATGCCCAGCACCGCGTTGATGGGGGTGCGGATCTCGTGGGACATGTTCGCCAGAAAGTCGCTCTTCGCGCGGTTGGAGCTCTCGGCCCGCACCTTTTCCTCCAGCAGTCTGGCCTGCATCTGCACAAACGGCCGCACGGTGATCATGGAGAGCACCGCCGCGACCAGCAGCGACAGCAGCAGTATGGCAAAGTAGGTGCCCACGGTGGAGAGCGTCTGGGCGGACAGCTGGGCTTCAAACCATTCGGCGGAAAAATCCACCGCGATGATGCCCGCCACATGGCCGGAGGAATCGAACACGGGGCTGTAGGCGCTGTAAAACTTGCCCCAGGCGTCCGAATAGGGAACCTCGTCCACCGCCGCCGTTCCGCGCCCGGCGCTGGCCAGCGCCTCCGTGTACTTCACGCTGTCGCCGAAGCTGGCCGGCGTGTACAGGTCCAGGTCCATGGTGAATATGAACTGCCCGTCCTCCGCCTGCCGGATGCAGTAGACGTATTCAAGCTCCACGTTGTCGCGGAACACCGCCAGCGTATCGTAGATCTTTTCATACTCGGCGCTCCCGGTGTCCGCCGCCGTCAGGGACTTCAGCACATCGCCGTTGACCGAACCGGAGGCGCAGTTCGCGATATCCAGCATCCGCTGCTGTATGGCCCGGCGGATGCCGATCCTGGCCCGGTAGACGGAGACCGTGCAGAAGAGTATGCTGGAGATGAGCAGTATGACCTCCACCATCAATATGATCTTCGTGGACAGATTCTTCTTCGACATCACGGCGCGCCTCCCCCCATCATTCCGGCGGGAATTCGATGATCTCAGCCTCATCCGGCCATTCGTGCGCAGGAGAGATCACGGAACGTATGGCCTCGGCAACCGCTTCGTACCGATCGATCAGGCGCCGGTGGCTGCCTTCGACGGCGGCGCGGTCGCCGGCGTCCGCGTCCTTCTCCAGGCCGGCGGCGATGTCCGACAGCGCCACGGCCCCGATCGTCCTTGAGGTGCTCTTGACGGCGTGCACCGCCGTGGCATAGGCCTTCCAGTCCCGTTCCTCGAAGCGCTTGATGAGGCCGCGCAGCTTCTCCGCCGCGCTCTGGGCGTATTCCGCCAGCAACGAACGGTACAGCGCGTCATCCATCTGGCAGTATCTGAGGCCCACCTCCGGCTCGATGCCCGCCTCGCGCAGCGGCGCGTAGGCGTCCCGCCCGCGGGGGTCAAGCTGCTTTGCCGGGCCGTCCGTTCCGGACACGGGAATGACCTTCTCCGCCGGCAGATAGGCCATCAGCATGCGCTCCAACGCCTGGCTGTCGATGGGCTTGGTCAGGTAATCCGAGAAGCCGCCCGCGATGTAGCGCTCCTTCGCGCCGACGACCGCGTCGGCCGTCAGGCAGATGACCGGGGTGTTCCGGTTCGCGCCGTCCGCCTGGGCGCGGATGCGGCGCAGCGCCTCGGTGCCGTCCATCCTCGGCATGCGCTGGTCCATCAGGATCAGGTCGTAGGGCCTGGCCGCCGCCAGGGCGATGGCCTCCTCGCCGCCCGTGGCCGTGTCGATCTGTATCTGCGTGCCCTTCAGCAGGCCCACGGCGACGGTCAGGTTCATCCGCGTGTCGTCCACGATCAGCACGTGGGCCTCCGGCGCCCGGAAGTTCTCGTGGTAGTCCGCCGGCGCCGGCGCGTGCATGCCAACCCCCTTTCGGAAGTCTCCCACCGGTTCGAGCGATACGATCTTCTGCGGAATGGTCACCGTGAACACGGAGCCCCGGCCGTACTCGCTCTTCACCTCGATGCCGCCGCCCATCATATCCAGCAGCCGGTGCGTGATGGCGAGCCCCAGGCCGGTGCCCTCCACGGTGCTGTTCTGCTCCAGGTCCAGGCGCTGGAACTTGTCGAACATCTTGTCCACATCCTCCGGCCGGATGCCCACGCCCGTATCCTGCACGGTAATGAGGAGGCGAACCGTCTGCCCGACCGCCGCGCCCGGCATTTCGCCGCGCAGCGTCAGCCGGACGAAGCCCTGCTCGGTGTACTTCACGGCGTTGTTGAGTATATTGGTGATGATCTGGCGCACCCGCACCTCGTCGCCATACAGGCGGTCCGGGAGCGCCTCGTCCACGTCGATGCTGAAATCCAGTCCCTTTTCGCGGGCCTTGAAGAAGATCATGTTGTTCAGGTCGTTGAGCATGGCGCTGATCCGGTATTCGCCCTCGACGATGTCCATCTTCCCCGCCTCGATCTTCGAGAGGTCGAGTATGTCGTTGATGATGGCCAGCAGGTTGTTCCCCGCGCTCTCAATGTTGCGGGCGCAGGCGGTGATGCCGGCAAACGCGTCCCGGACTTCGGGAACGGCGGCCTCCGCGCCCCGCGCCCGGGCGCTTTCCCGCAATATCATCTCATTCATGCCCAGCACGGCGTTGATGGGTGTGCGTATCTCGTGGGACATCTCCGCCAGGAAGCTGCTCTTGGCCTGGTTGGCCCGGTCGGCGGCTTCCTTCTCCAGCTTCAGCGCCCGGGCCTCGTAGGCCTGCTTCTGCTCCTCGGCCCGCATTTCCTCGATGCGGCGGGAATAGTTCTGCTCGTTTCTGTGCCCGATCAGGTAGAAGAGCGCGATCAGCGCGAATATGACGATGCAGATCGCGACGTTGACGACCGTCTGCTGCCGGGCCTCGGCGAACAGCTCCCGATTGCCGACCATGATGACCACATACCACTGGTTCGCGATCTCCTTGACGAACACCGTCTGTTTTTCGCCGCCCACCGTCATCTCGAAGATGCCGTTCTGCTTTTCCAGTATCGCGTCCAGCAGCGCGCGATGCTCCGCGTCCTCCGTCAGGTTGCGTCCCTTCTGGTCCTCGTCCCGATGGGCGATGATCATGCCGTCCTGGTTGACCACAAAGCCATAGCCCTTTTCCATGATGTGCAGATCGGTGACGATCTCCTGGATGTGATTCATCGTGAGGTCGATGGAGATCACGTCGGTCCCGTTGGAGAGCATGCGGCAGATGGAGATGACGATGTCGTTGGTCTGGGCGTCCACATAGGGGGGCACGATGATGATCTCTCCCTGGGCGTCAATGGCGATCTTGTACCAGTCCCGCTGGGTCGGGTCATAGCCCTCCGGCGGCACCCAGGCCAGTCCGTCCAGATACTCGCCCTGCACATAGCCGTAGAGGCCGGTGATGTTCGCGTCATAATGCTCCTTCTGGCGGTCCGTCTCCTCCATGATGTAGTCCAGTATGTACTGGTTGGACGCGCCGTTGCGGATCATGTAATCCACCGTGTCCGCCGAAACCCACAGCGCGCTCTTGGTCCGCTCCAGATAGTTCTCGAGCTGCGCCGCCACGCCGGAGATCCTGTCCTCTCCCATCTCGTGGATATTGCCCGTCGCCACATCCTGTATGACGCGGGAGGTGTACAGCACCATCACCACCATCAGGCAGAATATGACGATCATCGGCACGAACAGGTTGAACCTGCCCTTCTCTGTGGCGCGCCTCTTCATGCCATCATTCCCCCTCCGGCAGAAACTCAAGTATCTCGTCGTCCGCCGCCGAACGGGCCTGCGTCCCCAGGGCTCCTTCGATGAGCCCGGCCAGCGCCGAATAGCGTGCGATCATGTCGTCGTGCGCCTGCGACAGGACCTCCGTCTGCCCCGCGTCCGCCGCCGCCTCCAGCCGCCCGGCCGTCTCCGAGAGCGCCGCGGCCCCGATCATGCGGGAGGTGCTCTTCAGCGCGTGCGCGTGGACGGCGTAGTTCTTCCAGTCCCCGGCGTCCCGGCATTCGCCCAGCGCGCGCGCCCTTTCCTGGGCGCCGCCGGCGTACTCCTTGAGCAGCGTCCGGTACATCTGCACGTCGCCCCCGCTGTATCGCATGCCGGCCTGCGTATCGACGCCCGCGGCGCGCAGGGCCTCCACAAGATCGTCCCGAAGCCCGTCCTCCGCCTCGCGTCCGGCCGGCTGCTCCGCTTCCACGGCCCGCACCTTCCCGGCGGGCAGGTGCTTGATCAGCGCCTGCTCCAGGGCGCGGCTGTCGATGGGCTTTGTCAGGTAATCGGTGAAGCCCTCCGCCAGATAGCGCTCCCGCGCGCCGCTCACGGCATCGGCGGTCAGGCAGATGAAAGGCGTTTCACGGTTGAGGCCGTCTGTCTGTTCGCGGATGCGGCGCATGGCCTGAGTGCCGTCCATCCCCGGCATGCGCTGGTCCATCAGGATCAGGTCGTAGCGCCGGGACCGGGAGAGCCTGACGGCCTCCTCGCCGCTGTCGGCCGTGTCGATGCCGATGCCCGTCTTTTTCAGCAGATTGACGACCACCGTCAGATTCATCCGGGTGTCGTCCACCACCAGTATGCGCGCCTGAGGCGCGTGGAAGGATTCCTGATAGACCGCCGTCTCCTCCTGGGCCCGCATGAACTTTTCCCGGAAGTTGCCGATGGGCTCCGTGCCGACGGCCTTCTGGGGCAGCACGATCGTAAAGGCGGAGCCCTCGCCGTACACGCTCCGCACGTCGATGCTTCCGCCCATCCTGTCCAGGAGGCTGCGGGTGATGGCAAGGCCCAGGCCCGTGCCCTCCACCGTGCTGTTGTGGGGCAGATCGGCCCTCTCAAACTTTTCAAACAGTCGCCCGATGTCCTCCTGCCGGATGCCGACGCCGGTGTCCTCCACCACGATCTTCAGGTCGATCGCGCCGCCCGGGCGCGCCGCGTCCCTCCAGGTACCGCAGACGGTCAGGGACACGCTCCCCTCCCGGGTGTACTTCACGGCATTGTTCAGCACGTTGGTGACGATCTGCCGCACGCGCACCTCGTCTCCGTACAGGCAGTCCGGCAGGGTGTCGTCCACTTGGATTCGGAAGTCCAGCCCCTTGTCCCGGGCCTTGAAGGCGATCATATTGCTGACGTCGTTGAGCACGGAGCTCAGCCTGTACTGACCCTCCGCGATCTCCAGCTTGCCCGCCTCGATCTTGGAGAAATCGAGTATGTCGTTGATGATGGAGAGCAGGTTGTTCCCGGCGCTGCGGATGTTCACGGCGTAATCGCAAATGTCGGCAAAGACGCCCTGGACGGCTTCACGCGGCTCCGGCAGCGCGTCCCGGGCCTGCCGGCTCTCCCGCAGTATGATCTCGTTCATGCCCAGAACCGCGTTGATGGGCGTTCGGATCTCGTGGGACATGTTCGCCAGGAACTCGCTCTTGGCCGCGTTGGAATGCTCGGCGATCTGCCGCGCCTCGCTCAGCGCGTTGTTCTCCGCCACCTTCTCCGAGAAGCGCACCACATAGATGATCGCCAGGGCAAAGGCCACCAGAAACAGCGATATGACGAACAGCACCACGTGGATGATGCCGTACAGGTTGCTCTCCGAGGCCTGCTGCAGCCCCGCGCGCATCGTATCGCGCATCCAGACGCCCAGCATGACGCCGCCGACGCTGCAGACGAGCACGACGGCGAAGTACACCGCCTTGAGGATCATCTGGTACCTGCGGATCATGCCGTCCCGCACGGGGCTGCGTTCGGACCTGTACGTCAGCGCCAGCGCCCACGTCAGGGACAGGAAGACCACGCTGTCGAGGAAGGACAGGGGGTAGTACATCGTACCGATGGGCGCGGCAAAGCAGGACGATGTCCACATGCCGTATTCGAGGCACACGTACACAAGCGCCACCATCGCCACATAGGGCCGGGCGGCGCCGCGCTTCCGGTTTCTTCGATACCAGAGTATGCTCTGCAGGCTGAAACAGGCGACGGCGGTCGTGGTGGAGACCTGAAGGAGGTTGTTCAACACGCCGCCGTATTGCAGGTAGAGGGTGAGCTGCCAGGCGTTCAGCGGCACCGGCAGCAGCATCAGCGGATGGAAGAATCGCCGGGATTCGGCGCATCGCATGTGAAGCACCAGCAGCAGCAAAAACACAAACGCCACGTTCCAGCCCATATAGGAGAACAGGTTGGACACATTGGGGTAGTCGCCCATGATGACCAGGTAGGCCGTCCAGTAGTAGCTGCTCATCAGGCTGCACAGGAAGACCGCCGTCGCGTAAACCCAGCCCTTCTGCTTTCCGCTGATGTATTGAAACAGGCAGAGCAGGAGGGCGATCAGACACGCTAAAAGCTGTACGATATTTTCCGCGTATTCCAAAAACATAGTCAGTTTTCCTTTAGCTTGTATTCGGTGTCCTCATCGATGATTTCCAGCATGATGTCGGCGAACACGGGGTCGAATTGCGTGCCCTTGCCCCGCTCGATCTCGCTCCGGACGGCGGCCTGCGGCAGTATGTTCCGGTAGCTGCGCCGGCTGGTCATGGCGTCGTAGGCGTCGGCCACGGCGATGATTCGCGCCTCCTCCGGTATGTCTTCGCCGGCAAGGCCGTCGGGATAGCCCGTGCCGTCGTAGCGCTCGTGGTGCCAGCGCGCGCCGATGGCCAGCTTGGGGCGCTCCTGGATCTTCTTCAGTATTTTGTCGCCCAGGACGGGGTGGATCTTGATCTGGGCGTACTCCTCCTCGGTCAGGCGCGAGGGCTTGTTGATCACGCTGTCCGGCACGCCGATCTTTCCCACGTCGTGCAGAAGCCCGATCATGTAGATCTCGTTCTGCCGGTTCCGGCCATAGCCGAAGCGCCGGGCAATCTGACGGGCGTATTCCGCCACCCGGCCGGAGTGGCCGTTGGTGTAGGTGTCCTTGGCCTCGATGGTCTCCGCCAGGGTCTGCACCACGCGCAAGAGGAGGTTTTCGTTCTCCTGGGTCTTCAGCTCCACTTCCTCGGCCAGGTTTCTCTGAAGCCGGGAAAGCTGTATGATGTGCTTCACGCGCGCGGTCAGCACATCCGGCACGAAGGGTTTCTTGATGAAGTCCATCGCGCCCAGGTTCAGGCCCTTCATCTCGGACTCGGCATTGTCGTCGGCCGTCAGGAAGATCACGGGGATCTCCTGTCCCGGCGCCATCTCCCGCTTGAGCAGCCGCATCGTCTCAAAGCCGTCCATCTCCGGCATCCGCACGTCCAGAAGGATCACGTCGGGGCTGTTGCTGAGGATGTACTCCAGCAGCGCGCGCCCGGATTTCAGCGCCGTCACGCGCATGTGCTGCCGGCTCAGGATCAGCCCGGCCGTCTTCAGGTTGGTCACGTCGTCGTCCACCACGACCACCCAATCCGTCCGGGGCTTGATCTCCTCCTGCGCCGCGCCGCGATTCAGATTCGTCTGCCGCACTTCGGAGATGATATCGGTGCCGGGGCCGTATTCCGTCTGCTTCCAGTCCTGGATCACGCGCGAGATCACGTGGCCGATGTCCGCCTCTCCCACCTCCGGCAGCAGCAGGAACACCTGGTTCTCGCCGCTCTCCATCATCATATCGCTGCTGCGCAGCGACAGCTGCAATCTGCGCCGGAACTGCGTCATGATCTCCTGGCGCTGGCGGGCGTCATAGGCCTTTGATATCTCCACCGTAAACAAAACCTGGAACGCGATGCCGTGATAGCGTTCCAGGTAGCGGAGCATGTGGCGGTAGACGTTGCCGAACGCCTCGCTGCCCATCCACATGCCGGTGGTGGATTCGTTGCACTCCTCCAGCGTGTTGGCGATCTCCTCCAGCGTGTTGTGGACCGGCGCGCTCTCCTCCGCGCCCGACCGCGGAACCGATGCGAGGATTTCCCGCACGCGCGCCGTCAGCTCCGCCGCCACCAGCGGCTTACCCACCACGCCGTCAGCCCCCATGGCCTGCGCGCGCGCCTCCAGATCCGGCTCCCCCTGTTCCGCCATCAGCAGCACGGGAATCCCCTTGCGCGCGTGCTTCAGGGCGGATATCGCCTCATAACCGCCGATTTCCCACAGCACGCTGCCCAGCAGGATCAGATCCGGCCGGTTGTCCTTCAGAAACTCCATGAGCGCCTGCCCGGATTTGAACCCGGTCACGCGCATTTTCTGCTTGCAGAGTATGTGCCCCGCGTCCTGTAACGCTTCAACACTGCTGTCCGCGACGACGATCCAATTCATCCCGTCCGGCCTCCCCTCGCGGTTGTATACAGCCGCTCTCCCAGCGGATCATTGACGATGGATTATCCTTCCTTATTATACCAGATTAAAGCGGTGGTTGTCTACTGCCCGCTGGTCATATTTCGAACAACGTCCGCTCACCCAATCATTATTCATTTTTCAGTCTTCAGTTTTCAGTATTCATTTAGAGAATCCTGTCGGGAGTACTGAAGAATGAAAACTGAAAACTTAAAACTGAAGAATACAAAGCGAAAATCCCGCCGGGTACGCCACAGAAAAGCCGCCCCAAGGGGCGGCTTTTCTGTGGCGTACCCGGCGGGATTCGAACCCACGGTCTTCAGAGTCGGAGTCTGACGCGATATCCAGCTTCGCTACGGGTACATGCGCAAAAGACATTATAGCCCATCGGGGCGGAAATGGCAAGGGGGCAGGCGCGGAAAGACACGTTTTTTTCAAAATTTTATAATATTTCACCGTTGTCGCAAGGGTTGACAGGTCCAAAAGCTTGCGAATTTACATTCCTTTTGATACAATAGCAAAGGTATAATATCATTGGGGGTCGTATGATGAGCGAATATGTCATTGCGCTGGACGCCATGGGCGGCGACCAGGCGCCGGACGCCATCGTGGCCGGCGCCGTCGAGGCGCTGCGCCGTTTTCCGGACATCCGCATACTGCTGGCCGGGCCCGAGCAGAGGCTGAAGGCGCTGCTCTCGGGCGCGGACGACGTGGCCGGCAGGGCCGACATCCTGCCCGCGGACGACGTGATCGAGATGGACGAACCGCCGATGCTGGCCGTGCGCAAGAAGGTCAATTCCTCGATGGTGCAGGCCATGCTGGCCGTGCGCGACGGGCGCGCGGGCGCGGTGGTTTCCGCCGGCAACACCGGCGCGGTATTGGCCTGCGGCATGCTGCGCATCGGCCGCATTCCCGGCATCGAGCGGCCGGCGCTGGCCCCGGTGATCCCCGGCGTGAAGAAGCCCTTTTTGCTGATCGACGCCGGCGCGAACGTGGACTGCCAGCCCCGGTACCTGGAGCAGTTCGGCCTGATGGGCTCGGTGTACATGCGCACCGTGATGGGCGTGGAAAACCCGGCGGTGGGCCTGGTGAACATCGGCACCGAGGCCGAGAAGGGCAACAGGCTGACCAAGGAGACCTACCGGCTGATGCAGGCGCAGACCAGCTACAGCTTCGCCGGCAACGCCGAGGCCCGGGACATTCCCACCGGCGACTTCGACGTGGTGGTGGCCGACGGCTTCGACGGCAACATCATACTGAAGTACACCGAGGGCCTCGTCAGCGCCATGATGGGCATGCTGAAGGCCAACCTGATGGCCTCGAAGGTGTCCAAGATCGGCGCGGCCCTGTCCCGCCCCGCCTTCAGGAAGTTCAAGCGCAGCATGGACTACAACGCCTACGGCGGCGCGCCGCTGCTGGGCGTGGAGGGCGCGGTGATCAAGGCCCACGGCGCCTCCGGCGAACAGGCCATCATGAACGCCGTGCGCCAGGCCCGCGAGATGCTGGCGGGCGATGTGGCCGGCAAGATCCGCGAGGGCCTGAAGGGCCTGAGCGACACGCAGGAGCAGTAATCAAACCGAACCATATTCTATAAGGAGGCTGTGAACATGGATCGCAACGCTATTTTCGACAAGGTGAAGGAGTATATCCTGATGCAGCTGCCCGTGGACGGCGGCAAGGTGGTGGAGAACGCCCGCATGGTGGAGGACCTGGGCGCCGACAGCGCGAACCTGATGATGCTGATCATGGACCTGGAGAGCGAGTTCAACCTGACCGTCGAGGATGAGGCCCTGGGCACCATCAAGACCGTGGGCGACATCGTGGACTACATCCAGAAGAAGGGCTGATCGTGAAGGCACTCTGCGAAAAGCTTGGATACACCTTCCATGATACCAAACTGCTGGAGACGGCACTGACGCATCCCTCCTTCGGGGGGGATCATCATGTGCCGCACTATCAGCGGCTGGAATTTCTCGGCGACGCCGTGCTGGAGCTGGCGGTCAGCCGACACCTGTATTTCGAGTTTCCGCAGGTAGACGAGGGCAAGCTGACGCGCATCCGCGCGGGGCTGGTGCGGGAGGAGACCCTCAGCCGCGCCGCCCGGCGGTTGGATCTGGGCAGGTACATCCGCCTGTCCGTGGGCGAGGACCGCTCCGGCGGGCGGGACAAGCCCTCCATACTGTGCGACGTGATGGAGGCGGTGCTTGCCGCCGTGTACCTCGACGGCGGCTTTGACTGCGCCGTGGCGGTGATTCGAAGGGCCCTGGCCGACGATTTGCGCCCGAAGATGCTGGAAGACCATCTGGACGCCAAGTCCCGCCTGCAGGAGATACTGCAGCGCGACGGCGAAATGCCCGCCTACGCGTTTATATCGATGCAGGGGCCGCCCCACGCCCCCCTGTTTCGCTACAGCGTGACCCACAACGGCCAGACCATCGGCGAGGGCGTCGGCACCAGCAAGCAGAACGCCCAGCAGGAGGCCGCGCGGGACGCGCTGCGCCGCCTGGGCCGGCTGGAATGAGCGCATTCCCCTGCCCCACTGAACCGGATTGGAGCGAATACACGATTT
Organism: uncultured Eubacteriales bacterium; assembly: GCA_902777335.1. Classification (GTDB taxonomy): domain Bacteria; phylum Bacillota; class Clostridia; order Christensenellales; family Aristaeellaceae; genus UBA2862. The sequence continues at coordinate 12,427 of CACYTF010000022.1, forward strand.
GCGACTGAAGAAACTGATAATCCACGGCTTCAAGTCCTTCGCGGACCACGTGGAGATAGACTTTGAGGACGGCATCACCGGCGTGGTGGGCCCCAACGGCTGCGGCAAGAGCAACATCGCCGACGCGGTGCGCTGGGTGCTGGGCGAGCAGAGCGCCAAGTCGCTGCGCGGCGCGAAGATGGAGGACGTCATCTTCGGGGGCACCGAGTCCCGCCGCCGCCTGTCCTATTGCGAGGTCACGCTGGTCTTTGAAAACGACGACCACGCGCTGGCCATCGACTTTGCCGAGGTCTCCGTCACCCGGCGGGTGTACCGCAGCGGCGAGGGCGAATACAAGATCAACGGCGCCGCCTGCCGCCTGAGGGACATCGTGGACCTGTTCCGCGACACCGGCATCGGCAAGGACGGCTATTCGCTGATCGGCCAGGGCCGCATCGACGAGATACTGTCCGCCAAGTCCGAGGACCGGCGGCAGGTGTTCGAGGAGGCCGCCGGCATCGTCAAGTTCAAGACGCGCAAGCTGGACGCCCAGAAGCGCATCCAGCACACCCAGGAGAACCTGAACCGCGTGGAGGACATCCTCTCAGAGCTCGAGGACCGGGTGGAGCCGCTGAAGGAGCAGAGCGAGAAGGCCCGGGAATACCTGGCCCTGCGGGACGAGCTGAAGGGCCTGGACCTGAACGTGTTTTTGGTGCGCACCGAGCGCTACGAGGCGCGCATCAAGGAGCTGAAGGAATCCGTGCAGGCCCTGGGCGAGTCGATCTTAGAGGCCAACCAGAGCCTGGAGGCGCTGGGCGGCCAGCGGGACGAGGCGCAAGGCCAGCTGAACACCTGCGAATTTGAAAGCGGCGAGAAGCGGGAGACCGTGCAGCAGCTGATCCGCGAGGTGGAGGCCGGCGAGGGCGCGGTGCAGGTCATGCGCGAGCGCATCGCCGCCGGCGAGAAGGAGCGGGACCGCATACAGGCCCAGCAGGCCTCCGCCAGCGAGGGCAAGGCGGGCGTGCTGCGCCAGATCGAGCGCATGGGCGCGGAGATCGAAGAGGAGACCCGCGCCATCGAGGCCGCCGCGCAGGCGCTCTGCGAAGAGGAGCAGAAGCTCGAGCAGACCGAGACGAAGCTGGCCGGCATGGAGGAGGAATCCGAGGCCGCCAAGCAGCAGATCATACAGGCCATGAACCGGCTGGGCGACGTGCGCTCCCAGCGGGCGCGCCTGAGCGCCATGTCCACGGCGCTGGAGAACCAGCTGACGGCCATGGAGGCCGACCAGGCCCGGGAGCAGACCGGCAGCGAGGCGCTGAACGCCCACGTGCAGTCGGCCCGGGAGCTGCTGGAGTCCGAGAACGCCCGCAAGGCGGAGCTGGACCGGCAGGCCGCCGAGATGCAGGCCCGGGTCCAGGCGCTGGGCGAGCAGTCAAGCGCCCTTTCGGACCGGGTGACCCGTATGCAGGCCGAGCGCCAGCAGCGGGACTCCCGGCTGAAGCTGCTGCGGGAGATGCAGCGGGACTACGAGGGCTACAACAACTCCGTCAAGCAGGTGCTGCTGCAGGCCCGCCGCCAGGGCGAGGCCTCCGGCGTGCACGGCGTGGTGGCCGACCTCATCCACGTGCCCGCGCGCCTGGAGCGCGCCATGGACATGGTGCTGGGCGGCGCGCTTCAAAACATCGTGGTGGACCGGGACGAGGACGCCAAGCGCATGATCGAATACCTGCGCGCCAACCGCTTCGGCCGGGCCACCTTCCTGCCCATCGCGTCGGTCCGGGGCCGCACCCTCTCCCCCCAGGAGCGAAGCGTGCTGGCCATGCCGGGCTGCGTGGGCCTGGCCTCGGAGCTGGTGGAGTTCGACCCGAAGTATCAGGGCGTCATCGACAACCTGCTGGGCCGCACCGTGGTGGCCGAGGACCTGGCCGCGGGCATACCGATCCAGCGGGCGGGGCGCTACCAGTTCCGGCTGGTGACGCTGGAGGGCGACGTGATGCACTCCGGCGGCTCGATGACCGGCGGCAGCGTGCAGAGCCGCATGACCAGCCTGCTCTCCCGGACCCGCGAGATCGAGGAGAGCGAGCAGGCGCTGAAGCACCTGGAGGCCCAGTTCGCCGAAGCCCGGGAGCAGTACGCCGCCATCGAGGACGAGCGCGCCGGGCTGAAGAAGGAGCGCGGCGAGCTGTACGACGAGCTGCACAAGCAGGAGGTCGTGTGCGCCCGGGCGGAGGCCCAGCTGAACGCGGCGCTGGACGAGCAGACCAGCAACGACGCCCGCGTGGCCCGCTCCGATGCGGAGCGGGAGCGCCTGCGCGCCCAATTGGAGGACGTGACGCAGAGCCTGACCGCGCTGAACGCCCAGCAGCAGGACGCGGAGAGCTCCAGCGACGACCGGCAGGCCCGGGTCAAACAGCTCTCCGAGGAAATCTACCGGCTGCGCACCGAGGCCGAGGCCCTGCGCGACGTGGTCGGCGACGCCCGCATCGCGCTGGCCTCCCGCCGGCGTGGCCTGCAGGCCGCCGTCAGCGACCGGGACAAGCTGTCCGACCAGGCGGAGAACGCCGAAAAGCTGCTGGCGGATTCCGGCGTGGCGCTGGAGGCCTGCCTGAAGGAACTGGAGCAAAACGCCGCGCTGCTGGAGAAGGACCTGGAGGCCCTGGCCGGCAACAAGGCCGCGCTGGATTCGGCCCGCGCCGACTTCGACGCGGCGGACGCCCGCCGCCTGAGCGTGCAGAAGCAGCTGCAGGCGCTGGGCGAGCAGATCGACGCGCTGCGCGCCAGCCTGGACGACTTCAGCGACCGGCACCACCGCAGCGAGCTGGCGCTGACGCGCGCGGAGGGCGAGTTCAAGCAGATCCAGGACCGCATCTGGGAGGACTACGAGCTGACCTACGCCGGCGCGGAGCCCTTCCGCCAGCCGGACTTCAAGCTGTCGGAATCGGAAAAGCGCATCACCGCCATCCGCCAGCGCATACGCGCCATGGGCACCGTGAACGTGGCGGCGCTGGACGAGTACCGCCGCACCGTGGAGCGGGTGGAGGAGATGACCGGCCAGCGGGACGACCTTCTGAAGGCCCAGGCGGACCTGGAGGGCATCGTCGCCGAGCTGGAGGCCCGCATGGAAAAGCAGTTCCGGGAGCAGTTCACGCAGATGAACGACAACTTCCAGCGCACGTTCGTGCGGCTGTTCGGCGGCGGCAAGGCCGAGCTGCGGCTTTCCGACCCGAAGGACGCGCTGAACTGCGGCATCGACATCGTGGCCCAGCCCCCGGGCAAGAAGCTGCAGATGCTGTCGCTGCTGTCCGGCGGCGAGCGCGCGCTGACCGCTATCGCCATACTGTTCGCGATACTGGACCTGAAGCCCACGCCCTTCTGCATACTCGACGAGATCGAGGCCGCGCTGGACGACGCGAACATCGATACCTACGCCGACTACCTGAAGGCCTACTCCGAAAACACGCAGTTCATCGTCATCACCCACAGAAAGGGCACGATGGAGCGCTGCGACGCCCTCTACGGCGTGGTCATGGAGGAGAAGGGCGTCTCCAAGACGGTGTCGGTCAAGCTGAACGAAGCGGTTTAATACCGGAGGTGGGAATATGGGATTATTCGATAAGATCAGAAGCGGTCTGCAAAAGACGCGCAACGCCTTCTCGGGGCGCATGGACGAGCTGGTGGAAAACTACCGGGACCTGGACGACGACTTCTTCGAGGACCTGACCGACATACTGATCATGGCCGACGTGGGCGTGCCCACGGCCGAGCTGGCGGTGGGCCGGCTGCGTCAGAAGTGCGAAAAGGAGAACATCGGCAATCCGCAAAAGGCCCGGGAAGCCCTGAAGGGCATACTCGCCGACATACTGTGGGCGGAGCCCATGAAGCTGACCAGCCCGATGGTGCTGTTGATCATCGGCGTGAACGGCGTGGGCAAGACCACCTCCATCGGCAAGCTGGCCTCGCGGCTCAAGGCCATGGGCCGCCGGGTGATCATCTGCGCCGGCGACACCTTCCGCGCCGCGGCGGCGGACCAGCTGACCGTGTGGGCGGAGCGCGCCGACGTGCCCATCATCAAGCACCAGGAGGGCGCGGACCCCGCCGCCGTTGTGTTCGACGGCATACAGGCCGCCAAGGGCCGCCACGCCGACGTGCTGCTGGTGGACACCGCCGGGCGGCTGCACAACAAGGCCCACCTGATGGAGGAGCTGAAGAAGATCAGCCGCGTGGTGGAGCGGGAGTTCCCCCAGGCCGCGCTGAACGCCCTGCTGGTCATCGACGCCACCACCGGCCAGAACGGCCTGGCCCAGGCGAAGGTTTTCAGCGAGGTGGCCAATTTAGAGGGCATCATACTGACCAAGCTGGACGGCACCGCCAAGGGCGGCATCGCCATCGCCATACGCAACGAGCTGGGCCTGCCGGTGCGCTACATCGGCCTGGGCGAGCAGCTGGACGACATGCAGCCCTTCGACGCGAAGGAGTTCGTGAACGCCATATTCGGCGAATAACGCACAGCGAGGGATAGCGATGAACATCGACGAAAGGCTGAGGGCCATCATCGGCGGCTTTGACTTTCCGGGCACGCTGGCGGCCTGCGAGGCCATCAACACCGGCCACATCAACGCCACCTACCGGCTGCGCTTCGCGTTGCCCGGCGGCGGCGCGCGGGACTACGTGCTGCAGCGCATCAACACCTACGTGTTCAAAAAGCCCGACGAGGTCATGGAGAACATACGGCTCGTGACGGAGCACCTGTCCCGCGCCCTGGCGGCCCGGGGCACGGACCCCGAAAACCGGGTGCTTCACCTGGTGCCCGCCCGCGGCGGCGGCGCGATGATCGAGGACGGCGAGGGCGGCTTCTGGCGCGCCTACGACTTCATCACCCACGCCCACGCGGTGGACCGGGTGGAGGGCCCCGACCAGTTCCGGGAGATCGGCCGGGCCTTTGGCGCGTTCCAGGCCATGCTGGCCGACTTCCCCATCGAGCGCCTGCACGACACCATTCCCCGCTTCCACGACACCCGCAAGCGCCTGGGCGACTTTGAGCGCTCGGTGCGAAGCGACCCGCTGGGCCGCGCCGCGTCGGTGCCGCAGGAGGTCGAGGCGGTGCGCTCCCGGGGCGAGGCCATGTGCCGGATCGTCGAGATGATCGAGACCGGCGAAATCCCGCTGCGGGTCACCCACAACGACACCAAGATCAACAACGTGATGCTGGACGTGGACACCGGCGAGGCGCTGTGCGTGATCGACCTGGACACGGTCATGGCGGGCTCGGCGCTGTACGACTTCGGCGACGCCATACGCTACGGGGCCTGCACCGCCGCCGAGGACGAGACGGACCTTTCCAAGGTCACGCTGGACATCGACCTGTTCCGGGGCTTCACCGAGGGCTTCGTCTCCCAGACCGCGAACGGCCTGACCCGCACGGAGCTTGAAAACCTGCCCCTGGGCGCGCTGGTGATGACCTACGAGAACGGCCTGCGCTTCCTGGCCGACTACCTGGACGGCGACGTGTACTTCCACGTGGACTGGCCGGAGCACAACCTGGCCCGGGCCCGCTGTCAGCTGAAGCTGCTGTCGGAAATGGAGAAGCGCCGGAGTGAGATGGACGCCATCACACGCCGGCTGATCGACAAGTACACCGGAGGTTGAACCCGCCATGCAATACCGCGTCGAAAGGGATTCCATGGGCGAAATGCAGGTGCCCGCGGACCGGTACTGGGGCGCCCAGACCCAGCGCAGCCTGCAGAACTTCAAAATCGGCGGCGAGCGCATGCCGCTGGAGATCACCCGCGCCTTCGGCCTCCTCAAAAAGGCCGCGGCCATCGCCAACCGCCGGGTGCAGCCCCAGCGCATGACCGAGGAAAAGCTCAACGCCATCTGCGCCGCCTGCGACGAGGTGATCTCCGGCGCGCTGGACGGCCACTTCCCGCTGGTGGTGTGGCAGACCGGCAGCGGCACCCAGAGCAACATGAACGCCAACGAGGTCATCGCCAACCGGGGCAACGAGATCGCCGGAAGGAAGCTGCTGCACCCCAACGACGACGTGAACATGTCCCAGAGCAGCAACGACACCTTCCCCACCGCCATGCACATCGCGGCGGCGCTGGCCATCGAGGACAAGCTGCTGCCGGCGCTGGACCGGTTTATCGCCACGCTCAGGCGCCTGGAAGCGGAGAACGAAGGCGTGGTGAAGTCCGGCCGCACCCACCTGCAGGACGCCACGCCCATCCGCTTCAGCCAGGAGATCTCCGGCTGGCGCGGGCTGGTGGAGGGGCCCCGGGACATGCTGAAGGCGGCCCTGCCGGGGCTCGGGCGGCTGGCCCTGGGCGGCACCGCCGTGGGCACCGGGCTGAACGCCCCGGCGGGCTTTGACACCGCGGTGGCCGAGGCTGTCTCAGAACTGACGGGCAAGCCGTTTGTGACCGCGCCGAACAAGTTCAGCGCCCTCACCGGCAAGGACGAGCTGGTGTTCGCCCACGGCGCGCTGAAGGCGCTGGCCGCGAACCTGATGAAGATCGCCAACGACGTGCGCTGGCTGGCCTCCGGGCCCCGGTGCGGCCTGGGGGAGATCCGCATCCCTGAGAACGAGCCCGGCAGCAGCATCATGCCCGGCAAGGTGAACCCCACCCAGTGCGAGGCCATGACCATGGTGGCCGTGCAGGTGATGGCCAACGACGTGGCCGTGGGCCTGGCCGCCAGCCAGGGCAACTTCGAGCTGAACGTGTTCATGCCGGTGCTGATCTACAACTTCCTGCAGTCGGTGCGGCTGCTGGCGGACGGCGTGCGCTCGTTTGACGAGCACTGCGCGTCCGGCATCGCGGCCAACCGGGACAAGATGGCCCGCAACCTGCACGACAGCCTGATGCTGGTGACGGCGCTGAACCCCTACATCGGCTACGACAACGCCGCGAAGACCGCCAAGCTGGCCTACGCGGAGAACCTGTCGCTGAAGGCGGCCTGCGTGAAGCTGGGCTTTTTGACCCCCGAGCGCTTCGACGCGGTGTTCCACCCGGAGGAAATGGCGTAGCGCGGCTTAACAAATCGCGACGACAATAAACACAATCTTCATATTTACCGAACCTTAACCGGAATGGAGTTGTACCCCATTCCGGTTTGTTATATAGTATGATTGAAAATTTGTTTTCACCATGGAGGTACTGTCAATGAAGAAACTGCTTTCCCTGATGATCGCGCTGACGCTGGCGCTGGCCGCGCTGGTTCCCGCCGCCGTGGCCGAGGACGGCGCCGACAACTGGCTGCACATTTTCCTGTCGGAAGACCCGGAGACCCTGGACGTGCAGATGACCTCCGACAGCTACACCATTCCGCTGAACTGCTTTGACCGCCTGGTGGAGACCGACACCGTGGACGGCGTGGCCCAGATCATCCCCGGCCTGGCCGACAGCTGGGAGGTTTCCGAGGACGGCCTGACCTACACCTTCCACCTGCATGCGGGCGTCACCTTCCACAACGGCGACCCGCTGACCGCCGACGACGTGGTGTTCACCGTCAACCGCATGATGGAGCACGACCGCGCCGCCAGCAACTACGACATCTACGAGGGCATCGTCGTGGGCGCCGCCGAGTGCCGCAGCGGCGAGGCCGACAGCGTGTCCGGCGTGACCGCCGTGGACGATCTCACCGTTCAGTTCAAGCTCGTCAAGCCCTGCTCCTCGTTCCTCAGCCGCCTGGCCACCCCCGGCGGGAGCATCTTCAACCGCGAGAGCACCGAGGGCGCGGACGACTTCGGCGTGAACCCCGCCGTGTGCTTCGGCACGGGCCCCTTCCAGATCACCGATTGGGAGCTGGGCAGCAAGATCAAGGTCGTCGCCAACCCCAACTACTTCAAGGGCGCGCCGCAGATCGACGGCATCGAGATGTTCATCGTGTCCGACCCCGACACCCAGCGCCTGATGTTTGAAAACGGCCAGGTGGACGTGTTCAACTTCGACTACGCCGAGAGCCAGCTGCAGTGGTTCAAGGACAACGGCTACGAGGATCAGATCGTGTCCGGCAGCCGCGCCGGCACCTACTACTTCATGTTCAACACCGCCATCGAGCCGCTGAACAACCCCGACGTGCGCAAGGCGCTGCAGATGGCCGTGAACCGCCAGCTGATACTGGACCAGATCTACGGCGGCGAGGGCCACGTGCTGTCCACCTTCATCCCCCAGGGCGTGCTGAGCTACAACCCGGACGCCGAGGAGATCCCCTACGATCCCGACGGGGCCAAGGCGCTGCTGGCTGAGGCGGGCTACGCCGACGGCTTCGACATGCAGCTGGCCGTGTCCTCCGATTCCGAGACCGCCCGCAGGATCTGCAAGACCCTGTCCAGCTTCTTCGGCAAGATCGGCGTGCGCGCCACCATCGCCGAATACGACGACGCCACCTACAAGGACATCCGCCACACCGGCGAGCTGCCCAGCTACTACGGCGTGTGGAGCGCGGACTACAACGACCCGGACAACTTCCTGGACACGTTCTTCGCCCGCCGCAACACCGTGGGCCGCTCCATCAACTACGACAACGAGGAGATCCTGAACCTGATTGACGAGGCCCAGGGCATGATCGACTTTGACGCGCGCATGGCCGCCTATCAGAAGATCGATCAGGCCGTGGTCCACGACGACGCGGTCACCCTGCCGCTGTACCAGCGCAACCACCTGTTCTGCCTGAACCCCCGGGTCCACGGCTTCAAGGTGTCCTGGAACGGCTGGAGCGATATGAGCTTCTATCCCATCAGCCTGGAAGGCTGACGCCACTATCCCGGACAACTGGCAGTGGACAGTAGTTTGACTGCTGTCCACTGTGCTATTACTCCCCGTCCCATACTCCTCACTCCTAACTCCTCACTCCTCACTTCCCGGAGGCCATCATGGCAAAGCACATCGTCAAGCGCGTACTGATCACCATTCCGGTGCTGATCGGCATGGTGCTGGTCATATTCTTCATGCTCAACGTGGTGCCGGGCGATCCGGTCACGGTGATGATGCGCGAGCACGTCAAGGAGGATCTGATCGGCCGCCTTCGCCAGAGCATGCACCTGGACGACCCGTTTTTCGTGCGCTTCTTCCGCTACATCTGGGACGCGCTGCACGGCGACCTGGGCATCAGCTGGAAGCTGAACCGCCCCGTCACCGCCCTGATCGCAGGCGCCTTTCCCTGCACGCTGAAGCTGGCCGTGGCGTCGTCGCTGTTCTCCTGGATCATGGGCATACCGGTGGGCATCGTGTCCGCGGTGAAGAAGAACTCGCTGATCGACCACCTGAGCATGGGCATATCGCTGTTCGGCGTGTCGATGCCGGTATTCTGGGTGGCGCTGATATTGCAGAACACGTTCAAGAACGTGCTGCCCGTCTCCGGGATAGAGAGCTGGCGCAGCTACATACTGCCCACGGTGGTGCTGGGCTGGTCGTCGGCGGGGCGCATCGCCCGGCTGACGCGCTCGAACCTGCTGGAGGTGCTGCGCAACGACTACATCCGCACCGCCCGCTCCAAGGGCCTGTCCCCCTTCTCCGTCATCACCCGCCACGCGCTGAAGAACGCGCTGATCCCCGTGGTCACCATGATGGCGATACAGATCTCGTCGCTGCTGTCCGGCGCGGCCATCACCGAGTCGGTGTTCGCCATCCCCGGCGTGGGCAGCCTGGCCGTCAGCGCCATCAAGAACCGCGACATGCCGCTTTTGCAGGGCACGGTGATCTTCACGGCCATACTGATCATCGGCGGCAACCTGGTGGCGGACGTGCTGTATTCCGTGATCGACCCGCGCATTCGCGTGGAGTAAGGGCGGTGGGAACATGAAAAAGACCTTCAAGGATCGGTACACCGCCAAGCTCTCCGCGCAGATCGCCGAATCGGAGATCCAGAGCGATGTGGGCGTGTTCAAGAGCATACTGAACATGCTGCGGGTGAACCGGGCCGCGCTGCTGGGGCTCATCGTGATCGTGCTGATCGCGCTGACGGCCCTGGCCGCGCCGCTGATCACCCGCTACGACCCCAACGAGATCGACCTGGCCAGCATGAACGAGCCGCCCTCCGCCGAGCACTGGTTCGGCACCGACGACCTGGGCCAGGACGTGTTCACCCGCGTGGTGTACGGCGGCCGCATATCGCTGATGATCGGCTTTGTGCCCTCGGTGATCTCGCTGGTGCTGGGCACGCTGCTGGGCCTGATGGCGGGCTACATGGGCAAGCGCGTGGACGCGGTCATCATGCGCCTGGCGGACGTTGTGCTGGCGTACCCGTCGCTGCTGTTGGCCATGGTGGTGATGTACACGCTGGGCGCGTCCATACTGAACATGTTCATCGCGCTGTCGGTCATCAACTGGGCCGGCACCGCCCGCGTGGTGCGGGCGCAGACCCTGTCGCTGAAGGAGAAGGAGTTCGTGGAGGCCGCCCGGTCCATGGGCGTGTCCCGCTGGATGATCGTGCTGCGGCACATACTGCCCAACTGCGTGCCCAACCTGATCGTACTGTTCACGCTGGACATCCCCGGCGCCATCATGTGGGAGAGCAGCATGAGCTTTCTGGGCGTGGGCGACCCCAACGCCGCCAGCTGGGGCCTGATGGTCAGCCAGGGCAAGGGCTACGCCTACATGTGCCCGTGGCTGATCCTGGCGCCGGGCCTGGCGATACTGATCACCGTGATGGCCTTCAACTTCCTGGGCGACGGCCTGCGCGACGCGATCGACCCGTACATGAAGACCTGACGGAGGCAGCGCATGGAGAACATCCTTGAAATCAGAAACCTGTCCGTCTCCTTCGCGTCCGACGGCGTCCGGGAGCGGGCGGTGGCCGTGAACGGCGTGGACATCGACATTCCCCGGGGCAAGACGGTGGGCCTTGTGGGCGAGTCCGGCTGCGGCAAGAGCGTGACGTCGCTCTCCGTGATGGGCCTGCTGGCGGCCAACGGCCGCGTGGAGGGCGGCTCGGCCATGTTCGGCGGGCAGGACCTGCTGAAGCTCAATGACCGCCAGATGCGTCAGATCCGCGGCAACCGCATCTCGATGATCTTCCAGGAGCCGATGACCAGCCTGAACCCGGTGATCCCCGTGGGCAAGCAGGTGGCGGAGGCGCTGCGGCTGCACACCGGCGCGGACGCGAAGGCCGCGAAGGTCCGCACCGTCGAAATCTTCGGGAAGGTGGGCATCCCGGAGCCGGAGAAGCGCTACGGCTGCTACCCCCACCAGCTGTCCGGCGGCCTGCGGCAGCGGGTGATGATCGGCATGGCCATGATCCTAAAGCCCGACCTGCTGATCGCCGACGAGCCCACCACGGCGCTGGACGTGTCCATCGAGGCGCAGATACTGCGCCTGATGCGCGACCTCCAGCGGGAGAGCGGCACCTCGATACTGATGATCACCCACAACCTGGGCGTGGTGGCCGAGCTGTGCGACAGCGTGTACGTGATGTACGCCGGCGAGGTGGTGGAGACGGCGGAGGTCCACGCGCTGTTCGACGCCTGCGCCCACCCCTACACCCGGGGGCTGATGGCCTCGCTGCCGCGGATGACCCCCAAGGGGCAGCGCCTGTACAACATCCCCGGCACGGTGCCCAATCTGCGGGCCATGCCGGCGGGCTGCCGCTTCGCGCCCCGCTGCGCGTTCGCCGTTGAACGCTGCCAAAACGAAAAGCCGCCTCTGATAACCGTCGGGGACGGACACTGCTGCCGCTGCTTTACCCCGCTGAGCCGGGGCGCGGCGCCGGGAGGTGAGCCGCTGTGAGCGCGCTTTTGAGGGCCGAGCACCTGGTCAAGGAATTCCCCGCGAAGGGCGGCGTGGTCCACGCGGTGTCGGACGTGTCGTTTGCCATCGAGGCGGGCGAGACGCTGGGCCTGGTGGGCGAATCCGGCTGCGGCAAGTCCACGCTGGGCAAGCTGCTGCTGGACCTGATTCCCCCCACCTCCGGCAAGGTCTGGTTCAAGGACCAGGACCTGTCCCTGCTTCGGGGCGAGCCGCTGCGCGCGCTGCGCCGCGGCATGCAGATGATCTTCCAGGACCCCTACGCCTCGCTGGACCCGCGCATGTCCGTGGGCCGCATCATCATGGAGCCGCTGAACGCCCACCGCGTGGGCGCGAGCCGCCGCGAGCGCGCCGACATGGTGCGCGCGCTGATGGAGCGCGTGGGCCTGCGTCCCGAGTTCTACAACCGCTACCCCCACCAGTTCTCCGGCGGCCAGCGCCAGCGCATCGGCATCGCCCGGGCCCTGGCCCTGAACCCGGAGCTGATCATCTGCGACGAGCCGGTGAGCGCGCTGGACGTGTCGATCCAGGCGCAGATTTTAAACCTGCTCAGCGACCTGCAGGCCCAGTCGCACCTGACCTATCTGTTCATCTCCCACGATCTGAACGTGGTGCGCTACCTGTCCGACCGGGTGATCGTGATGTTCCTGGGCCAGATCTGCGAGCTGTCCGGCACCGAGGCGCTCTACGCCGCGCCGCGCCACCCCTACACCCGCTTCCTGCTGGACGCGGTGCCCCAGCCCGACCCCAACCGCCGGGACGAGGCCCGCGCCATGCTCACCGGCGAAGTCTCCAGCCCCGTCAACCCGCCCGCCGGCTGCCGCTTCCACCCCCGCTGCCCCTACGCCGACGACAGGTGCCGCCGGGAGCCGCCGCAGCTTACAGAGCTGGAGCCCGGAAGGCTGTGCGCCTGCCACCACCCGTTATAACCCAACAAAAAACCGCGCCACAGGCGCGGTTTTTTGTTGGGTCATCGTGCGGCAGGCAGAGGAGTTCCCCCTCTCCGCCCTTCGGGCACCTCTCCCCCTCACGGGGGCGAGGCAAGGGGGATAAGCGCGAGATTCGAGGTTAGCACATCCGCGCGGCAGCCTTGGCTCGCCCCGGTGACGGGGAGAGCTGGCGCGCAGCGCCTGAGAGGGGTCTCCCACAAGAAAACGTAAAGCGCCTCTTTGTTGGGCGGGAACGCTTATCCCTTCACCGCTCCGGCGGTGATGCCGTCCATGAACTGGCTCTGGGCCATGAAGAACACCACCAGCGACGGTATGATGGAGATCAGCGAGATCGCCAGCACGCGGTTCCAGTTGAAGCCGGAATCGCCGTCCATCGACAGCCGGACGAACAGCGTCGCCGGGTAGTTGGCGGGCGTCTTCACGTACAGCAGCGGGCCCATGAAGTCGTTGCTGCTCCACATGAACTGGAACAGCGCCGCGGACACCATCGCGGGCCACAGCATCGGCACCAGCACCAGCACCAGCGTCTTCATCACGCCGCAGCCGTCGATCTTGGCGGCCTCGTCCAGATCGCGGGGTATGCCGCGCATGAACTGGATCAGCATGTACACGAAGTAGGTCTCCTGGGCGAACAGCGAGGGCACGATCAGCGCCAGGTAATGGGGGGAATCCACCCAGCCGAACTTGCTGTACATCAGGTACTGGGGGATGTTCAGCACCACCTGGGGCAAGAACAGCGTGCTCAGCAGCAGCGCGAACAGCATCTTGCGGCCGCGGAAGTTAAAGCGGCTGAAGCCGTAGGCCGTGACGGTGGAGGAGAGCACCGTGAAGATCACCCGGGGCAGCACATACTTGTAGGTGTTCAGCATGGCCTTCCAGATGTTGATGTCGCCGCCGTAGTCGTTCATGGCCGCCCTGTAGCCCTCAAACGTGGCGTGCCTGGGAATCAGGCCGATGGAGGTGAATATCTCCACGTTGTCCTTGAAGGTGGCGCCCACCATCCACAGCAGCGGGTAGACCATCAGTATGCCCACGGCGATCAGTATCAGATAGCGCACCACCGTGGACAGCACGTGCCTGGCCTGGGTGGTGCTGCGGTTGTAAATGATTCGATACAGCACCACGATCAGCACGAATATCCCCAGGAACAGGTACAGGTTCCGGTTCTGCGCCAGCGCGGCCAGAAGGCCCGTGGCCTCGGTGTTCACGTTGGCCATGCCGATCACGCCGCAGGCCGTCAGCGCCAGGCCGACGATCAGAAAGACAAGTATCGACGCGGACATCACTTGTCCCCCCTCTCATCGGAATAGTAGACCCACTTCTTCTGGGTGCTGAAGGAGATGGCGGTGAAGATCATCACGATCACGAACATGATCCAGGCCATGGCCGAGGACATGCCCACGTTGTACTCCGAGAAGGCGGAGTTGTACACGATCAGCGAGATCAGCGTCGTCGCGTTTCGCGGCCCGCCCTGGGTGATGATGTAGGGGCCGTTGAACTCCTGGAAGGCCTGCACCAGCTGGGTGACCAGGTTGTAGAATATGACCGGGGAGATCAGTGGCAGCGTGATCTTCACGAACTGCCGGCCGCTGGTGGCCCCGTCGATGGAGGCCGCCTCGTACAGCTCCTCCGGCACGCCCTTCAGCGCCGCCAGGAACAGGACCATCGGCGAGCCGAACTGCCACACGCGCAGCAGGCAGATGATGAACAGCGCCCAGGTCTTGTCGGCCAGGAAGTTCACGTTGTCCAGGCCCAGTATCGTCAGTATGCGGTTCACCACGCCGTCGTTCTTGAACATGGCGCGCCACAGCACCGCGATGGCCATGGACCCGCCCAGTATCGAGGGGATGTAGTAGGCCGTGCGGAACAGGCCCACGCCCCTGATCTTGAAGTTCAGTATGTAGGCGATGAACAGCGCGAAGGCCAGCTTCAGCGGCACTGTCATGAACGCGTAGATGAACGTCACCCGCAGCGCCTTCAGGTTCTTGGCCGTGGTGAAGGCCGTCACGTAGTTCTGTATGCCGATCCAACTGCCGCCCTTGAACAGGTTCCAGTCCGTAAAGCTGTAGTACAGCGATGACAGGAACGGATAGGCCTTGAAAATCAGAAAACCGATCAGCCAGGGCATGATGAGTATGAACCCCCAATAGCCCTGCTCCAGCTTGGTGCGCCGCCTTCCGGGCCGGATGCTCTGCATGCGTACTTCCCCCTTGACGTTTGCAAACGATGGCCGAAGCGGACGGTCGCCGCTTCGGCCAGTGCCATCGGTGAATCGATTACTTTGCCAGCACGGCGGTCACGCCGTCGTACAGCACCTGGGCCGCCTCTTCGACGGAGTAGTCCTTGTAGGACAGGCCCTCGAAGACCTCCTGATACACGCCGTCGGTGTTCTTCAGCGCGCCGTCCTCAAACTTGGGATCCAGCGGGAAGGAGCACCAGGCCAGGATCTTGCCGTTGGCCTCGGCCACGGTGGGATTGATCAGGCCCTCCTCCTTGCACAGGGCCAGGCCCTTGGCGGAGGCGGGGATGCCGTACTCGCTCTTGCGGGCGCGAATGCCTTCATCCTCGTTGTTCATGAAGTTGATCAGCTTCGCGGCCAGCTCGGCGTTCTGGGTGTTGCGGGAGATGGCGAAGGCGTGGGCCACCTTGGTGAAGCCGCCCTTGAACTCGCCCAGGTCGGTCAGCTCCTCGCCGACCACGAACTCCTGGCCCTCGGCCAGCGCGTTCTGGCACTTGGAAGCGGAGGTATCCCACTCCCAGACGCCGGCGTACTTGCCGGTGATCCACTTGTCGTTCTTGTCCAGGGAGTCCGCGCCGTCGCCGGCCAGGGTCTGGGCGGTGGGGATGACGTGGTTGTCCTCGAGGTCCTGGATCAGCTGGATGCCCTCGGCGATCTCCTCGACGGTGTAGTTCAGCGCGCCGTCCACGACCCAGGCCTTGCCGTACTTGCTCTCCAGCATGTAGACCATCAGGATCATCTTGTCATACGCGCCCAGCGCCAGCGGATAGTAGTCGTCGCCCAGCTTCTCCTGGAAGGTCTTGCCGGCCTCCAGCAGCGCCGCGTAGGTGGTGGGCAGCTCGACGCCCGCCTGGTCGAAGGTGGTCTTGTTCCAGTAGAAGATGCGGCCGGTCAGCGCGTTCGGCAGGGCCAGCAGCTTGCCGTTCACGGTGCAGGCATCCAGCATCGCCTGGCTCCACTGGGACAGGTCGATGGTGTCGGCCATCTCGTTCAGATCCATGAAGTAGGACTCGCCGTTCTCATCCACGAAGGAGAACAGCCAGTTCCAGTTGACCATATCCACGTCCTCGGCATTGCCCGCGACGAAGGAGCCACTCATGGTCTCCTCCCAGCCGGACCAGGCCGCGTAGTGGGTCTTCACGGTGACGCCCTCGGCGGCCTCAAAGGCGGCGACGGCATTCTGGGTGGCCTCGTGGCGGGAATCTCCGCCCCACCAGGAAATGCTCAGTTCCTCGGCCACAGCGACGGCGGTGCAGGACAGCGCCAGCACCAGGCACAGCACAACAGCGATCAGTTTCTTCATGTTCGTGTCCTCTCCTTGTCTGTTTCTTCCGGTCTTCTCCGGCATGTCAGGGCTTCCGCCCCCCAGGGAAAATAGGTAATTTGTTACCTTAATTATCATAACAAAATCGCAAAGCTTTGTCAATCGTTTTTCGCGATTCGATGGACAACTTTTACAAACTTGCAGACATTTTTAGCTGTGTCAATCCTTCTCATGGACAACTTCCGGGCCCTGTGCGCCGGTGACGCGCACATTGTCCAGCGTCAGGCGCTTTACAAAGCGGGCCACGACGCCGCGGCGCAGGCACGGCTCAACGCCGTCGGCCATCGCGGGCCGCATGGGGCGGGCGTCCGGGGCGAAGTCAAACGCGCAGTCCCGCAGCGCCACGTGCTCCACCGGGCGCTCCGGCAGGCCCAGCACATAGGCCGCGCAGGCCGCGCAGCCGGTGGCCGTGACGCGCTCGAAGGCGATCTCGCCGACCCGGGGCGTGGTTTCGTCCACGGGTCGGGGCGCGCGGGACTGGACCCATTCGGCGTGGCCGTCCGGGTCGCAGAAGTACAGGCAGTTGACCACCAGCGGGGCCTTCACCCGCTCCATCCGCACGTCCTCGAAGCGTATGCCGTCCACCACGCCGCGCTCGCCCCGCCCCCGGCGGGTCTTGACGCGCAGGCCCCGGTCGTTGCCCCGCATCAGGCAGTGGTGCACCCACACGTTCTTCACGCCGCCGGACATCTCGCTGCCCACGGTCACGCCGCCGTGGCCGTCCAGCATGGCGCACCAGGCGATCTCCACGTCCTCGCAGGGCCGGCGGTACTTCATGCCCATGTACAGCTTGCCGGACTTGATGGCGATGCAGTCGTCGCCCACCGAGAAGCGCGCGCCGTACACCCGCACGCCCCGGCAGCTCTCCGGGTCGAAGCCGTCGGTGTTGGGGCTGTCGGCGGGGGCCTCCACTGAGAT
Organism: uncultured Eubacteriales bacterium; assembly: GCA_902777335.1. GTDB lineage: Bacteria > Bacillota > Clostridia > Christensenellales > Aristaeellaceae > UBA2862. The sequence goes on from CACYTF010000022.1 coordinate 29,578, forward strand.
GCCGTAAAAGCCCAGGTCCTCGCTGAAGCAGGGGTGCAGGTTCCAGGACGGGCTGTTGCGGAAGGTCAGGCCCTGCACGACGACGTTCCGGCAGTCGCGCAGGTACAGAAGCCGCCCCCGGAACGCGCCCCGGGGCCGTTTGGGGTCGATCCACCAGTCCCCCGCCTGGGCACAGCCGTCCACCACGCCCTCGCCGATCAGCCGCACGTCCTCCACGCCGATGCCGTTCAGCGCCGCGGCGAAGCTGTCCAGCGGGTTGCCCTCCCAGCTGCCCAGCAGCGTCTCCCCGTCTCCGTCGGTGTCGGGGGTCGCGCCGGGCAGTATCGGAAAGCGGCCTCGGTCGGTGATCAGCCGCAGCGCCGCGCCCCGCTTCAGCTCCAGCGTGACGTGGCTCTTCAAAAACAGCGGGCCGGTCCGGTAGTCCCCGGCATCCAGCAGCACCCTGCCCCCGGGCGGGCAGCAGAGTATCGCCGCCTGGAGGGCCGCGGTGTCGTCCTTCCTGCCATCCCCGGCGGCCCCGAAGCGGCGCGCGTTCAGCGTGCACTTCTCGGGGGCGGTGTGAAAGCGCAGTGCCTCCGGCGGCGCGCTGCCCCGCCGGACCTCCAGGCAGTAGTCGGTGTCCGGCCACAGGTCAAACAGCGTGGCCACCGAGCGGCGCTCCTCGCCCAGGTCCGCGCCGTTCAGCGTCAGGCGCGCGGGCGTTCCCGCAAAGTAGTCCCCCGCCCCGTCCAGCAGCACCGTGCAGCTGCGGGCGGTCACGCACAGGCGCCTCACGGCTCGCTTCTCCGGTACTCGGCCAGCGCCATCATCCACGGGCCCACGCCCTTGGCGTCGTCGGCCACCCGGGGCTCGCTCAGGTAGTAGGCCACGCTGCCGTCCCGCTTCTCGCCGGGGCCCAGGCCCGCCACCTTGCAGATGTCATTGAGGTGCCAGAGGCCGTCCGCGCCCCGGCGCAGCTTCAGCGCGGTCAGCGTCTCAAAGGCGCGTCGGGCGTCCCGAAGGTACTTCTCGCCGTCCAGCAGGCCCAGCCGCACGCCCTTCAGCATCGCGTAGAGCACCATGGCGCTGCCGGAGGTCTCGATGTAGTTGCCCTCGACTTCCGCCCGGTCGATCACCTGGAAGTACAGGCCGGTCTCGGGGTCGCGCCAGCGGGCGATGCCGTCGATCGCCTCCACGAACAGGTCCCTGAGCGCGCGCCAGTGCTCGTAGAGCTGCCTGTCCATCAGCTCCAGGCAGTCGATGAGGGCCATCAGGTACCAGCCCATGGACCTCAGCCAGAAGTTGGGCGACTTGCCGGTTTCCGGGTCCGCCCAGGGCTGCTTCCGGGCCATGTCGCAGGCGTGCACGTACAGCCCCTTCTCCGGCACGTACAGGTATTTGCGCACGTTCTTGAACTGCCCGGCGATGTCCGCGGCGTCCCGGCCCCCGCCGAAGCGGGCGTCGTACTCCGCCCGGAAGGGCTGGGCCATGTACAGGCCGTCCAGCCAGATCTGGTCCGGGTAGATCTCCTTGTGCCAGAAGTTGCCGCAGGCGCAGCGGGGATGCCCCTCCAGCCGCCGGGCGTGGAAGTCCGCCGCGCGGCGGTAGCGCTCGTCCCCGGTCTCGTCCAGGGCGAAGAACAGGACCTTGCCGCAGTTGATCGAGTCGATGCTGTAGCCGTCCATCTGATAATTGGGGATCGTGCCGTCCGGCTCGACGAAGCGGGCCAGGTAGTCCAGCACATAGGCCCGGCAGCGTTCGTCGCCGGCGGCCCGGTACAGGTCGGCGCAGCCCTTCAGCACGCAGCCGTCCTCGTAGTTCCAATAGCGCTTGTAGGGCTGATACCCCTCCAGAAAAGACTCGATAAACGCGTTGACGCCCTCCATGCCGCATACCTCCACGCTTTCGTGTTTTTCGCCCTGAACCGGTTCCCAGCCGGAGAGCACCGTCCGCACCGTGACGGCGCGGGCCTCCTCCTCCGTCAGGCGCTTTTGCATCGGGTGGCGCGAGGTCTGGTCCGCCCGCGCGCCGGTGGTGCCCCACTCGCCCAGGCGATCGGTGACCACCCGGATCTCGTCCCAGTCGGTAAAGCCCATCGGGCTGACGCGCTCGTCCATGTCGCAGCCGATGAACAGCGTGCGGGCGAAGGCGCGCCAGGGCCTTCCCAGGAAGCCCATGCCCGGTTCGCATTCGCCGGTGAGCCTGCAGCGGTGAAACACCAGGCCCCAGGGCTGGCCCTCGGCGGTGTTCGCCGCGGTGTACCAGCCGCCCCGGGCGTTCATGAACAGCGTGCAGCCCTCGAACCAGCAGCGGTAGGGGCCGAATATGAAGTCCACGTCGCCGCGGATCAGGCAGTTCTCAAAGTACTGCCGGCTGTGGGTCGGCGGGCAGTCGCACACGGAGGGCACGCGCTCCGCGTCGCAGGCATAGGGCGCAATGTCGTCCAGCACGTTCTGCATCACCGGCCCGCAGAACAGCGTGTCCTGGCAGGCGATGAAGTCGCAGTTCCGCCAGACGCCCCGGTCCCCGGCGGCGTACACCGCCACCGCCTGGCCCACCCGGCGGCCGTCCCCGGCGTCGTTGCAGACGGTCAGGTTCTCCACGGTGATGTCCGGCGCGGCGGCCAGCAGCGCGAAGGACAAAAATGTGGTCCTGGGCGCGCCGTCCGGGTTCAGCTGCCTGGCCCAGGCCGCGTGCACGATCACGGTGCCCTGCCGGGACTGACCCACCAGGCGCACGTTCGGCCGGTGGATCACCACCCGCTCCCGGTACTCGCCTTCGCGGATGAACAGCTCCGCCCCTTCCCGGTTGCCCTCCGGCAGCGCGTCGATGGCGGCCTGTACCGAGGTAAAGTCTCCGCTGCCGTCCTTGGCGACGGTGTATCTGATCATTTCGCATCCTCCTCAATGGGCCGGTCCGCCCGCAGGCCTGCCCCGATGGCCTCCAGGCGCAGCCGCGCGGCTTCGGCGTTTTCAGGGTTGGTGTTCTCCAGCGTCATCGGCAGATCGCGCCGCTTCGCCAGAGCAAGCAGCGCGCCGTAGCGCATGCGCCCGTCGCCGCAGGCCACGGGGCGCGGCCTGGATTCGCCCGGCGCGTCGATGAAGTCCTTCATGTGCAACACGCTCACCTTATCCCCCAGGCGGGCGATGGCATCGGCGATCACGGCGTCGGCGCGGTCCGTCATGTCGCTGGACAGCAGGTTCACCGCGTCCAGTATGATCGAGACGCTGTCCGAAGCCAGCGCCTCCAGCAGGCGCTCGGCCCGCTCGGGCGTCGATATGATGTGGTTGCACACCGGCTCGACGGCCAGCGCCGCGCCCTCCTCCTCGGCCCAGCGGACCACGGGGCGGACGCCGTTCACGAACAGCCGGAAGGCCTCCTCCGAGTCCAGGTCCGTTGCGCTTGCGCGCAGCGACGGCGCGGGCGGCGTCTCCGTGCCCACCACGCCCGCGCCGATCGTGCGGCAAAAGCGCAGGTGCGCCCGGTAGACGGCCTGGGTGCGCTCCAGCGCCCCGGCGTCCGTATCCGCCAGGCTCAGGTAGCACCCCAGCACCGCGCAGCCCATGCCGCGGCTTTCAAAGGCGGAACGCACCCGCTCCGCCAGCGCGCCGTCCGCCAGCAGCCGCGGCGCGTCGGGCATGGCAAAGCCGGGCAGCACCTTGCTCAGCGCCAGGTGGGCGCAGGCAAAGCCCTGGGCCTTCGCGAAGTCCAGCCGCTCCTCCAGCGTGCCGGGCGCGGTATCGTGCAGCCGTATGCCGATGTTCACGGGCGCATTCCCCCTCATACAGGCGGTCTTCTGTGAAAAGTATATCAAAACCGGGCCGCGATGTAAAGCCGCGCCGCCCGTTTACGATTATTTAATCGGTAAATCCGCCCAAGGGGATTGCCACAGCCCCGGAAATGGGCTATCGTTATAGGGACAAAAAGTTTGACGGAGGCAATTTCATGAACAAGACGATTCTCAAACAGTACGCCCGGCTGATCGCCGAGGCCGGCGCGAACGTGCAGAAGGGCCAGGAGGTGTTCATCACCGCCGGCCTGGACCAGCCCGACTTCGTGGCCATGGTGGTGGACGCCTGCTACAAGCGGGGCGCGAGCCGCGTGGAGGTGGAGTGGTACCACCAGCCGCTGGAGAAACTGCACGTGCGGCACCAGTCGCTGAAGTGCCTGTCCGAGCTGACGGACTATCAGGAGGCCCGCTGGAAGCACTGGGTGGAGAAGCTGCCCTGCCGCATCTTCCTGGATTCGGACGACCCGGATGGCCTGAAGGGCATCAACCAGAAGAAGCTGACCCTGGCCCGGCAGCGCAAGCTCCCGCTGATCAAGGGCTACCGCGACCAGATGGAGAACAAGCACCAGTGGTGCATCGCGGCGGTGCCCGGCGCGGCCTGGGCGAAGAAGCTGTTCCCGGACCTTTCCCGGCACCAGGCCGTCGAAAAACTGTGGGCGGCCATACTGGCCGCCAGCCGGGTGGACGGCGACCCCGTGGCCGCCTGGGCGGCGCACAACCGTTCGCTGGCCGAGCACTGCGCGCAGCTCAACGCGCTGGGCATCGACAAGCTCCACTACACCGCCTCCAACGGCACCGACCTGACCGTGGGCATGATCCCCGAGGCCGTGTTCAAGGGCGGCGGCGACACCACGCTCTCCGGCGTGTTCTTCAACCCCAACATCCCCACCGAGGAGTGCTTCATCTCCCCGATGCGCGGCGCGGCCGAGGGCGTCGTGTACGCCTCGAAGCCCCTGAGCTGCAATGGCCAGCTGATCGACCGGTTCTGGATACGCTTCCACGAGGGCAAGGCCGTGGAATGGCACGCCGACGTGAACAACGAGGCGCTGACCCACATCATCACGATGGACGAGGGCAGCGCGTATCTGGGCGAGTGCGCGCTGGTGCCCTACGATTCCCCGATCCAAAACAGCGGCCTGCTGTTCTACAACACGCTGTTCGACGAGAACGCCGCCTGCCACCTGGCCCTGGGCATGGGCTTCGCCGACACCATACGCGGCTTTGAGAACATGACCCTCGACGAATGCCGGGCGCTGGGCGTCAACGATTCGATGATCCACGTGGACTTCATGATCGGCACCGCCGACCTCGCCATCGACGCCCTCACCCGCGACGGCCGGACCATGCCGGTATTCCGAAACGGGAACTGGGCGTAGGGAATTCTTTACTTGCAATGCCCCGATAAAAGGCATATAATGAAGCCAATTCAAAGGAGGCTGTACCGATATGCTGGACATCAATCTGATCCGTACCAACCCCGATTTGGTGCGCGAAAACATCCGCAAAAAGTTTCAGGACGAAAAGCTGGCGCTGGTGGACGAGGTGCTGGCGCTGGACAAGGCCAACCGCGAGGCCATCCAGCGGGCGGACTACCTGCGCTCCCAGCGCAACAAGATCAGCAAGCAGATCGGCGCGCTGATGGGCCAGGGCAAAAAGGACGAGGCCGAGGCCGCCAAGCAGCAGGTCAAGGACATGCAGGACGAGCTGGCCGCCATCGAGCAGAAGGAAACGGAGTACGCCGAGGAGATCCGCAAGCGCATGCTGGTGATCCCCCAGATCATCGACGACTCCGTGCCCATCGGCAGGGACGACAGCGAAAACGTGGAGAACGAGCGCTTCGGCGAGCCGGTGGTGCCCGCGTGGGAGGTCCCCTATCACGTGGACATCATGGAGCGGCTGAACGGCATCGACCTGGACGCCGCCCGGCGCACCAGCGGCAACGGCTTCTACTACCTGAAGGGCGACATCGCCCGGCTGCACAGCGCGATCCTCAGCTACGCCCGCGACTTCATGATCGACCACGGCTTCACCTACTACGTGCCGCCGTTCATGATCCACGGCAACGTGGTCACCGGCGTGATGAGCTTCGCCGAGATGGAAAACATGATGTACAAGATCGAGGGCGAAGACCTGTACCTGATCGGCACCAGCGAGCACAGCATGATCGGCAAGTTCATCGACCAGATGCTGGATGAGAGCGAGCTGCCCCAGACGCTGACCAGCTACTCCCCCTGCTTCCGCAAGGAGGTGGGCGCCCACGGCATCGAGGAGCGCGGCGTGTACCGCATCCACCAGTTCGAGAAGCAGGAGATGGTCGTGGTCTGCAAGCCCGAGGACAGCATGAAGTGGTACAACCGCATGTGGCAGCTGACCGTGGAGTTCTTCCGCAGCATGGACATCCCGGTGCGCACGCTGGAGTGCTGCTCCGGCGACCTGGCCGACCTGAAGGTGAAGAGCTGCGACGTGGAGGCCTGGAGCCCCCGCCAGCAGAAGTACTTCGAGGTGGGCAGCTGCTCCAACCTGGGCGACGCCCAGGCCCGGCGGCTGAAGATCCGCGTGAAGGGCGCGGACGGCAAGAAGTACCTGCCCCACACGCTGAACAACACCGTGGTGGCCCCGCCCCGCATGCTGATCGCGTTCCTGGAGAACAACCTGCAGGCCGACGGCAGCATCCGCATTCCCGAACCGCTCCGTCCGTATCTGGGCGGCAAGGTTCAGATCGGCTGACAACATCATCAGGGCCCCGGCTGACGCAGCCGGGGCTTTTTCATGGGTTTTTCGATATTGACTTCATTTCTCATTTGTTGTCATGGTTTTCACATTATTAAGCATGGCGCATGTTGTAAACCTGTTTTTTGGAAAAGAATATGGACTTTTTGCACCACTTGTGCTATAATCCTGTCAGCAAAGCTGACGAAGATTTTGATTTGTCATTTCGTTTACGCGGAATCGGACGCAACAACTAAGCGGTGTGCCCCGCCCCGAAGCGCATCGGGCGCGCCCGGCATTCTCGGATTTTTAACTGCTGTGGCAGTTGAAAAAATAAAAGGAGGCTTTAGGTATGAAGAAGATTCTGGTTCTGATGCTGGCCCTGATGCTGGTCGTCTCCTCCATGGCGGCTCTGGCGGAAATCCCCGAGCTGACCAAGGAGCCCCTTGAGATCCTGCTGTGGGATATCGCGACGGAGGGCGTGGGCCGCACGGCTCAGGAAGACGCCGTCGCGCGCTTCATGGCGGACTATCCGAACATTCACGTGACTCAGGTTCACAAGCAGAATGACACCTACAAGCAGGATCTGCAGATCGGCTTCTCGGCCAAGGAAGGCCAGCCCGATATGTACATCCACTGGGGCGGCGGCCCCATGGCCGAATACTACAAGTCCGGCTGCGCGAACGACATCACCGAGCTGTGGAACACCTACGATCATCCGGACTTCATCGACGCCGCCGTGGCGCAGTCCACCTATGACGGCAAGGTCCTGGCGATCCCGTTCGGCGGCCTGTCCGGCTGCGACATCTTCTACAACAAGGCCATCTTCGAAGAGGTTGGCATCGAAGTGCCCCAGACCATCGCTGAGCTGGAAGCGGCCTGCGACAAGCTGCTGGAGGCGGGCTATGTGCCCTTCTCGCTGGCGAACCTGCCCCGCTGGACCGGCTCCATGTACTACATGTACCTGGTGGCCCGTCATTCCGGCAACGCCGAGTTCGACGCCGCCTATGACGGAACCGGCTCCTTCACCTCTCCCGCCTTCATCTATGCGGGCGAGAAGATCCAGGATTGGGTCAAGAAGGGCTACTTCAACGAGGGCTTCAACTCCATGGCGCCCGACAACAACGACGACCGCGCGCTGCTGATCCAGGGCGTTGCCGCGATGATGCTGCACGGCTCCTGGCAGGTGGCCGGCATCAAGAACGACGACGAGGAGTTCTACAACGAGAACCTGGGCGTGTTCCGCTTCCCGGTGGACGAAGAAGCTGAGGCCGCGGGCGTTCCCCAGAACGTCGAGATCGGCACCGCCATCGGCAACGGCTTCTCCTTCAACTGCTGGCTCGACGCCGACCACACCCAGGTCGACGAAGAGAAGCTGAAGGCCTGCTACGTGCTGGCCACCCAGTACTACAACGACGACACCTACAACGCCATCCAGGTCGAGGGCGGCAACACCCCCTCCATCAAGGGCTATGAGAATGTCGAAGATCCGAACAACAAGGTCGTCATCGACGTGTTCTTCGGCGCCTCCAACGTGCAGCTGTGGTACGACCAGTATCTGCCCGCTTCCGTCACCGAGGTCCACAAGGACATGATGGGCGAGCTGTTCGGCCTGAACAAGACCCCCGAGGAGGTCGGCCAGGCTCAGGACGAGGCGATGGCGGCTGCCCGCGCGGCGGAATAATCCGCATCGCTCCAACCCGAACGGGATACCCGCAGGAATCATCCTGCGGGTATTCCTTGATACGGGTGACGGAACCTGACACGCTCCCCAAAGGAGGCAAAAGGCATGGCCAAAATACAAAGCATGGCAAAGCGGGAGGCGCGGAGCACGCGGATCGCGGCGACCGTCTTTCTCTTCCCCGCCGTCGCGTTGCTGCTCGTCTTCATGGTCTATCCGATCTTTGACACGTTCCGGATCAGCGGCCTGAAATGGAACGGCTTCTACACGGCGGAGAAGATCAACGTGGGCTTTCAGAACTGGGTCGATCTGTTCCACGACGAGCTGTTCTGGAATTCCTTCCTGCACAACGTGATCCTGATGGTGTGCTCCATACTCATTCAGATCCCGCTGGGCATGGCGCTGGCCACCTTCCTGGACGCCGGCGGCCGAAAATTCAACATCTTCAAGATCCTCTGGTTCCTGCCCTACCTGATGAGCTCCGTGGCCGTCGGCTTCCTGTTCTACTACCTGCTGGCGACCAACGGCGGCCTGATCTCGGGCGTCGCCTCCCTGATCAACGGGAAGCGGTCGCTGGTGGACCTGCTGGGCAAATCGCCCCACGCGCTGTACGCGGTCATCGGGGTCGTCGCCTGGCAGTACACGCCGTTCTACATGGTGTACTTCATCGCGGGCTATTCCAACATCGATACCTCCCTGTATGAGGCGGCGGTCATCGACGGCGCCAACCGCAGGCAGTACATCTTCAAAGTGGCGATCCCCCTCCTGGGGCCGATCTTCAAGACGGCCTGCACGATGTCGCTGATCGGCTCCCTGAAATACTTCGACCTGATCTGGAACATGACCCAGGGCGGGCCGAACCACGGCACGGAGCTGATGGCCACGTATATGTACAAGACGTCCTTCCAGAAATTCAACATGGGCTACGGCTCGGCCATCGCGGGCGGCATGTTCATACTGATCACCGTGATCGCGCTGTTGTTCACGAAGGTCTTCGTCGTGAAGGAGGATTACTGATATGGACAAGCAGGACAACATCTGGGCCATCGACGCCCAGCATGAAAAGGTGAAGAGCCGCATGGCCTGGACGGCCGCGATATTTCTCGCGTGCGTCTGGGTGGTCGTGACGGTGGGGCCGTTCGTGTTCATGGTGCTGAACTCCTTCCGCGACAAGAAGATGATGGGCCGCCAGGGCGTGCTGCATCTGCCGGACCCCTGGTACTTCCAGAACTACCCGGACGTGATCACCAACGGCTTCTTCGGCTACTTCTTCCGCTCCGTGATCATCGTGAGCATCTCCCTGGTGCTGATGCTGATCATCACCGCGTGCGCCTCGTACCCGCTGGCCCGCATGAAGTTCAAGCTCCGCGGCCTCCTGTACGCGGGCATCGTGGCCATGATGTCGGTGCCCATGCACGTGACGCTGATCCCGGTCTACCAGATGACCAACAGCATGGGCCTGATCAACAACCTGTTCTCGCTGCTGGGCCCCTACGTCGCCTTCGCGCTGCCCATGTCCGTGTTCATACTGACGGGCTTCATGATGACGATCCCCCACGAGATCGAGGAAGCGGCGGTCATCGACGGCTGCAACAAGTACAGCATGTTCTTCCGGATCATACTGCCGCTGTCCAAGGCCGGCATCTCCACGCTGGCGATCTACAACGTCGTCGGCATGTGGAACGAGTTCGCCTTCGCGAACACCTTCCTGAACGACATCAAGGTAAAGACGCTCCCGCTGGCGCTGGGCGCGTTCAAGGGAGAGCATTCCCAGGATACGCCGCTGATCCTGACAGTGCTGACGCTGTCGGCGCTGCCCACGGTCATACTCTTCATCGTGTTCCAGGACAAGCTGGTCAAGGGCATGATGGCCGGCGCCGTAAAGGGATAACGCATCCGCCGACCGGTTTTCACACCAAACGCCACACCCCCATCCAACCCAAATGCAAGGAGGTAGACCCCGCATGATTCTTTACGTCAACGCCAACGCACCCCGGGAGGGCAACGGCCTGAAGGAGACGCCCTTCCGCCACATCGACGACGCGGCCCGCGTGGCCGTGGCCGGCGACGAGGTCCTCGTCGCGCCCGGCATTTACCGGGAAAAGGTGACGCCGCGCAACCCGGGCCGCCCGGACGCGCGCATCGTCTATCGCTCTGAAGTGCCCCTCGGCGCGGTGATCACCGGCGCGGAGGAACTGACCGGCTGGACGCGCCACGAGGGCGGCGTCTGGGTGAACCGCGTAAACAACGGCGTGTTCGGCGCGTACAACCCCTACACCACGCGGGTGTGCGGCGACTGGTACTTCGCCCCCGACATCCGCCACACCGGCGCGATCTTCCTGAACGACGCCATGATGTACGAGTGCAACTCCATCGAGGCGTGCCTGGCGGCGGAGCCGGACCCCGGCGCGTGGAACGCCGAGGCCTCCACCTGGAAGTGGTACACCGAGCAGGACGGCGACGAGACCGTGCTGTACGCCAACTTCCACGACCTGGACCCCAACGCCCAGAAGGTGGAGATCCTGGTGCGCCGCAACTGCTTCATGCCGGACGAGAACGGCATCGGCTACATCACCGTGTCGGGCTTTGACATCAACAAGGCCGCCACCACCTGGGCCCCGCCCGCCGCCTATCAGGACGGCATGATCGGCCCCCACTGGTCGAAGGGCTGGATCATCGAGGACTGCCACATCTGGGGCAGTAAGTGCTGCGGCATCAGCCTGGGCAAATACCGCGACCCGGAAAACGACATGTACTTCTACACCAGGCACGTGAAGTCCCCCACCCAGATGGAGCGCGACGCCGTGTGCCGCGGCCAGTATCACGGCTGGCTGAAGGAGAACGTGGGCAGCCACATCGTGCGGCGCTGCGAGGTGGATCACTGCGAGCAGACCGGCATCGTGGGCCGCATGGGCGGCGTGTTCTCCACCATCGAGGACTGCCACATCCACGACGTGTGCACCAGCACCCAGTTGGGCGGCGCGGAGACCGCCGGCATCAAGCTGCACGCGGCCATCGACGTGACCATCCGCCGCAACCACATCCACAACTGCATCATGGGCGTCTGGCTGGACTGGCAGGCCCAGGGCGCCCGCGTCAGCCAGAACCTGATGCACGACAACTACAGGCCCGCCGGCATTCCGCAGGCCATGGGCACGATGTTCAACTGCGACGTGTTCATCGAGGTGGGCCACGGCCCGACGCTGATCGACAACAACCTGCTGCTGTCGAAGGTCTCGGTCACCATTCCCAGCGAGGGCATCGCCTGCGTGCACAACCTGATGTGCGGCGCCTTCGGCCTGATCAACAGCGGCGTGGACAGCGTGGTCAACGGCCAGCGCGAGCCCCGCTACACCCCCTACCACATCCGCCACCGCACCGAGGTCGCGGGCTTCATGACGATACTGCACGGCGACGACCGCATCTACAACAACATCTTCGTGCAGAAGTGGCCCGTCACCGACGCCTCCATCGGCCCGGATTCCGCCGACCACCAGGCCGTGGGCACCGCGCCGTTTGACATCTTCCCGTCCTACGAGGCGTGGGTGGCGCCCTTCCAGCTGGACAAGGAGGACCCGAACATGGGCGAGCTGGCCAAGGCCCACTTCGGCCACCTGCCCGTGTGGGTGGACGGCAACGCCTACTTCAACGGCGCCACCGTCAGCAAGCACGAGAAGCACGGCTTTGTTTCGGCGGACGGCAAGGCGACGGTGGAGCTGTCCGAAAAGGACGGCAAGTGGACGCTGAAGACCAATCTGTTCGAGCTGATCAAGGACTTCAGCGACGGCATCATCACCACCGAAACGCTGGGCCTGGCCTTCGAACCGGAGCAGCGCTTCGAGAACCCCGACGGCACCGCCATCACCTTCGACCGGGATTTCTTCGGCGCGCACCGCGGCCTGACCGCCCTGCCCGGGCCCTTCGCCGAAGCCGCGAAGAAATACCAGGTTCGATAACCACCGTGACCACCGGCCCAGCCGGTGGTCATTTATGGAGTATACATTCTTGGAGGAAACAACGTGAAAAAGATCGTCTGCGACATACCGCAGCTGACCGGCGAACACCGCCGGGCCATCGAGGAGGCCGCCGAGGCGCGCGGCTATGCCGCACGCTTTCCGGGCAGCGCGGAAGCGGCGCTCATTGAGGCCCGCGACGCCGAGATCCTGTTCAGCGCCAGCACGAAGCTGGCGAAGGCGGCAAAATCGCTGCGCTGGCTGTGCGTGCCCAGCGCGGGCGTGGAGCCGTATTTGCCCGACAGCGTCTACGGCAACCCGGGCGCGCTTTTGAGCAATTCCTCCGGGGCCTACGGCGTGACCATCTCCGAGCACGTGATCATGGTGACGCTGGAGATGATGCGAAGGCGCGCCGACTACGCCCGCATCGTGAGCGAGCGCCGGTGGCAGCGGCTCTTGCCCATGCGCTCCATCCGAGACTGCCGCGCCACGCTGCTGGGCACGGGCGACATCGGGCGGGAGGTTGCCAAGCGGCTCCGCGCCTTCGGGCCGGCCTCCGTCACCGGCGTCAGCCGCTCCGGCCAGGACCCCGAGGGGCTGTTCGACCGGGCGCTGAAGGTGGACGCGCTGGACGATGTACTGCCGGAGACGGACCTGCTGATCCTGTCGCTGCCGGGCACGCCCGACACCGCGAACCTGATGGACGCGCGGCGGCTGAAGCTGCTGCCCGAAGGCACGTACCTGGTGAACGTGGGCCGCGGCAGCGCCCTCGACCAGGCGGCGCTGATCGCCCTTCTGCGCGCGGGGCGGCTGGCCGGCGCGGCGCTGGACGTGTTTCAGAAGGAGCCGCTGCCGCCGGACGATGCGGCGTGGGACTGCCCGCGGCTTCTGATCACGCCCCACATCGCCGGGGACATGGCGCTGCCCTACACCGTGGACCGCATCGCCGCCATGTTCCTGGAGGACTTTGAGAACTACTGCGAAGGCAGGCCGCTGAAGCGGCAAGTGGACCGGGAAAGAGGTTACTGACCTGTGAAGCAACTGATGACCGAGGGCAGCATCCGGCGCAAGATCATCGGGTTCGCGATACCGGTGTTCGTGGGATACCTGTTCCAGCAGCTCTACAACACCGCCGACTCGCTGATCGTCGGCAATTACCTGGGCGAAAACGCGCTGGCCGCGGTGAGCGCGAACGGCGCGTTTATATTCCTGTTTATCGGGTTTTTCATGGGCTTTTCCACCGGCGCGGGCGTCGTCATCGCGCGGCACATCGGCGCGGGCGATTCGGCGCAGACCCGCCTCGCCGTGCACACCGCCGTGGCGATGGGCCTGGCCTTCAGCGCGCTGGTGTCGGTGCTGGGCGTGGCCATATCGCCCGCCGTGCTGCGCTGGATGGGTACGCCGCGGGAGGTGTTCGCGGAATCCAACAAGTACCTGCGCGTCTACTTCGCCGGGGCCGCCGGCCTGGTCATGTACAACATGTTCGTGGGCATATTGCAGGCCTCCGGCGACAGCCGGCACCCGCTGTTGTACCTGGTGATCAGCTCGCTTTTCAACGTGGCGCTGGATCTGCTGTTCGTGGGCGCGCTGGGCATGGGCGTCGAGGGCGCGGCCCTGGCCACGGTGCTCTCCCAGTTTTTGAGCATGCTGATGGCCGGCGCGCGGTTGATGCGCCTGGAGGGTGACATCCGCGTGTCGCCGCGGCAGGTGCGCTTTGACGCCGCGAACCTGAGGGCCATCGTGCAGAACGGGCTGCCCACGGCGCTGCAGGCCAGCGTGATCGACCTGTCCAACGTGTTGATCCAGTCCTACATCAATTCCTTCGGCAACCTGGCCATGGCGGGCATCGGGGCCTCCACCAAGTTAGAGGGCTTCGCCTTCCTGCCCATCACCGCGTTCTCGATGGCGATCACCACCTTCGTGTCCCAGAACATGGGCGCGCGCCGGTACGACCGCGTCCGCCAGGGCATACGCTTCGGCGTGGGCTGCGCCGTGGCCACCATCGAGGCCCTGGGCGTGGCGCTGTTTCTGCTGGCCCCGACGCTGATCGGGCTGTTCAACCGCAACCCGGATGTCGTCGCCTTCGGCATGGGCCGCGCCCGGGTCTGCGCGCTGTTCTACTGCCTGGTGGGCTTCTCCCACGTGGCCTCGGCGGTCATGCGCGGCCTCGGCAAGCCGATGACGCCCATGATCATCATGCTGACCTGCTGGTGCGCGGTGCGCATCGCCGTGCTGTTCACCCTCGGCCAGCTGCTGCACGACATCCGCCTGGCCTACTGGATCTATCCGTTCACCTGGACACTCTCAAGCGCCGTATACGCGGTGCTGCTCAAGCACAGCGGGTACAACTGCTG
>CACYTF010000023.1 GCA_902777335.1 uncultured Eubacteriales bacterium
GACTTCTTCCTTGTTTGTTTCGCAGCTACAATTAGAAGTCTTTCATGCTCCTTTTGTCTATCGCGTTTCTGTCAATCCCACAACTTTCCGTGAAGAACCTCTTTTTTTGCCCGCCGATAGGTTGCGTCTGAGATGCCCAATCTACGAATATGCTTCTGGACTTCAGCGGAGGGTATGGGTCCACTCTCTTGCAACAGTTCAAATAATGACTGGACGGCATAATCCAGCTTCGGGGAGCGTGAAGACTGCGCCTGTTCTTCCAGATGATCCGCTGCCTCTGCATCCTCGGGGCCAATCCACTTCACAACGCCGGTATCGATGATTTCATACCAGAACGTCGAACCGGCTTGTTCGTTGTTCGACTTTATGCATTTTACATAGCGCAGGGATGATTCCTCTCCTTGATCTATGACGTGGAGAACACTGCGGGCGATGGCGTAGAGGTCAGAACTGCCCATGCCGTGGTACAGCGCTTTCTTGTGAGTTTCTTTTCTGAAGTGCCCGATGCAGACAATCGCACAGCCGGTTTGCGCCGCGAACCTGCCCAAGACACTCATCTCCCTGCGCACTGCTTGCGCGTTGTTCATGTCAACACCTATGAATTCCTGCAAGGGATCGATGACAAGGAGTTTGATTTCATTATCGCGTATAGCCTTTCCCAGTCTCGGATCGGAAACTGTCAGGGATTCTCCCTCAATGAAAGATATGCGGCTGAGGCTCGCGTTGGCGTTTTGAAGCATTCGCTTGATTACGCCCAAATTTCCAGATTCCGAGCATTGGTACAGACAGTTAATCGGGGTGGGCAGAGCTGTGCCATCGGGCAACTCGTCGCCCCGAGAAGCCCGCGCCATTAAATCTACCAGCATGGATGATTTACCGCTGCTCGGATATCCATCCACAAGGGTAATCATTCCGAAGGGGATGAAAGGGAACCAAAACCATGAAGCCTGTAAATCTGATACCGAGTCGTATGAGCGCAAGGTATAATCATCCTCAGAATCGGAAAGAATCCTGTTTCTCTGAATGACACTCAGCCTGACGGCAGCATTCGTATTCTCCATGCAATCTCCTCCAAAGTATATGCAAGGCGTTCATATGACATCTACCCTAAAAATGATGAGCAACATGAGCAGGTTATGTGATGAGACCGCGAAATACATTGTGCCACAATGGGTTTAACAATCTCCTAACATGCTCATTTTGCTTTGAGAACTTGAGCAACTTGGCTGTTATTTGCGAATCAAACCGTGCGCATGAACACATGGCAGTGGTTATGAAAACACATTTGGAACCGCGAATCCCTCCGCTTCAAATTGCGTTGGCTGTGCCGCAGACAGATCGATGACGGCGGCCAGACGGCCATCCGGAGCGGTGGCAAGTCTTGTATCTGCTTTATAGATATTTAAGCCTTTGGGGCAATCCGAACAAGGAGTATTCTGAGTTCAGTTGGGTGGATAATCTAAGCTAGTAACGATACTTGGAATTATAACTCGACTCCTTGCTGCACAAGCTTGCGAATGATGAAGAGCTCCTTTGATTTTCATGCTGTTTCTGAAGGGATTTATGGAATCCGATTGAAGTAGAAGAGAGGAGATGTTCTAAATGTTGCTGGGGAAACTGTATGCAATGATTATATATGGTATTGATTTATTTGAACATGAAGATGCTGTGTATGCGGCAGATGTTGCTTATGGAAGAACAGTAAGTCAGTATAACTGAAAACCAGCACAAAATGCACCCTGATGCACCCGTTTGCACCAAAATGCACCCTGACTTCGATTGTATCAAAGTTGTAGTGCAGAGCCATAACTGCACGGCAATTTTGATACAATGTGTGTCAGGGTTGCCGTGCAGTTCTTTTTTGTCAAAACCCCTGCGCCGCAGGCAATCTTACACGAAAGGCCATCCCTCCGTCCCCTCCGGAAGACGCGAAAAACAGACTCGACGGGCATTGAACCCTCCGCACTCTTACACGATTGCTTTTTGAAAGGTGCACTCTTACACGATTGCTCAGAGCTTTCGTGTAAGAGTGGGAGACGGATTTTGGGGCTGTTTCCTTCTCGGAGAAGGAAACAAAAAGAGGTTGAAAAGGGCTCTTGGCCACTGTCTGTCACGATTGCCTTTGTCATCGGCGAACAAGAAAACCGCCCACTTGATCGCCTGAAGCGGCTAAGCCGGCGACAGGGGCGAACGTGGGCGTTTGGGCGGGAGGCAAAGACAACACCCCTTCAAACCTCGGCACGGTGCCGGTGCGTGAAGGAGCGTTGCTTATACGACGGCTTATTTTATGGGTTCATCACGCATCAATACCTTCGGTATGAACCTCGCAGCGAATCTGCCTTGTCCCCGCTGCTTGACGTAGAAGTATCCGATGATGGAAAAGATCACCGCGCCGAGGAGGTTGACCAACAGGTCCTTCATGGTGTCGTTGATGCCGATATCCAGATAGCCGCCGAGGCCGAGGGCTTCGCTGCTGCCATCGGAGTGGACGATGATGACATCGGAGATATCGCTGACCGTGATGGCCTTGTTGCTGTTCGTCTCATCCAGGGTCACGGAGGAAAAGCTGGTCACGATCGCGTCCTTCTGCATGTCCATGGGGAAGAAATGATCCGCGCCGTACTCGAAGAACTCCCATAGCACCCCGATGGTCATGGAGAAGCAGAAGGCCACGATGGCCAGGAAGAGGGGCGTCAGCTTGAAGGTGAAGCGCTCGGTGCGGTTCAGCATATCTACCAGGGCAAAGCCGATGGCCGCGCAGGCGAAGCCGTTGAAGGTGTGCAGCATCGTGTCCCAATGGGGAACGATGACATAGAAGTTGTTGATCTCGCCCAGGATCTCCGCCGCGTAGATAAAGAAGAGGATGACGACCTCCAGCGTGTTGGGGAGCTCAATCCGCAGGCGCTTTTCCAGTATGCTGGGCAGTATGAGCAAAACCAGCGTCAGCACACACAGCATCAGGGATTCAAAATCGCGGCGGAAGATCGAGCGAACCGCCGTCAAAATCACCAGCGCGCGAAGGACGAGGTATACGGTCAATGCCGTTTTGTTGGTATAGCGCTTCCTGGCCATGATATCAAACCCCCTGTGTTTCAGTCTGCTCACCAAAGTGGAGACAGATCGTATCCTTCACCATGTTTGAAAGCACGCCCTTCTTTCCGTCAGAAAGCCTGAGGGAAACAGGAATTGCGGCGATCGTGCCCAGGGTGCAGACGATCATATCCTGCATGGAGTCCGCGACACCGGTTGCCGCCACCCGCTGGAGATCGCGCCCGACGACGCCCGCCAGAGCATATTCCCCGATTTCCCAGAGACCGGCAACGGCGATGGACGCAAGGATCATGAAGGCTGTCGCCAGCGCCTTGTCCCTTCGCCCGATTGCATGCCCGGGCTTCAGACAATAATAAAGAATGAGCGCCAGCAGGCTGACAAAGGTGCCAGAGAGCGTATGCGCGACCTTGTCGTAGCCCGGAAGCCAGTAGAACAGATCAACGCAGGAGCCCAACGGGTAGGCGAGAAACACAAATCCGAGGATCAGGCAGTCCAGTGACCATACCCGCTTCAGGAAGGGGAGTTTCCACACGAGGGGCAGCGCGATTGGGAAAGCCAGTGCGCCAAGGGAGACGCTGAGGTGATAGGCATCATGCCGGATGGCGTAGAGTATCACCAGCGAAATGCACAGCAGGCAGTAGAACGACGCGATGCCGCGATAGACTGCCCGGGCTCTCTGCTGCCGGTTTTGTAGCTCGATCTTCATACGTTCAGTAGATCATCCAGGAGGATGTGCCAAAGTGCACCAGATTCGCCCCGGAGATGATGATGGAAATGCCGATCAGCGTGCCGATGGTCTCGGCTACCGCGCTGGGCATGAACATGCCCGTGATGCCGCAGAGTATCATCAGAACGCCGAAGATCAGGGCGATCCACCAGTGGCGGCCGAATGTAGTATCTCCATGAAGACCTTGTATGGCGCTGCGCGCTTTTTTGATTCTGAAGGCATAGCCGATGCGCATCAGGCCGATGGCAATGAGCCAAACAATGGCCATGTCTATGATGAACGCGTCCACGACCAGCTGCATGGCCTCGCTGCCCACAAGGACGATACCCAGGGTCAGCGAGAGAATCGCGCTTACGAGAATCCAGATGCTGACGTCCGCTTCCTTATGGAGCTGTATCCAGTTAACGACGCGCCCGATGCCGTCCAGGACCATGCCGACGCCGACCATATATCCCAGGGTCAGAAAGGTGATTCCGGGCATAGCGACGCAAATAACACCGTCAACGATCATCATGATGCCAAAAAGCAACGATAAAGCCTTCCTCATAATCGCGATCCTCCTCATTTGTTTGTGTTAATGTGGGTTTCCGGTTTCATTCGGCACCCAAGATCAAAAGCGATCTTACCTTCACAGGATCCTACCAAGCGATTCTGTAACTGATCCTGGCTGAGCGTTAAGTGGAGCTGATGTCCCGGCAATACTTCCGCGAAATAATTGACAGTAATGGATTCGACCTGGTGCTTTCGCAACATGTCAACGCCCAGGCAGTTGCACAGGACATCCGCGTATCTGGCGTTATTCATGTGCCCATTTGCGTCCAAATCGGTATAAGAGGGATGGTACAGGATTTCGGTATCGCGTCCGTTTGCGATCGGCATGATTCTGCCAGGCAATGGCATTGGAGGCTGCATATCCCTGTTGTCAGGCAGAAGCGACGCGATCTCATCGGGAATGACGGATTGTCGGGACTGTAAGTCCATCAGCACCCATAGAGAACTGGCGGTCCCCACAACCCGCTCCTTGGCGTCACGAAGGATAAAGTACCTGGGAAACATCCGATGCCGGGTCGGCGTATGAAAGGTTTCGACACTGACCTGTTCGTCGATCACCGGGTATCGCGCCATGCGAAGCTCATTTCTGAGCAATACCCAGGCAATCC
Source organism: uncultured Eubacteriales bacterium (assembly GCA_902777335.1). Lineage (GTDB taxonomy): Bacteria > Bacillota > Clostridia > Christensenellales > Aristaeellaceae > UBA2862. Next base: position 4,939 of record CACYTF010000023.1, read on the forward strand.
CCTTTTTTCGCAGGGCGCTTCTTCCACAGCCCAATCGGTCGCAATGGCCGCCGGCAGTTTCCTGAAGTGATTCCAGAATGGCGCTCAATCGCCACTCTCCCTTGAAATCGCAATCTCTGGTCCGCAACGTGAGGGTTTCACGATAGGTCTTCATTGATCTACGCTCCGTTTCGACAAATTTCTGTTTTTCAGGTTATTGCGGGATGTCTGTCGCGATCGATTCCGAGAGCCACCGCGCACAGCACAGCGCCAAGGGTTTCGATGAGCATATCTCCCATGGTATCGATCAATCCGATATCGATATAACCCGGAATTGACAGACCATTGACTGCTACCTCAGATATGCCTTCTATGCGGCCCAATCGGCCCGTGGTGTCGCCGAGAAGATAGGAATGTATCGTACTGATAAGCGTATCATTTTGTGTGTCGAACCCCAGTAGCATATCCTGCCCATATTCCATAAACTCCCACATAACCGAGATTGCCATGGAGAAGCAGACGGCGAAGATCAATCGCATGGCGGGCGTCATGCGGTTTTCTCCGATCAGAAGCGGCAGGTAGTAGCCCACGATGGCAAAGGCGACGCCGCCGGAGCAGTGAAGCAGCTTGTCCCACCAGGTCGTGGTATAAAACAGCCCGTAGCTGTGCCCCAGCATCGGCCCCAGGCCATACAGCATGATGAAGACGTGAAGCCACAGGGCAAGCCTGCAATGGAACAGATACTCAACGATCATGGGTATGGAAATCAGTATCAGCGTCTCTATCGATTGCAGGAATCCAATGGGCCTTCGCAGCAGAAGGAAACAGAGGCATGAGCCGAACGCAAAGACAGTAACGGCGATTCTCACGACTCTCACGGAGAGTGGGGTTCTGTATGAAGGCTGGCTTAACATCATGTGTGTGTCCTCCCCTGTAATGCCTTTCTCGGTCATACTCCCGCTTCCCGCGAGAGCCGCGGTCGTTTTACACTTCGATGTGCGCGTAATCATTCCTCTGCAGCGGGTCTTCCGCGAGCCGCTTCTTGTACGTCGTGTACAACAGTACAGCGTCGAAAATGCCCTCGATGATCAGCGTGATGCCGGTGAACACCCAGACACTCATCATGGTCATGGTTGGGTTAAAGACAATCAGGAAGCCGAAGAGCAGCGTGATGCCCGCGCTTATGGCCCGCAACCACCACAGGGGACGGCCCAGGCGCAGCGCGTCCACCATGCGCTGGAGCTTGCGGAAGCCGATCAACACCTGGAACAATCCATACAGCACCGCCAGCACGGGAAACACGGTCATAAACCAATCCGAGCCAAAGAGGCAATACGCGCCAAGCGTGACCATGGTGATGCCGGAGAAGAACGCGGAGCCCTTGGCAGCAACATCCGCGGGCGTGCGGAAGTACCGGATCAGATCATAGATGCCCCACAGGAAGAGCACCACACCGGCGGCCTTGATGATGCCGATGGCGAAGGTGGCCGGGTTGACCAGCAGCAGTATGCCGACCAGGATCATGAACAGTATGGTGATGATGGCGACCCAGTTTTGCTTGATGAACTTCATGGATATGCTCCTTTCGTTTTAAGTTTCATCTCCTCCTGACGCTGCCGCCAGAAGCTTTCTGTGCGAACCCGTCTTGGTTGTGTTATCGCTCAATGATGCCCGTGATCTGCTCCATGGCGATCCGGCCCTCGAAGGTCGGATAGACCGGATAGACATGGTTCTGCCCGTGGCCGACGACCAGCCGCGCGCTTTCGTTGTCGGCGAGCTTCTCATAGAGCAGGGTGTCGTCCGGCGTGAACAGCTCCCGGTCGCCCACGAAGATCGTGACGTTATGAAGCTTCGACAGGTCGCCGTTGATCGGGGAGACGTGCCAATCGTCCGTGGACAGTTCGCCCGCCCATGCTTTGCCGCTCATCCGGCCCATGGTGACGGTGAGCATGGGATCGACGCGCTCATAGTCTTTGATCTCCGGGTTGCTCATCGTCACGTCCACCCACGGAGACAACAGGATCAGCTCGTCCGGCTGGTCGAGGCCGCGCTCGGCCAGGATTTCCGCCAGCGCCAGGGCATAGCCGCCGCCCGCCGAGTCGCCCATCAGGATGATCTTGCTGTCCGGGTTATCTGCGCGGACCTGTTCGAAAAGCCCCAGCATGATCTCCTGGCTGTTCTCTGCGGTGTTGAAGGGCGCGAGGGGATAGATAGGCACGACGGCCATCGCGCCGGTGGCATTGATCAAACGGTTGATCGCGGTCGTGTGCTCGGCGCTCATCTGGTGCACGTAGTAGCCGCCATGGATGTAGAAGAGCACCCGGTCACGCTTCCCGTCCGCGTTGATGGTGAATACGGGCATGCCTTCGTAGCTTTCCTCGGTCAGCTTGCGGTCAAAGGCCTTGGGGTTGGCGGTGTAGGTGGTCTCGCCAGCCTCCGTCAGCGCCTGGAAGGAGGCTTCGACTTTTTCATCTACAACTTTATTGGAAGCCAGGAACCATTCTGCAACGGTAGCCATGACCGTGCGCCCATAGGCGATGTGAGAAAACGCGCCAAAGGCGGCAAAGACCAGGCAGATGGCGGCTATGGCGCAGATCGCCGCCCGAAATACCCACTTTTTATGGAGCAGGATGAAGGCCGAAAGCCCGATGACGATCAGATTCAATGCCTGGATCAGCGTGTACAGTCCCAACTGATGGCCGAGGATCAACACCAGCGTCAGCACGACGGAAACCGCGCTCACCGCCATGGCCACGAGGGAGAGCCAAAAGGGATTGATGAACTTCTCATAGGCCAGGTAGACGGTGTGAACGGCGATGCAGGCCGCGGCCAGCCCCAGCAGCAGCTCCAGCGCATAGGGCAGGAAAGCGGCCAGCACCGTGCCGATCAGCGCCGCCGCCAGCAGGAGCACTGCCGTCTTCTTGAAGCGGATCTCGGACTTCATACTTTTTCCTCCTCGGCATTGACGTTTGATTACACTGATAGTATAATGGGTGAAACGTATGCGGGTCAAGACTTTCCGGCTCCGCATCAACAAAAGGAGGACATTTGTTCATGCCGATCAATGAAAAGAAACTGGAGAACCTGCGCAAGGCCAACGCCCAGTCCCACCAGATCATCGTGGATTCCCTGCGGGACGCGCTCTATCAGATGCTGGAGACCAAGGACGTGAGCGAGATCAAAGTCGTCGATCTGATCAAGGTCGCGGGCATCTCCAGAGGCGCGTTCTACAGGCATTACTATCTGATCACGGACGTGCTGACCGACGACATCCAGACGATCACAACGGATGTACAGAAGGCCATGGGCGCGGACATTGGAATGAACTGGGATATCATATTGCAAACGGTCTACCGGCACAAAAAGAAGATTCCGCTTCTTTTGAAAGCGGGAATGGGCATGGAGATATTGAACAATATCAATCGGAGCCTGGACAACATTTCGGAAGAATACAAGCTGAAGACGCTGGCCTGGAACGGCATCATCTTCAACGCGATACTGTATTGGGCTAATCGGGGCTTCGAGGATCCCGTTGATGTGCTCGCGGCCCAGCTGACAGAACTGACACAAGCGCTTTACGATTCCAAGCTCGCGGCGATGTATGATACGGAGGCGAGGGAGAATTAATCCTTTCAGGCTTTGCGAATCTGCATATAGAAATAAATGAGCTGCCGTCAGTCGATCAATCGGCTGGCGGTATTCTTATGCCGCTAAATTCGGCGTAGACAAACGTATTGGTTTTGTTCATGCAAACCCGAAATCCCTTGACTGGAGCAGGCATAATATACTATACTATCCGCATGAACAAACGTCATATCCGAAAATAGTGGGTTTATGACCAGTAAAGAAATGTTCATAGCCTTGGCGGTTTGAAAACAGATCATCGAGGTCGAAAGGAGAAGAGACGATGGATAAGCTCACCCCCGAAAAAGCGAAGTGGCTTGCAGAGAGATACTATAAGGGAATGGAAAAAAGAGACGCCTCCATGGCAAGCGAATTCTATACCGAGGATTTTGTCTTACAGGATGACGGCGCGGTGGATCTGGTCAGGGGGATTAAAGAGGCAGAGGCTTTCCTGCAGAACATGTACAATACCTGGCCTGATCTCAGGTTCCAGCTGCTGAAGGAGCCCTGCATTGGGATCGACGGCGTGACGGTGGCCTTTCTTGTCAGGGCAACCTCGTCAAGAAAGAGCAGAAGGAAATTCACGGGACCCACAGCGCAGTGGGAGTTTGTAAGCTTTTATACGGTGGATCTTGAGCAGGAGAAGCATATCGACAATCCTCTTGAAGAAGCTATCTCAAAGCTTAATGCCGACATTCAAGATATCCGTTCGACAAGGACAGATAGAGCATCGGCGTGCATGAGCCTTGAAAAGCTGCAAGAGCAATGTAGGCAGCTGATTCTACAGATACATGCTCTATCGAGAAACTACTAATAACGGGAGTTGGACAAACCTCCCTGTGTGATGTACAATAGCATCATCGGGGACGCGCATCTGAAAAAAGGACGAAACACGGCAAGAAGGAAACGAGCACAAGCCGGCCTTCAAAATGCACCAAAGGTGCACAATTACACGATTGCACTGAGGGCCGGCGCATTGTATCAAAATTGCCGTCTTTTTTCACTCAAAAAAGCCCGGAAACACAGTGCTTCCGGGCTTTTTCTATGCCTGATTTTGATGGTTTATCCCTAATTTCACCCCATCCGACAATTTGCCTGCTCTATGGCCTTTCCGTCATAGTTTCCGGTCGCTTTGGCCTGTTCGTCAGTATCATATATCATCTGGGAAAAGGTTATGCCGTAGATGTAATAGCCGTTTCCAATAATCCTTCCACATCCGCGCCGTCAATGTCCAGTCCGGCGGCTTTGATGAGACGAATATCTTCAATTCCATAGAAGCTCTGGGCGAGCGCCTTCACATATCCGAAGCCGAATGCTTCGGGGACATAGCTTCCGCCTGCGGTTGTTATATAAATCAACCTCTTCGCCCGGCAGAGCCCCTGTGGATATCCCTCCGGGGTGTAGACGAAGGTGATCCCCGTCACATTGATCTGTTCGAAGTATTGTTTCAGCGCCGCGGGGAAAGACAGATCCCAGTAGGGGGCGGCGATGACAATCTCATCCGCTTCGGCAAACTGACGCGCAAGGGCGAAGCGGGGGTTGTCAAAGTCGCCGGCGGCGATGAGGTGATCCCGTTCCTGAAGGAAAGCTTCGTTGACAACAGGGAATGCAATATCCGCCAGGCAGAGTTCGGTTATCGGTTCTGCAATCTTTCCAAGTAAAGCGTCTGCCAAACGTTTCGTCCTTGACTGTGTGCGGACGCAGGCATTGATGAATAGGATCATGCTGTATACTCCTCTAACCATTCTGGAGACCGCCCAAGCGCTGTTCAGGATTATCTGTTCGCGGGCGGATCGCAATGTGCAAATGGTTTCCGAAGCCAGAGCCCGCACCTGCGGACGACCGCAAATGCCGCCGCCGCGAAGCGGCTGCCCTGGCAGATCGCCGGGGAAACACCAAACTGGATGACCGATGGGAAGCGGATTCAGCCGCTGATTCCCATCGCCGCCGGTGAAGGCAGCATAGCACTTCCCCGGCGTTTTGTCAAGGCCGGCATGTTTACATGGGGACGGTTCTTCTGTATCTGTCCCCATGTTAACAAGGACGGCGACGAAGGTCACACAGCCAGTCAGGGGAATGGATATCAGCTTGGTTTTCTTGTCCTCAAAAAGCTATACCTATTGATTCCATGGCCTTATTGGTGGTACAATCGGTATAAAGATATGCTGGGAAGATGCTTCATGCATGAGAGCGTGAATATCGCCGACTACGACCCGGACCCGCAAATCACAGAGCTGCTGGAGCCCTGGCACCTTCGCGCACGGGCCGACGTCGAAACGGTGATCGGCCGGTTGGAGGGCGGCCCGCTGGCGCCGGAAAGCGCCGAAGACGGCGCGCCCGCGGCGCTGGTTCAGGATACCGCGCTGATCGATCTCATCAACGCGGCGCAGTTGCACTACACCGGCGCCGCCGTGTCCGCCGCCGCGCTGAACACCCTAAAAGCGAATCTGTACCCCGGCGAGATCCACAAGTGCGACGTGTCGCTGATCTACAGGTACACCAACACGCTGTACGTACTGCGCATGACCGGCGTACAGCTGAAGCGGTACATGGAGTGGTCGGCGAATTTCTACAATCAATATCGGCCCGGTGAGATCTATGCAGACGGTGACACGCCGGAACTGGTGGCTTCCGAGGTGCGCAGCGACATCGGCGGCATACGGGAGCTGATCCGGGATTACATCGTCAACGTGAAGAACGGCGTGATCACGCCGGAATGCAACGACAACTGGCGCATTACATGGTGAGGGATCACCGCGCAAGCGGGCGGCGCCGGTTCCGGCCGGGCCCCGTTCAGTCAGCGCCTGTATTCATACGTCAGCTTATCATACAACCTGTCGCCAACGGCGAGGCCCTCTTTCTCGGTGCGAACCAGGCGCATTCCCGCCTTCTCAAGCACCCTGCGCGATCCGATATTCTCGGAAGCGCACCAGGCGGTCACACAGGGGATGCCTTCGTTTTCCGTGAGATACGCCAGGACTTTCTTCAACGCCTCCGTCGCGAGCCCGCGTCCCTGCCAGTTCCGCACAATGCTGAAGCCGACCTCGATGCACTCGCCCTGATCCTCATAAGCGCCGATGGTTCCCACCACGACATCGTCGGTATCCATCACCCACGAATAGGAACGCGCATCATCATAGCCGGCGATGAACCGGCGCACCGTTTCCTGTGCCTTTTCCAGAGTCGCGTAAGGATTCCATCCGGAATACTGCGCCATGGCCGGGTCTGTTCCCAGGCGCTGATACAGCGCTTCGGCGTCCTCCGGGCGGTATTTGCGCAGGACCAGCCGTTCCGTCCACAATTCAGCCGTGCCATGTACTGCGATCTCTTCTATGGATTCGATCTGCGAATTGTAAATGAGGCGGTCTTCGATGAAAAGGCCGTCTTCGTCTCCGCCCCACTCACATTCCAGGAAATCACGATTTCCATACCGCGCAAGGCCGGTTATGGTGTCCGCGTATATGGTCTTTATGCGGACGTGCTTTTCGTCGTATACTGTGAGATCCATTGTCAACTCCATGATGCCTGTTCGGCGTCGCCTTCGGTTGCCGTGTGCAGCCGCTTATTGCCGGCTTTTATGCTCTTTCACGCCTATATCCGTATCTTTCGCCCATACAGTATCATTATATCAGTGGTTCAGCGCGTTTTCAACCGTCAATAACGGTCATCGCGGATGCAGAGCGCACTTCACACAAAATTGACTTGCAATGTTTCCGAAGAGGAATATAATAGAGGTAGTTAAAGCTAACCGACGAAGCATGGCAAGCGCTTTTTAATGGGCGTAAGTTAGTTTGAGCTAATTACAATAGAAACAGCTGGTCGGGAAAGAGGCGCGATAAAGCATATGGATTTCAAAGAATTTGGAAACCTGAACGGCAAGACGCTGCTGTTGCTCCCCGGCACGGCCTGCACCTGGCAGCTGAACTTCAAAAACGTCGTGGACGACCTCGCGGAGAAATATCACGTCATCGCCGTCAACTACGACGGCTTTGAGGGCGATCCGGGCGTCGTCTTTACCGACGTAATGACGGTGACGAAGAAGATCGAAGACTACATCCTTCAAAACCACGGTGGGCGCGTGGACGGGGCCTATGGCTCGTCCCTCGGCGGCAGCTTCGCGGGGCTGCTGATTCAGAGGAAGCGCGTGCACATCGACCACGGCTTCATCGGCTCCTCCGACCTGGATCAGGGCAGTCCCGTCGTCGCGCGGCTGCTGACCATGCTCGTGGGGCCCATGCTCTCCGGTGCGTGCACAAGCGAGAAGAAGCGGGAAAAGCTCAAGGCGAAGCTGCAGAAGAAGGGCGCGATCGGCGACGGCGAAAAGTCGTTGGCGTTTGCCAACGACTTCATCGACAGCATGAAAAACCTGAACCCCAGGACCATCAGCCGCGAATTCTATTCGGACTACGTCACGCCGCTGGAGGACGACATCCACGTGGACGGCACGACGGTGCATATCGTCTACGCGCTGAAGATGGGAGAGAAGTACGGGAAGCGTTACAAGCGGCACTTCCGCGACCCGGACATCCACGAGTTCGACATGAAGCACGAGGTCTGGCTCTACGACGAGCAGTGGCGGCAGCCGGTGCTGGAGATGATCGACCGGTGCATGGAACAGGGGTGAAACCTTGAAAAAGAAGATATGGGATCTGTACGCGCCGATCTATGAAAAGGCGATGCGGGCGGACGCGCACATCTACGAATTCATGTACGGGCGCATTCCGCAGGTCATCCGCGGCAAGGAGGTGCTGGAGATCGCCACCGGCCCCGGCCTGCTGGCGAAGCACGTCGCCCCGGCGGCGAAGCGCATGGTCGCCACCGACTACTCCGACGGCATGATCCGCGAGGCCATGAAGGGCGAGCGCCCGGCCAACCTGACCTTCGAGGTCGCCGACGCCACGGCGCTGCCCTACGCGGACAATTCGTTTGACGCCGTGCTGATTGCCAACGCGCTGCACGTGATGCCCCAGCCGGAGAAGGCGCTTTCGGAGATCGACCGGGTGCTGCGCCCCGGCGGCGTGCTGATCGCGCCAAACTTCGTGGAGCACAAGGGCGGCTTTATCAGCCGGGTATGGTCGGGGATTCTCAAAATTGCCGGGATCCGCTTCGAGCACCAGTGGTCGGGCCAGGAATACCTGCACTGGCTGGAGGCCCACGGCTGGCGCGTGACGTTTTCCAGACAGATGGCGGCGCGGATATCCATCATGTACGCGGAGTGCGAAAGAGGAGAGGAAGGTGCGCATGAAAAGCCATAGAACCTGAAAGGAGTTGATGGTGTGGGACTGATGAAGAACATTTTCAACCAGACGCGCAAGCCGGAGGGGTTGCTCGGGAAGATGATGCTCAGAGGCATGAATCCCGGTCACGCGAAGCTGGCGGACTGGGGGCTGACACATCTGCCGAAGCTCGCGCCGGAGCGCGCCATCGACATCGGCTGCGGCGGCGGGCGCAACGCGGGCGAGCTGCTGAAAATGTATCCCAAGGCGCACGTGACGGCGGTCGATTATTCCGGGCTGTCCGTGGAAAAGGCGAGGGCCTACAACAAGGACATGATCGCCGCCGGTCGCTGCGACGTTAAGCAGGGGGACGCCTCCGAACTCGCGTTTCCAGACGCGATCTTCGACCTGGCGACGGCGTTCGAGACGGTCTACTTCTGGCCGGGGCTGGAGAAGTGCTTCGGCCAGGTCTGCCGGGTGCTCAGGCCGGGCGGGGTCTTCATGGTCTGCAACGAATCCGACGGCACGGACGCAACGAGCAAGAAGTTTGAGAGCATCATTGACGGCATGAAGTGCTACACGGCGCAGGAGCTGGAGGCCGCGCTCCGGGCGGCGGGGTTTTCGCAAGTCAAGAGCGACCACCATCCGTCCAAGCCGTGGCTCACGGTCGTGGCGAGAAGGTAAGAGGGGGGTGCGCATATGTCAACGAAAGTGGCGGAGGGCAAGTGCAAAACTGTTTTGAAGCCAGACTACAAGAACTGGATGCCCAAAGGCATGATCTTTTCTTTCCTTGGCGCGACTGTGGTTGCGCTGGTGCTGTGCCTGGTCTTTGCTTTCATGGGTCTGCTGGCGTCTGGAGCGTTAAAAATCGTCCTGACCATCGTATTCGCAATACTGGCGGTCATCTTCTGCGCTCTGACCCTCTGGTCGATCCTGATGTACCGCGCCTTCTCCTACGATGGCAAGCGCCGCATGTCCGCGCAGATCATCGAGGGCACGGCGGCGCGGGTGAAGCTGCCCGCGGGCGGGAAGTGTTTGGACGTGGGCTGCGGCAGCGGCGCGCTGGCCATCGCCGTGGCGAAGCGCAACCCGAAGGCGCAGATCACCGGCATCGACCGCTGGGGCGCGGAGTACGCCTCCTTCAGCAAGGCGCTGTGTGAGAACAACGCGAAGGCCGAGGGCGTCGGCAACACGACCTTTCGGCAGGGCGACGCAACCCACCTCGATTTCCCGGACGGGACCTTCGACGCCGTGGTCAGCAACTACGTCTACCACAACATCCCCGGCGAGCGGCAGTCTTATCTGCTGGAAACCCTGCGGACGCTGAAGAAGGGCGGCACGTTCGCCCTGCACGACATCTTTTCGAAGTCGAAGTACGGCGACATGCAGGCATTTGTTCAAAAACTCAAGGACATGGGCTACCGGAAGGTCGAGCTGATCGACACCACGAACGGCCAGTTCATGACGCCCTTTGAGGCGCGCTGGATGGCGCTGTCCGGCTCGGCGCTGTTGGTCGGGATCAAGTAGAGCAATGATAACGACGCTCATCGCATTGGCGGCCACCTGCGCGCTGTCGCTGGCGTTCATACTCGTCATACCGCCCTTTGCGTCCACGAAGCTGTTCATGCGCTTCCTGCCGCGGGACGTGCGCGAGGCGGCGAAGCATCACCCCGACCCGCCCGCGGGCCGGCAGGTTGTCGGCTTTCTGATCACGGGCGCGGCGCTGGCGGCCTATGTGGGCGTGCTCGTATTCCTGGGCCGTGACGGCCTCCGCCGCGGCTACGGCTTCTGGCGGATGTACGGGCGATACTTGCTGTTCATGGTCGGCTACAAGGTGTTCGACATCGTCGTTCAGGATCAGTACATCGTCATCCGCAGGCAATACTACATTCGCTTCTTCCCGGAGACCCGGGACTGCGCGAGCTGGAACGACTACAGCTTCAACAAGAGGAATCAAATGATCCGCCTGATCGCGTTCCCATTCCTGTGCGCGCTGATGGCGTGGATCGCGCTTCTGCCTGGGAGGTGAAGGACATGAAGATATCCTCGAAAAGACGGTCTGCAAAAAGGAAGTGCTGTTTGCGTTTCAGGCGACGGCGGGCAAGCGCGACGTGGAGAGCGGCGTGCTGATCTGCGAGCGCCTGGGCGTCGGCGCGATGGACATCGGCGGCCTGCACGCGCTGCCGGGTGAGGCGGTTCGGCTCAAGCTGCAAAACACCTTTGCCGGCACAAAGTACAGGCTCCGCTGGCAGCCGGACATGGAGGCGTATCTGATCTGCCACCTGGCGGCGGTGCTGCCCATCTGCTACCTGGCCTACGCCTGCGGCGGCGACATGCTTTCGTCCACCGGCAAGCAGCGCAAATTGATGCGCATGGCCACCAAGGAGGCCTACGGCCTGCTGCGCGCGCAGGGGAATCCCATATTGCCCGGCGGCGACGACGCCTACTACGAGCCGGGCGTGCGCGGAATGATAATGCAGCGGTTCCATGATGAGGTCATGCGATTCATGAACGGGGAGAGCGTATGATACCCTGTTTAGATAAAAAGCCGAATATTCCCGCGCTCACAGATCCGGAACTGACGTTTGAGACGATCACCGTGGATCGGTCTCCCGTGCTGATACGCGGCTCTGCCGCTCGTGCCTGAAGCAAAACCTGCGTACCAGCGCGTGATACAGTATCTCAGGGTGTAGTTTTTTGGGCTGTAAGTTAGTCTATACTAATATCGATGTTACGCGCTTCGGCGCTGACATACAAATCATTTTACGGGAGGAAGCGGGGGATTGAGGTTGAAAGCAAAGAAACCTGGCAAGTCGCCGTCGGCCTTCGGGCGGCTGATGGCATACGCGGGCCGCTACAAGGCGCTGACCTATCTGTCGCTCATACTGTCCGCGCTGTCGAGCGTGCTGGCGCTCTTGCCCTTCGTCTGCCTGTGGCGCATCATCCGGGAGGTCTTGGAGGTGCGGCCGGATTTTTCGAAGGCAACCGGCATTGTGCGCAACGGCTGGCTGGCCGTGCTGTTCGCGGTGCTGGCGTGGCTGGTGTATGTGGGCGCGCTGGTCTGCTCCCACGGCAGCGCGTTTCGAACCGCCGCCAACATGAAAAAGGCGCTGATGCGCCACATCGCCCGCCTGCCCATCGGCTTCGCGGACGAGATGGGCTCCGGCAAGGTGCGCCGGACCGTGACGGAGATGACCGGCTCCACGGAGACGCTGCTGGCCCACAACCTGCCGGACATGGCGGGCGCGATCACGATGCCCGTCTGCATGGTGGTCATGCTGTTTGTGTACGACTGGCGCTACGGCATCGCCTGCCTGGTCCCCATCGCGCTGAGCTTTGCCGTGATGATGCGCATGGCGGGCCCGGCCATGCAGGAGGACATGCGGCAGTACCAGAACGCGCTGGAGCGCATGAGCAACGAGGCCGTAGAGTATGTGCGGGGCGTGCCGGTGGTCAAGACCTTCAGCCAGACCGTGTTCTCCTTCCACCGCTTCAAGGCGTCCATCGACGATTACCGGGATTTTTGCATGCACTACACCCGGATGATGCGTTCGTCCATGGTGGGCTACACGGTGCTGATCAACAGCGCATACGTCTTTATCCTGGGGCTTGCGCTGTTCCTGACCCGCGGGGACAACTACCGCATGGATATCCTGCTGAACTTCCTGTTCTACGTCATATTCACCCCGGCCATCGCCACGACCATGACCAAGGTGATGTTCATGAGCGAGAACGACATGAAGGTGAAGGACGCGGTGGCCCGCATGGACGCGATTTTGAGCATCCAGCCCTTGCCGGAACCGGAGCAGGGCCGTGAGCCCAAAGGCGCGTCGGTGGAACTTACGGACGTGACCTATCGCTACGCGCCCGACGCTCCGGCGGCGGTCTCCCACCTGTCCCTGAAGGCGGAACGGAACGCGATCACGGCCATCGTCGGCCCGTCCGGCAGCGGAAAGACCACCGTCGCCGGGCTGATCTCACGCTTCTTTGACCCGCAGGAGGGTCAGGTGCTCGTCGGCGGCGTGGACGCGCGCCGGATTTCCAAGGAAACGCTGATGCGGCACGTGGCCTATGTCTTCCAGGACAGCCGCCTGCTCAAGCGCTCCATTGCGGACAATCTGCGCGTCGCCAAGCCCGACGCCACCGAGGGCGAAATGCTGGAGGCCCTCCGAAAGGCCCAGTGCACGGACATCATCGAGCGCCTGCCGGAGGGCATCCATACGGTATTGGGCAGCAAGGGCACTTATCTGTCCGGCGGCGAGCAGCAGCGCATCGCCATCGCCCGCGCCATGCTGAAAAACGCCGACATCGTGATCCTCGACGAGGCCAGCGCCTTCGCCGACCCGGAGTGCGAGGCCCAGGTGCAGCTGGCCTTCCAGGCAATGGCGAAGGGACGGACGGTCATCATGATCGCGCACCGCCTCTCCACGATCCGAAACGCCGACCGCATCTATGTGCTGAAGGACGGCCAAGTGGAGGAGCAGGGGAAGCACGACGAGCTGCTTTCAAAGAACGGGCTCTACGCGGCCATGTGGGCGGAATACCGAAAGTCGGTCAACTGGAAGGTGGGTGATGCGGCATGAAGCGCACCATGATGAAGCGGTTTGCCCTGACGGAAAAGGGCGCCGCGGACATGCTGAAGGCCATCGCGGCGACGACGCTCTCAAACATCGCCCTGATGACGCCCGTGTGGCTGCTGTTCGCGTTTACCGGAGATTACCTGAACGGCACCGCCGCCGGGCGGTGGGCGACCTACCTGCTCTTCGCGGCGGCCTGCCTTATACTGATCTTCGTTCCAAACGTCTGGCAGTACAACGCCACGTTCTTCGCCACCTACGTCGAGTCCGGCAAGCGGCGCGTTGCGCTGGCGGAGAAGCTGAGGAAGCTCCCGCTGTCGTTCTTCGGCAAGAAGGACCTGGCGGATTTGACGAACACCATCATGGCGGACGCGGAGACCCTGGAGCACGCCTCGTCCCATCAGATTCCGCAGTTCTACGGCAGCCTGATCTCAACGGTATTGATCTGCGCCGGCCTGTGCTTCTACAAGTGGGAGATGGCGCTGGCGGCGGTGTGGCCGATTCCCGTCGCCATCTTCATCGTGGCGGCGTCCAAAAGGGTGCAGGCGCACTTCATCCGCAGGCAGTCCGAATCCAAGGTGCGGCTCAACGACGCGGTGCAGGAGTTCATCGAGACCTCCCGCGATCTGAAGAGCTGCAACGCGGAGGACGCCTATCTGACGGAATTGGATGCTAAAATCGACGACGTGGAGAAGAAGGCCATCGGCGCGGAGCTGGGCCAGGCGGCGTTCATCGTGTCCGCGCAGCTGATTTTGAAGATCGGCATCGGCACGGTGGCGGTCGTCGGAAGCGCCCTGCTCACGCAGGGGCGGCTCACGGTGATGGAGTTCTTCTCGTTCCTGCTGGTGGCGTCGCGGCTGTACGAGCCCATGAGCGGGAACCTCATCAACCTGGGCATGCTGAACCTGCTCACCGTGCCCGTGGAGCGGATGAACGAGATCGCGGACACCCCGGCGCAGACGGGGACGACGGATTTTCATCCCAATGGCTATGACATACGCTTTGAAAACGTCGGCTTTTCCTATGACGAGGGCAAGACGGTACTGAAGGATGTCTCCTTCACCGCGAAGCAGGGCCAGGTCACGGCGCTGGTCGGCCCGTCCGGCGGGGGAAAGACCACCGTCTCGCGCCTGGCCGCGCGGTTCTGGGATGTGAGCCGTGGCCGGATCACGGTCGGCGGGCAGGACATATCGCAGATCGACCCGGAGACCCTGCTGGGGGTCTACGCCATCGTGTTCCAGGACGTGACGCTGTTCAACAACAGCATCCTGGAGAACATCCGCGTCGGCAGGAAGGACGCCACGGACGCGGAAGTGCTGGCCGCGGCCAGGCTCGCCAACTGCGACGCATTCGCGCTGAAGCTGCCGCGGGGGTATGATACGATCATCGGCGAGAACGGCGGCGAGCTGTCCGGCGGCGAGCGCCAGCGCATCTCCATCGCCCGGGCCTTTTTGAAGGACGCGCCCATCATACTGCTGGACGAGGCCAGCGCCAGCCTCGACGTAGAGAACGAGACGGCCATCCAGGAGGCACTCTCCCGGCTGATTCGGGACAAGACCGTGATCGTCATCGCCCATCGCATGCGCACCGTCAGCGGCGCGGACAGGATCGTGGTGCTCTCCGACGGAACCGTCGCCGAGGAGGGCAGTCCCAAGGATCTGCTCGCCCGAAAGGACAGCGCGTTTCATCGCATGGCACAGCTGCAAACCGCCAGCGCGGAATGGAGCATATGACAAGTTGGATTAAACAAATATTGGCGCGAGCCGTATCCGAAGAAGAGCGCGGCGCTGCTGAAAAAACTGCTGCCCGACATGACGGAAAGGGTATTCCCGAATATGGGGCACTGCCAGTTCCTCCACGAGCGCCCCGGGGAATACGCGGCGCTGCTGGAAGAATACATGCTGGGTCACGGCGGCATATCAAAAGAGCCTGAGCGAAACCCAATGCTGCCGTGAAGGTACACGGGAGGCCATGGCATAGTATTCTCCTTTACGCCTGTGCGGTCACGCGAATCAGTTCGCGCTCCAGCGCCGACGCGCTGCCGCGGCGCAGCCTGACCAGCTGCGCGCCGTGCTTGCGCGCCTCCTTTTGCGCGCTGATGACGAGGGGATGGGAGACCGTGTCCATGCAGACGAAGATGTAATCCGGCTTTCCCAGCTGGTTGGCAAAGCTGCCCTTCTTCAGCGGAATCGTGCGGGCGGTTATGTTGTACTTCGCGCACAGGTCGCAGTAGGTGCGCCCCATGCACTCGTTGCCTCCGATGATGATCGCGCTCATATGGCCCTCCTGAAAAGTGGAATTAGATATATCTAACTGTAATATTAGCATACACTAACTGAACCTGTCAAGCATTGTTTCCGAATTGGTCAATCCAAGAAAAGCACGCCGTTTTCCAATCTACATCTATCAAAGGCTGTTTGCGTCGGGCTGCCCGCTGTCGAGACTGACGGTGGCGGCACGTCCGGCATAAAGAATCATTCGAGGAGGAATATCCAATGAGCAAGGTTGCGGTCGTATACTACAGCGGCTCCGGCAACACGGAGGCCATGGCGGATGTGATTGTCAATGCCATCGGCGCGGACAAGATCGAGTGCGGCGACTTCGGCGCGGCGAAGGCGGCGGACTACGACGCCATCGCCCTCGGCTGCCCGGCGATGGGCGACGAAGTGCTGGAGGAATCTGTGTTTCAGCCCATGTGGGACGACGTGAAGGGCAGTCTCGCGGGCAAGAAGGTGGCGCTGTTCGGCTCCTACGGTTGGGGCGACGGCCAGTGGATGCGCGACTGGGAGGCGGACGCCAGCGCCGCGGGCGTCGCGCTGGCCACGGACAGCGTGATCTGCAACGACGCGCCGGACGACGAGGCCACCGCCGCGCTGGAGGCGCTGGCGAAGGCGCTGAACTGATTGAGAAAACACTGTGAAGGAGGCTTTTCCATGAAGAAACTGACTTGTCTGATGCTGGTACTGGTGATGATGATGGGCGCGATGGCGCTGGCGGAGGGCGACGCGCCCATCGAGATCGCCACCGTCGAGGAACTCGCAGCGATCAATGAAAACCTGTCCGGCAATTACGTTTTGACCGCCGACATCGACCTGGCGGGCGTTGAGTGGACGCCCATCGGGGCCTACGCGCCCTCCGGCGAGAGCGAGGAGGAGCAGGAGATCCCCGCAACGGACGCGGCCTTTACCGGCACGTTCGACGGCCAGGGGCACACGATCCGCAACCTGACGATCAACCAGCCCGAGGGCTGGGCGATGGGGCTTTTCGGCTGCGCGAACAATGCGCAGATCGCCAACTTCACCTTGGAGAACGCCAGTGTGGACGCCTTGCTGATGAGCGCGGACGTGGTGGGCTACGCCTATTGCTCCACCGTCTCCGGTGTGACGCTGGTGAACGGCAGCATGACTGCCCATGCCGGCGAGATGTCGGCGGAAGGCATGTACGGTGGCATCGTCGGCGCGGGCATGGGCTCGATGATCGAGAACTGCTCCGCGCAGGCGGAGATTTCGCTTCCCGACGGCACGGCGAACGCCGGCATTGTGGGCGGCGGCCTGGAGATGACCAGCGTCGTGGACTGCACGGCCACCGGCACGGTCACCGCTGGGAATAACTGCTACGGCCTGGGCGGTATTTCCGGCTGCGGCTTCGCTGCGGAGCAGTTCACCGATTGCACCGCTGAGGACGTGACGATCACCGCGGGCGATAACTGTTTCTGGATCGGCGGCATCACCGGCTACGCGGGCGGCTTCGCCGAAGAGAGCCTGGGCATGCCCGTGACCGTGTTCACTGGCTGCGCGGTGAAGAATGTCTCGGTGACGACGGGCGAGAATGCGGACGGCGTCGGCGACATCGTGGGCGCGGGCTTCTATAACGAAGAAGTGGCCGCTGCGAACGGCGCGCCCTTCGACCAGCCGACCCAGTTTGAGCTGGTGGATTGCACGGTGGAGAACGATGGCGCGGAAGCGGGCGACGCCGCGGCGGCCGCGCAGCTGCTGGAGGACGTGAAGGGCACCTATGTGGCGCTGTTCCCGGTGATCACCGCGCCGGAGTACGACCAGCTCTGGCTCGAACCCTGCGTCGAGGCCGTCGGCGAGGAGGCCGCGCCCGGGGTCGCCGAGATGCTCAAGACCGCCTGCAGCGGCACGATCTACGGCCAGGAGGCCGTCGACGCCTTCGGCGACGGCTCCAACGGCGCGCAGTTCGACTGCGCCTTCATCAACGGCGTGGATACGATCACCTTCGACGGCGCGACGATCAGCGGCACGCTGGAGGGCGAAGCGGTGTTCCGCCACGAATACGCCTACGCCGGCCCGCTGTCGCTGGGCGGGATGATGGACGGCACGCTCTACGAGACTTCCGACGCGGACGCGGGCGAGTTCCGGTACTTCTTCATGATGCCCGACACCCCCGCGACCACCTACCACCTGGAGTTCCGCTACGGCAGCGACGTGGACGCGCTGACCCAGTACAACGCGGGCCCCTACGCCTACTGGCTGGCGGCGGGCTTCCCGGCGGACGCGGACCAGGCGATGATCGAGAACGTCATCACGCTGTTCTGCGAGGAAAACCTGGCGGAGATGGGGGAGGAAGAACCCGCGGCGTAATGGGTTTTCGACCTGTCACAAGGGCGGTCCTGCTGTCAGGAAAAGCTGTCAGCAGGACCGCCCATGCATTCCGAATTGACGCAATGCGCGGCCATATGCTATAATGTTTATGCTGTATATGGCCCGGAAGCGCTCCCGCCGAATACAAAAGGCGGGAGGTGATGGCATGACGAACGTGGAATTATTCGCGGCTTTGATTGCTGTTGCAAGTCTCGCATTGACGATTTATTTCGGCTCTAAGCGTTAGATGAAAAATGCCTCCGGGTAGCTGCTACTACTCGGAGGCGTTTTGCTGTAGTTTCCACTACGGCGGGAATGCTTCCCGATTGCAACACCATTATACAGCATCGGCGGCGGCGTGTCAAGCGTTGCCGCCTTTATCGGATCGATGCCGCAGGGCGGACACGGGAGCTGCTTGACGGCGGCACGGACAGGGGTTTCGCGTGAATCCATTCGGGGGGTGACGGTCAGTGACAGATGAAGTGATGCGCAGAGGAGCGCTGTTCATACGGGAAGCGGCCATCGACTGGGATCAGGTGCCCAGGGATTCTTATCTGCGGGATATCCCTGCGCTGAGGGGATTTGACCGGCTGGCGTTCGACGGCAATGTCACCTTCTTTGCCGGTGAGAACGGGACGGGCAAGTCGACGCTGCTGGAGGGCATCGCCGTGGCCTACGGCTACAACGCCGAGGGCGGCACGCAGAACTATCACTTCAGCACCTACCATGATGTATCGGAGCTTGAAGAGGCGATCCGGTTGGTCCGGGGATACCGGAAGCGCAACTCCGGCTATTTCTTCCGTGCGGAGAGCTTCTTCAACGTAGCGACAGCCACGGCGCTGCAATACAATGACGATGGACGATTGCCGGATTATCACGCCCAGTCCCACGGCGAGAGCTTCCTGACCTTCCTGCAGGATGAGTGCCGGGAGGGCGTCTACCTGATGGACGAGCCGGAAGCGGCGCTCTCTCCCCAGAGACAGCTCACGCTGATGCTGCACATCCACAGCATGGCGCTGGAAGGTTCACAGTTCATCATCGCCACGCACTCGCCCATATTGCTCGGCCTTCCGGAGGCGCGGATACTGAACTTCTCCGAGGCGGGTATCCACCCGGTCCGCTATGAAGAGACGGAAAGCTACCAGATCACGAAGCTGTTTCTGGAAAGGCGCGACCTCATGCTGAAGGAGCTTTTTGGGGAGGCGGAGGCGAAAAACGACTGACAGGAGGTGCTGATCATGCGCCTGTGGGATCTCTATTCTCCGGCTGTTCCGCCTTTCGTCGCGGAAGCCATGGAAGTGCCGGAGATGCGGCGCCTTCAAAGGGTGGGCATGAATTGCGGGTGCGAATACACATCGTTCCCGCTGTTTCAGCGCATCCAGGAGCCATACTCCCGCTTTGACCACAGCGTGGGCGTGGCGCTGCTGGTTTGGCGGTTCACGGGGGATGTCCGGCAGACGCTGGCGGGATTGTTTCATGACATCGCGACGCCCTGCTTTGCGCATGTGGTGGATTTCATGCTGGGCGACAGCATGACCCAGGAGGCGACGGAGGACGGAACGCGGGCGATGATTGAACGATCCGCCGGCATTCAGGGCGTTCTGCGCAAGCATGGGCTCTCGACCGACGATGTGGCCGACTATCACAAATACCCTGTCGCGGACAACGACAGCCCTTGCCTGTCGGCGGACCGCCTGGAGTATACGCTGGGAAACCTGGTGAACTACCGGTTGATCACCCGCGACAGGGCAAAGTGGATGTTGGACGCGCTGACGGTTCTTCAGGATGAGAACGGGCAGGATGAGCTGGGCTTTGTGAGCCTGGAAGCGGCGCTCACATTCGCTGGCGGCACCCTGAATATGGGAAGGATATACGTCTGTGAGCCGGACCGCTTCTCCATGCAGACGCTTGCGGAAATGCTGGCGAGGGCCAGGGACGCCGGCGTGATCACCATGGAGGACCTCTGGCGCGACGAGCCGTATGTGATCGAAAAACTGTGTATGGACGGGCGGTTTGCGGACGAATGGCACCGCTACAGACGGTACAGGGAAATCAAACATGGGGAAGGCGGGATCGTCGTACACGCGAAAAAGCGGTACATAGACCCGCTGCTGCGCGGCCAAGGCCGCGTCAGCCGGCTGGACAGCGCCTTCAAAGGCCGCGTCGATTCCTTTCTGGCGGATTCGCAGGATGAACCGATGATCGGCGTCGCCTCGCCGGTCTGAGGGCGGGCTGCCTCCCAAGCGCGGGGGAATCCAAAAGCCGCAGATCAAGAGCAAGCGCCCGGGAGGAATCGCTTTCCTCCCGGGCGCTTGCGGTTTAATGCTGTTCTGCGATCAGCCCCTGTCCGGAACGATGAACGCCAGGGTGTCCAGCACGGCGCTGATCTGGTCGTCGCGCTCCATGGCGACCGTTTCGTCTTCGATCTTGTCGACGTGGACCAGTATGGACAGCGTCTCGTCGTCGATGAGGTCAAACGCGCCGACACCGGACCGGGCCAGCGCCTCACAGACGTGACCGCCCACGCCGCCGATACCGAACACCGCCACGCGGGAGGCGGCCAATGTATCCATGGCAGGCCGGCCCAGGAGCGGCTGTGTGCGGGAAAACTGATTGAGCATCTATCTACGCTCCTTGTAATATCTACTGCAGTAATCATATATCCTATAATCCTAATAGGTCAATAGGATATATGAACTTTTTACAGTTTGTCCATACCTGGACTTGAAAACCCTGTTTCCTTTCGGTATAATAGGATTAAATCTTCGTGGGGGGCGATGTCATGATTTCGACGAGAGGGCGCTATGCGCTGCGCGTCATGCTGGATCTGGCCGAGCAGAATTCCGACAGCTTTGTGCCGCTGAACGAAATCGCTCAGCGGCAGGAAATATCCATCAAGTATCTGGAACTCATCCTCAAAACACTGGTGCAGCATGGGTTGTTGAAGGGGCATCGCGGCAAGGGTGGCGGCTATAAGCTCACGCGCGCGCCGGAGGATTACACCGTGGGCGAGATCCTCGAGCTCACGGAGGGCACCCTTGCGACCGTCGCCTGCCTCGCGCCCGGCGCGGAAAATTGCCCAAGGCAGGCGCATTGCCGAACGCTTCCCATGTGGCGCCGATTTGACGCGATGGTTCACGACTTCTTCTTTGGAATGACCTTAAGGGATTTGATGAATGAAGCGTCGGCACAGGATCATGGCGACCATCATCTGTACAGTCCCTTGCTGAAATAGCGATCCCCCCTGTCAGGAAACACCACCACGATGTTTCCCCGGGCGCCACCCAAGATCAGCTTCTTCGCGGCCGCCAGCGCCCCGCCCGAGGAAGACCCGGCGAAAATGCCTTCTGTGCGCGCCAGCGTGCGCGCGGCCTGGAAAGCCTCGTTGTCCGTGACCTTGATGACCTGATCCACCAGCGACATATCCATCGTATCTCCAGCAGGTTGATGCAGCGCAAAAGCGTCGTCTTGCCGGAGCCGGAGGGGCCGACCAGCACCGTGGTTTTGTGCGCCTCGATCGTAAGCGAGACGCCCTTCAGCACGTGGTTGTCGCCGAAGGTCTTTTGTATGTCCTTCACGTAGTACATCGCGCTCGCCTCACTTTCCCACGCGCAGCTTCCGCTCGCAGAGCTTCTGGACGCCGTTCAGGATCGTGCAGAACATCAGGTAGATCAGCGCCGCCTCGGAGTAGATCAGCAGGTATTTGAGCGAGCTCGCCGCGAACTCCTGCGCCTTGCGGAACATCTCGGTGATCATGATGTTCGAGGCCAGCGACGTGTCCTTCAAGGCAAGGGCAAGCGACAAAATCACGGCAATAATCTTCTTCATGGCGGTTTCCTCCGTTCTCATCTTCCTACTAAGTAAATAGGTTGAAGCTGTTATAGGCCATTGCCCGTTAAGATTCAAGCATAATCCGCCCTGGATCGTTATTGCATTTGTCTGTTCCCGATCATAGAATGGCCGCGCTGCTGGCGGATGTCGAAGGGGGAAACATCAAAAGGGGAGACAACGTGCTGTTCTGGCATACGGGCGGCGCGACCGCGCTGTTTGCCGAGCCTGAGATCCTGGGGAGCATCCTGGAGAATCGGGGAATTTGATGAATGAACGGAAACGGGACGGCGCCTCGATCCGAGGCGCCGTCCCGTTTCTGTGCACCGGGCGTTATTCGATCACGCCGCCCTCGACCACCAGGTTGTCCGGGTCGACCGCGTCGCCGTAGACGTCCTTCAGCGTGGCGTCGTAATCCGCGTGGAAGAACTGCTCCTCGGCCAGCTTGACGATCTCATCGTCGATGTAGGCCAGCACGGTGTCGTTGCCCTTCTGCACCGCCGGGGCGATGGTGTCCAGGCTGCCCAGGGTCTCGACGCCCACGGTGAAGCCGGGGTTCTCGATGGCCCAGGCCAGCACCTCGGTGTTGTCGGTGGACAGCGCGTCGCCGCGGCCGTCCAGCAGCGCGTTGAAGGTCTCGGTGTAGGTGTCGAACTTCAAGAGGTTCACTTCCGGCTCGTTGGCGGTGAACCAGGTCTCGGCGGTGGTGCCCTTGGACACGATCAGCGTCTTGCCGCGCAGGTCCTCCACGGAGGTGATCAGCGCCGCGTCCGGGCTGACCACGCCCAGGGCCACCTTCATGTAGGGCAGCGCGAAGTCCACCACCTCGGCGCGCTCGGGCGTCACGGTGAAGTTCGCCAGGATGATGTCCACCTTGGCGCTGGTCAGGTATTCCACGCGGTTGGGCGCGTCCACGCTCACAAGCTCCAGCGCCACGCCCAAATCCTCCGCCAGGCGGCGGGCGAAGTACACGTCGTAGCCCTGGTATTCGCCGAATTCATCCACGTAGCCGAAGGGCTTCTTGTCCGAGAACACGCCGATCACGAGCTTGCCGCTCTCTTTGATCTCGTCGAGGGTGCGGGCCTGCGCGTCGGCAAAGGCCGCGGTGATGAGGGACAGGGTCAGGATCAGGGCAACAAACAGCGCAACAATCTTTTTCATGGTGATTCTCCTTTTCTTTGAGTCGTTCGGTTTGGCAAAAAACCGGCGGGGCAGGTTGGACGAATCGCGCATCCAATCTGCCCCGCCGGTTTCCGCCTTTGCCTGCATGCTAAGACGGCCGACAGGTCGATGGACGACGCCCGCGGCACATACAACACATGCAGGACTGGATCGTGAACATGCCGGACGCCTCCTTCCATCTTCCATTAACCTATCAGGTTGATGTGATTATATCCGCTCCCAAACCGTTTGTCAATGGGTTTACGGTTTTTTTACCGATGTGAACTCGAACGTGTCCAGGAACTGCCGGGCGCGCTCGGTGGTGGGGTGGTGGAAGAAATCGGCGGGCTTGCCCTCCTCGACGATGTTTCCGTTCTCGAGGAACAGCACCCGGTCCGCCACGGCCTCGGCAAAGCGCATCTCGTGGGTCACGATCAGCATGGTCATGCCATCCCGCGCCAGGTCGAGCACCACGTTCAGCACCTCCCGCACCATCTCGGGGTCCAGCGCCGCGGTGATCTCGTCCAGCAGCAGCATGCGGGGGTGCATCATCATGGCCCGCACCAGCGCCACGCGCTGCTTCTGTCCGCCGGAGAGCTGTCGGGGCAGCGCGTGCAGCTTGTCCTCAAGGCCCACGCGCCGAAGCGCCTGCCGCGCCTCTTCCTCCACCTGGGCCTTCGGGCGCTTCAGCGCCTTCACCGGCCCCAGCGAAAGGTTTTCCAGCACGTCCATGTGGGGGAACAGGTCGTAGCTCTGGAACACCATGCCGATCTGGCGGCGCACCTCCACCAGGTTCCCCGCGGAGATGGGCTTGCCGTCCAGCAAAATCTCGCCGCCGTCCGGCTGCTCCAGGCCGTTCACGCACCGCAGCAGCGTGCTCTTGCCGCAGCCGCTGGGGCCGACCACCACGATGACCTCGCCCTCCCGCACGGACAGGGAAATGCCGTCCAGCACGCCGTTGCCGTCGAAGCTCTTCTTCAGATTCCGTATTTCAAGAACGTTTTCCATGCCGCGCCTCCCGTCTCGTCAGGCCCATCGCTTTTCCAGCCAGCCCGCCGCCAACGATATGGGCCAGCAGGCGAAGAAGTACAGGAAGAACACCGCGCCGTAGACCCACACCGCGCCCTGGGGGGCGTCGTAGCGGGCGGCGTCGATGATCTGGCTGCCCACCTTCAGAACCTCCACCACGCCGATGAGCATCACCAGCGACGTGGTCTTGATCATGCGGGTCGCCAGGTTGATGGCCTGGGGGATCAGCCGCCGCGCCGCCTGCGGCAGCAGCACGTAGCGCCAGGTCTGGCCCCGCGTGAGCCCCAGGGCCGCGCTGCTCTCCCGCTGGTGGACGGGAATGGAGGTGATCGCGCCGCGCACCAAATCGCCCATTTCGCCCGCGCCCCAGAAGGTGAACACGATCACCGCCGCGGCCTCGCCGGAGAGCTGCAGGTTGAACGCCTTTGCCATGCCGAAGTACACTAAAAACAGCAGCACCAGCTGCGGCACGATGCGCACCGTCTCCAGCCACAGCCGCATTGCGGCGCGTATGACCGGGTTCTTCAGCGTCATCAGCACGCCCGCCAGCAGCCCCAGCGCCACGGAGAGGGCCACCGACACCAGCGACAGCTCCAGCGTCACGCCCAGGCCGCCCAGCAGCCGCTGGAGGTTGTTGCCCTTAAACAGCACCGCCAAATCCCGCATGGCGCAGCCTCCTTTCCAGCAGCGAAAACGCGACGGACAGCGGCAGCAGCAGCGCCAGGTACGCAAGCGTCAGCATCAAGAGCGCCTCGTCCGTTCGGTAGTACATGCCGATCAAATCCTTGGCCACGTACATCAGATCCGCCAGCGCCACGGCGCTGAACACGCTGGTCTCCTTGATCAGGAACACGGCGTTCGCGCCGATGGAGGGGATCGCCGTGGCCAGCGCCTGCGGCAGGATCACGTAGCGCATGTTCTGCATCGGCGTCAGCCCCAGGCAGAGCCCGGACTCGTGCTGCGCGGTGTCCACGGCCTCCAGCCCGCTGCGCAGGCTCTCCGCCATGTACGCGCCGCCCAGGAAGGTCAGGCCCACGATGGCGCAGGTCTCCGCGCTCAGCTTCACGCCGATCTTCGGCAGGCCGAAGTACAGGAAGAACAGCTGCACCAGCAGCGGCGTGTTGCGCGCCAGTTCGATGTAGACGCCCGCGACCCTGCGCAGCACGGGAATTCTGAACTGCCGCGCCAGGCAGCACAGCGCGCCGACCGCCAGCGAAAAAACGATGCCCGCCGCGCCCAGGCGCAGCGTCAGCCCCGCCGCCCTGACGTACATCGGCAGGAATCTGCGCAAGAATTCGGTATCCACCGGTCAATCCCCCTCCGTCCTGTCATGCCCTTCGGGGAGCGTCACCCCTGCACCCATTCGATAAAAGCCTCGACCTCCCCGAAGGTGCGCAGCTTCGCCGTGTACATGTACCGGCCCATCTGCGGCCAGTTCATCGGGGGCATCTCCTCCTGCATCACCATGTCCGCGCCGTAGCGGGCCATGATCTCGTCATGCGTGCGGGCGTAGGTGTGGCCGTCCTTGCGGCTGGCGTAGACGCAGTAAAAGTGCTCCGCCGGCTCCGGGAGCCGCCGTTCGTCGAAGGCCGCCATGTCGGCGTAGATCCTGTATACGTCGGTGGAGTGGGCGAAGTCCATCATGTCCGGGGTGTAGCCGCCCGCCGGGCGCATGTTGACCTCCAGCGCCACGAAGTCCCCGACCTCGCCCAGGCCCTTGCGGGCCTTCGTCAGCCGGAAGAACTCCAGGTGCACGAAGCGCCGGTCCACGCCGAAGGCCTTGACGGTCCTGCGGCCCAGCGCGCGCAGACCCTCCGGCACGTCCGGGCAGGTGTAGTACATCAGGTCCAGGTCCTTCACGACGATGTCCATCACCGGCGGCCAGACCGTCATGCTCTCAAACAGCGGTTCGCACTTCGAATCGACGATGGCGTCGTAGGAGCAGATGATGCCCTCGATGAACTCCTCCATCACGTAGGGCACGGCGGGCAGGTGGTCGTAGAAGGCGTTGAGATCGGCGTCGCTCTCCAGCTTCCAGGTGTTGGTGGCCCCGACGCCCACGTCGGGCTTGACGATGACGGGATAGCCCACCTCGTCGATGAACGCGCGGGCGGCCTCGCGGGTGGAGACCACGTGCTGCCGGGCGGTGGGGATGCCGGCGTCCAGATACAGCCGCTTCATCAGCGACTTCTCCTTGATGAAGCCGATGCGGTCGGACTGTATGCCGGTTTTCACGTTGAAGTCGGTGCGCAGCCGGGCGTCCTGCTCCAGCCAGTATTCGTTCATGGACTCGATCCAGTCGATCTTCCCGTACTTGAACGCGAAAAACGCCACCGCGCGGTAGACCTGGTCGTAGTCCTCCAGGCTGTCCACCTTGTAGTACTCGGTCAGCGCCCCCTTCAGCGGCGCCTCGAGGCCGTCGTAGGGAGAATCGCCGATGCCCAGCACGTTCACGCCGTTGCCCTTCAGCCGGTCGCAGAACTGCCAGTAGGTGTGGGGGAAGTTCGGGGAGATAAATACGAAGTTCATGCCATCATTCCCTTTCATCCAATATAAAAGGTAAAAAGTAGCGCATCTGCCTGAACCACCAGGGCCAGTCGTGGTTCACGTCGAAGCCCCAGAAGTCGCACCAGGCGTTTATGCCCTTCTCCCGGAACACGCTTTCGAGGAAGCGGAGCGTGCGCACGCCGTCCTCCTCCCACGCGCCCTGGCCGCAGCACAGTATCATCTTGCGCGCATTGTACAGCGCGATATACGGGTGGCCGGCGGGCATGTTCGGCAGGAAGCGCTCCGGGGAATTGTCGTAGAGCGTCGGGTTCATCCAGCCGTCGAAGAAGTAATCGGCGTCGTACACGCCGGACAGGGCGATCACGCCGCGGAACAGGTCCGGGCGGCGCAAAAAGGTGATGACCGCGTGGTCCGCGCCCATGCTGAACCCGGTGACGGCGGGCGTCTGGGGGTTGCGGCTTTGGATGAGGGGCACGACCT
Organism: uncultured Eubacteriales bacterium; assembly: GCA_902777335.1. Classification (GTDB taxonomy): domain Bacteria; phylum Bacillota; class Clostridia; order Christensenellales; family Aristaeellaceae; genus UBA2862. The sequence goes on from CACYTF010000023.1 coordinate 31,945, forward strand.
CGTCCACGATGTAGTGGAAATACTGCTCCTGCCGGGCCGCGCGCCATGCGTTGTCGCCGCCGCGGGCCGACCAGCTCTCCCTGTCCACGGTGTCCACCACGAACAGCTGGATCCTGCCGCCGTCAATGAAGTCGGCCAGCTGGTCGATCATGCCGAAGTCCTCGTAGTTGCGGCACATGGAATCCTGGGTGGGGAAGGCCAGGAACGGCACGCCCGCGTGTCCATAGACCATGATGTGCATGTCCCGCCCGAGGGAAGCGCTGAAATGCGTGATCTGATCTCTTTGCATGGTTTTCTCCTATCCTTTGGCGCGATCTGTCGGCCATCGTCTCTATTGATGTTATCCCCGTTATGTTATCGTGTCAACCTGCTTTGCCTTTTTTTACCCACTGTTTCCATAGGTTTGCCACTGAAAAAGCGAGAATTGTCCCGCCTCGCGCGGGCAAATGCGCTTGATGTTAAATATGTGTAAACGACGGGAGGGTATATGAATTCTTTAAAAAATATTGGTGATTTCTTTACGCATGAGATAGACAATTGGCGGTAACTGTGATATCATTGTACTATGTAGGCCTGTGTAAAACACAAATATGCAGCGGATACGGAAGCGGTGTACGACCCAGCGTAAGAGCTGCATAGGCATAGAAATACCCTGGCGAGAGGCTTTTGCGGCGTCTCAATGGCGAAGCCATGCCCGAACGCGGCCCGAAGCCGTATGCCGGTTGAACCTGGCATCGATCGCCAGGGGAATGGGAAATCATGGAACTTGGATACGCGTGGGTGGAGCCGCCGGCCTCCACACCAGAAGAATAGCGGACATGACTGTTGTTGATATGCACTGTCACATCCTGCCGGGTGTGGATGATGGGGCCAGAGATGTCGAGACGTCGCTGGCCATGATGAAGGCGAGCGCCGAGCAAGGGGTGCAATGCATGGTTGCCACCCCCCACTTTTACGCCACACGCGATCGCGTGGACAGCTTTCTGAAGCGGCGCGGCGCGGCCAGGGAGGCGCTGGATGCCCGGATGGGCCCGGACCTTCCGGAGATCGTGCTGGGGGCGGAGGTCGCCTTCTTCCGGGGTATCGGCAAGGCCGAACAGATCGAGGCGCTGAAGATCGAGAAGACCGACAGCCTCCTACTGGAGATGCCGTTCAGGCAATGGTCCGAGGAGGACGTGGACGAGGTTCAAAAGCTGATTGAGGAGCGCGGCTTCAACATCATTCTCGCGCACATCGAGCGCTACATGGCGATGCGGGAGAACGGGCAGCTGGTCCGGCAGCTGCTTGAAATGCCCGTGTCGGTCCAAATCAACGCCGAGGGCCTGCTGGACTGGCGCATGCGCGGGAAGCTGGTCAGAATGGTGAAGAATGAGCAGGTCCACTTTCTGGGAAGCGACTGTCACAACATGGGTCACCGCGCTCCGAACCTGGGCGCGGGACGCGAGGTCATTCGGAAGAAGCTCGGGCAGGCGAGCCTGGACAGGATCGACCGCCTGTCCGAAGCGCTGCTCTTCCGGGGCGATTCACCGGTGTAGCCGGCCGTCGGCATTGAGAGCGGGCCCGAGGGATACATTCGGGATCAGACACACAGAGGGAGGAACAGAACGTGAAGATGTTTCTTTGCATGGTTCTTGTGGCGCTGTTGGCCTGCCTGCCGATGACGGCGATGGCCGAGGGCGCGGTCGACGGGAACGCGGCTGACGCGCAGGAGAATGCGGAACAGGGCGAAGCGGCGGAGGAAGCCGCCGCCGATCCTTTTGCGGGCGCGTGGCTGTGCGATGACGCCTCGATCTTCATCGATGTGCTGGAAGACGGATACAGCGTATACATCATGTGGGACATCAGCGAGTCCGAAGAGCTGATCTGGGAGTATACCTGCAGCCTTGACGAAGAGACCGGCGCGCTGGTGGGAGTGGGCCAGAAGACCAAAGAGATCTGTGACGAAGAAGGGGAAGTCGTCTCCACCACGGTGGAATACACCGAGGGTTCGGCGACCTTTACCAAAGGGGAATACACCGACGATTCGGTCACCCCTGCCGAAACGGTCGATGTGATCCTCTGGGACGACGCCGTTGAAAACGCGGCTCAGGGCATGATGTTCAAAAAGGGCGAGGAAGAAGAGATGGTCGAGTACGGCGACGATGAGCTCATTGTAGAGGTTGAGGAAGAGCCCGAGGAAGCGCCCGAAGAAGCCGAGGAAATCGAAGAAGAGCCCGACGAAACGCCTTATGATGAGCTCGACGAAGAATCCGTGGTAGAAATCGAGGAAGAGCCCGAGGAAGCGGACGAAGCTCCGGAGGGCTGATGCCCTTCATGCGGGCTTGGGGCAGCCGGGGCCGCAATACAACGGGATATGGCATACAGTATAGCAGTGAAGGTGAGCTCAATGGATCGAAACAGGACGGTTATCATTGTTTTATGCGTGCTTCTGTGCATGGCGCTTGGCGTACTGATCTACTTTGAACACAAGTATCCGGAGGCCGGATCCGAATTGATGCGCCGCCTGATGAAGCTGAGGGCATGATGAAGCGCAGCGCTTTGTCTTCCCGGGGCAGCAAGGGAAAAGGATCGATCGTGCTGTTGGTTCTTGCCCTGCTCGTGGTTGCGGTGGGCATATACGCCACGCAGAAGGCCGATCGCACGCAGATCGTCTATGATGAGGAAGCGTTGGCCAAAGAGGCGGCCGCCCTGTCGGAAGTGGAGGATGTCGGCGGCATACTCTGTACCCCGAAGAAGAACATCCGAAGCTACCTGATCATGGGCATAGACAATACCGCCGCCCAGGGCGACGGCTACGTGCTGGGCGGGCAGTGCGATGTGCTGGAATTGCTGGTCGTGGACCACACCAACATGACCTATCAGCTGCTGCCCATCAACCGAAACACCATCTGTGACGTGCGCTGGTTTGATGTAAACGGCGAGGATCAGGGGACCAGCAGAATCCAGATCGCCTACGCCCACGCCGTGGGCGACGGCGGGACTGTCAGCTGCGAGAACGCGGTGGCAGCGGTTTCCAACTACCTGGGCGGCATGGAGATCGCCCATTACATCGCCCTGGACATTGCCGCCATTCCGAAGATCAACCAGCTGGCCGGGGGCGTCACCGTCACCATCGAGGATGATTTCTCAAACATCGACCCGCTGCTGGTGAAGGGAGAGACGATCACCCTTTCCGATGCCCAGGCGGAGACGTTTGTGCGCTCCCGCATGGGCATGGCGGACGATGACACCAACGAAGCCAGGATGCGGCGCCAGCAGGTGTATCTGGACGCGATGCGCGCGCAGATGCTCGATAAGGCCAGGGAGGACGCGGCGTACGCGCTGAACGTCTATGACACGCTGTTGCCGGACATGGTCACCAACATGAACGGAAAGGCATTCAGCCGGCTGATCAACGGATTGACCGAATGCGAGAATCTGGGGAGCGTGACGATAGAGGGCAGCATCGGCATAGACGATTTGGGCTATGCCACCTTCGAAGCGGACAGGGACAGCGTGCGGGATGCCGTGATAGAGCTGTATTACTATAAGGCCGAACAGAGCACCACGCACGTTCCCGTGCGCGAGGTACGGTTCGGGGAAGACACATCTTCCGGGGAATCGGGGGAAGAGGCCGCTGATTCGAACAAACGGGAAACCGACGGCAATCCACCGGAAGATGATGGCGGACGATAAGCCGCAGAGATACAGAAACCGATCAAAGAGAGGCTCACAGCGATATGAATCAGACCAAAACAGACAATACACTCCAGAGAACGAACGCCCAGCCCCCTCAACCGGTCAAGGAAATCGACCTGGTTGAGCTTGCGCTTGTCCTTCTCGATAAAGCGCACTACATCGTGCTGTTCTTCCTTCTGGGGGCGCTCCTGTTCAACGCATACGCCTACTTCTTCATCCACCCCACGTATGAGTCGACCGCCTCGATCTACATCGTGAGCGCGTCCGGCGGCACCGTGGTGGATCTGACGGACCTGAATATCGGCTCGTCGCTGAAGAGCGACTACAAGGAACTGATCATGAGCTACCCCGTGCTGGACCGCGTCAGCGAAAAGCTTGGGCTCAACTGGACGACGAACCAGATGGCCCGGGCGATCCAGGTCAGCAACCCGGCGGACACGCGCATACTCAAGCTGACGGCCACGGCCGAATCGCCGGAGCTGGCGATGGATATCGTCAACACGCTGGCGACCGTCGCGGTGGAGTATCTGCCGGAGACCATGAGCACCGAGGCGCCGAACATTGCGCAGATGGGCCGCCTGCCCAGGAGCAAGGCGAACCCAAGCTATACGAAGTATATGCTGATGGGCGGTATGCTGGGGGCGCTGATGTGCAGCGCCTGGTTCGCGATCAGGATGATGATGGACGAAACCATACGAACGCCCGAGGATATGGAGAAGTACTTCGGCGCCGCGCCGCTGACGACCATCCCCTATGTGGGCGCCTTTGAGCAGAACGTCCACAGGAGAGGCCATCTTCGGAGGAAGCACAGGCGGGCGGCATAATCCGCCCGCGCCTGTGCGGTCTATCCGAAATCCTGCGGCGCTTCACCAAATACAGAAATAGCGAGGAATCAACACACCGTGAGCACGATCAAACTGACAATACCCGAGTTGCCTTACGCGGCCGAGGAAGCCCTGAATCGCCTGCGCGTCAACGTCAAGTTCAGCGGCACGGAGATCAAGACCATCCTCGTCATCAGCAGCGTGCCGAATGAGGGAAAGAGCCATGTGGCGGTCTACCTGTGGAAAATGCTGGCCGAGGCAGGCTTCAAAACGGTGCTGGTGGACTGTGACCTGCGCAAATCCATAATGAAGAAGGAGCTGCGCTTCGAATGCGAGTCCGATTACCAGGGCCTCGATTACTACCTCTCCGGCCTGGCGGAGTACGATGACGTGGTCCACCACACCAACGTGGAAAACGGCGACATGGTGCCCTGCACGAACCTGCTGCAGAACCCGTCCTCCCTGTTCGAGGACGTTCGGTTCGGGGAGCTGTTCAAGACGCTGAAGGAGCATTACGACTACGTGATCGTCGACAGCCCGCCGCTGCTGTCCGTTTCCGACGGCATACTGATCGCGCAATACTGCGACGGCGCCATTGTGGTGGTGCGCAGCGGCGAGACGCCCCGCAGCCTGATCACGCAGAGCATGAATCAGTTGAATACCACCGGTTGCCGCCTGCTGGGCACGGTGCTCAACGGCGTCGCGACCGGCAACCGCGCCTATGGCAAGTACTACGGCTACTACAGCAAGTACTACAGCAAGTACTACAGCGAGTATTACGGGAAATCGGATGAATCCTGATAGATCACGGCGCCACCGTGGTTAAGCGCCGTTTTCTATATACACCCATCATGCAAGAAAGGAGGAGATGTCCCATGAACAGGATTTGGAAGGTGCTGTTGCCGATGGTGTTGGTAATGGCACTGTTGATCGCTTCCGTGCCGGCTTTTGCTGCTGAGTCTCCGACTGCCAAAGCGATTGGTAAAGTGAAGGTATCGTCGGTGACTTACAATGGTGTGAAGCAGTCTCCCTCGATCAAGGTATATGATACTGCGGGGAAAAGGGTTTCTTCCAAGTACTATAAGGTAACGCTGTATGGGAAGCGGATCCATGCCGGTTCCTATAAGGTTAAGATCACGGCCAAAGCTCCTTATACCGGTACGAAGACGACGAAGTTTGTTATCAAGAAGGCGAAGAACCCCTTCAGGATCAGGGTTGGCAAGAAGACCTTTATCCGTAACAAGAATAAGACGCAGAGCACTTCGATCAGCATTACCAACACGAAGGCATCGACCCAGTTTACGAATTGGTCATCGTCCAGTTCCAAGGTCTATGTCAAGGGTGGCAGGGTCATCATCAAGAAGGGCTACTACGGAACCGCCACTATTTCCATTACCAGCAAGGAGAGCCCCAACCACTTCAGGACCAGTAAGCTTATCAGGATTACCGTCAAAAAGTAATTGTGGTCAGCGACATCAGCGCGTTTTACCACGAAACGCGCTGATGGTTTTTTTCTTTCAACGCCGGGCGGCGTGCCCGATGAGGCGCCCTTTGGCGGCGAGCGTTTTGGAACTCTATCAATATACTCTATAAATCATGAAGTTGAAATATCGGGAAAATGATCCCTTCAGATAGACAGACGTCCCCGAAAAATGCGGGGTGGGGGGTACTGAGGACATGGATAAAGAGCACCGGCAAAAGATGAATGGCCACAAGCTGGAACACTGGCAGATCATGGCAATCTGCCTCATGATCTGTGATTTTGCGACCATTCATCTTTCGTACTTTCTGGCGCTTTGGATCAGGTTTGACTGCGTCTATTCGGCCATTCCTCAGGGATACCTGCAACCTTACCAGTGCTTTATAACACCCTATTCGATCGGCGCGATCATACTCTTCTGGTTCTTCAGGATGTACCGGAGCATGTGGCGATACGCGAGCTACAGTGAATTGACCAAGACATTCTCCGGCTCAGTCACCGCGTCGATCATCCATATGATTTTGATCTCCGGGCTCTACGGCCGCATGCCCCTGTCCTACTATCTGTGGGGGTCGGGCATGCAGCTGATCCTGCTGCTGGTGCCGCGCTTCTCCTACCGCCTTCTGCTGTTTCTTCGCGCCGGTTTGGGGCATACCGATGACACGTCGAACCGCGTCATGATCATCGGCGCGGGGCGACACGGCCAGATGATATTGCGCGATCTGACCACGGCGAAGGAGTTGAACGACAAGGCCGTCTGCTTCATTGATGACAACCCGAACAAGTGGGGGCGTTTTGTCGAAGGCGTGCCCATCGTTGGCGGCCGGGACGACATACTCGTCAACGTTCAGAAATACAAAGTCGACAAGATCTTCCTGGCCATACCCAAGGCCAGCGCCGAAGACCGGAAGGAAATCATCGGTATCTGCAATGAAACCGGCTGCGAGATCAAGACCCTCCCGGCGATGTTCCAGTTTGTGCTCGGCCAGCTGACCGTCAGCGCGATGAAGGATGTGTCGGTGGAGGACCTGCTCGGGCGCGAACCCATCAGGGCCGACATGACGGAAGTGTTCAACTTCATCAACGAAAAGGTCGTTCTGGTCACCGGCGGAGGCGGGTCCATCGGCTCCGAGCTGTGCCGACAGGTCGCGGCCCACAACCCGAAGCAGCTCATCATATTTGATGTGTATGAGAACAACACCTACGCCATACAGCTTGAGCTGAGGCACAAATATCCGGAGCTGGATCTGGTGGTTCTGATCGGCTCGGTCCGCGACAGCCGCAGGATGTTTGAGGTGTTTGACGAGTACAGGCCCCAGATCGTCTACCACGCCGCCGCGCACAAGCACGTTCCCCTCATGGAGGACAGCCCGAACGAAGCGATCAAGAACAACGCCATAGGCACCTACAAGACGGCCTACGCGGCCATGGTCCATGATTGCGAAAGGTTTGTGCTCATCAGTACAGACAAGGCGGTCAACCCCTTAAACATCATGGGGGCGTCGAAGCGGCTGTGCGAGATGATCATACAATCCTTCGACGCGAAGATCAAGGCGGGCCAAGCGGACCAGATCCCTCAGCTGTTCACCCATATGGGCTCGGAGAACGCGGATAAGGACGGGACGGGCGAGATATTCAGGAACACCAGGACTGAATTTGTGGCCGTCCGCTTCGGAAACGTGCTGGGGAGCAACGGGTCGGTGATCCCGATCTTCAAGAGGCAGATCGAGGAGGGCGGCCCCGTCACGGTCACGCACCCGGACATCATCCGCTACTTCATGACGATCAAGGAAGCCGTCAGCCTGGTGATGCTGGCGGGAACCTATGCCCACGGCGGCGAGATATTCGTGCTCGACATGGGCAGCCCGGTCAGGATCGATACGCTCGCCCGCAACCTGATCAAGCTCAGCGGCTATAAGCCGGACGTCGATATCAAGATCGTGTACACGGGCCTGCGCCCGGGCGAGAAGCTGTACGAGGAAAAGCTGATGGCGGAGGAAGGGCTGCGGAAGACGGACAACGACCTGATCCACATCGGCTGCCCGATACCGTTTGACACGGACGAGTTTCTGAAGCAGCTCGACGGCCTGATGACCGCGGCGTACAGCAACAAGAAGAACATCAGGGAGCTGGTGGCGGCCATGGTCAGCACCTATCATCCGGAGATGGCCCCTGCGGCCGAGGCGAAGGGCAGCAAGTACGCCGCCATGGTCGTGGGCGAAGACCAGTAAGACTGTGTTGCGGGGGAGTATTGACGTGAACACAATCCAAAACGATCCTCGGTTTACCGATATTGAGCCGTTTGAGAGCAAGGTCTGGCTCTCTTCACCCACCATGCACGGTGACGAGCAGAGGTGGGTGGACGAGGCCATCCAGACCAACTGGGTCTCCACGATCGGCGCGAACATCAACGCGGTCGAAAAGCAGATCGCCGAAAAGATCGGGCGCAAGCACGCGGTGGCGCTGAGCTCCGGCACAGCGGCGCTGCATCTGGCCATCAAGCTCTGCGGGGAAAAGCTGTACGGCCAGCCCGCCGTGGGCCATGGGTGCCTTGAGGGCAGGCGGGTGTTCGCCAGCGATATGACCTTCGACGCCACAGTGAACCCGATCTGCTACGAGGGCGGCGTTCCGGTATTCATCGACACCGAATGCGACACCTGGAACATGGACCCCGTGGCCCTGGAAAAGGCGTTTGAGATCTACCCGGAGGTGCGGCTCATCGTCGTGGCGCATCTCTACGGCACGCCGGGAAAGATCGACGAGATCAAAGCCATCGCCGACAGGCACGGCGCGCTGATCGTTGAGGACGCCGCGGAATCCTTCGGCTCTACATACAAGGGGGTCCAGACCGGCTGCTTTGGCGATCTGAGCATACTTTCCGGCAACGGCAATAAGATCATCACCGGTTCCAGCGGTGGCTTCCTGCTGACGGACAGCGTCGAGGACGCGAACAAGGTGCGCAAGTGGAGCACCCAGAGCCGTGAAGACGCGGCCTGGTATCAGCATGAAGAAATCGGCTATAACTATCGGATGAGCAACATCATCGCCGGGATCATCCGTGGGCAGTTTCCGTACCTGGAGGAACACATCGCTCAGAAGCGGGCGATCTACGCGCGGTACGAGGAAGGCCTGAAGGACCTGCCGGTTAAGCTGAACCCGTTCGACGCCGTGAACAGCGTCCCGAACTTCTGGCTGAGCTGCCTTCTAATCGACGAAGACGCCATGGCCCCGCAGATGCGCGGCGAGCAGGATTACCTGTACAAGCGCGTGAGCGGAAAGAGCAGCCCGCAGGAGATCCTGGACGTCATCGCCGCTTTCAACGCGGAAGGCCGCCCCATCTGGAAGCCCATGCATATGCAGCCGATCTACCGGACGAATCCGTTTGTTACGGTCGAAGGAAATGGTAGAGGCCGCACAAATGCGTACATAAAAGGCTCTGGAGTGGATGTAGGAGCTGATATTTTCCGGAGAGGGTTATGTCTTCCCAGCGATAACAAGATGACGGAAGGGCAGCAGGATAGAATTATCGAGATTATTCACAGGTGTTTTCGGTGATGTCGGCTGGATATGCATCGGGCTCCAAATAAGATGTAAATCATGGCGGAAAGCAGTTCAACGAAGAGGCAAATGCTATGCTGAGCATATATTACGGAGATATTGAGTCAGAAAAGTACATCTTTAATCCGGATGTTTTCTTTAATAATACTTATGAAGAAGAATGGATCACAGACCCGCTTACAAAGCAGATGATCAAAGATATAGACGGGTCGGATGTTGTCGGGCCAAGATTGATTGACAGTCCTTTCTTAGGAGCAATCCCAACTGAGAGGCTTTCCGGCGGCGTAAAAACACTGATTCTGATGAGGTTTGATTCAGATCATATCTTTAATGCGTCAGCCTGCGGAGACAATTGCGCACCGTGGATATTAAAGATCGGACAGGAGAAGAATCTGACAATTCGATTGGGTTATCTGATGGACTTTGGAAAAGAAAGTTTTGATATCGAGATCGTAAACCTGCACCAGATCGTGCACTCAATGAAAGAACTGAACGAAGCGGTGATGGATCATCATCTCCTGTGAAGAGGCACTGGCATGGTTGGGAAATATGAGATAGAAGTATATAACAATAAGGTCCATTACTTTCTTACAATTAAGCGAAACATCACAATTCTCCAGGGAGACAGCGCGACCGGAAAAACGGAGTTGATCCGCCTGATCCAGGAGCATGAAACAAACGGAATGTCTTCGGGAATTACCCTGATCTGTGATGTGAAGTGCACGGTGCTCACCGCAGTCGACTGGGAACTGAGACTGTCTTCCATGAACAGTCAAATCGTCTTTATAGATGAGACCGCAGGGTTCCTTCGCTCCCAGCGATTTGCGGAATTGGTCAAGGGTTCAGATAACTATTTTGTGATCGTATCACGGGATGATTTAAGCCAGCTTCCCTACAGTATCGACGAAATCTATGGTCTAAGAAATGTATCAGATACACAGAAGTACAAGTCTTATAAACGAGTCTATAATGAAATGTACAAGTTGTATCATCTTGATCCGCAGGGGACGATAGAGCCAGAAGCAGTAATCACGGAGGATTCCAATTCTGGATACGAATACTTCCATATGCTTTATGGTGGCAGATGTATTTCCGCTCATGGGAAGAGCAATGTCTATGATAGCATTCGGAGCGTTCAAGACAAAACAGTATTGGCCATAGTAGACGGTTCCGCCTTTGGTTCGGAGATAGGGAAGGTTCTTCGATATCTGGAAACGAGTAATGTGAACTGCACCCTGTATGCACCGGAGTCTTTCGAGTATCTGATTTTGAGTGCCGGACTTATGGATGTACCGAAGGGAATTCT